>JBPBPC010000035.1:0-566041 GCA_050954665.1 Janthinobacterium lividum
CCCCCCGCCCCATGCCCGCCCTTGTTCTTGCCAATGCCCAGTGCCGGGCCACCTTCGCCGCCCTCGGCGCCGAACTGACCGGCTTCGTTGCCACCGCCACCGGCTTGGAGTACGTGTGGGCCGCCGACCCCGCCGTGTGGGGCCGCCACGCGCCGGTGCTGTTCCCCGTCGTGGGGCGCCTGCCCGACGACACGTACCTGCACCGGGGCCAGGCCTACCGCCTGGGCCAGCACGGCTTCGCCCGCGACCAGGAGTTTGCCGTGCTGCGCCACACCGCCGACGAGCTGGCCTTCCGCCTCACGGACTCGGCCGCCACCCACGTCAACTACCCGTTTGCCTTCGAGCTGACCATTACCTACGCCCTGCGCGGCACCGCCCTGGCCGTGCGCTGGGACGTGCGCAACCCCGCCGGGGCCCCCGGCGACGACCTGTTGTTCAGCATCGGGGCCCACCCGGCGTTTCGGTGCCCGTTGCAACCGGGCGAGCGGTTCGAGGACTACTACTTCGAGTTCGACCACCCCGTGACCCTTAGCAAGCAACTGCTGCGCGGCGGCCTGCGCAGCGGCGAAACTGGGCCCGTGCTGCACCGGCAAGCCACGCTGCCGCTCACCTACGAGCTATTTGCCGACGACGCGCTGGTGTTTGCCAACTACGATTTCACCCGCGTGGCGCTGCGGGCCCACGGCTCGCCGCACTTCGTGCGCTTGCGCTTCGACGGCTTCCCCTACCTCGGCCTCTGGACGAAGGGCCCCGGGGCGGCATTTGTGTGCATCGAGCCGTGGCACGGCGTGGCCAGCCCCGCGGGGCCCCCGCAGGAGCTGCGCGACAAGGAGGGCATCCTCACGCTGGGCCCCGGCCAAGCGTTTGCGGCCACTTACGAAATTGAAATAGGGTGAGCCGCCCGGCGCGGCAGCCAGCGGTGTTAAGCCCGGGGCCCCCGGCGCGGTCTGAGGAAAAACCTAATTTACCCATTCGCTCCTTTTTGCTGCCGTGATGCCGTTCCGTGCGTGGTTTTGCTTGTTGCTGGCCGCGGTGCTACGCGCGGCCGGGGCCTCTGCCCAGGTGCCGGCCGACAGCCTGCGCGCTACGGCCCCCGTGCGCCGCGCCCTGCCCCCGCCCGCCGATGTGGTGGACGCCCTGAACGCGGCGGTGCCCTGGCTGCACCTGGCCCCGCACGACTCGCTGGCCCTGGCGCGGGGCGGCCGGTTTGTGGCCCTGCTGCCGGCCGTGGGCTACTCGCAGCAAACCGGCGCGCTGGCCGAAGTGGCAACCAGCGTGGCCTTCCGCCGGCCCGGGGCCAACATGTCGACGGTGCTGGGGGCCCTCATCTACACGGCCCGGGCGCAGGCCATTGCCACGGTCACGGCGTCGGTGTGGGCGGCCGGTAACCGCTGGAATTTTGCCGGCGACTACCGCCTCATGCACTACCCGCAGAGCACCTACGGCCTGGGCATGCACACCAGCACCACCGAGCAGGTGGTGACGATGGACTACGACTACCTGCGCGCCTACCAAAACGCGCTGCGCCGCCTGGCGCCCAACCTCTACGCTGGGCTGGGCGTGCAGCTCGACGACCACTGGAACATCGTGAGCCGCAACGGCGCGCGCCAAGTCAGCGTCATTTCGCACTACCGCGACGGGGTGCGCGGCCGCTCCCTGTCGGTGGGCCCCACACTGAACCTGCTCTACGACAGCCGGGCCAACGCCATCAACCCCACCGGCGGGGCCTACCTCAGCGCCGTGTTTCGGCCCAACCGCCAGGCCCTGGGCAGCACCACCAACACCGAGGCCCTGCTGCTCGAAGGCCGCGCCTACCTGCGCCCCAGCCGCCGCTCGGCCAACGTGCTGGCCTTCTGGTCGTACAATTCCCTGACGCTGCGCGGCAACCCGCCGTTTCTGGACCTGCCCAGCACCGGCTGGGACACGTCGAGCAACCTGGGCCGGGGCTACATCCAGGGCCGGTTCCGGGGCAAAAACCTGCTGTACCTCGAAAGCGAGTACCGCTTCGGCCTCACCCGCAACCGCTTGCTGGGCGGCGTGGTGTTCGCCAACGCCCAAGCCGTGTCGGAGGATGCCCAGCGGGCCGATGAGCCCCTGGCGCGCCGCTACGACAAGGTGGCCCCGGCCGTGGGCGCGGGCCTGCGCGTCAACCTCAACAAGGTGTCGCACACCAACTTGGGCATCGACTACGCCCGCGGCATCCAGGGCTCCAGCAGCCTCTCGTTCAACGTGGGCGAAGTGTTCTAGCAAAAAGCGGGGACGGGAGGGTGCCGTGCCGGCGCGCCCTGTCGTCCCCGCTTTTGCAGCAAAAAAACCTTAGGCCCCCACGCGCGGGCGGTTGTAGTCGGGCTCCCAGTCGTTGATGGGGCGCGAAATGCCGGGGGGCAGGTCGAGGTCGGGCAGGCCGGGGTCGTGCGGTTCGCCGCCGTCGTCGTCGCCGTCGGGCGGCGGCGGCGGCGGGCCCACGCGGCGGCGCGGCACCACCAGCACAAACAGCAGCACGGCACAAAGCACAACGGCGTAGAGAAGCTGGTACATAGCAGGCAAGCAGAAGAAACGACCGGGCTAACAACGGCCAAAACCGCCCCGGTGTTGCGGCGGCTTGGCGCTCTAAATTAATTGATTCTCACCAAAAAACCGGCGGTGGGGTCAGAAAAAAAGCCGTGGGGCCCCCGAATGGTTCCGGCCGGCCCTACCTTTGCGGCCTGTTTAGGGGTGCTGGCGTTGTGCACGACGCCGGCTGAGATGATACCCATCGAACCTGAACCGGGTAATGCCGGCGAAGGGAATAAACAATCCGCGGACGTTTCCGCCTCGGCTCCGACCCCTGGGGCCCGGGCGCGTTCTACCTTATTTCCACCGTTTTTTTGAAAACTCTACCCTTTGCGGGGGCCGCGCTGCTGGCGCTGGCCGCCGCGCCGGCGTGGGCGCAAGGCCCCGTGTCCGGCACCCTCACCGACGGCCGGGGCGCGGCCCTGCCCGGCGCCACCGTCACCCTGCCCGACGTGCCCGGCCTGGGCGCCACCACCGACGCCGCCGGCCGCTTCGTGCTGCCGGCCGTGCCCGCGGGGCCCCACACGCTGCGGGCCAGCTACGTGGGCTACGGGGCGCTGGCCCTGCCGCTGCAAGGCCAGCCGGGGCCCCAGCAGCTGCCCGCGCTGGCCTTGCTGCCAGCCCGCAACCTCACGCCCGAGGCCGTCGTCACGGCCACCCGCGCCAACGAGCGCACCGGCACCGCCTACCAGAACGTGAGCCGCGAGCAGCTCCAGGCCCGCAACTTCGGCCAGGACATTCCCTACCTGCTCGACCAGACGCCGAGCGTCGTCACGACCTCCGACGCGGGCACCGGCGTGGGCTACACCGGCCTCCGCATCCGCGGCACCGACGGCACCCGCATCAACGTGACGCTCAACGGCGTGCCGGTGAACGAGGCCGAAAGCCACGGCGTGTTCTTCGTCGATTTGCCCGATTTGGCATCGTCCGTCCAAAGCATCCAGGTGCAGCGCGGGGCGGGGCCCAGCACCAACGGCTCGGGGGCCTTCGGGGCCAGCCTGAACGTGGAAACCCTGGGCCTGCGCCCCAAAGCCTACGCCGAAATCAACAACTCGGCCGGCTCGTTCGGCACCTGGAAAAGCACCGTGGCCGCCGGCACGGGCCTCATCAACAACCACTTCACGGTGGACGCCCGCGCCTCGCGGGTGCAGAGCGAGGGCTACATTGACCGGGGCTCGTCGCGGCTGAAGTCGCTGTATTTGGCCGGCACGTATTCCGACGAAAAAACTTTGCTCCGGGCCCTCATCATCACCGGCTACGAAACCACCTACCAGAGCTGGTACGGCCTGGCCGACTCGCTGCTCACCAAAAACCGCCGCTACAACGAGGCCGGCACCGACGCCGGCCAGCACCTGCCGGCCTATAAAAACCAGACCGACAACTACCAGCAGGACTACTACCAGTTCCTGATTTCAAGGCAGTTGACCCCAAACTTAAACCTGAGCGTGACGCCTTTCTGGACGCGCGGCGGCGGTTATTACGAGGAGTACAAGGCCAACCAAGGCTTTGCGCAGTACGGCATTTCGGGCCCCGTGTACCAGCCGCGCACCGGCGGCGGTTTGGACACGCTGACGACGACCGACGTCATCCGCCGGCGCTGGCTGAAAACCGACCTGTACGGCGCCACCTACGCCCTGCAATTGCAGCCCAAGGGCCCGGACTCGCGCCTGCAATCCTTTACCCTGGGCGGGGCCCTGGTGAACTACCGCGGCCAGCATTTCGACGAGCTGACCTGGGCCCAGCGCGGCAACAACATCCCCGAAACCGGCTACCGCTACGCCGAAGAGCCCAACGCCCACAAGCTCGACGTGAACAGCTACGCCCGCGCCACGGTGGCGCTCGGCGCTCGGCTGTCGGCCTTCGGCGACTTGCAGTACCGCTACGTGAACTACGAGCTATTTGCGCCCGACGGCAGCCCCAACGGCGGCAAAAGCCAGCAAACCATCAAGTTCAACTTCCTCAACCCCAAGGCTGGCCTCACTTACCAGGTGAAGGACGGGCTGGCCGCTTATGCCTCCTACGCCCTGGCCCAGCGCGAGCCCACCCGCACCGACTACACCGATACGCCCGCCGACCGCCGCCCCACCTCCGAAATGCTCAACAACTTCGAGCTGGGCCTGCGCCGCACCACGGGGCCCATCCAGTGGTCGGCCAACTACTACCTGATGCTCTACCGCAACCAGCTGGTGCTCAGCGGGCACCTCGACGATGTGGGCAACCCCATTCACGCCAACGTGCGCGACTCGTACCGCACCGGCATTGAGCTGCAAGCCGCCGCGCTGCTGGCCCGGGGCCTCACCTTCAGCCCCACGGCCACGTTCAGCCGCAACAAGATCAACAACTACACCGACTACTTGGCCGACTACGACAACGGCGGCGAGCGGGGCACGGCCTTCAAGCAGACCAACATCTCGTTCTCGCCCAGCGTCACCTTCGCCTACACCCTGGAATACGAGCCGCTGCCCGGCCTGCGCTTGGCCACGCTGGCCCGCTACGCCGGCCGCCAGTACCTCGACAACACCAGCAACGACGGCCGCAGCATTGCGCCCTACTACGTGCAGGACGTGCGCGTGCGCTACCTCTGGCACCCCGAGAAGCTGGGCTTTCGCGAAATCGAGATTGCCGGCCTGCTCAACAACGTATTTGGGGCCCGGTACGTGAACAACGGCTACACCTACGGCTACATCAGCGGCGGCCAAACGCAGTACTACAGCTACTACTACCCGCAGGCCTTCACCAACTTCCTGGCCTCGGTGAACTTGCGCTGGTAGGGAGGACAAATTTGCCGCGGTTCCGGGCCCCGGCAAAACCGGGCGCCCGCGCTGGGAGTATCTTTGCGAATACAACGGTGGGGCCGTCCGGGCGTACTGGGCGGCCCTGCCCTTGCCGCAACCGTATGGCTCACTTCCTCTTGCCCGCCCTGGGGCTGCTCCTGGGCAGCGTCGCGGCTGCTTCGGCCGCCCCGCCCGCGGCCCCCGCACCCGTTACGGTGGCCGCCGCCGCCGACCTGAAGTACGTACTCGATTCGCTGGTGACGATTTTTAACCGCGAACACCCCGCCGCCCAAGTGTCGGTGGTGTACGGCTCGTCGGGCAAGTTCTACGAGCAGCTCAGCCACGGGGCCCCGTTTGACATTTTCTTTTCGGCCGACAGCAACTACCCCAAGCGCTTGCAGCAGGCGGGCCTCACGGCCGGGGCCCCGCACCCCTACGCGCTGGGCCAGCTGGTGCTGTGGAGCAAGAAGCTGGACCCCAGCAAAAAAGGCATGAACACGCTGCTTGACCCGCAGGTACAGCACGTTGCCATCGCCAACCCCGCCCACGCGCCCTACGGCCAGAAGGCCGAGGAGGTGCTGCGCCACTACAAGCTCTACGACCAGGTAAAACCCAGGCTCGTAATGGGCGAAAACATTGCCCAAGCCGCCCAGTACGCTGCCACCGGCGCCGCCGATGTGGGCTTGCTAGCTTACTCGCTGGCCCTCAGCCCCGAGCTGCGGCACCAAGGCAAGTTTTACCTGATACCGGCCACCGCGCACACGCCTTTGCAGCAGAGCTACGTGCTGCTGAAGCAGGCCCAGGGCAACGCTGGGGCCGCCGCGTTTGCCGCCTTTATGGCCAGCCCGGTGGCCCGGCAGGCGCTGCACAAGTACGGCTTCGAACTATAACCGCCGACGCCCGGGCCCCTACTTGCCCCCTAACCCTGCTAAATGCCCCCCGACTACTGGCAAACCCTGCGGCTGACCCTGGGCCTGGCGGCGTGCACCACGGCGCTGCTGCTGGCGCTGGGCGTGCCGCTGGCCTGCGGGCTGGCGTATGCGCGCTTCCGCCTCAAGCCGCTGGTAGAGGCCGTAGTAAGCCTGCCGCTGGTGCTGCCGCCCACCGTCATCGGGTTTTACCTGTTGCTGGCGTTCAGCGACAGCACGGCGCTGGGGCGGTTTTTGATTAACACGCTGGGGTTGAGCCTAAACTTTACTTTCGGCGGCATCTTGGTGGGGTCGGTGGTGTACAGCTTGCCGTTCATGGTGCAGCCGCTGCAAGCCGGGTTTCAGCAGGTGCCCCGCTCGCTCAGCGAGGCGGCGTACACGTTGGGCAAGTCGCGCCTCACCACGCTCTGGCGGGTGTTGCTGCCCAACATGAAGCCGGCGCTGCTCACCGGGGCCGTGCTCACTTTTGCCCACACGTTGGGCGAATTCGGCGTGGTGCTGATGATCGGCGGCAACCTGCCGGGCCGCACCCGGGTGGCCTCCATCGCCATTTACGACGAGCAGCAAAGCCTGCACTACCCCCAAGCCAACGCCTACGCCCTCGCGCTGTTGGCCATGGCCTTCGCCATTTTGGTGGGCTTGTTTTACTTAACGAAACGGGACGCTGCCCGCCGCCTGCTTTGATTTCCTCGTGATCGAATTTCACCTCCGCAAAGCCCTGCACACCGCCGCCGGTCCCCACGTCCTTGACGTGCGCCTGGCCGTGGCCCCGGGCGAGCTGCTGGCCGTCAGCGGGCCTTCGGGGGCGGGCAAAACCACGCTGCTGCGCCTGCTGGCCGGCCTCGACCGGCCCGACGACGGCTTTGTGCGGGCCGAAAACCAGGTTTGGTACGACCGGGGAGCCCGCCAGTGGCTGCCGCCCCAACGGCGCCCGCTGGGCTTCGTGTTCCAGGACTACGCACTGTTTCCGCACCTGACGGTGCGCGAAAACCTGGCCTTCGCCGCCGACGGCCAGCCCGGCGCGGGGCCCCTGGTGGCCGAGCTGCTGGAACTGCTGGAACTAACGGCACTGGCCCCGCGCCGCCCGGGGGCCCTGTCCGGGGGCCAGCAGCAGCGCGTGGCGCTGGCCCGCGCCCTGGCCCGCCGCCCGCGCCTGCTGCTGCTCGACGAGCCCCTGGCTGCCCTCGACCTGCCCACCCGCCTGCGCCTCCAGCAAGTGCTGCTCGACGTGCACCAGCGGTTTCGCCTCACCACCGTGCTCGTGAGCCACGACCCCGCCGAAATTACCCGCCTCGCCCACCGCGTGGTGGAGCTGGACCTCGGCCGGGTGGGCCGGGTGGGGCCCCCCGCGCCGCCGGCGCCGGCCCTCACGGGCCGGGTGGTGGCGGTGCTGCCCGGGAACTGGCTGCGGGTGCAAGTGGCCGAGGGCCCCACCCTGGTGGATATGCCCGCGCCTGCCGACGGCCCCTACGCGCCCGGCGATGCGCTGGCCCTAACGCTGACCGCCGCCCAGGGCCCCCGATAGCAGGAGGCGGGGCCCGGGCGGCGGGCGAAGTATCTTTGTGCTGAATCCTTTCCCACCACCGCCATGTCCTCCATCGCCGACGTCCTCGCCCCCGAAGCCAAAGCCCACACCGCCCAGGGCGGCAGCACCAACGCCAACGGCTTCACCGATTACTTCGACCTCGACGGCCTGCTCACCGAGGAGCACATCCTCGTGCGCCAAAGCATCCGCGACTTCGTGAAAAAGGAGATTTCGCCCAGCATCGAGAAGTGGGCCCAGCAGGCGCATTTCCCGTCGGAAATCGTGCGCAAGTTTGGCGACGTGGGGGCCTTCGGGCCCACCGTGCCCACCGAGTACGGCGGCGGCGGGATGGACTACATCAGCTACGGCCTCATCATGCAGGAAATCGAGCGCGGCGACTCCGGCATGCGCTCCACGGCCTCGGTGCAGGGCTCGCTGGTGATGTTTCCCATCTACCAGTACGGCTCGGAGGCGCAGCGGCGCAAGTTCTTGCCCAAGCTGGCCAGCGGCGAGTGGCTGGGCTGCTTCGGCCTGACGGAGCCCGACCACGGCTCGAACCCCGGCGGCATGACCACCAATATCAAAGACGCCGGCGACCACTACGTGCTGAACGGCGCCAAGCTCTGGATTTCCAACTCGCCCGAGTGCCAGGTGGCCGTGGTGTGGGCCAAAAACGAGCAGGGCCGCATCAAGGGCGTCATCGTGGAGCGCGGCATGGAAGGCTTCACCACGCCCGAAATCCACAACAAGTGGAGCCTGCGCGCTAGCATCACCGGCGAGCTGGTGTTCGACAACGTGAAGATTCCCAAGGAGAACGTGTTGCCCAACATCGAAGGCCTCCGGGGGCCCCTTAGCTGCCTCGACTCGGCCCGCTTCGGCATCGCCTGGGGCGCCATTGGTGCGGCCATCGACTGCTACGAATCGGCCCTGAAGTACAGCCTCCAGCGCGAGCAATTCGGCAAGCCCATCGCCAGCTTCCAGCTCCAGCAGCGCAAGCTGGCCGAGATGATCACCGAAATCACCAAGGCCCAGCTCATGGCCTGGCGCCTAGGAGTTTTGAAGAACGAAGGCAAGGCCACCAGTGCCCAGATCAGTATGGCCAAGCGCAACTCCGTGGACATGGCCCTGCACGTGGCCCGCGAAGCCCGCCAAATCCACGGCGGCATGGGCATCACCGGCGAGTACCCCATCATGCGCCACATGATGAACCTCGAATCCGTCATCACTTACGAAGGCACCCACGACATTCACTTGCTCATCACCGGGGCCGATATCACGGGCATCCAAGCGTTTAAGTAGGCACGGTACTGTTTGATAAAACTTGAAACGACCGCTTCAGATGAAGCGGCCGTTTGCTTTGCCTATGTGCAGAGCTACTTTTCCAGCAAATAGACCTCTTGCTCGCTGTATTCACGGTTACTAGAGTAAACGGACATGCTGTTGACTTTCCAACCGGCCGCTTTTAACTCGTTGATTTTTCGAATCTCGGCTATGCGCAATGCTTCGCTGGCCGCGACCAGCTTGTTGGGAAGGATGTAGCTTTTGGAGTCGATAACCTGTGTGGTAGATTCTCCAGCGGGGGTGATGGTAGTAAGTGAATAATCAGGGTACGTGCGGCCAATCACCATCATGTAGCCGCTTGGCTCAACCGCTTTTGGATAGAAAGCCCAAGAGCCAACTGCGGCCAACGCTAGCGCGGCTAAAACAAAGGTTTTCTTCATGGCAGGTAGTGGTTGGGAAAAAGAATGAAATGCAGGCGCAACTTACCGGGCGTCGGTTATCGTCCCGTGAATATTGCTAGTAGCGCCCGTTTGGGTTGATAAGCGCCGATTTTTCTGCTATTCGCCATCTGCCCCGTAATTTGGCCCCATGAAGCAGCTTACCGAACCCCTTGTGTTGCTGGAGTGCCTTGTGGCGGGCACCTCGCACCGCCGCCCCGAGATTGACGAAGTAGAGCCTTCGCTGCAAATCGGGCAGGCCCTGTTGCTCACCCGCGAACCCGACAGCCACTACGACGACTGGGCCGTGCAGGTGCACACCCTGCCCACCACCCACCCGGCCAACGTGTGGCTCGGCTACCTGCCCGAGGGCCACAACGAGACGGTGGCCCGCCTGCTCGACGCCGGCTTCGACATTGGGGCCCGCCTCAACCACAAATCTTGGGAATCGGACTGGCTGCACCTCGACATTGAGGTGCTAATGAACCGTTAGCAGGGCCCCCGGGGTCCACGCGGTTTTGCTAAAAAAATGGGAGCTTTTTCCCGGCGGTTGGGGTTGAGTAGCAGGGCCCCCACGGCTGCCACCTGACCACCACCAACCGATAACCACCCCATGCGCGAAGCCTATCTCACCGGCGGCAACGAACAGTTCGACGCCACCGACAAGGACATCGACAAGGCCCTGCGGCCGCTGTCGTTCGACGACTTCACGGGCCAGGCCAAAATCCTGGAAAACCTGAAGGTGTTCGTGGCCGCCGCCAAGCAGCGCGGCGACGCCCTCGACCACGTGCTGCTGCACGGGCCCCCCGGCCTGGGCAAAACCACGCTCTCCCATATTATCGCCAACGAGCTGGGCAGCAGCATTAAGATGACCTCGGGCCCCGTGCTCGACAAGCCCTCGGACCTGGCCGGCCTACTCACCAACTTGGAGCCGCACGACGTGCTGTTCATCGACGAGATTCATCGTCTCAACCCCGTGGTGGAAGAGTACTTGTATTCGGCGATGGAGGACTACCGCATCGACATCATGCTCGACTCGGGCCCCAATGCCCGCTCGGTGCAGATTTCGCTCTCGCCGTTTACGCTCGTAGGGGCCACCACCCGCTCGGGCATGCTCACGGCGCCGCTGCGGGCCCGCTTCGGCATCTCGGCCCGGCTGGAGTACTACGATTCTAAGCTGCTGACGACCATAGTGCTGCGCTCAGCCGAAATCCTGGGCACGCCCATCCACGAAGACGCGGCCTTCGAAATTGCCCGCCGCTCGCGCGGTACCCCGCGCATTGCCAACAACTTGCTGCGCCGCACCCGTGACTTTGCCCAGATCAAGGGCGACGGTACCATCACGGTGGACATTGCGCAGTTTGCCCTGAACGCGCTGGACGTGGACGCCCGCGGCCTCGACGACATGGACAAGCGCATCCTCACCACCATCATCGACAAGTTCAAAGGGGGCCCCGTGGGCATCACCACCATCGCCACCGCGTGCGGCGAAGAGGGCGAAACCATCGAGGAAGTGTACGAGCCGTTCCTCATCCAAGAGGGCTACATCAAGCGCACCTCGCGCGGCCGCGAAGCCACTGAAGCCGCCTATCAGCACCTGGGTCGCCTGCTGCCCAACCACTTACGCGGCAATAACGGCGACCTGTTTGCCGAGATTACGGCTTAGAAACGACCATTTGCCGGAGCAAATTACTTGGAACGCGCCGCTACCAGCGGCGCGTTCTTCGTTTCTTTGAGCTTCAATTCCTGCCGCCACATGCTTCTTCGTTTCTTTGAGCTTCAATTCCTGCCGCCACATGCTTCTTCGCGCCGAATGGACGCCTTTTATTAAACGTCGCGCAGCCGAGTTGGGCTTTATGGCGTGCGGTATTTCTAAAGCGGAATTCCTGGAAGAGGAGGCCCCACGGCTCGAAAATTGGCTCAAGCGCAGCATGAACGGCCGCATGGGCTACATGGAAAACCACTTCGACAAACGCCTCGACCCGCGCTTACTGGTGGACGGGGCCCGGTCGGTGATTTCGCTGCTGCTTAACTACTACCCGCCCAAAGAAGAACAGCAACCCGATGACACACTGAAAATCAGCAAGTACGCCTACGGGCGCGACTACCACTTCGTCATCAAGGACAAACTGAAAACGCTGCTGGCCGATATGCAGGCCGAGATTGGCGAAATTGGTGGGCGCTGCTTTGTTGATTCTGCACCGGTACTGGACCGGGCCTGGGCCAAAAAAAGCGGTTTAGGCTGGGTGGGTAAAAACTCCAACCTTATTACGCCCGGCAGTGGCTCGTTCTACTTCGTCGCCGAGCTGATTGTGGACGTGGACCTGGACTACGACGGCGCCATCCGCGACTACTGCGGCACGTGCACCAAGTGCCTCGATGCCTGCCCCACGCAGGCCATCACCGAGCCCTATGTGGTAGACGGCAGCAAGTGCATCAGCTACTTTACCATCGAGCTAAAAGACCAGATCCCAACCGAAGTGGGGGGCAAATTTGGCAATTGGGTATTCGGCTGCGACATCTGCCAGGACGTATGCCCATGGAACCGCTTCGCCAAGCCGCACCAAGAACCGCAGTTTCAGGCGCACCCGGACTTAAAAAATTTATCGGCCAGCGACTGGCGTGAAATCACCCACGAGCTGTTCACAGAACTGTTTCGGCAGTCGGCAGTGAAGCGCACAGGCTACGCTGGTCTCACCCGTAATATCCAATTCGTTTCGCCTGAGGCATAGCGTCTACTGGGGCCCTACGCGGCGCTAAGGGCAGGCCCCAGGCCGGCGTGGGCCCGAAATACTCGCTTGAGCACGCGCCGGTAGAGACGCGAGAATTGTGCGTAACACCACGTGCGGAACTGCGCTAAGTCGGCTGGTAACACGGTTTTGAGCGCTTTGCGCAGCTCTTTCTCAAAAAGCAATCTGCTAAAACTAACTTTTAGCAAGATGATTTTGGCATATTCAAGCATGGTACTGGGTGGGATATGGAGAGGAGGGTAGGGCAACTGGCTATGTACACAAGTTACATCAGCTTAAACGCCGCCGCTCGATTAGGAACGTGGTACTCAGTGGTTGCGGTGCCCTACTACGCAATGAAACCGACCAGGGCCATCTTTTCAGCCGGTGAACCCCCAAATTTTATAGATGCACTTAGGGCCCTGGTGGTTGGCAATAGTGCAAAAATCAACGGGCCTTGACCAACAAAAAAAGGATAGCCCGTTAGAGCTATCCTTTCCCTTTTCTATTAAAAAAAACTGGTTGATTAACCAAACATCGTATTGCCAGTGACCACAAACCCCTTAGCGATAGTGGAAACCGTGCCTACGTCCAATCCTTCGTCGAATGCTTCGGTGAAAGCCGAAGCCGGGAAGTTGGCAGCGGCGGGGAACGTAGCAGCAGCCATGGAGGCGCTGAAGTTCACAAAATCCTCAGCCTGGAACGTGACACCGGTCGGGGCGTTGGTGTTGTTACCCGCACCATAAATTGGGGCGGTGTACATGGGCGCGGCACCACCGTTATCGGTGCCCGAAATCCAGCTCTTAGGCGCGGCGCTGTACGGCGAAGCCGGTACTGCTTGCGACGGCGTAGCGCTGTTGACCATTGCGCGGCGCATTTCGCGCAGGTGCGAAGCGTGGCGGGCTTCTACCGAGTGAATGTTGAGAGCAGCGGTTAGAACCGTTTTATTGCTTATCAACAAGGGCGCCCCACCTTTATAAGCACGAACACCAGTGTCTTCAAACGATTGAGCCAGTGCCAAGTAGGTGGCAGGATTGGTGCGCCAATCAGCAAATGGGCCCATATTGCTGCCTTTACCACCCGAAAAGTCGTATGCTGCTGCCGTAGGATCGGGGAAGAAACCGGTGCCGATAGCCCCTTGTAAAAACTTAACGTGGTTGGCTTCGTCGGTGGCGATAAGATTCAGCGCAGCCGTGTTCACCGTGCTGAGGCCCGTTACGGCAGTACGCTGCTGATAAAAGTACGACTCCAAGTACTCCAGCTTAAGGGCGAAATTCAGCACGTCGTTTACACCGGCCCCAGCAGGGGTTTGAGCGTAAGCCTTGTTAAAGATGGCACCCACCGCCAGCGGCAGAACCGCTGCGCTGAGGTTTTTGCCCAGGCCCATCATGTTTTTGAACACACGGCGGCGCGAGTCGAGACGGCCGTAAACCTCTGGGTCAACTTTCTCGATTTCGGAGATAATTTGAAAAAAATTCATGATAAGCGAAAATTATAGAGTGAGGAATGGCCAAGGAGGGCCAGCTTAACCAAGACCGGAAACGTTGAGCTGTGAGCCAGCAGCTAGGAAAGTGTTGGCCGTGGCTACTACTACCGAGGGAGCCTTGGAAATTTCCAGGCTAGTGGTAGCGATTGTCACCACATCAGAACCCACGAAATTACCTTCTTGCAGCAAGTCGCGGATGATGGCGGCATGACGAGCTTCCACCGACACAATTTTGCCGGCCACGAATAAGTAAGCAGGCGTAACAATGTACTGGCCAGCGCCGTTGTAGGCGGCTACCCCAAGGTCTTCGAATGCTTTAGCAGTACCCAACACGCTGGCGCGGTCGTTGAAATTGATGGCGGAGAAGTTCGGCACCAAGGCATCGCTGATGCGGCTAGCGGCAGGAATAGCCGAACGGAAATACTCGCGGTGAATAACTTCGTGGTAATACAGATCGTCCAAAATCTGACGCTCGGCGCTAGTAGCCGTTAGGCCAGTGTAGTAAGTGCCTGCGCGCAATGCGGTATAAAAACCAGCTTCGAGTTGTTCCAACGCATAAGCATAGTTCAAAACGCCGATATCGCCGGTGCCTACGTTAATTGCGCTCGCAACGGGGGTGTTAACGGTGTCATCTTTCGAGCAACCGGCCAATACTAAAGCTGTAGCTCCGGCGGTAGCGCCGGCATACATAAAAAACGAACGCCGCTTGATAGGCGTGTATAGAGGCTGGGCGATGATAAGCTCGTCCTGGCCGTCTACTTGGGAATGTTGAGACATGTTGAAAAAGGAAAATGGTAAGGAATAAATAAATGGATTTTCGTTGCCCGGCACTCCAGCGTAGCAGGGTTCTCGCGCAAAGTAAAAGCAGCGAATACCGTGCGCCTAAGGCGTTCGGGGGCTAGATACGGGCAGGATTATCGGAAGGATTGTGCTTTTGCTTAAATTATTTTATTCTTGCTTTAATCCTATATCATTAATTTTACGCTAGAGTCTCTTTAATCAGTGATTTACGACATCTTAGAAGCCCTATAACGTAGAGATTAAAAAGAGATTGAAAACAATTTTTTTCCCATTTTTAATTATTATTTTTTTGCTATCGGCAAATTATTCGGGTTGGGCGCAACCTGATTTGCCCCGCGTAGTGCTAGCGCCCGGCCCGGCTAGCGTGCCCGTGACGGGTATCTACACCCTGGCGTTTCGGCTGCGGGGCGAAGCGCTGGCCGAGTACTCGGATTTTCCCGACCTCGAAGGTTTTAAAAAAGCTGGCAAAACCAGCACCACCACCACCCAAATTGTGGCGGGCCACCGCTTCACTGAGCTTACCCTCACGCAGCGCTACGCCCCCTACGGCGAGGGCGATTATGTTATTAAGCCGTTCCAGCTGACGGTGAACGGGGCCCACGTGCGCGGCGGCGGTACCACCGTGCACGTGGGCCCCGCCGTGGTAACAGTGCCCATCGCCAAAGCCCCGGCGGCCGGCACCGCACCCCTGCAAGGTGTGGGGGCCCTCGACCAACTGTTTGGCAAGCCCAAGCCGGCCCTGTACCTGGACATGCCCGACCGCGGGGCCCTAGCCCTTGAGGCAGACCGGCGGGAAGTGTTTGTGGGCGAGGGTGTGCGCGTGGCGCTGTCGTTTTACCTGCGGCCCGCCGACCAGGCGGTGCTGGCCTTTCACGATTTTGACGACCAACTGCCGCGCCTCATTGGCCAGTTGCGCCAAACTACGGCCTGGGAAGTACCCGCCGCTGAGCAGCGGGTGCTGCCCGACACTGTGCGCCGCGGCGGCGAGCTGCTGCTGCGCTTCCGGCTGGCCGAAACTACTTACTACCCACTCACGGCCCAGCCCCTGCGCTTCCCGCCCCTGGCCCTGACGATGACCAAGTTTCGGCTCTTAAAAAAGCCCGAACCTGGCGTGGACGGCCGCTTGGCCCAGTACAAAACCTACTTGGCCCCGGCCCTGGTGGTGGCCGTGCGTCCGCTGCCGGCGCGGCGTGGTGGGGGCCCCCCAGCGGCCGTGGGCCACTACCAATTGCGCGAATCCATCAGCCGCACCGAGTTTGCGACGGGGCAGGTATTCAGCTACACGTTTGGGGTGGAGGGGCGCGGCAACCTGGGGGCCCTGCCGCCGCCGTTGTTGGCCCCGCGGCCTGGGCTGGCCGTGTATGGCCCCGAGGTGCGCGAGGAAACCGTGCCCGGCGGGGGCTTCCGCAAACTGTTCCGCTACCGGCTGGTGGCCCAGCGGCCGGGGCCCCTGCTACTCGACAGCCTCCTGCAACTACCCGTGTTCGACCCCGTGACGGGGCGCTACGACACGCTGCGTTCGGCCTTGCGCCTTCAGGTGCGGGCCGGGGTAGCTACCTCACTGGCCCCGGCAGTGGCTGGCGCGGCCCCCATCGACCCGTTTTACGGCCCCGCCATTGCCCGCGCCGATGCCGATTGGCAGCCCCTCGACGCCTACGGCCAGGTGCGGCGCTACGCTGGTGGCCTGCTGGTGGCGCTGCTGGGCCTGGCCACCGCCGGCTGGTGGCAGGCCCGGCGGCGGGCTAACTGACAAATTTCCCGCGAACTTGCCGGCTCGTTGCCCTTCGTTCGCTTCTTCGTTTCGTTTGTTCATGTCCAACACCTTCGGCACCCTTTTTCGCATCACCACCTTCGGCGAGTCGCACGGCACTGGCATTGGGGTAATCATTGACGGTTGCCCGGCCGGCCTGGCCGTGGAAGCAGCGCACATCCAAACGGCGCTGGACCGCCGCCGCCCCGGCCAAAGCGAGCTAACCACGCCCCGCAACGAGGCCGACCGCGTGCAAATTCAGTCCGGCTTGTTCGAGGGCCTGACCACCGGCACGCCCATTAGCCTGTTTATCCCCAACGCCGACCAGCGCTCCGACGACTATTCACACATTGCCCAAGCCTACCGCCCCAGCCACGCCGACTACACCTACGACGCCAAGTACGGCCGCCGCGACCACCGCGGCGGGGGACGCAGCTCGGCCCGCGAAACGGCCGCCCGCGTAGCCGCCGGGGCTATCGCCGCGCAACTACTGGCGCACTTCGGGGTGCAGGTGCAGGCCTATGTGTCGGCCGTGGGCGAAATTGAAGTGCCCGTGGGCTACGAAGAGTTGGACTTGAGCTTGATTGACACCAACCTCGTACGCTGCCCCGACCCCGCCACCGCGTCGCGCATGGAGGACCGCATCCGGGCTGCGCGCGACGCACACGACACCGTGGGCGGCGTGATAACCGGCGTGGCTACCGGCGTGCCGGCGGGCCTCGGCGAGCCGGTGTTCGACAAGCTGCCCGCCGTGCTGGGCCACGCGCTGCTCAGCATCAACGCCGTGAAGGGCTTTGAGTTTGGCTCGGGCTTCGAGGGCACGAAGCTGGCCGGCTCGCAGCACAACGACGCGTTTTATACCGACGAGGCCGGCCGCATCGCCACCCGCACCAACCGCAGCGGCGGCAGCCAGGGCGGCATTTCCAACGGCCAAGACGTCTACTTTCGGGTGGCATTCAAGCCCGTGGCCACCATTCTGCAGTCGCAGGCCACCGTCAACCAAGCCGGCGAGGCGGTGACGCTGGCCGGCCGTGGCCGCCACGACCCCTGCGTGCTGCCCCGCGCCGTGCCCATTGTGGAAGCCATGACCCACCTTGTGCTGGCCGATTTGCTGCTGCGCGCCCGCAGCAATAAACTGTAAATTAACTGTTTGCCACGGAAAAGTCACTTCTGGTTTTTAGAAGCGCCTTTTCCGTGGCGAAACAAGACTGCGACTGCCCTGGGGCCCCGAACCACTGCCAGGCGGTGGCGGTGGGGAAGAGGATGCGTGGCCTGTTATCTTTGCAACCTCTACCGCGCCGACGCTGTTGTAGTGCCGCCCTCGGGGCCCTTCTCTCGCAAAATCAATTCCTTACCGCCATGTCCGCCGTATCCATTTACGCCGAAGCCTCGCCGAACCCGGAGAGCATGAAATTCGTCCTTAACCAGCAGCTTCTCGCCGACGGCGTGAGCGTAGATTATCCGTCGCTGGACGCTGCCGCCAACTCGCCCGTGGCCCAAGAGCTATTCGGGTTCGACTACGTGGGCCGCGTGTTCATCGCCCAGAACTTCGTAACCGTTACCAAAAACCACCCCGATCTGGCCTGGACGCAGCTTATTCCTGAGCTGCGCCAGTTCTTGAAAGGCTACGTGGAGGCCGGGGGGCCCTTGTTCACCGTGGACCCCGCCGCCGAGCAAAAGGCCGCCCAAGAGGCCCAGGCCGGCGACCCCACCGCCCAGGAAGGCCAAACGGCTCAGAAAATCATCGATTTGCTCGACAACTACGTGCGCCCCGCCGTGGAGCAGGACGGGGGCAACATCACCTTCAAAAGCTACCACGAAGGCATCGTGACCGTGAACCTGCAAGGCTCGTGCTCGGGCTGCCCCTCGGCCACCGTCACCCTCAAATCGGGCATCGAAAACCTGCTTAAGCGCATGGTGCCCGAAGTGCAGAGTGTCGTCGCCGAAGGCATTTTAGTGTAAGTAATAAGTAAGCTCAAACCCAAAAAAGCCGCTCCTAGGTTTAGGAGCGGCTTTTTTGGGTTTGAGCCCGGGGCCCCTAGTGGGGCCGGATGGTGAAGTTGCGGGCCACGGTGAAGCCGAAGTACAAGTCGCCGGCGAAGAAATTACCGGTTGTTTCGGGCACGAAAAACTTCTCCGTCATGCCCAGCGAGTTGGTCACGTGCAGCTGGAAGATGTGGCCGCCGGTTTCCAGGTCCACGCCCACGCCCAGCGCGTTGCGGAAGTTCGAGGCCGTGTTGCCTGGGAACAGGTAATAATAATCGGCGGTGAGGGCCGTGCGCTTGGTGATTTTCTGGCGCACGGCCCCGCCCAGTGCGTACACGTCGTTTTGGGCAGCTGCGGTGGCCACGTAGTTGCGGTGGATGAGCGTGGGCATGAGCTGCACCGACAGGCTGGGACTGAACTTGCGGGCAATCAGGGCCTGGTAGGCGTAGGTGACGCGCGAAGCCGTGGTACGATCGGCGGGGTCGTTGAACCGCAGGGTGGTGACGGCCGAGGACGCGAACAGCGTGACGGATACCGGCACGGGCCGGGGCCCCGTGGTTTGGCGGATGGCCCGGTATTTCAGGAAGCCGTCGAGGGTTTTTTCCTGTGAGCTGCGGCCCACGCCCACGGCCAGGCGGTTGGTTAGGCCGTACTCGAAGCTGAGGCGTAGTACGGCTTGGTCGAGGCCGAAAAAATTGTAGGCCCCTGAATTGAGCGTGCCGAAGCGGTGCTGAATCAGGAAGGCCATGGTGCCCTTGCCCGGGTTTTCCACCGATTGCGAGTTGATGATGTGGGTGGCCTTGAAAGTGGCGGCCACCACTTCGCGCTTGGGCGGCTCGGCGCTTTTTTCAAGCTGGCCGAGTAGGTCGTCTTGGGCATGGGCTGCCGGGGCCCCCAGCAGCAGCGCCGCCAGGCTCAGGAAAAAAGCTAAGGAGTAGCGAAGTGATTTCATGGAAAGGAATAAATATATCGTATTGGTTGATAGTTAATTGGCAGGATTAGCGCGCGACACTGGCGTACTAGTGCCAGCGGCCGCGTCGCAGGTTAGCGACACGCGGATGCTCACGATTTTGGCGATGTTCTCGCGCACTAGCAGCGGAATCTCGATGTTGTAGTCGGCCGGGGCAACGCTGAAAAAGGCGAACACCATCAGCTGGCCGCCTTTTAGTTCCAACATGCCGGCCGTTTCGAGGTGGTGCGTCACGCCGTGCAGGGTCAGGTCGCCTTCCACCTGCACTTGGTGCGAGCCAGCCACGCTCAGCGTGGCCAAGGAAACCCCCGTAAAATGCCCCGTGAACGTGGCCCGCGGAAATTTGTCCGACTCCATGTAGTTCTCGTTGAAGTGCTCCTGCATGAGCGTGCGCTTGAACACAAACTCTTTGACGGGCACCGCAAACGCTAGCTGGCCGGTGGCCACGTCGAGCACGGCCGCCGCAGCCGTGTTGCGCGCCTCAATGTCCTCAATGATGCTGGTGGAGAAAAAGCTGACGCGGCCCGCCTTGGTCATGAATTTGCTTTGGGCGCGGCCGGGCCACGGCGTCGCCAGCAGCAATAAGCCGAGCGCAAAGGTCAGCAGTCTTTTCATGGGCGAGAGCATAAGGGCGAAGGGCCACCGGCGGGGCGGCAGTCTTTCGCAAGCGAAGTGAGGAAGGGGGAGCGCCGGAAGGCTAGTTGTTGGGCTGGCCGGCGTCGATCCAGGCTTGGATGCGGGCGATGTCGCAGGTCGAGAGTTGGTCCCGGCCCTTGGGCATCTGCTCGAAGCCCGGGTCGTGGCGGACGCAGCCCAGGATGAGGCTGGCCGACTGCCGCTTGATGCCCGCGTAGTCGCTGTAGTCGTTGCCGCCGCCCAACGTCTTGTACACCGTGGCCCCGTGGCACTCGCGGCAGTGGGCCTCAAAAATCGGTGAAATTACAGCCGCGTAGGTGGTGGGCGCGGTGTCGGTGCAGGGGCTCGGCTCGGGGCCGTGCGTGTAGGTGCACCCTGTGGCCAGGCCTAGTAGGGCCGCCGCGGCGGCCACCGCAGCCCGCGCCGGGAAAAGGCGTAAAAGCTTGTACATAGTGGGTAGTGGAAGTAAGGATAGAGCCGAAGAGATAAGCGCCGCAAGGGATATTCCCCTGCAACGGAGTGCAAGTTATGGCAAGAACCCGACACGATTTATTAATATAAGTTAAACACGCAAAAAAGCCCGGCCAATATGGCCGGGCTCCCTGCGAACGAAAAAATGACGGGGGTGGGACCCCTGAAAATCAACCCCGAAGGCCTTAGCCCACCGTGCTGCGGCTCAGCTTGGGCGTGCCGCCGGTCAGGTCCACTACGTCCTCGCCCGCGGCGAGGCGCTCGCGCTCTTCCTTCTTTCCATAGGTGTCCAGAATAATGGGCGTAGCGATGAACAGCGACGAATACGTACCGAAGATGATGCCAATCATCATGGCAAACGAGAATGAGCGAAGTGTCTCACCGCCAAAGATATACAGCACTAAAACCACCAAGAAAACAGTCGTAAACGTAATCATCGTTCGCGAGAACGTCGAGTTCAAAGCCGGGTTCACTACTTGGGCGAACGTCAGCTTAGGATTCTCGCGCAAGTACTCGCGCACCCGGTCATAAATCACCACCGTGTCGTTCATCGAGAAGCCGATGATGGAGAGCACGGCGGCCACGAAGATCTGGTCCATCTCGTAGTTCAGCCCGAAGACGCGGGCAATTGGGTAGAATGCGATTACTAACAATGCATCGTGGAATAGTGCTATAACTGCTGCCATTGAGTACTGCCACTTTTCGAAGCGGAAAAGCACGTACACGAAGATGCCCAGCAGCGTCAGGCCCAGGCTTAGCACCGAGGTGCGCTTGATGTCGTCGGCGATGGTGGCGCCCACTTTGGAGGTGGACTTGATGGCCGGCGCGTCGGCGCTGAACTTGCTCAGGCCCTGGTTGAGGGTGGCGAGCACGGTTTTGTCGGCCGTCTGGCTTTCGTCGGTGGCGAGGTAGCTGGTGGTCACGCGCAGGCGGCTGTCGGCGCCGTACTGCTTCACCTCAATGCCCGCGCCCTTGAAGGCGGGGCGCAGCGCGTTGGCCACGTCGGAGGCCACCATGTTCTTGTTGAAGTCGATGACGTAGGCGCGGCCGCCGGTGAAGTCCACGCCCAGGTTGGGGCCCCCTTGCACGTACATCAGCACGAAGCCAATGACAATGATGGCCGACGAGAAAACGTAGGCAATTTTGCGCTTGCCCACAATGTCGAAGTTCACGTTCTGGAACAGGTTGCGCGAGAGGAAGGTCGAGAAGCTAATTTTGCTGATTTCTTTGCCTTTCACCAAGGCCTCGATGATGAGGCGCGACACGAACACCGCCGACAGGAACGAGGTGAGCACGCCGATGCCGAGCGTGATGGCGAAGTTCTGCACCGGGCCGGTGCCGAAGAAGCCCAGGATCACGGCGATGAGCATCGTGGTCACGTTCGAGTCGAAGATGGCCGAGAAGGCGCGCGAGTAGCCCGCGTTGATGGCGTCCGTCAGGCTGTGGCCGTGGTTGAGCTCTTCGCGGATGCGCTCAAAAATTAGCACGTTGGCGTCCACCGACGAGGCGATTACCAGGATCAGGCCCGCGATGCCGGGCAGGGTGAGGGCCGTCTGGAACGCGGCCAGCACGCCCAAAATCAAGAACATGTTGAAGAGCAGGGCGGCGTCGGCCACCAGGCCAGCGCGGCCGTAGTACACGGCCATGAAGGCCATGATGATCAGCAAGCCGGCCAACGACGAGTACAGGCCCTGGTTGATGGCTTCTTTGCCCAGCGAGGGGCCCACCACGGCTTCTTCCACGATGCGGGTGGGAGCGGGCAGCTTGCCGGCCTTCAGCACGTTGGCCAAGTCCTGGGCTTCTTCGATGGAGAAGTTGCCCGAAATGCTGGTGTTGCCGCCGGCGATTTCGCCCTGCACCACCGGGTCGGAGTATACGTAGTCGTCAAGCACGATGCCCACCTGGCGGCCGATGTTGGCAGCCGTCATGCGCTGCCACTTTTTGGCGCCGCCCGGGTTCATGCTCATGCTCACCTCGGGGTGGCCGCTCTGGTCGTAGTCCTGGCGGGCGTCGGCCACCACTTCGCCGGCCACGGGGGCCTGGCCGTCGCGGGTTTTCTTGATGGGGTTCAGCTCCAGGTACTCCTGGCGGTCGAGCACGGTAGGCTTCACGCTCCAGAGCAGGGCCAGGTTGGGGGGCAGCGTGGCCTTGGCTTCGGGGCTGCGCAGCAGGGCGTTCATGCGGGCGGTATCGCGCAGGGCCACGCCCAGGCGGCCGGGCATGGTGAGCAAGCGGGCCAGGGGCCCCACTTTCTGCGAAGCGGCGGCCGAGTCGGCGCCGGTGCCTTTGGCGGCGGGATTTTTCTTGGCCAGCTGAGCGGCCAGCGAGGTGGTGTCGCCCGCGGCGGCCGTGGCGGGCTTCGCAGCGGTAGCGGCCGAGGCCGGGGTTTTGGCGGCGGCTTCGGCTTTCTCTTTGGTGGCCAGGGCCTGGTCGAGCTGTACCAAGTAGGGGCCTACTTCCTGCTGGGCCCACACTTCCCAGAACTCCAGCTTGGCCTGGCCTTGCAGCAGCTTGCGCACGCGGTCGGGGTTGTCGACGCCGGGCAGCTCGATCTGCAGGCGGCCGGTGCCCTTCACGCGCTGGATGCTGGGCTGGTTCACGCCGAACTTGTCCACGCGGGTGCGCAGGATGTTGAAGGAGCGGTCGATGGCTTCCTCCACTTCCTTGTTGATGGCGGCAATCACCTTCTCGTTCGACGAGTTGATGTCGATGCCGCGGCTCTTGTTGGTGGTGTTGGCGAAGATGGTGGCCAGCGGCTTGCTGGGGGCCAGGCGCTGGTAGTCCTGCCCAAATAGCGTGGTAAACGGCGTGCCGGAGTTCACCTTCTGCGCTTCCTGGGCCTGGGCCAGGGCCGTGTTGAAGGCCGGGTCTTTCGAGTTGCCGCTCATGGCACGCACGATTTCCACCGGCGATACTTCCAGCGTCACGTGCATGCCGCCCTTCAAGTCAAGGCCTTCGCCGAGCTGGCTCTCGCGCACCTGGCGGTAGGTAAGGGGCCCGAACACCGGGGCGCGCCACACCGAATCGAGGTAGTGCTGGCGCTTCGGCTCGTTGAGCTTGCCGCCCGTGGTGGCATAGGCCACGGCTTTGTCCTGCACCCCGTTCGAGATGTAGGTCAGGAACAGGTGGTACCCGCAAATCACCGCAATGATGACGGTGAGCGTGGTAATGAGTCCTTTGTTACGCATTGGTTGAAAATGTATTGGCTAGGGCAAATGTGGAAGATGTACTGGTTCAGTGGGTGAAAAACGATGAGCAAGGGAGAACGCGTCAATGCTAAATAGCACCGATGGTGCCGACGCTATAGCGTCGGCACATCTCTACATCACCGCACTTTCACCTCAGTAATTAGGGGGCCTGCGGCGCCAGCGCCACGGCCAGCAGCCGGGCCCGGAATACCTCGCCGGCCCGCACGCCAGCGCAGGGGCGTGGCCCGGCCAGGGCGCGCCGCAACCGCGGCAGCCACGCGCTGCCCGCCGGAGTGGGCAGCCACGCCACGGCCGCCGGGGCCACGAAATGGGCCAGGGCGGGGGTGGCTTCCAGCAACACTTTCTGCCGCACGACCGGCGCCTTGGCCGGGGCCAAGGCCCCCGTGGCGGGGGCGGGGCCCAGCACCTGCACGGCGCGCTGGTTCAGGCCCAGCACCAGCAGCACGGAGGCGGCGAGCAGGGCAAAACGCAACGAAAACCAGAAACGGGACAAAGACACCGGCAGGGGTATGAACGGGGACTGCAAAGATAGGACTTTGGCCGCAAAGCCCGCGCCCGGCGCTGGGGCCCTATTTCAGGGCCTCGAAAGCGTACTGGGCGTCGCTCCAAAACGCGTCCAGGGCGATGAGGCGGGGCTTGAAAAACGAAATCAGCGCCGGCCAGTCGTCGCGGCTGAACAGGTTGGCCGGGGCCAGCGCGGTGTAGATGCGGCTCAGGGGCTGGCCGTTGGCGTCGGTAGCGGCGGGCTCCCAGGTCCAGGTTTCGCCCAGCGTTTCGTGCAGCAGGGTTTTCAGCTCTTCGAACTGCTCGAAAAACAGGGCCCGGATGCCCGCGTCGGGCTGCGTCAGCTCAATGCCGATGGTGGCGCGCTGGGCGTCGGCGTGCATCCGGAAATACACGTTTTTCAGGCCCGTTTTGTAGTTTATCCAGTTGGCGGGCGCGCCCTCGGCCGACAGCACCGGGGCCATATAATGCCCCAGCGTAGTCCAGAAGGCGTGCCGCAACTGCGTGGCTTCGGCTTTGCTGTACATACCTTACTTATGTTGGCAAGTACTCGTTGTCAGTTGCTAAGGGCCCCACAGCCGTTTGGCTGGCAACTGACAAAGAGCACCGGACCACTCTTTTTTGAACAACTATTATAGAGCGCGGTGGCTACTGCCCGGCCTTGCTGCGCAAAAAACCCACCAGCACCTCCAGGCCCTTGTCGAAGTGCCGGTTGTTGGGAATTACCAGGTCGGCTTCGTGCTTGTAGGGCGCGATGAACTTTTCGTAGGTGGGGGCCACGTGGTGCGTGTAGCGGTACAGCACGTCGGCCAGGTCGTAGCCGCGCTCGTCCCTGTCGCGGACGATGCGGCGGTGCAGCTTCACGTGCTCCTGGGCGTCGATGTACACCTTGAGGTCGAGCAGCTTGGCGATTTCGGCGAAGTGAAACACGAAGATGCCCTCCACCACCACAATGGGCGCGGGCCGGAACACCAGCTGTTTGGGCGTGGCGGCGGCGTTGTTGAACGTGTACTCCTGCCGGCGCACTTCCTGGCCTTGGCTCAGGGCCAGCACGTCGGCCGCGTAGGCCGCCGAGTCGATGCTAACGGGCAGGTCGAAGTTGTGCACGCCCTGCTCGTCCAGCACCTGCTGGTCGCGCGGGTAGTAGTAGTTGTCCTGCGAAACCAGGCAAACTTGGTCTGCGGGGAATGCCGCCAGCAAGCGGTTCAGAAACGTGGTTTTGCCCGAGGCGCTGCCGCCGGTAATGCCGACGAGAAAGGGGTGCTGCATAAGGCCGCAAAGGTAGTTTTAGCGGGCGGCAATTGGCGGCGGGCCGCCGGGGGCCCCGGCTGGGGCCGTTGGCTAGTGAGCGGCCAGGTAGGCCACCAGCCCCGCCACGGCCCGGGCGCGGTGGCTGATTTGGTTTTTCTCGGCCCCGCTCATTTCGGCAAACGTGCGGCCGTCACCCTCGGTGGGCACAAACACGGGGTCGTAGCCAAAGCCGCCCGCGCCGCGGGGCGCCTCGGCGATGCGCCCCGCCACGGCCCCGGCAAATGCGTGCGTGGCGCCGTCGGCCAGGGCCAGGGCCACCACCGTGCGGAACTGCGCCGTGCGGCCGGCCGCGCCGGCCAGCTCGCGCAGCAGCTTGGCCACGTTGTCGGCGGCTTCGCGCTGGGGCCCGGCGTAGCGGGCCGAGTACACGCCCGGGGCCCCACCCAAGGCCGTCACTTCCAGGCCGGTATCATCGGCGAAGCAGGCCACGCCGTAGTGCTGGCGCACGTAGTCGGCCTTTTGGCGGGCGTTGCCTTCGAGCGTGTCCTGGGTTTCGGGCAGCTCTTCGTGGCAGCCGATGTCGGCCAGGCTCAGCAGTTCGAGGCCGGCCGGCAGCAAGGGCCGGATTTCGTCCAGCTTGTGGGCGTTGTTGGAAGCAAAGCAGAGGCGCATGGGCAAAAACGACGACGGTGGGCCCGCAAAGGTCGGCCCCGCGTCCGCAACGCCGCGCCTACAGCGTAAACGTTTGCCTGATGACGCCCCAGCAGCGCGCCAGGGCCCCGGGCGTTTCGGGCAGGAGGGACGCGGGTGCGGGGCCCGCGTCCAGGTCGGGGCGGCGCGTGACGAGGCGGTAGGTGAGGGGCTCGCCGCCGGCCAGCTGCGAAGCGCCCGCGTCGAGGCAGCGGTAGTGGCGGCGGCCGGCGGCGGGGCGGCGGGCCACCAACTGAAAGCGCGGGTTGGCTGTGGTGTGGCGGTATAGGTCGTAGCCGTTCACGCCGGTTTCGTCGGCCACCAACCAATCCAAGCGCACGTCGGGCCCGGTGCGGGTGGCGGTGAGGCGCGTGGGCAGCAACCAAACGGCGGCCGCGGCCGGGCCAATGCCCAGCAGCAGCGCGCCCACCAAACGGGCCGAAATCGACGAGAAAAAAACGAATTGCCTCATGCAAACGAACGTTGGTGAGAGAAAAAGTCGCAACACTTGTCCAATGAATTACTCCAAAAGTACAGTTGTCGGCTGGTAGTGGGAGCCCGTCGGGGCTCAAAGCGTTGCACTGGCGTGGGTTATCTGGAAAAAAAGCTGGCCGGCGTTGGCTAAGTCGGCACAAAGCCGTACTTTTGCAGTCCCTTCCGCAAAATCGGCCGGGTTCACCCGGTCAAACCGGCTTCCGACATGAAAAAAGAGACGCACCCCGAGTACCAGGAAGTTGTGTTCCAAGACACCTCTTCGGATTTCAAGTTCATCACCCGCTCCACGATGAAGCCGACCGAAACCATTACGATGGAAGACGGCAAAACGTATCCGGTGGTAAAAATTGAAGTAAGCAGCGCTTCGCACCCCTTCTACACCGGCAAGAACATGTTCATCGACACGGCCGGCCGCGTGGAAAAATTCCGCAGCCGCTACGCCAAGAAGGAGCAGAGCAGCGCCAACAAAGAATAGCCGCGTCCGGGCCGTTAGCTACTCGCTACCAGTCGTTCGCTTCTAAAACTCCTTCCGGGACCACCGGAAGGAGTTTTTTTTTGCCCTGGGCCCCGCCGCCCGGCGTAAATTTGAAGTTGCTAAAAGAAGCTAACCGCCACCAACGGTTAGCCCACAGCTTATCAAAATGCACGTTCTGTTATTCGACGACCCGGCCATCCGGCCGCACCTGCTGCCGTTCACGTTCACGCGGCCGGTGGCAGCGCTGCGCTGCGGCATCCTCACGCTGGCCGAAAAGTGGCAGCACCGCCTGGGGGCCCCCGCGGTGGGTTACCTCACCCAGCCGTACTTGCAGGCCAAGTTCCCGGCCGGCGACGTGCAGGGCCCCGCGCTGGTCATCAACGGCGCGGTGTGCCCCGACGAATTGCTCGTCAAGCAAGTGCAGGCCCTGCGCCCCGGCCAGGCCCTGTACTGCGACGAAGTGTTGGTGGCTGCCCACTTGGCCGACGCCACGCTCGTGGCCGAACTAGTGCAAGATGGCCTGTCCGACGCCCGCCAGGTGGCCGAGCCGGTGACGGTGATTTCGCGGCCTTGGCAGTTGTTTTTGCGCAACGGCGTCGAGATTCGACGCGACTACGCGCTGCTTACCCGCGGCCGCACCTCGCAGCCCGTCGGCGACGTGCACACCATCGTGTACGCCCCGGAAAACATCTTCATCGAGGAAGGCGTGAAAATCCGCGCCGCCATCCTCAATGCCGAAAACGGACCGATTTACTTGGGCAAAAACGCGCAAGTGCACGAGGGCGCCATCCTCAAGGGGCCCCTGGCGCTGGGCGAAGGCGCGCACATCAACGCCGGGGCCAAAATGCGCGGCGACAACACCGTGGGGCCCTACTGCAAGGTGGGCGGCGAAGTGGCCAACAGCATCTTGCTGGGCTACAGCAACAAAGGCCACGAGGGCTACCTCGGCAACTCCGTCATCGGCGAGTGGTGCAACCTGGGCGCCGACACCAACACCAGCAACCTCAAGAACAACTACGCCCCGGTGAAGGTGTGGAGCCACGCCGCCCACCGCTTCGTGAACACCGGCCAAACCTTCTGTGGCCTGATGATGGGCGACCACAGCAAGTGCGGCATCAACACCATGTTCAACACCGGCACGGTGGTGGGCGTGGGGGCCAACATTTTCGGGGCCGGCTTCCCGCGGCAGTTCATCCCCAGCTTTAGCTGGGGCGGCGCTTCGGGCTTTGAAACCTTCCGCCTGCCCAAAGTAGCCGAAGTAGCCGAACGCGTGATGGGCCGCCGCAACCTGCCGTACGATGCCGTGGAGCAAGGCGTTATGGAAGCGGTGTTCAAGGCCACAGCTGAGGACCGGGTGTGGGAGAAGGCCAACGACTTAGCATCTGGCCCTACCTTGCTTTAAGAAACTTAAGCAATTACCCATGAATCCTGCGAAGCCCAAATTGGACGCTGTGGCTTACCTGCTCGGCGGAGTTGGCCTGCTCGCCATATCCACTTTGCCACTCTTGGTCATCGGGATGAACGAAGTCCAGCCGATAGGCAAGTTGATAATAGCTTTTTACTGGGTACTCGGTGGGTTGGCGCTGTGGTGGGCCATCCACCGGTTCGTAAATATTGGTGAGCGTTTGGTAGCGGTGATAGGCATAGTGATAGGTTGGTATATGTTGTTGGGCTTACTTAATGCGCTCAATACGATGTTTTTAAGACTGTAATCGTGTTTTTTGTAGACATTCCCAACCAGCTCGCCGTCAAGCAGTTGCTGCGCCATTCGGTGCGGCGGCAGCACGTGGCGCACGCGCAGCTGTTTCGCAGCAGCGAGGGCGGCGCGGGGCTGGCCCTGGCCCTGGCCTACGCCCAGTACCTGAACTGCGAGGAGCGGGGCCCCGACGCCGACGACAGCTGCGGCCACTGCCCGGCTTGCACCAAAATTGCCAAGCTGGTGCACCCCGACCTTAATTTCATCGTGCCCGTGACCACCACCAAGGCGGTGCCCAAGGACGCGCTGAGCAGCAAGTTCATGGCCGATTGGCGCAGTTTCGTGCTCGACAACCCCTACCAGGGCTTCAACGATTGGATGCAGCACATTGGAGCTGAGAACAAGCAGGGCAGCATTTCCAAGGAAGAAGCCGGCCAACTGCTGAAGCTGGTGAGCCTCAAGGCCTTTGAAGCCCGGTTCAAAATTGTTATCCTCTGGCTGCCCGAGCTGATGCACCCCGCGACGGCCAACGCCGTGCTAAAGCTGCTGGAAGAGCCGCCGCCCGCCACCGTGTTTCTGCTCGTGAGCCACGCGCCCGAGCGGCTGCTGCCCACCATCCTCAGCCGGGTGCAGCCGGTGGCGGTGCGCCCCTTCGCCGAGGCCGACATTGCCGGCTACCTGCACGCACACTACCACATGCCCGAGGCCAAGGCCCGCCAGGTGGCGCAGCTGGCCGAAGGCAGCCTGGGGGCCGCCATCGCCTCGAAAGACCAGAGCGCCGACCACGATTATTTCGCTTTTTTCCGCGACTGGATGCGCCTGTGCTTCAACTATAACACCAAGGGCGCCGAAATTCTGAAGCAGAGCGAGGCGTTCCAAAAGCAAGGCCGTGAAAACCAAAAGGAACTGCTGGCCTACGCCTTGGTGCTGGTGCGCAAGGTGCTGCTCTTCGGCATCGACCCGCGGCTGATGCCCCACCTGCCGGCCGACGAGCAGCAGTTTGTGGCCAGCTTTGCCAAATTTGTGACCCCGCGCAACGCCGACGCCCTGACCAAGGAGCTGACCGACGCCCACTACCACATCGAGCGCAATGCCAACCCGCGCATGGTGTTCGTCGACAGCTCGTTGCGGCTCGGCGGCCAGTTGCGCGCAGCTTAACGGGGCCCCCAGCCGTTAACGGTGCACCGTTCACCGAAAACCATCCTATGAATCCCATCCGCCTCGCCACCCGCAGCAGCCGCCTGGCCCTTTGGCAGGCCGAGCGCGTGGCCTACTTGCTCGAACAAGCCGGCCTGCCGTCCGAAATCGTGCCCATGATCACCATCGGCGACCAGGTGCTGGACCGCTCGTTAGACAAAATCGGCGCCAAGGGCGTGTTCACCGAAGAGCTGGAGGAAAGCCTGCGCCGCGGCGAAACCCACCTGGCCGTGCATTCGGCCAAAGACGTGCAAAGCAGCATTCCCGACGATTTGGAGCTGCTGGCGTTTTTGGAGCGTGAGAAAGTCAACGACGTGGTGCTGAGCTTCAACGAGCACTTTGCGCTCGACAAGCCGGGCATTGTGTTGGGCACCAGCAGCACCCGCCGCAAGGCCCAGCTGCGCCGCTTTTACCCCGAGGCCACCACGGCCGAGGCCCGCGGCAACCTTCAAACCCGCCTGCGCAAGCTCGAAGAAGGCCAGTACGACGGCTTGGTGCTGGCCTATGCCGGCGTGCACCGCATGGGCTACGAGCACTTGGTGCGCCACACCTTGTCTGAAACCCGGTTTGTGCCGGCCACCGGCCAGGGCAGCATCGCTGTGGAGTGCGCCCAAGGCCTGGACGCGGGCCTGAAAAACCAAATCAAAGCTGCCCTCGACCACCCCGCCACCCACGCCTGCCTGCGGGCCGAGCGCGCTTTTCTGCACACCATGGAAGGCGGGTGCAGCATTCCGTCGTTTGCCCTGGCCACGTTCGACGCGGCGGGGGCCCTGCACCTGCACGCGGGCATCATCAGCCTGAGCGGCGAGGAATACGTGGACGATACCCAAACTGCCCCCGTGGCCGACGCCTACGCTTTGGGCACGGCCGTGGCCGATTCGGTGTTGGGCCGGGGCGGCCGCGAAATCCTGGCCAGCATCCGCGAGCACCGCGGCTGAGGGCCCCGGGTACTCATTTTTGCAGGTGCCGCGGCGTTAAACTGCTAATTAACTGGTTTATGACTTTCTCCTTTTTTCGGGCCGGGCGATGGCTGGCGGCGCTGCTGCTGCTGCTGGCTCCGGCCGCGCAGGCCGCCGCGCCGTTGGCCAAGGGCCCCCGCAAGGGCGGCAAAGACGACGTGGTGACCATCGCCACACCCGAAGGCACCATCCGGCTGCTGCTGTTCCAAGACACGCCGCTGCACCGGGCCAACTTCCTGCAAAAAGCCCGCAAAGGCTTTTATAACGGCACCACGTTTCACCGCATCATCGACGGCTTCATGATTCAGGGCGGCGATGCCAACTCGAAGGACGACGACCCCACCAACGACGGCCAGGGCCGCCCCGGCGACCCCACCGTGCCCGCCGAGTTGGGCCCCGGCCACCCGCACGTGTACGGCGCCGTGGCCGCCGCCCGCACGGGTGGTCCCGCCGGCACGCCCAGCAGCAGCTCGCAGTTCTACTTGGTTGAGAACCACGGCGGTACCCACCGCCTCGACGGCCAGTATACGGTGTTTGGCCAGGTTATCCAAGGCCTCGACGTGGTGGACAAGATTGCCAAGGTGCCCAAAGACAACCGCGACCGGCCCCTCACCAACGTACCCATGACGATGAAAGTGGAACACCTGCGGAAGAAGAAAATCACCAAGCTCTACGGTTACCAATACCCGTAAATTTCGATTAATAACATCTTGATAACCTGTTAATTGTACGCTGCGCCATGAAAATTCTCCTTACCGGAGCTAACGGCCTGCTGGGCCAGAAGCTGGTGGCGTTGCTGGCTCAGCAGCAACCCTCCGTGGCACTGGTAGCCACCGGCCGGGGCCCCAACCGGTTGGCCGAATGGCACCCCAACCTGCGTTTCGTACCCCTCGACGTAACGGACGCCGACCAGGTGCAGCGCGTGCTGGCCCAGGAGCAGCCGACCCACGTTATCCACGCCGCGGCCATGACCAACGTGGACGAGTGCGAGTTGAACCAAGCCGCCTGCTGGCAGCAGAATGCGGCGGCCACGGCCCACCTCGCCGCTGCCTGCGCGGCCCAGAATGTTCACCTCACGCACCTCAGCACCGATTTTATTTTTAACGGCAGCGCGGGGCCCCTGGCCGAAGACGCCGTGCCCGCGCCCATCAGCCACTACGGCGCCAGCAAGCTGGCCGCCGAACAAGCGGTGCAGGGCACGGCGGGCCTGCGCTGGGCCATTGCCCGTACCGTGCTCGTGTACGGGGTGCTGCACGGCGGCGGCCGCACCAACCTAGTGCTGTGGGTGCGCGATTCGCTGCGCGCGGGCCGGCCCATCAAAGTGGTGGACGACCAGTGGCGCACGCCCACGCTGGCCGAAGACTTGGCCCAGGGCTGCTGGCTGCTAGCCCAGCACCACGCGGAAGGCATCTACAACATCTGCGGCGACGAGTTGCTGACGCCCTACGCCATGGCCCTGCGCGTGGCCGATTACTTTGCGCTCGACAAAAGCCTGATTGAGCGGGTTGATGCCAGTACGTTCTCACAACCGGCCCGGCGGCCAGCCCGTACTGGCCTGCTTATTGGCAAGGCGCGGGGCGAGTTAGGCTACCACCCCCATACTTTCGAAGAAGGCATTGCCCTAGTGGCAAACCAATAGAGGGCCCTGCAATAGCCGCTCACGCAAACGGCCTGCTGGGGGCAGGCCGTTTGCGTGAGCAATGGTAATAGGCCGAAGCCAAACAATGCAAAAACGAGTGGCAGGATGCCGCTGCCCCGCGGGGCCCTGCCGCAACCGCGGTGGCTACCAGTTGCTGCGGTTGCCCACGCTGGCCCCCAAGTCGGGGGTGCCCAGCACCAGCAAGTCGCCGATGAGGATGGCTTTGGAGTCGCGCAAGGCAGCTTCGCCGATGGCACGCGGGACAAGGTGGCCGTCGGGTGTCAAAAAATCGGGGGCCGGCGCGGTGGCGCGGCGGGTGTTCGAGTAGGACCGCACCCAGGGCGTGGTCGTGGACTGGTACAAATCAAAAATAGATGCCATGGTAATAGTAGGACACATCAGCAGAGGCACGTAAGAGAATGGATATTCGCTAAGAGTATACAATATTATCGCCCCTACTCGCCTCTGCCCTAAGACACTTTACAGGTAATTGTGACATCGCCCGGCGCAAAAAACACTGTTAAAAAAAACAGAAAATACTGAAATAAAGATTGGCTCTAAATATTAGAAACGCCTTTGATATTCAATAAATACGCAATTAATAGCGGCAAAATACCCATTTAGTACCAACTGGTTGGGCCCCTTGTTTGCAAAAATATGTCCCAGTGTGACATTTATAACGGTCAATAGTGACTTATTTTCTCCGCGCTACTGGGCTGCTGAGCACCTGAAGGGCGAGCATGGTAAGCAGCAAGAGCCCACCCGGCCCGGCCACCAGCCACCAAGCCGTGGGTTCGAGGCGGGCGGTGTTAAGCAGTTGGCCCCAGCTGGGTACCTCGGGCGGCAAGCCAATGCCTAAGAAAGAGAGGGTGCTTTCCAACCCCAGCAAGCCCGCCAAGCTGAGCGGAAAGGCGGTGCGCAACGGCCTGCACGCGGCGGGCAACGCGTGCCGCCACCACACACGCCCCGGCGGCAACCCCAGGGCCTGGGCAGCAGCCACAAACGGCTGGATTCCAACGCGTAGCATTTCGGCTCGCACGAGCCGCGCCGGCCCTGCCCAAGACGTGAGTACCAGCACCGCGAACAAGCCCGCCGGCGAAAGTGCCACGCTGCCGGCCAGCGCCACCACGAGCACCAGCCGCGGCACGGCCCCTAGCAGCGCCGTGGCTCCCAGCACCCCCGCGTCGAGCGGTACCGGCAGACGGGGGCCCCGGCGGGCCGGGGCCCACCCGCTGCCAGCCAGCCCCGCCGCCGCCACTGCCATTCCGGCCCTAGCCCCGGGCAGCGCCAAGCCCCACCACAGCAGCCCCAACAAGCCTGCGCCACTGATGAAAGGCAAGCGCAGGCGGTTGCGCCAAAAACCGGCGGCTCCGCCTAATAGGCTCCCCAAAGCGCTGGCTAGCACGGCTGCCGCCACGCTCAAACCTAATGCCGTGCGGGTTCCGAACACCAGTTCGGCCAGCACGTCGCGGCCCAATGGGTCGGTGCCCAACCAGTGGGCGCTGCCCGCGGCAAATGGTGATAGGCTGATGTGCGCTAGGTCAGGCTGGGCGGGTGGGTACGGCAGCGGCAGCACGGGGGCCAGCAGGGCGAGGGCCCCCAGCAGTGCCAACCAGCTAAACGCCACCGCATGCGTGACACCCGCTAAGGCAAAGTGAGGAGCGCGCCTCATGCCACGCGCGGGTCAAGCCAACGGGCCCCAGCGTCGGCCAATACCAGGGAGAGCAAGCGGGTGGCGCCTACCAGCAGCACGCTGCCTACCAGCACGGGGTAGTCGCGGGTGGCGGCGGCTTCAGCCAGCAAGCGGCCCATGCCGGGCAGCGAAAATACCACTTCGACCACCACGGCGCCCGCTACCAGGGCGGGCAGCAGGTCGGCCACCAATGGCAAAATGGGTACCATGGCGTTGCGCAACGTGTGGCGCCACAGCACTTGTTTGGTCGCCAAGCCTTTGGCCCGCGCCGTGACGGCGTAGCCAGTGCCCAACTCGTGCGTGAGGGAAGCCGTCAGTTGCAAGGCAAGCTCAGGCAAGGCGCTCAGCACCAAACAAGCCAGCGGCAAGATCAGATGGGGCCCTAACGCGTAGAATCCCTCCTCAGTAGTGGTTTGCGCGTAAGTAGGAAACCAGTCCAAGGCGTCGGGGTTGGCCAAGTTCAGCAGCAGGCCCGTGGCCAACACAAACAGGGGCAAGGCCTGCAAGGCCGCTAAGAAGGCCAGCGCGGGCCGCCGCCACCACGGCTGTCGGGCCAGCGCCAGCGCTAATGCCAGCGCTAGCCACAGGCACAGGGCTGCCGCTGCCCCCGTGAGGGGAATGGTGCAGGCCAACGCCCCACCCAAACGCGCGACCACGGGCCGGCCGTCGCGAAACGAAGTGCCCCAGTCGCCCCGCAGCGTTGCCCCTAGCCAGCGGTGGTATTGGTTGTGGCGGCCATTCCACTGCCAGCGCGCTGGGGCCCCGCCAAGCACGGGTGTCGGACGCGAAAAATAGAACAGGGGTTCGGCCAAACCCAGCCGCTGGCGGGCCGCTTGGCGGGCCAAATTGCGCGCTTGTGCATTGGCCGGCGCGCCGCTACTTAGCTCAGCAGTATTGGTAAGGCCTAGGCTCTCATCGGGTGGCGGGGCCCAGCGGCTTAGCAGGAATACAAGCGAAGCCAAAGCCCACACGGCTAATACAGCTTGGCCGGCGCGTTGAAAAAAAATCTGCCTCACGCCTACTGAAGTACAGTTTGCGGATCCCAGGTAATGGCCGCCGCCGCGTAGCCCGGCCGCAGGCTGCTGGGGTAAAGGTGCCGCAGCCGGCGGTTTGCCGCAAGGCGATTGTATGGAAAGAAGAGCGGGACCATCGGCATTTCCTCCCGCAACAGCACTTGCAACTTGCGCAGCAACCGGCCCCTGACAACCGGCGACTGCGCCACTGCGAGGGCCTCCACGAGGCGGTCGCTGGCCGGGGTGCCAAACCCCGTCAGGTTGCCTTCGCTCACCGCCGTTGAATGTAGAACGGATATAAAATTAAACAAATAAGGATTGCCTCTGATCGGCTTAATATACAAGTCGAAATCGCCTTTCTGCAACGCAGGGATAAACGAGCTAGCCTCTGTAGGGCGTAGTTCTACAGCAATGCCAAGCTGGGCCGCCGCCGCCCGAAATTGCAGCCCAATGGTTTCAAACGTGGTTTCTCCCGCCCAGTACCGCACTTGTAATGCCAGCCGCTGTACCTCGCCGTGGGAACCTTGGCGTGTCCAGGGTCCCGTGGGGGCCGCTCCCTGCCGCCGCCATCCCGCTTGCAGCAGCAGCATTGCGGCGCGGCCTGGAGCAAACGGGAGCAATGGCAAACTATCGGCATAATTACGGCCCGTGTTAGGCGAAATGATACCGACGGTGCGCTGCCCTAGGTCCTGCTGCGTAGCGGCTAGTAGGGCCGGTACATCAAAAAGTAGGGCCAGGGCCTGCCGCGTGAAGCGGTCGGCTAGGATCGGCCGCCGGGTATTGAAGCCAGCCGTCACCACGTTGTGCGATAGTGTGGTGTAGAAAGCCAGCGTTTGTTGGTTCTTCGTTGAGCGGCGCAGTCGGTTGAAATCGCGGGCGGGAAAGTCCGGGCACAAATCCACTTCGCCTCGGCGCAGTGCCAGAACCGCGCTGGCATTATTGGGGATGACCAAAAAGTCGATCTGCTGCGGGCGTGCCTGCAACACTGGGGGAAGTGGGTTCAACTGGTCGGCCCACCACTGCGGCTTGCGTTGGAACCGCAGGCGGTGGTCTTTTTCCCAACTCACCAAGCGGTAAGGCCCACAACCAGGCAGCCGTTCGGGGTGCTGGGCCGCGGCCGCGTACCGCCGGGCCACTGCCGCCAGCACAGTATCCGGGGCCGCATCAGCGGGGCGATTGATTAAATCGGCCAAGCAGTAGCGGCGCAACTTGCCACGCGCGTCCAAAATGGCTTCGGGCAAAATGAAAAAATCGCCGGAGGCGTGCGCGAAGTCCGAAGCCTGCCCTCGGCACACCAGCGTAAACCGTCGCGCGTTATTAGGATCAGCTCGCAGCTCTTGGATAAAGCTAAATTGAGTCCGGATGCTTTCGTTAGTCAAACCCGGGGCTTGCATCAGCTTAAGAGTAAATGCAACGTCGCTGGCGAGCACCGGCCGGCCGTCATCCCAGGCCGCAGCCCTCCGCAAGCAGTAAGTGAGCAGCGTGAGTGAATCACCTATCAACTTGATTCTGGGCAAGGAATCTGCTAAACCGGGAGCATACGATGATTTTGCAAAATCAATTTGTAATAAACTCAGGTGTAGTAAATTATCCGCATCAGTACTGGCCTGGTTCGGCTGCCTTAACGGGTCAAGGCTTTCTGGATCGTTGGCCCACCGTATATGTACTCCATTGGCCACATTCGATCCAGGGCCCGAACAAGCCGTCAGCAATCCTGTGCACAAGCCAGCGAGTAACGACAACTTCATAAAACGATGGCGGAATAGAACGGGGCTAAGTTAGCCATCCTGTTCTATCCCGCCACCTCAATCAGAGTAAGAAGTAGCGTTCTGCTTGGCAGAGCAGCTACTTGGAGCTTTTTACTTACTTAGTTACTAGTCGGAGCAGTGATGCCGCCGCTCCAGCCGCCGCTGCCGCCGTTGGTGACGATGCCGCCGCTCCAGCCGCCGCTGCCGCCGTTGGTGACGATGCCGCCGCTCCAGCCGCCGCTGCCGCCATCGAATGAAGTAGCACCTTGAGCAGGGGATCCTGTGATGCTGAAGAGTTGAAATAAGGCGTAGGCGATGAGTTCAAACATGGGAGCGGCCTTTAGATTGTTGATCGTTTGTACAGTACAAATTTGAGCTACCGATGAGCTACATAAAAAGACAGTGTTGTGCCAATAGTGACTATAAACAAAATAATATAATATATTACTTATTTGATAATAATGTATTGTATATGAATTATTATGCTATAGATTGTCGGAATAAAACAATTAATTTTTGCAAAAAAGAGTTTAAATGTGACATTCAAAGTATGAATATCTAGGTAAGTTTTTTTCATAACATAAGAATAGAATGTGATCGCTACGTGATAGAGCGCGCTTTCACTATTCTTATATGATAAAATTATTTGAAGACATTTGTTGGATAAGGAATGAACAGGATCCTGATGGACATAACGTGTTATGAAAGAATCAAAAACTCTGGCACAGATAATAACATCTCGAAAATTGTCCCTGCTGCCGCTGTTAGATTTTGACACGGGTGAGAAGATGAAGGAAAATAAATTGGTCGCGGTCTTGGCTGAAGGACAAGAATCAACTCGTGCCCAGTTAGTGCGGACACTTTATGGTAAAGGCACAGCCAATACTGAAGCATCATTCCGTAAACTACACTCGAGGGTGATGGCCAAAATGTTGAATCACCTTTATTTTCTTGACTATTCTGACCAACGGCATTTGGTCTCAAAACGTCACGAATTGGAATGCTTGAGCTTGTTCCACAAAGCCCTCGTTTTATATAATGAAAGCGAATCTTCGTTGGCTGTGAGGTTATTAAACAAATGCTTAGAACTGTCGCAACGTGACGGATTCACCCGTTATGGTATTCAAGCAGCGGGTTTATTACGCGTTCTTTATGCGCAACAGCAACAAAAGCCTCAATACCGAGCAGTTACAAAAGCATTGCTTGAACTACAAAAAGTCCGCACTTTTGAGGAGGAAGCAGATGATATATATAGCGATATTAGATTAGCAATTGCTGGCACTGTGAAGATGCGTCGAGAATTGCTACCAGTGATGCCAGCTTATTTGGTGAAGTTGGAGGAATTGCACCGCAAAGCCAAGTCAGTTGATACCGGTAATTATGTGTACCAAACGCGATTGGCTCAGCAAGAGTTAATGGGTAACTATGCAGAAATCATTAAGATTACTGCAGAAGCGGCGCGGCAACTTAAAGCGGGTAAGTTGAATCCGCATCGGTTCGATTTGCGCTTCAATCACTTTATGAGCGTGTACGCGCACTTGCTAAGCCGGCAGGCCGAAAAGGGCTTGAAACTAGCGGCCGTATACGACAAGGATTTTCACCCATCGTCTGCTAACTGGTTTTACTTCCAAGAGCACTACTTGCTGCTGGCGCTGCACGCCGGCGACTACGTACAGGCGCAGCAAGTGCTGCAAACGGCCACGGGTAACGCTAGCTTTGGCAAGCAGCGGGCGGCGGCGCAGCAGCGGTGGGAGCTGTTTCGGGCCTACGTTGACTTTGTGCAGCCCCCAGCCCGGCCTACGCCGGTGCGGCGGCAGCAAATGGAGCAGTGGGCTCTCACCATTCCCGAGTACAGCCGCGATAAGCGGGGCCACAACGTGGCTATTTTGGTGATGCAGGTGATGTACTTCTTACGCCAGCGCGACCTCGACGCTGTGCTGCTGCGTGCCGACCGACTGCGCAAGTACCAGCAGCGCCACCTGCGCGAAGCGGCCAACCTGCGCACCCGGCTGTTTCTGCGGCTGCTGCTGCTGATTGTGGAGCAGGAATTTGACCCCGCACGCAGCGCCCGGCAAGCCGCTACGCTGTTAAAGCAACTGGAGGACGCCCCGCCGCCCGGCGAAGCCTTTGCAGAGGTGGAAATCATTCCCTATGAAACCCTCTGGCAACTGGCCTTGCAGGAATTGCGGGCGGGGCCCCCTTTGCCCAGCGTTCTTGGTGCGGCAGGGGTTGGGTAAGGCAAGTCCTTCGGCCAGCGCTGGCCGAGGGCCCTGTGCTAACCGCCAAAAAATACGGGGCCCGGGGACCCGGGCCCCGTGGGGCTACTTGTTATGTTGTGAGGGACTTATTGTACCAATATGCGCCGCGCCGCCGCTACCCCGTTCACCGGGCTGAAAACTACGCTGTAGAGGCCAGGGGCCAGGGTTGTGGTTAGCAATTGCTCGGCGGCGGCGGCAGCGGCCGTTAGCTGGGTTTGCCACACGGTGCGGCCCAGGCTGTCAATCAGACGGAGTTGGCCGCCGCCGCTTTGGGCAGGCAGGCGCACGTGCAGGGCCGTGCCGGCCGCCGTGGGGTTAGGCCAGGCTTCGAGGCCCGTGGCGGCGGCGGCGCTGGTGAGCGACAGCAGCTGGCTGCCCACGTTCACGTTGTCGACGTAGAGGTAGTTGCCGTAGCCGTTGTAGCCCACGAAGCGCAGCAGCACGCTTTTTCCCACGTAAGGCGTCAAGTCGACCAACTCTTGCCGCCACTGGCTGCTGGCAGAGGGCACGAAGTAAGTGTTTTGGGCCTGAGCAGTGCCCAGTGTGCCAGTCGCGCCTTTAGCGTAGGGCCGGCCCAGCACCGCGAGCGTGCACGCGTCCATCACCTGCACAATCAACGAATCGGGGCCGCTGGCGGCGTTGAGAATGGGCGCGTAGGCCAAGTCGAACCGCAGCGTGGGTTGAGCGGTACTTAAGTTGAGGGGCGGGGTTTGCAGCACGTCGCGCTGGTCTACGGCGGGGTCGGGGGCGAAGGAAGCCCGGGCGGCCCGGGTGCTGGTGCCGGCGCGGCCGATGATGCCATCGGCCAGCACCCACGTGAAGAGGCCGTCGGGGTTTTCAATGACCCAACCCGCGGGCAGACTGGTCGAGGTGTCGAAGGTTTCGGCAAAGGGAAGGGCGCGCCCGGCCGTCACCTCGATGCTAACGGTGGACGTGGTGCTGCCGAAGCTGTTGGAAACGGTGAGAGTAGCGGTGTACGTGCCCGCCGTGGCGTACGAAACCGTGGCGCTGGCGGTGCTGGCCGTGGCCGGCGAGCCTCCAGGAAACGTCCAGGCGTACGTGCCCGGGCAGAAGGCCGTTTGGCTGGTAAAACTCACCGTACCGCCGGGGCAAATGCGGGTGCGGTTAGCCACGGCCGTGGCCTGTGGGGCCTGGCCGTACACCACCACGTAGCCGGTGTCGACGCGGGTGGCGGTGCCGTTGGCGTTGGTGGCGGCCAGCGTCACGGCGAAGCGACCGGGCGTGTTGTATGTCACCGTGGGGTTGCGGTCGGTGGAAGCGGCGGGCGTGCCGCCGGCAAACGTCCAGGCCCAGCTGGTGGGCTTGAACAGCGACGAATCGCGAAAGGCCACCACCAAGCCCGGGCAGCCCACGGTGGGCTGCGTGGACGTGTAGAGCGGCACCGGCGCGGCGGCCGCCGACGTCAGGGCAATGTCGTCGAAGGCCATGCCGCGGCGGCTGCTGGCTGTGGCCGCCGTGGCTGGCCCCTGGCCGTACTGCTGAAACTTCACCCGTACGTCGGTGCCCAGCGTCAGGCTGTTAGCCGCCGCAAACTGGGTCAGGTTCACGCTTTGAGTTTGGTAGGTGGTGGTCGAGTTCGTGCCCGTCAGGCTCACCACGCGGTACCAGGTGGTGCCGCCGTCCACGCTCAGGACCACGCCGTCGCCGTTGCTGGAACCCGTGAATTGGGTGGGCAGCGCGTTGTCGGTTTCGGCCGCAAACTTGCGCTGGCGGAAGGTGAGAAGTAAGTCCTGGCCGGGCGTGTTTTTGGCGTACCACACCGCCTCGTTCAGGCCAGCATAGGCTGTTGACGCGGAAAAAGCCGCGTCCATCAGCAAGTAGGCCGTGCCCGAGGCTGCGCCGGTGCCAGTAGCTACTTGCACGCGGCCGGCTTTGGTGCTGTTCACCGTCCAGCTCACGGGCAGGGCCCGCTTCTCCAAGTCCTCCACGGCCGGCGGCGTGACGGCTACCGGCGGGCCGTAGATGGCCGTGAAGGCGTCAATCAGCCCAGCGCCGGTGAGGGTGTTGAAGCCCGCGGTGGCGCCCACTTGCCGGGCGGTGCTGGCCAGGCGGGCGTTCACCTGGGCCGGGGTTAGGGCCGGCTCCGATTGCAGCAGCAAGGCTGCCACGGCCGCCGCGGCGGGGGCCGCCGCCGAGGTGCCGAAAAAATTGGGGAAGCCGTCGCCTTCGGCGTCGTCGCCAAAAAACGTGGTGTTGCCGCCGTCCACCGACGCAATGTCGGGCTTGGGGCGCGTCACGGGGGCCCCCAGGGCCGAGCCGTCGGGGTTGAACAGGATGGTGGGGCTGCCCTTCGCCGTGTACGATTCGGGGACTTTGGCGTCGAAGTACGCCACGGCGGCCACCGCGGAGGCCGCCGCCGCCGCCGCGTGCCCCACCACGGTGCCGCTGTTGGTGAGCCACTCGGTGGGCTGGCCGTCGCTCAGGGCAATGTACTTGAGGCGCGCGGGGGTGGCGGTGCCAGTGCGGCGCACAATTACCAGGTCAAAAAGCGTAGTTTTTGTCTTGGAAGTGTCGTTGGTGAAGCCCGTGATTTCGAAGGGCACCTGGCTGCTCAGGTTGTTGGCGTTCGACACGTCCACGGTGTCGCCGAGTGATGAAATAATGTAGGCGTCAAGGTCGGTTTTTACTCCTGCCGTGGTGTAAAACGGGTCGCTCCATTGCAAAGCCACCGTCATGTCCTTGCCCGAAGCCACCGAAAAACGCTGGGCCACGTCGGTGCCGCCGGTGTTGTCGAAGTTGAGCCGGGCCAGGTTGCGGGCCCCCACCACGAAGGCCGGGGCGGTGTTTTCGTAGCTCTGGTCGCCGTTGTTGCCGGCCGAGGAGAAGTACGTCACCCCGCGCTGGCTCACTACCTGCGTCACGGCCTGGGCCACCACGCCGTCCTGGAAGTAGGGCTCGCCAAAGTAAGCAATGTCATCGACGATGACTTTGCAGTTGCCTTTGGCCGGATCGGCCAAGTCAATGATGTGCTGGGCAAAGTCGGCCTCCGAGTTGTACGCCGTGCTGAACGCCAGGGGGGCCCCGGGGGCCAGGTCGTAGACGAGCTGGGCCATGGCCCGGCCTTCGTCGGTGCCCTCGCCGTCGCCCAAGTCACTCAGCACCTGCACGCCCGCCGCCGGCAAATCGCCCGAAGCCACGTCGTTGGCCGCGCCCTTCAGCGAGTTGTACGAGTCGCTGAGCACGCCCACGCGCACGCCCGTGCCGGTCAGGTTTTTGGGAAGGGTGGCGCGGGTGCGGGCCGCCTCCAGCACGTAGTCGGCTTGGGTGGTCACGCGGCCGGTGTGGGCCATGGGCCGCCACACCGGCAAGATGCCCAGCAGGCCCTGGGCGGCCAGCGCCTCCAGGCCCGGGGCCCCGGGGGCCAGCTGGGCCAGCGGCAGCATCCCGTCCACGAAGTGCAAGTCCGGCCGGCTGGCCACCACCACAAAGCCCCGCGCCTGCAGCGCGGGCAGCAGCGCCGCCACGTCCTTCGCCGTGACGTGCACCAGTACGGCCGTGGCGTCTTTGCTCAGGCGCAGCTGCGGGTGGGCCGCTTTCAAATCGACCGGGGCCCCGCCGCGGCTGGCGGCCGTGCCTTGCTGGTACACCTGCTGCAACTCGGGGCTGATGCGCGAACTGGGGTCGGTGCGCTGGTACACGGCCGTTGCCGGCGCCCTGTGCACCGCGTGGGCCGTGGGCCGCCGGGGCCCATCGGGGCCGGGCTCGGTTTGGGCACGGGCCGGGGCCCCGGCCGCCGCCCACGCCAGGGCCCCCAGCAGCGCCGCGCGCCCGGAGTAGCCAATAGAATTCGTATTCATACAGCGAGTTGGATGAAGGAAGGATAAGCGATTAAAAAGCAATTCCGGGCGCGGGCGGCCACAGCTGCTGCGCGCAAGCAAAGTACTAAGGATAACCCCGGGGCCCTAGTTCCGCCGACCGGCCGCGCGTATCAATCGACCAGGGGCCCTGGGTCCGAACCTTTTGCCCCGCCGGCGACTTTGGCACCCGGCCCGCCGTGCGTATCTTTGTTTGTGCCGCCGCCGGCCGGATTTCTCAGCCGTTACCCTGCACTTTTTTATCCTTACCATTATGGCAGTTTACCCCGAATACATGGTAGCCCCCATCCGCCAAGACCTGACGGACGCCGGCTTTGAACAGCTCATGACCCCCGCCGACGTGGACGCCAGCCTGGCCGCCACCGAAGGCACCGTGTTGGTGGCCGTAAACTCGGTGTGCGGCTGCGCCGCCTCCAAGGCCCGCCCCGCCCTCAAAATGGCCCTCGCCAGCTCTGACAAAAAGCCCGGCAAGCTCGTGACCGTGTTTGCGGGCATGGAAACCGAGGCCGTGGCCAAAATGCGCGAGCACTTGCTGCCCTACCCGCCCTCGTCGCCCTGCATCGGGCTGTTCAAAGACGGCGAGCTGGTGCACATGATTGAGCGCTACCACATCGAAGGCAACGACCTCACCCGCATCGTCAACAACCTGCAGGGCGCCTTTGAAGAGTATTGCTAGGGGCCCCAAGGTGCCCAATGCACGGAAAGCCACTTCCCAAGGGAGTGGCTTTTCTTTTGGCCCGCTTATCTATTTAGAAATATTCCAAATAAATGTTGTGGATTTGGGACGAGCGAATACCTTTGCTGGTGTTTAGAAAAATTCTAAATGGAGTCAATGGCCTTTACTGTCTTCCTGTGCTTTGCTTGGCCGCCGCCGCTGCCCGCCGCGGGGGGCCCGCGCCCCGCCGGGGCCCCCGCCGACACGTTGCGCCGCCAGCACCTAGAAGAAGAGGAGTTGGCGGCCACCCGCACGGCTTACAACGCGGCCCAACTGCCGGTGTACTCGGCGGGTGGCGACGGACAACACTGTTCGCGTATAGGCAGTGAAGGGCCCCTGTAGGGCCCAAAGGCGCTGGCGGGTGGCATTGGGTTTGCCGCGCTCCCGCGTGGGCTTCCCACTCCCTACCGGAAAAACGGCGTAGCCCCGGGGCCCTTGCCGACGGGCCCAGACGGTGTAGCTTTCAAGTACCTGCCGCTTCAAAGAAAACTTTATGGAACCCTTAACCGCTCCCGCCACCCTGACCGACCGCTGGGCTGAATTCAAGCAAGCCCACCCCGAAGGCCGCATCCGCGACGCGGCCCAGGCCCTGGGCGTCGGCGAGGCTGCGCTGCTGGCCACCGGCTGCACCGGCCAGCCCGCCGCGCCCGCCGTGGCCTTGACGGCCGATTTTAAGGAAATTCTGCTTCAGGTGCCCACCCTGGGCCACGTCATGGCCCTCACCCGCAACGACAGCGTGGTGCACGAGCGCCAAGGCACCTACCACGACGCGTCGTTTCAGGGCCCCATGGGCCTAGTGCTGGGCGAAGACATTGACCTGCGCCTGTTCCTGATGCACTGGAAGCACGGCTTCGCGGTGAACGAGAGTGGCCGCCACAGCCTCCAATTCTTCGGCATTGACGGCGAAGCCCTGCACAAAATCTACCTCACCGACGCCAGCAACGCCGCCGCCTACGACGCCTTGGTGGCCCGCTTTCGCGCCGCCACTCAGGGCCCCGAACTCGCCTTGCAACCCGCTGCGCCCGCCGCGCCCGAAGCCCCGGACGGTGCCATCGACGTGGCCGGCTTCCGCGCTGCGTGGCGCGAAATGCAGGACACGCACGCCTTTTTTGGGCTGCTGCGCCAGTTTGGCGTGAGCCGCCCGCAGGCCCTGCGCCTGGGGCCCCCCGAGTTGCTGCGCCGCGTGCCCACCACGGCCATCGACGGGGCGCTGCGCGCCGCCGCGGCGCAGGGGCTGGGCATCATGCTGTTCGTGGCCAGCCGCGGCTGCATCCAAATTCATACCGGTCCGGTGCACAAAATTGTGCCAACGGGGCCCTGGCTGAACGTGCTCGACTCCAATTTTAACCTGCACCTCAAGCTTGAAGACGTGGCCGAAAGCTGGGTGGTGCAGAAGCCCACCGCCGACGGGGTGGTGACGTCGCTCGAGTTATTCGACGCCCGCGGGCGCAACCTGCTGCTCGTGTTTGGCCAGCGCAAGCCGGGCGGGCCCGAGCTGGCGGCGTGGCGGGCCCTGGTGGCAGCTCTCTGAAAAAATAGCGTTGATTGCAATGGCAAAGTTTCTGCACCACAACGAGTTTGGCTACTGCGTGCGCTGCCCGCACACCGGCTACCTGCACCTGTGTTTTGGCACGGTAGCCATGGCCCTTACGCCACCCGAGTTCGTGGATTTCCGCGAAGTAGTGGCCGCCACGGCCTACCAGGCCGTTCAGCGGCCCGTCGTCGACGCCGGGTCCCGGTGCGTGGCCCTGCGCACCCGCGCCGACCGTTTGGCCCTGGTGCTCACCCACCTCGAAATGGGCCAGTTGCAAGAGTTGGTGGAAATGACGGCCTTACTACTCGAAACCGAAGCCCTGCTCGGGGGCCCCGCGCCCGGCGGCGCGTGTGCTGGCTGCCCGCGCGGCGACGGCCAATAGGCCGCGGCAGCTACTTGCTCGGGGCGGAAAGGGCAATGAGGATGGCCCCGCTCGCCATCAGTGCCGCCCCCGATACGACCTGCCACGTTAGCTTCTCTTTGAGGAAAATGGCCGCCAGCGTTACCGAGAAAACCAGCGCCACGTTGGTCAGCGGCGACACGCGCGAGGCATCGCCCAGCGATAAGGCCTTGAATGACAGCAGCGACGATGCACCGGTAAGCACACCCGCTGCTACCAGTACCAGCCAGCTTTTGCGTTCGATGCGCCCAATCTCGGGCCACAGGCCTTGCCACGCCACCGTGCCCCACGCCACCGCAATGATCAGCACCGATTGAATGGCGAAGGCCAGGGCCGAGGGCACGTTCTTAATGCCTGCTTTGGATAAAGTGACTACCACGGCCGTAGTCAGCGCCGCCATCAACGAAAATACGATCCACATCCCTACCCAACGCCGGGCCCCGGGCCCTGGTTTCGGTACCCAGGATCAATGCCCGAAAGCTGCACAAAAAAAGGGCCCCAGGGGCCCTTTTTTGTGCAGCTCCACCGGATCGTTCGGCAAAGCAGGTGCTAGTTGGCTACCTCGCTCAGAAACTTAACGCGCACGAGCCGCACTTCCTCTTCCGAGTAATCGTCGGCACCCAGTTCCTTTAGGGCCACGGCAATGTTATCGGTGCTGGCCGTCATAAAGTAGTCGTAAATCTCGTCTTGCTTGTCCTCGTCCACCATTTCTTCCAAATAGTAGTCAATGTTGAGGCGGGTGCCAGCGTAGCAAATGTGCTCAATTTCCTCCATCAGCTCGGCCATGTTGATGCCCTTCGACGAAGCAATGTCCTCCAGCATGGTCTTTTTGTCGATTTGCTGGATGACGTAGATTTTGATCTTTGAGCGGTTCACCGCCGACTTGACCACCACATCCGACGCCGTTTCGATGTCGTTGTCCTCCACGTACTTTTTGATGGCCGCCACGAAGGGGGCCCCAAATTTCTGGGCCTTGCCCTGGCCCACGCCCGCCACGTGCGTCAGGTCGGCCAAATTGGTGGGGTAGGTGGTGGCCATCTCCTTCAGGCTGGGGTCCTGGAAGAGGACGTAGGGCGGCAGGTTTTTTTGCTTGGCCACTTGCTTGCGCAACTCCTTGAGCTGCACAAACAAAGCTTCGTCGTGGCCGGCGGCGTGCTGCTCTTCTTCCTTGTCCTCGTCGGCCTTTTGCTCGGCCTCGAAGTTGTGGTCCTTGGTGAGGGTGATGGGCTGCGGATTTTCGATGAAATCCATGCCTTTTTCCGTCATCCGCACCAGCCCGATGCTGTCGATGTCCTTCTCCAGGAAGCCGTTGAGCAGGCACTGGCGCAGCACCGAGTGCCAGAACTGCGCGTCGCCCAGGGCCTTGCCCTGGCCGTACACCGGGAGCGCGTTGTGGGCGTAGCTCTCGATGTGCGGGTTGCTGAGGCCCAGCAGCACCTGCCCCACGTGGTTCAGGTTGAAGCGGGCTTCCGTTTGCACCACCGCGCGCAGGGCCAGGCCCACGGCCTCGCTGCCCTCAAACCGCTCCTTGGGGTGCTTGCAGTTGTCGCAAAAGCCGCAGTCCTGCTCCAGCGTTTCGCCAAAGTAGTGCAGCAGCTGCCGGCGGCGGCACACGGCGCTTTCGGCGTAGTTCGTCATTTCGGCCAGCAGCTGGTGCGCATTGTCGCGCTCGGTCACGGGCTTGTCTTTGCTGAACTTTTCGAGCTTGAGGATGTCGTCGTAGCTGTAAAACATCAGGCAGTTGCCTTCCAGGCCGTCGCGGCCGCCGCGGCCGGTTTCCTGGTAGTAGCCCTCGATGCTTTTGGGCGCGTCGTAGTGAATAACGAAGCGCACATCGGGCTTGTCGATGCCCATGCCGAAGGCGATGGTGGCCACAATCACGTCGCAGTCCTCGTTCAGGAACGCGTCCTGGTTGTTCATGCGCGTGTGCGGGTCGAGGCCGGCGTGGTAGGGGCGGGCGCGCACATCGTTGACGCGCAACAGCTCCGCAATTTCTTCCACTTTCTTGCGCGACAAGCAGTAAATAATGCCGGCTTTGCCCTTGTGCTGCTTCACGTACTGGATCAGCTGCTTCTTGGTGTTGTGCTTGGCCCGGACTTCGTAATACAGGTTGGTGCGGTTGAACGAGGTTTTAAACACGCTCGCGTCGTCCATCTGCAGGTTTTTCTGGATGTCGAGCTGCACCTTGGGCGTGGCCGTGGCCGTGAGGGCAATGATGGGAATATTGCCGCCTAGGTTGTCAATAATGCCGCGAATCTTGCGGTACTCGGGCCGAAAGTCGTGGCCCCATTCCGAGATGCAGTGGGCCTCGTCGATGGCCACGAACGAGATGGCCGTTTTCTGCAAGAAGGCGATGGTGTCTTCCTTGGTGAGGCTTTCCGGGGCCACATAGAGCAGGCGCACGGCACCGCTCATCACGTCTTTGCGCACCCGCGTCATGTCGGTTTTGGTGAGCGTCGAGTTGTACACCTGCGCGTTCACCCCGAAGGCCCCCAACTGGTCTACCTGGTTCTTCATCAGCGCGATGAGCGGCGAGATGACGATGGCCGTGCCCGGCACCACCAGGGCCGGCAGCTGGTAGCACAGGCTTTTGCCCGCCCCCGTGGGCATGATGACGAACGTATTGCTGCCGCTCAGCACGTTGTGAATCACCGCCTCCTGGGTGCCCCGAAACTGGCCATAGCCGAATACTTCTTTCAGGGTGTGCTTGAGATTTGCTACCCGTTCGGGGGCTTCAGCCAGGGTTTGTGAAAGCATGGTGTGATTAAGGCAGGTGAGTAAGAATGAGTGACGGCAGGTAACGAAGATAAGCACCGTCGCTTTTCAAAGGCCGGTTTTTGTTCATATTCCCGTAATTTTGCGGAAAATTTCTTGCGTTGCCCAACCGTGTTGCGCAAGCTGTTGCCGGCCTGCTCGTCGGGGCCCCACCGCTTGGCTGGGGGCCGGGCTTTGCTGGGCAGCGCGGGCCAGCATTTTGCCGCTCAACGGCGGGCAATGGAGTCCGATTCAAGTCAACGCAGGCGCGGGAAGGATCACGTATCGGCGCCCACGGGGAAAATTGCTTGGCTAAACAATCCGTTTCACTGTCTAAAGACGATGGGTTGCTTGGCCCGGGGCCCCGCCGGCCGGAGGGCCTGGGCATTCGGCCCCACCTTTGTAGTAGTTTCGTTCTGCTTGCCATGTCTACTTTCACCCCCGCCATTCCCGCTGCCGTCGATGTGTTGGCCGTGGCCCGCCACGTGCTGCACGAAGAAGCCGCGGCCCTCTACGCCGTGGCCGATGCCGTGGCCGCCACCCCCGATTTTGCCCGCTGCGTGGCGGCCATCCTCGGCCTTTCGGGGCGCGTAGTGGTGACGGGCGTGGGCAAAAGCGCCCACATTGCCGGCAAAATTGTGGCCACGCTCAACGGCACGGGCACGCCGGCCCTGTTCATGCACGCGGCCGACGCCATCCACGGCGACCTAGGCATGATCCAGGCCCAAGATTTTGTGGTAGCCATCAGCAAAAGCGGCGATACGCCCGAAATCAAGGTGCTTGTGCCGCTGCTGCGCCGCAAGGGCGTGCCGCTGGCGGCCCTCGTGAGCAACGCCGACTCGTACCTGGCCCAGCAGGCCGACTACGTGCTGCACGCCCCAGTGGCGCGCGAGGCCTGCCCCCACGACCTGTCCCCCACCACCAGCACCACCGCCGCCCTGGCCCTGGGCGACGCCCTGGCCGTGTGCTTGCTCGAAAGCCGCCAGTTTTCGGCCCAGGACTTTGCCCGCCTGCACCCCGGGGGCACGCTCGGCAAGAAGCTCTACCTCACCGTGGGCGACCTCAGCCGCCAAAACCAGCGCCCGCGCGTGGGCCTCGACGCGCCGCTGAAGGACGTGCTGCTCGAAATTTCGGGCAAGCGCCTGGGGGCCACCGCCGTGCTCGACGGCGCCGGGGCCCTGGCCGGCATCATCACCGACGGCGACTTGCGGCGCATGCTCGGCGGCCACTTGGCCGACCTGGAAACGGTGCGCGCCCGCGACATTCTCACCCCGGCGCCGGCCACCATTGGCATCGACGAATTTGCCGCCGAGGCCCTGGCGCGGATGCAGGCCCGCAACATCACCCAATTGGTTGTCTTAGAAAACGGGCAGTTCGCCGGCTTTATCCACCTGCACGACTTGCTGCGGGAAGGACTTGTATAAACGGCCCTTAACTTGCCGCGGCAATATCACTATGTTGTTACACTTATGAATTCGACTTACCTCGTTGTGATGGCCGGTGGCATTGGCAGCCGGTTTTGGCCCTTTAGCCGCACCCACCACCCCAAGCAGTTCCACGACGTGCTGGGCACGGGCCGCTCCATGCTGCAAGTGACGGTGGACCGCTTCGCCAGCCTTTGCCCGGCCGAAAACGTGTTCGTGGTGACCAACCGCGACTACACGCAACTCGTGCAGCAGCACTTGCCCCAAATGCCGGCCGACCAGATTTTGGGCGAACCCATCGGGCGCAATACGGCCCCTTGCATCGCCTACGCCAGCTACCGCATCGCCCAGCGCGACCCGCAGGCCACCATCATCGTGACGCCCGCCGACCACGCGGTGTCCAACGAAGCGGAGTTTCGGCGCGTAATGGCGCTGGCCGTGGACGCCGCCCGCCACCACGACGTGCTCGTGACGCTGGGCATCCACCCCTCGCGGCCCGACACCGGCTACGGCTACATCCAGTACATGGACTCGCAGAGCCTGCCCGGCGGGCAGTTGCACAAAGTGAAGACCTTCACCGAGAAACCCAATCTGGAACTGGCCAAGATGTTCGTCGACAGCGGCGACTTCCTCTGGAATTCGGGCCTGTTTGTGTGGCGCGCCGATACGATTCTGCACGCCTTCCGCCACTACCTGGCCGACATGGCCGAGGTGTTTGAAGAAGGCGCCGGGGCCCTGGGCACGCCGCAGGAGGAAGCCTTCATCAGCGATGCGTACTCGCGCTGCGCCAACATCAGCATCGACTACGGCATCATGGAGAAAGCCGACAACGTGTACGTGCTGCCCGCCGACTTCGGTTGGAGTGACGTGGGCACCTGGGATTCGCTGCACCGCATCGGCCAGCAAGACGAAAACGGCAACATGGTGAACGGCGACGTGATGCTGTACGACACCACCGGCTGCGTCATCAAAACGCCCTCCGAGCGCCTCGTGGTGGTGCAGGGCCTGGAGGACTACATCGTGGCCGAGTACGACAACGTGCTGCTCATCTGCAAGCGCAGCGAGGAACAGCGCGTGAAGGAATTTGTGGCCGACGTAAAAGCCAAAAAAGGCAGCGGGTATAACTAATTATCTAACGGTTATTAATTAACATTAACAGTTTATTGTGCTGTTGTTTGTTAACGCAAAAGAGGCCTTTCCGCCGGGAAGGCCTCTTTTGCGTTTGGAAATCTACCATCCTATCCAGCGGAGAAATTGGTCAAACTTTTCGACGCCTTTTTCAACCGGATATTCTCTATTGAATTCAGGTTGCGTGGGGCCCCAGGTGGCGTGGTAGGCAAAGCAGAACACCTGTCGTTTGCGGTCAAAATGAATACGCAACACTTCGGTATTTTCCAGTGGCTCACAGTTGCTCACTTTCAGCTTATCGAGTGACGTGAATGCAAATAAGCGACTGGATGCGCCCGATGAGATAACATGCTGCACCAATTCCAGCATCTCGGGGCCCCAGCCATGAGCCGTGAGGTCTTGGTAGTGAGCGGCAATGGAAGCCCAACTGTGTGGCTTCGTCTGCATTGTTTATTCTGCACTCACTCGCTGGCGGGCCACCTCGAAAAGCATGATGCCGGCGGCTACCGACACGTTTAGCGACTGAATCTGGCCGGCCATGGGCACCTTCAGGCGCACGTCGGCCAGGCGGAGCAATTCCGGGGCAATGCCGTCTTCTTCCGAGCCCATGAGCACGGCCACGGGGCCCGAAAAATCGACGTCGGCGGCGCCCACGGCTTCGGTGGCTTTTTCGGTACAGGCCACCACCGTCACGCCCGATTGCTGGAGAAAACGAATGGTTTCCTGCAAGTTGGCCTCGCGGCACACGGGCAGCAGGTTGAGGGCCCCGGCGGAAGTTTTGAGGGCGTCGCCGTTGATTTGGGCCGCGCCGTGGCTGGGCACCACCAGCGCCTGCACGCCCAGGCACTCGGCGGTGCGGGCAATGGCGCCGAAGTTGCGCACGTCGGTGATGCGGTCGAGCAGTAGCAAGAACGGCACCTTGCCCTCCTCAAACAAGCCGCTGAGCAGGTTATCGAGCGGGGCGTAGTCGATGGGCGACACGAAGGCCACCGCGCCCTGGTGGTTTTTGCGGGTGAGGCCGTCGAGCTTTTCCACCGGCACCTGCTGCACCTGGATGCCAGCCGCACGGGCCAGCGTCGAGATGTCGCCCACGAGGCTATTCTTGGTGCCGCGCAACAAGAAAATTTTCTCCAGCGTGCGGCCGGCGTTCAAGGCCTCTAAGATTGGGCGCAGGCCAAATAGCATGTCAATGCTGCGGTCTTGCTGCGGGGCCCGGCTCTCGGAGTAGGGGCGGTCGCCGCCGCGCTCCGAGCGCTCGGGCCGGTCCGGGCGGTAGGGCGGGCGGGCGGCGCCGTCGCGGCGGGCTGGGCCGCTGCTGCGGTCGGGCTGGTCGTCGCGGTTGTCGCTGCCGCCGCGGCCCCGGGGCCGGGCGCGCGGTTCTTCGGCCAAGCTATCGGCCGCGTCGCGGTCGGGTCGAAATTGCTTGGGCGTGACGGGGCGGTTTTGCTCGTCGTAAAAGCGGCGGCCGGCTACCGGCCGCTGGGGTCGGTCGGGGCGCTCGGGGCGGTCTGTGCGTTTCTCCATTGCTCCACGGCGCCGAACCAAGGCTTTTCGTACTCAGGGCGGCGCACTAATTCGTAATTATCAGGCGCAAAGGTACTCGGCCGCGGCCGGAAGCTGAAGGTGAGGGGCCCCGCGTTGCCCACTTTGGTATACGACCACTCTTCCTCGCCGTTGGCCAAGCGGCGCACGCCCTGCGGGGCCCCCAGCACCACGTACAGCAAGCCGCGGTCGGTGAGGAAGCCGGCCTTGTGGGCGGCAAAGAGGCGGTTGGCGGCCGCCACGCGGCCGTAGTAGTTGCGGATCATGGTTTTGCCCAGCGGCTGGTTGTCGTGGGCGGCGTTCAGCCAGAAGCCGTCCACGGCGCGCTTGGGGTCGGCCGCGGTGGCCAGGCGCTGGTGCTCGGCGGTGCTGGTGAGGTAGCGCAGGGGCTCGACGAGTTGCTTGGCGGTGCGCAGGTTGGGGTAGTCGCCGTTCACCACCAGCAGGGCCAGGGTGCGCGGGGCCTGGCCGCCGAGGCCGCCCACGCGCAGGGCCAGCAGGCTGGGGTCGTCGCAGCGCAGCAGCTGGCCGCTGCGGGCCGCAGCCGAGTCAAGCAGCGGCAGGGTGGACGGGGGCCCCACCACGGTGGCGGGGTTCGTCATGGGTGGCAGGGCGGGGGTGGGCGGCACGGCGTAGCGCCGCAGCCGCAGGGGCTGGGTCAGCCCGTAGTTGTCCACCCGGAACGTCTCGCCGGCCCGCACGTAGCCGCGCAGCAGCGGCAGGCCCGTTGAGTCGGTGACAACGAACGGCCGGGCCAGGCGCTCGGCCGTGAGGGGCAGCCAGGCGGTGGTAGCAGCATTTTGTGGGCCCACGGCCGGGCCCACGGGCCCCACTTGCACCTGCAACACGCTGCCTTCCTGCACCCGCGCCGCCGCCACGCAGAAGCTGGCGCGGGTGCCGCTTGTGGCGTCGGGGCGCCGGTGCTGGCGGGCCCGCGGAATGCTGTCCTGCCACTGCGGGGCGGGGGCTTCGTAGCTGGCCCAAGCAGCCACGCGCAACTGGCCCACGGCCGTGCCAGCGGGCAGGCGCACGTACAGGCGCAGGCTGTCGGCCTCGCGGCGCACGTCCAGCATCACGCGCGGCACGTCGCGGTAAAGGCCCGCAAAATCGGGGCGGGGCAAGGCCTGGGCCCCGGCGGCGAAGGGCAGCACGGCTAAGCAAGGAGCGGCCAGCGCCAGCGCCCAAGAAAGAAAACGGTTCATGCCAGGTTGTACGTAGTTGGGGCCCCAAACATATACAAAAGGCCGGTTGGGGCGGCCACGGCCCGTGCGGGGCGGGCAGTTGCGCCGCGGGCTTTTAAGCTTGCCAGGGCCAATATTATTCGAAGTAGCGCGTTTCCGAGTCGTTACAATACGCGAAATGCCTTGCTGCCGTGCCGTTGCGCTTTGTAGCGAATTCGCGGCCTTGCGGCGGCCGGGCGCGGTATGCTTTGCACCAAGGTAATGCCCAGTTATCCAGCACGGTTTTTCGCTAATTGCCCGCGCCGGGGCCTTGCCTAGAGTTTGTTAAATTCCGGAATGAATAGGATTTGCGAAAGGTTTTTTTCAAAAGAATTGAATTCGACCACGGCCATAAAGCGCGCCTTTGCGTTTCAGCAACGGTCCACAGAAGAGGTTGCAGCACGCACTTATTTGGAAGTGGTTGTTGCTTTGCGAGGCCGCTGGGCCGTGTTGCATGACCCTGGGCCGTCCGCCAGGGGCTATAATTGCTTTGTGCCTAGTACGATACCCGCGGGGTCGCGCGTTGTGGCCCCGATACTAACTGCGCCACGTTCGGCCGCCATTTGCCGCATGAAGAGGTTGTTTTCTGAGACTAGGGCGCGGCAGCTGGGAGTGTTTTGGGGCGCGGTCATCATCGCCGGCATTTTTGTTTCGGACTACGTGCGGGTGCTGCCAAGCATCGGCATCGCTGGGCTGTTCGTGACCGGCGTGGGCTACGCCTTGGCCCACCGGCGCATCGCCCAGCGCGCCCATTGGCCCGCGCTGCTGAGCTTCGTGCTGGTTTACGCGCTGCACGTGGGCACGGCGCTGCTGCACGCCGGTTGGTCGAACGAAATTCTCCAGCGCGACGCCGTGCTTCAACTGCCGTTTTTGTTGCTGCCGGTGGCTTTTTTGCTGCTGCCCAGTTGGTTGGTGGTGCACAAGCGGGCCTTGTGGCTCGTGCTCATCGGCGGCTGCCTGGGGGCCGCGGCGCGGGCCACGTCGTACTACCTGTTGCACCAAAAAATAATTGACCAGGACTACCTGCACTCCAAAGTGATGCCCACCGTGCCCGACCACATCCGGTTCAGCCTGCTGGTGAGCATGGCTGTGCTGGCGGGGTTGGTGCTGGTCTTGAACAAGGAGCTGCACCCACGGCTGCGGGTGGCCACCTTAGTGGGCGTGGTGCTCTTGTTTCTATTTCAGCACCTGCTGGCCGTGCGCAGCGGCATCGTGACGATGTACGCCGCGGGGGCCCTGTGGCTGGTGTGGCTCGGGTGGCAACTGCGGCACTGGCGCGTGGCGTTGGCCGGCGCCGGGCTGGTGCTGCTGCTGGGGGGCGCGTGCCTGCTGCTGTTTCCCACGCTCCAGAACAAAATCATCGCCACCCGCTCCGACGCCGAGCAGTTAGACTCTAGCAGTGCCGCCAACTACTACTCCGTGACGGCGCGGGTGTACTCGTACGACGTAGCCTGGGCCCTCGTTAAGCAGCGCCCCTGGCTGGGCCTGAGCAAGGTAGAGCTGGAAGCCGCCATGGCCCGGCAGTACCACGCCATGTACCCGGGCATTGAGCCGGCCCACTACTTGCTGCCGCACAACCAGTTCCTCTACAACCTGGCGGCTTACGGCGCGGTGGGCCTGCTGGTGTTCGTGGTGGGGTTTTACTATGCGCTGTGGGTGGGCATCCGGCAGCGCAACATCATGCTGCTGCTGATGTACTCGATTGTGTCGCTCTCCTTCGTGGTCGAGTACACGCTGGAAACCCAAATCGGGGTGCTGATTGGCCTGTTTTTTATCTTGCTGGCCGCGGCGCCCACCGCGCCGGCCGGTGCCCCGCAGGCCCCCACGCTTCGCTAGCAGGCCTTCTTTCGGCGCCGTGCCGCTGCGGCTGCCGCAGTAGCTTTGCCGCCATGTTCAGCTACTTGATTGGCCGCTTCCGCCAGTTTCGCCGCCAGCGCCGGCAGGGCGGCCAGGTGGCAGCGCTGAGCCACGCCGACGCCACCGCCCTGGCCGCGCAAGCCCCGCCCGACCCCGCCCGCGTGCTGGTGGTGCGCAACGATTCCATCGGCGACTACCTGCTCTACCGCCCCTGGCTGCACCAGCTGAGCGCCGTGGTGCGCGGCCGCGGCCAGTGCCTCACGCTGGTGGCCAACGCGCTGTGGGCCCCCCTGGCCCGCGCCTGGGACGCCGACGTATTTGACGAGCTGGTGGTGGTAGATTTTGGCCGCTTCACCAAGGACCTGGCCTACCGCACCGAAACCGTGGGGGCCCTTGGCGCCCAGGGGTTCGGCGAAGTCGTGTACCCGCTCCACGCCCGCGAGGCAGCGGTGGAAAACTTCATCCGGTTCCTAGGGGCCCCCGTGCGCGTGGCCAGCCAAAGCGGGCAAGTGGGCCCCTGGGTGGCGCTCATCAATGCCGGCTACACCCGGTTGCTGCCCAGCACATTGAGCGTACTGTTTGAATACGACCGCAACCGCGAGTTTTTTGAAAACTGGCGGCGCGGCGCCACCGCAACCGACGCGCCCCTGGCCCTTGCACCGGGTGCTTCGGCTGCCGCCGTGCCGCTGTGCTTGCCCGCCGCGGTGCGCGAAGCTGCGGGCGTCGAGGCGGCTGCGGGGCCCTACATCGTGCTGTTTCCGGGGGCCAGCGCCCGGCAGAAGCGCTGGCCCACCGGGCATTTTGCGCAGTTGGCGCAGGGCTTGCACCGGCACTTTGGGGCCCGGTACCGGCTGGTCATCGCCGGCAGCGCCGCCGACGGTGCCCACGCGCAACGCATCGCGCAGGTGGCCGGCCCGGGCGTGCCCCTCGACAACCGCTGCGGCCAAACCGACTTGCCCGCGCTGGCCGCCCTGGTGGCCGGGGCCCAGCTGCTCGTCAGCAACGACACCGTGACGGCCCACCTGGGGGCCCAGGCCGGCGTGCCGCTGCTGGTGCTGCTGATGGGCGAGAACTACGGCAAATTCTTCCCGTACCCCGCTGCCCTGCTGGGGGCCCCGTGCCGGTGCCTGTTCCCGCCCAGCCAGGAGGCGCGCTTCGCCCAAGGCGATTTCAGCACGCCGCCTCGCGACCCGCGCATCGACCAAATTGCGCCCGCCCGGGCACTGGCCGCTGCCATCGAGCTGCTACTTTCGGCGTAAGCATTTGGCGGTTAACATTTGGCGGTTAATTTAATGCCTAAAAAGCGGCCGGCTCGCAGCAATGCGGGCCGGCCGCTTTTTGGGTAGGATTGAGTGAAGTGCGTGTGCCGCCAAGCTGTGCTGGGCCTCGCGCAAGGTTGCCTGGGGCCCCTGAAGCAAAGCCAAGCACAGCTTGGCGGTCACACGCAAAATCAGTTATTGCTGCCCTTGCAGGTAAGGTTGCAGCACGGCAAACGCTTTCTGGGCCCGCACGGTGTCGCCGGCTTGCAGGGCCGAGCGGTACACGTACTGGAGGTTGACGAGGTGCAGGCGCTGGTCGTAGTCGAAAAGGCTGCCGTCGGGGCGGGCGGCGTAGTACGACAGCATCTGGATGGAGCGGCGCGTCATGGTGTCGAGAATCTCATCGGCGCGCTGCTTCTCGCCGCCCGCGATGAGGGCCGGCACCAGCTGCGGCGAGTAGTAGTCGTAGGGAATGGCCTTGTCGGGCATCACCTGCAAGCAGTAGTCGGCCACTTCCTTGGCCTTGGCTTTGTCGCCGCGCTCGAGGTAGGTGTTGGCGAGGCGGGCGAACTTGTCGCGGTAGTTCGACGGGAATTTCAGGTTGTTCTCGTCGTAAAAAATCTTGTCGTTCGTCAGGCCCCGGTAGCTGAAGGTTTTTACCAGCTCGCGGTAGTTCAGGTCGAGGTCCACGTAGCCGTCCTCGCCCTGGGGCGAGTAGTTGGGGTCTTTCAGCGGCAGCAGGCGGTAGGCCAGGCCCTCGAGCTGGAAGTACGGCTGTAAATTCATGTAGTCGCTCGGCGTGACGGTGGAGCTGAAGTAGATCGGCCGCTTCCAGTTGTTGGTGGCAATCATGTCGAGGATCACCAGGTTTTTCTTCTCGATGCCGCGCTTGCCCATGCTCCAGTCCATGCGGTCCACGAGCTGCTTCTCGCGGCCCTTGGGGATGAGGCCCAGCTTCTTAAACGCCGTCGTGTCGATGGGCAGGTAGAAGTTTGGCGTCGGAAACGACATGATGCCGGGGCCGTCTTCCTGGTACTGCACTTGCAGCAGCGGGTTGTTTTGCTGCACCAACTGGATGAACTGCTTGAGGTCCACGTCCTTCACGGCCGGGTTCTGGGCGAAGGGCAGGTAGTCGTTGGTGCCCTGCGCGTAGGCCTTGTCGCCCATCGTGATGGGCACCGGCTGCGAGCGGTACGAGCGGCGCTTCATCTGCTGGATGTACCAGTCCGTGTTCAGGTAGCTGAGCACGGCCACGCGCACGTCGGTGCGCACGCCTTCCACCTCCTGGGCGTACCAGAGCGGGAAGGTGTCGTTGTCGCCGTTGGTGAACAAAATGGCGTTCGGCGCGCAGCTGTTCAGCAGGTTCTTGGCCGAATCCACCGAGTTGTAGCGGCCCGAGCGGTCGTGGTCGTCCCAGCCCTGGGCCACCAGAATGCCCGGCGCCACCAGGCCCAGCGCCAGGGCAATGGCCGCCCGGGGCCCCTCGCTTTTGATGGCCGCGCGCAGCAAATCAGCGAGGCCGAGCACGCCCAGCCCGATCCAGATGGCGAAGGCAAACGTGGCCCCCGCAAACGTGTAGTCGCGCTCGCGCGGCTCCAGCGGCGGCTGGTTGAGGTATACAATGATGGCCAGGCCGGTGAGCAGGAAAAGCAGGCCCACCACCAGGGCGTCCTTGCTGTCGCGCCGGCTCTGGAAAAACAGGCCGATGAGCCCGAGAATCAGCGGGATGGCGAAGAAGTTGTTGTGGGCCTTGCTCAGCCCGATGCGCTCGGGCAGGCTGTGGGCGCTGGGGCTAAAGGGCGTCACCACCCCGGCCTGCTGCACGTCGGACTCGCGCCCCACGTAGTTCCACATGAAGTAGCGCCAGAACATGTGGCCCATCTGGTAGCGGAACAAAAACGACAGGTTCTGGCCCATCGTGGGCTTCACCCCGTCCTGGATGTCCACCCATTTTTTATATTCCTGCACGTGGCCCGGCTCGGGGCTGTAGATGCGCGGGAGCAGCATCTTGTCCTCGTCGCGGTAGCCGGCTTCCTGGGCGCGGGGCAGGGCCTCGTCGTAGGTGTTGGAAGTCGGGTTGCGCACGTAGCGCGGGGCCCCGGGCTCGTTGTGGTCGGGCTGGGCGTTGAACTGGGGCCCGTAGAGCAGCGGCCGCGAGCCGTACTGCTCGCGCTTGAGGTAGCTCACGAAGCTCAGCACGTCCTCGGGGTCGTTCTCGTTGATGGTGGGGTGGTACGACGAGCGGATGGGCACGATGAGGTAGCTCGAATACCCGATCAGGATGAAGGTGAAGCACAGCATGGCCGTGTTCAGGAGCTGGCTTTTGCGCCGGAACGACACCCGGAATCCGTACACCATCAAGGCAATAAGCGCCACCACGAAGATGATCAGGCCCGAGTTGAAGGGCAGGCGCACGGTGTTCACGAAGAACACCTCGAAGTAGCCGGCCAGCGTGGGCAGGCCCGGGATGATGCCCACCAGCACGGCCGCCAGCAGCACCAGGCACACGGCCATCACCAGCACGATGCCCTTGGTGTTGGGGTTGGGGTTGCGGCGGTAGTAATAGATAAGGCCCAAGGCGGGCAGCGTGAGCAGGTTCAGCAAGTGCACCCCGATGCTGAGGCCGATGACGTAGGCAATCAGCACGATCCACTTGTCAGAATCGGGCTCGGCGGCGTGGCCTTCCCACTTCAGCATGAGCCACACCACGGCCGCCGTGCACAGCGACGACATGGCGTACACCTCGCCCTCCACGGCGTTGAACCAGAACGAATCGGTGAAGGCAAACGCCAGGGCCCCGATGGCCCCCGCGCCCAGGATCAGCAGCGTGTCGGTGCCGGTGGGCTGCTCGGTGGGCGTGTTCACGGCCGAGCGGCGCAGCACCAATTTGCTGGCCATGCGCGTGATGCTCCAGAACAAAAACAGTACGGTGAAGGCGCTGCTCAGCCCCGAAAGGGCGTTGACGAGCACGGCTACCTTCGTGGTATCGCCGAACGAGAACAGCGAGAACAGCCGGCCCAGCAGCAGGAACGTGGGGGCCCCGGGCGGGTGCGGCACCAGCAGCTTGTAGGCGCAGGCAATGAACTCGCCGCAGTCCCAGAACGAGGCCGTGGGCTCGAGGGTACTGAGGTAGGTGGCGGCGGCGATGGCGAACACGAGCCACCCGACGAGGTTGTTTAGTCGTTGGAAACGCATAAAAAAAGTAGTGCGGCCCCGGTACCGTGGGGGCCCGCGGGCAAATCGATTGGGGCCGGGCGCGGCTAGGAAAGCTCAAAAGTAGGCACGGGCGCGGTGCCGCCCGCCCGGTGCGCCTTGGGGCCCCGGTACCGCTATAAACACCGAAAGCAGCCGGGGGCTGCTTTCGAAAAACGAAGAAATACGGGCGGGGCCCCGGGCCGTCAGTTTTGCAGCACCAGGCGCTTGGTGCTGGCCACCTTGCCGTCCACCACGAGGCTGTAGAAGTACAGGCCGCCGGGCAGGTCGGTCAGGTCCAGGGACAGGCCGGCGGCGCTGAGGTCGGGGCGCAGGGCCACGGAGCGGATTTCCTGGCCGATGACGTTGCGCAGGCGCAGCTGGTAGGCAGGGCCCGGGGGCTGGCGCAGCTGCACCGTCACGAAGCCGCGGCTGGGGTTGGGGTACAGGCTCAACGCGAGGGCCTCGCCGGGGCCCTGCGCCGGGCCGGCGGGGAAGTAGAGCGGCGTGGGGACGCGAGCCACGGCCGGCCCAGCCCAGGCTAACCCAGCCACCGCTAGCGCCAAAAAAAACAGGGTAAATATTCTCATCTGGATGGAATAGAAGAGGCGGCGGGGAAAAGGCCAGATGCGCCAATAGGGCGCGTCGCCAGGGCGCAAAGTTGCGGCAGCGGGCGTCCCAGCCCTAATTCAAGCACCGTGCCGGGCCATAGTGGCGCGCAGGCATGTCCGCCAAAAAGTTGCCTACACGTGGCGAATTTCTTGTAAGGCGAACTGGCGCACCGCCCCGTCAATTTCCACGGCCAAGCGGCCGTCCTCGCCCACCCCGACAATCTGGCCGTGCACCCGCTGGCCGGCCACTTCGTAGGCGTGGGCCTCCTGGTAGCGGTACAGCACGTGCAAGTAGTCGCGGCGCAGGGCCCCCACCTGGCCGGCCCGCAGCTGGAAGTAGCGCCGCTCGAGGCATTCGAGCAAGCGGGCGGCCAGGGCCCCCAGGTCGTAGGCGCGGCCGGTGAGGGCGGCCAGCGACGAAGCCGTGGGTACTCCAAATGCCAACTGGTTTACATTCAGGCCAATGCCTACTACACTGTGCTGGATCTGGGGCCCGCTTAGCGCGTTTTCGATGAGGATGCCGCCCAGCTTTTGGCTGCCGTAGTACAGGTCGTTGGGCCACTTCAGGCGCAGGGCGGGGGCGGGGCCCAGCAGCGCGGCGGCCCAGTCGTGCACGGCCAAGGCCACCGCTTGGCTGAGCAAAAATTGCTGGCTGGCGGCCAAAAACGTGGGCATCCACACCACCGAAAGGGTCAGATTTTCGCCGGCGGCGGCCTCCCACTGGTTGCCGCGCTGGCCCCGGCCGGCGGTTTGGTGGCCCGTGGCCACGGTGCAGCCTTCGCTGGCCCGGTTTTCGCCAAGCAAGCGCTGGGCCTCCGCGTTGGTGGAACCGCACGCGGGCAACCACAGCAATTGCTGGCCCGTGAACAGGGTTTGGGGACTAATTTCCATCACCTTTGTTATGTAACTTGCATTGAGGGCCCTGGCAGAACCGGGGTTCAAACCTAATTATACCTTATGAAAAGCACCTTGGTCCGGCAGGATTCGGACACATTGGCAGACGTAGTAGTGCGCGGCATGCAGGACAAAAAAGCTTCTGACATCGTCGTACTCAACTTAAAAGAGCTGAAAAATGCCGTGGCGGATTATTTCATCATCTGCTCGGCCAACTCCGACACCCAGATTGATGCCATCGCCCGCTCGGTGGAAGAAGAAGTGGAAAAAATCACCGGCGATTACCCTTGGCAAACCGAAGGCCGCACCAACCGCGAGTGGGTGCTGCTCGATTACGTTGATGTGGTGGTGCACGTGTTCTTGCGCGACCGCCGCAAGTTCTACGCGCTGGAAGAATTGTGGGGCGATGCCCAAATTTCGTACATCGAAGAGGTAACGGCCTAGCACGGGTTTACCGCTTTGTTTTTAAGCGTTTTCGGGACGGATTTTGCTGCCGCTGGTGTTAGGTAATTGCCCCGGGGCCCCAACGAAAAACGCGGCGGCCGGTTGGCCCAAAATAAAACAGGGCTGGCCGCGTCTACCCCGGCGGTCTTCGCGCCTTCCTCCCGTAAAAATCCGTGCTTTTTAACCTCGTGTCCTATGTCTGATAAATCGCCTAACGGCACCAACAAGCGGAAAAAACCGACGCCTACCCCCACGCCCCGGCCCGGGGTGCAGCTGTGGGTGCTGGCCGGCCTGCTCGTGTTCATGTTCGGGGTGATGTTCGTGAGCAACATCAACCAGCCCGCTAAAATCAACCAGCAGAAGTTCGAGCAGATGCTGGCCGCCGGCGACGTCGGCAAAATTACCCTCGTCAACGAGAAAGAGGTTGACGTGTCACTCACGCCCGCTGCCCTGGCCAAGAGCCAGTACCAAACCGAACTAGTGCGCAAATCGCCGTTCGGGGTGAGCGGCGACGCCCATTTTTATTTCCCCATCGTCGACGCCAAGCTGTTCCAGGAAAACCTCGACCAGCTGCAGAAGGAGACGCCCCTGCCCCAGCGCCTGGCCCTCAACATTGAGTCGCGCGAGGGCTTGAGTGATTTCATCGGCAAGTGGGGCCTGCTGGCCCTGCTCGTGGTGGGCTTCCTTTTCATGATGAAGCGCATGGGCGGCGCTGGGGGCCCTGGCGGCCAGATCTTCAGCATCGGCAAGAGCCGCGCGGCCTTGTTTGAAGGCGGCGACAAGGTAAAAATTACGTTCAAAGACGTGGCCGGGCTGGAAGAAGCCAAGGAGGAGGTGCAAGAGATTGTGGAATTCCTCAAGAACCCCAGCAAGTTCACCATCCTGGGCGGCAAAATCCCGAAAGGGGCCCTGCTGGTGGGTCCTCCCGGCACTGGCAAAACCCTGCTGGCCAAAGCCGTAGCTGGCGAAGCCGACGTGCCGTTCTTTTCGCTGTCAGGTTCTGACTTTGTGGAGATGTTCGTGGGTGTGGGCGCGGCCCGGGTGCGCGACTTGTTCAAGCAAGCAAAAGCCAAGGCGCCCTGCATCATTTTCATCGACGAGATTGACGCTGTGGGCCGCTCGCGCAGCAAGGGCAACATGCCCGGCGGCAATGACGAGCGCGAGAACACGCTGAACTCCCTGCTAGTGGAAATGGACGGCTTCGGCACTGATTCGGGCGTCATCATTTTGGCCGCTACCAACCGGCCTGATACGCTGGACTCTGCCCTGTTGCGCCCCGGCCGTTTCGACCGCCAGATCAGTATTGACAAGCCCGACATCAACGGCCGCACCCAGATTTTTCAGGTGCACCTCAAGCCCCTCACCCTGGGCCCCGACGTGGACGCCAAGAAGCTATCGGCTCAAACGCCGGGCTTTGCGGGCGCTGAAATTGCCAACGTCTGCAACGAGGCGGCCCTTATTGCCGCCCGCCGCGACAAAAAATTCATCACCAACCAAGACTTTACCGACGCCATCGACCGCGTAATCGGGGGCCTGGAGAAGAAGAACAAGATCATTTCGCCCGGCGAAAAGCGCATCGTAGCCTACCACGAAGCCGGCCACGCCATCGTGGGCTGGTTCTTGGAGCACTGCGACCCGTTGGTAAAGGTGAGCATTGTGCCCCGCGGCGTGGCTGCGCTTGGCTACGCGCAGTACTTACCTAAAGAGCAGTTCTTGTACAACACCGAGCAACTGATCGACGAGATGTGCATGGCCTTGGGCGGCCGCGCTGCCGAAGAACTGGTGTTTGGCAAAATTTCGACTGGGGCCCTGAGCGACCTGGAGCGCATCACTAAGATGGCTTATTCCATCGTGACGATGTATGGCATGAACTCGAAGCTCGGCAACGTTTCGTACTACGACTCGAAGGGTCAGAACGAATACGGTTTCTCGAAGCCTTATTCGGAAGCTACGTCGCAAATGATTGACGAAGAAGTTCGCAACATCATCGACCAAGCCTACACCCGCACCAAGGAACTTCTCCACGAGCGCCGCCACGAACTGGAGGTGATTGCTAAGGAGCTGTTGGAGAAGGAAGTGCTGCTGCAAGACGACTTGGAACGCCTTGTAGGCAAGCGCCCCTTCGGTGGCCAAACCAACTACCAGGCCCACATGGCCGGTACCGACCGCAGCGAAACCGCTAGCGAGCTGATCAACGAGCACGTCGGCGCTACCATCGGCAGCGACTTGCCCGAGCTGCACTTGCCCGGCTTGGACAACGGCAGTGGGCCTAGCGAAGCCGCCGCGCCCAGCGGCAGCGCCGTAGCTGGCGTTTAGTCACCTGCTACCCCAACAAAAAACCCGCCTTCGATAACCGAGGGCGGGTTTTTTGTTGGGATAGCAAACTGTGCGGGGCCCTGGAATTAATCGTTGTAAGAATGCGTAAGGCAAATCCACCCCGGGGCCAGGGTGAGCGAAACCGGCGGCGCTTGGTACGCCGGATAGAACGAATGCAAGAAGTAAATGGTCATTTAATAGGTAAATAGCTAAGTGGAAGTAAATTGAACCGATACTACGCGCAAATATAGGTGCTAAACCGATGCCGTGCGCGTGCATAAACATGCAAAGCAGGTACTTAAAGCCGCGCGGCCGGCGCAACTGGGGCCCGCGCTGCTGGCTCAACCCCGGCCGTATCTTCGCCGTCTTGCTTTCTTTGCCGCATGGTTCCTGACACTTCCGCCGCCGCCGCGCGCACCGCCGTGCTCGCCCGCATCCGCCAAGGGCTGGCGCAGCCCGCGCCGCAGCCCCCGCGCCCCGACTTTGATGCCCCGGTGCACCCGCCGCTGCCGGCCGATTTGGCCGTGGCCTTCGCCGAAAGCTTCGTGCGCGTGGGCGGCGTGTTTTTTTACTGCACGTCCGAAGCGAACTTTATTGCCCAGTTGGGCGCGTACTTGAAAGAGCAGGAAATCGGCCGCCTCTTCGCGTGGGAGCCGGCGCTGCAACGCGCGCTCTACGCTGGCCACGTGCCATTTGTGGCTGACGAAACGGAATTCTTGCCCCATGCCGACGCGGGCCTCACCACCTGCGAAGCGCTGGTGGCGCGCACCGGCAGCCTACTGGTGGCCCCGGCCACGGCCAGCGGCCGCCGCCTCAGCGTGTACCCCGACCAGCACTTGGTGCTGGCCCGCACCGGCCAGGTGGTGGCCGAAATTGGCGACGCGCTGCGCGGGCTGCAAGCCCGCTACGGCGATGCCCTGCCCTCGATGACCTCGCTCACTACGGGCCCCAGCCGCACCGCCGACATCGAAAAAACCTTGGTGCTGGGGGCCCACGGCCCGCGCCGGTTGGTATTGTTTCTCCTTGACGATGCGCCCGACGCCGGGAACCCCGAACTCGCTGCATGAGCCCGTTGCCTCCCGCGTTGCCCCCGCTGGCCCTGCCGCCCGGCCGCCGGGTGTATTTCGCTTCCGATTTTCACCTTGGCACGCCCGACGCGGCCACGTCCGCCGTGCGGGAAAAGCGCATTGTGCGCTGGCTTGACCTGGCCGCCCGCGACGCAGCGGCCATTTACTTGGTCGGCGACTTGTTCGATTTCTGGTTTGAGTACCGCCACGCCGTGCCGCGCGGCTTCATCCGGCTGCAAGGCAAGCTGGCCGAGCTGGCCGATGCCGGCCTGCCGGTGTACATCTTCACCGGCAACCACGATTTGTGGATGTTCGATTATTTCACCGAAGAGCTGGGGATTCCCATCTTGCGCGAAGCCGTAACGCAGCAGATTGGCAACCAGCTGTTTCATATTGGGCACGGCGACGGCCTGGGGCCCAAAGACCACAGCTACAAGGCCCTGAAAAAGGTGTTCACGTCCGACTTGGCGCAGTGGCTGTTTGCCCGGCTGCACCCCAACTTGGGCATTGGCTTGGCCAGCGGCTGGAGCAAGCGCAGCCGCATCCAAAACACGGCCGCCGACGCCAAGTACTTCGGCGAAGACGAGTGGTTGCTCGTGTACTGCCGCGCGCTGGAAGCCCGCCAGCACCACGATTACTACGTGTTCGGCCACCGCCACCTGCCCCTCGACCTGGCCGTGGGCCCCGGCAGCCGCTACGTCAACCTCGGCGAGTGGGTCAATTATTGCTCGTACGCCGACTACGATGGCAACGACCTGGTTTTGCGGTACTTTGAGCAATAAGAAAGGCGCAGCGCGCACGCTGGGGGCCCTGGCATTGGCCGCCAAGGCCCTGGCGGCCCACGGCCAGGCCACCGTGCCCAACGCCGCCTCGGTGGCGCCGGCTGCCGTGGTGGCCCCGGTGGAGGCCCCGCGACCAGCAGCGAATGCAGCCCCTGCACTGGCCGAAGTGCCCGCCGCCGGGGCCTGGGCCCTGGTGCGCACCTTGCGCCTACCCAACCCCGGCGCGGCCTCGCTCGACCGGCGCGGGGGCCTGTACGTGGCCGATGCCGACAACAACATCCGCCAGTTTGGGCCCGAGGGCTTGCCGCTGAATACCTACGCCCCCACCCAGCCCGGCCACGTGGGCCAATTGGAGGCCTTTAACCTCACCAACACCCTCGTTTTTTACGACGACCGCCAGCAGCTGGTGCTGCTCGACCGCTTTCTGGCGCCGCTGAGCGAGCTGCGGCTGGCCGACTACCTCGACGGCACGGTGCGCGTGGCCACGCTGGCCCCCGACAACCAGGTTTGGCTGCTCGACGAAAGCACGCTCACGCTGCGCGAGTTTGACCCCGGCGCGCTGCGCCTGGTGCAGAACACGCCGCTCGACCTGCTCATTGGCCGTACGCGGCCCGACTTCCGCTTCATCCGTCAGTACCAGAACAACACGTACCTGGTGGACAAAACCACCGGTGTGTACGTGTTTGATAACCTGGGCAATTACAAGAAGAAGCTGCCGCTGCCGGGGCTGAACACGGTGGGGTTTCGGGGCGACGAGTTGTACTACCTCGACGGTGGCCAGGTGCGGTTCTTTCACCTCTACAACCTGACCAGCCGTGCCGTGGCCCTGCCCGCGGCGGCCGACGCCGGGGCCCTGCGCCAGGTGCTGGTGGGCGAGCAATACGCCTACCTGTTCACGGCCCAGGGCGTGGCCGTGTACCGGCTACCGTAGGGCCCCAGGAACACAAGCTGGACCGTAGTAACCCTGACGGGGGGCGCTACCGTTGAGACGGGAAAGTCCTGTTCTCTTCCCAAAACCAACTCTATTTCCATGAAGGCACTAGTGTATCACGGCATGCGCGACGTCCGCGTCGACACCGTGGAGGACCCCAAAATTGAGGATGGCCGCGACGCCATCATTCGCGTTACGAGCACGGCCATTTGCGGGTCAGATTTGCACATTTACAACGGCAGCCTGCCCCAGCCCCGCCCCATGGTGCTCGGCCACGAGTTCATGGGCATCGTGGAGGAAGTGGGCAAGGGCGTGGGCAACAAGCTGAAGGTGGGCGACCGGGTGGTGGTGCCCTTTCCCATTGCCTGCGGCACCTGCTTTTTCTGCAACCACGACCTGCCCGGCCATTGCGAAAACTCCAACCCCGACCACTACGGCCCTGAAGGCGGCCTGCTGACCGAAAAGGGCGGGGCCCTGTTTGGCTACACCGACCTGTACGGCGGCTACAACGGCGGCCAGGCCGAGTACGTGCGCGTGCCCTACGCCGACTTTGGGCCCCGCGTGATTCCGGATTCGCTCACCGACGACCAGGCCCTGTTCCTAACCGACATTTTCCCCACCGGCTACTCGGCTATCGACTGGGGCAACGTGAGCGGCGGCGAAACGGTGGCCATTTTTGGGGCGGGCCCCGTGGGCATCATGGCTGCTAAGTCGGCTTGGCTGCGCGGCGCGGCCCGCGTTGTGATTGTGGACACGCTGCAATACCGCCTCGACATGGCCAAGAAATCGGCCAACGTGGAGACCATTCTTTGGGAAAACCACGACGACGTGGTGAAGCAAATCCGCGACATGACCGGTGGCCGCGGCGCCGAGGTGTGCGTGGACGCCGTGGGCTTCGAGCCCGACCGCAACCTGCTCGACCGCGCCAAGGCCGTGCTGAACCTGGAAAAAGGCTCGCCCAAAATTATCGAAACCTGCATGAGCGCCGTGCGCCGCGGCGGCATCGTGTCGGTGGTGGGCGTGTACGCCACGCCGTTCGACAACTTCCCCATTGGCCAGTTTTTCGACAAGGGCATCACCATCCGCGGCGGCCAGGCCCCGGCCCAGAAGCACATCGACAAGCTCCTCCAGTACGTCATCGACGGCAAGGTGCAGCTCGACGACATCATCACCCACCACCTGCCGCTGGCCGACGCCGCCCACGGCTACGACATTTTCCGCAACAAGAAAGAGAACTGCGTGAAAGTGGTGCTGAAGCCGTAGGGCCAACGCCCGTTGGTAGTTGCCAGCAACCTGATTAATCTGCTCTCGAAAAGCCCGCACGCCCGCTGCGGGCTTTTTTGTGGCGTTGCTTGAGCACCCGGGGCCCTACGGGAGTGCATTTTCGTGGGGCCCCCGGGGCCCTTCCGAAACGGTTATCTTTGCTGGATTCCGAACTTTCTGCGGCCCGGACAAAGCGCTGCCTCACAATATATCCCCTCGGCCATATGGCTTGTTCAACTTGTTCCTCCGGCGGCGGCTGCTCTACCAGCAAGGTAGGCGGCTGCGGCTCCAAGGGGGGCTGCAGCAGTGGCTGCACCCGCCTCAACGTCTTCGATTGGCTAGCCGACGTGGACGTGCCCGACTCGTTCGCGGGCTTCGACATTGTAGAAATTCGCTTCAAGGGCGGCCGCAAAGAGTTCTTCCGCAACGCCGACCGCCTGCCCCTCGTCACCGGCGACGCCGTGGTGGTGGAAGCCACCGGCAGCGGCTGGCACCTGGGCCACGTGAGCCTGAAGGGCGAGCTGGTGCGCCTGCAAATGCGCAAAAAGAAGGTGCCCACCGATACCAAAGACATCCGCAACGTTTTGCGCGTGGCCACGCCCGACGACGAGGAGCGCTGGCAAGCCGTGCGCGACCTCGAGAACGGCACCATGTTCCGGGCCCGGGCCGTGGTGGGCGAGCTGCGCCTGCGCATGAAGCTGAGCGACGTGGAGTACCAGGCCGACCGCACCAAGGCCCTGTTCTTCTACTCGGCCGAAGACCGGGTGGATTTTCGGGAGCTGATCCGGCGGCTGGCCGACGAGTTCCGGGTGCGGGTGGAGATGCGCCAGATCTCGCTGCGCCAGGAGGCCGGCCGCATCGGCGGCATTGGTATCTGCGGGCGCGAGCTATGCTGCTCGACGTGGCTCACCGACTTTAAAACGGTGAGCACCACCGCCGCCCGTTACCAAAACCTGAGCCTGAACCCGCAGAAGCTGGCCGGCCAGTGCGGCCGCCTCAAGTGCTGCCTCAACTACGAGCTCGACGCGTACCTCGACGCGCTCAAGGACATTCCGCAGGTGCAGCGCCCGTTGCAAACCACGAAGGGCGAGGCCTTTTTGCAGAAAACCGACATCTTCCGCCGCCGCATGTGGTTCGCCATCAAGGGCGACAACAACTGGGTGATGCTGGAAGCCGCCCGTGTGCGCGAGTTGCTGGAAATGAATAAGCGCGGCGAGAAAATCGAGAGCCTGCTGCCGCCCCGCGAGGAGGAGCCGGCGCCCGAAGTATCGGCCATCGTGGAGGGCTCGCTCGACCGCCTCGACGACCAAATCCGCACCAGCAGCAAGCGCAGCAAGCGCAAAAAAGGCAAACCCACCGACGCCACCGACGAAACCTCCACAGTGGCCGGGGCCCCGCGCCCGCCCCGCGCTGAACGCCCTACCACCCGCGAGCCGCGCGAGCAACGGGAACCGCGCGAGCAACGGGAACCGCGTGAGCCGCGTGAGCCGCGCGAGCCGCGCCCCGCTGCCGAGCGCCGGCCCGCCCCGGCGGCCCCCGAGGCGCCCCGCGAAGCCCCCGGGGCCCCCGCCGCTGGCGACGTGCCCCCCGAGCAGCGGGGCCGCCGCGGCGCCGCCGCCCGCCCTCTTAACCGCCGCAATGGCCGCGGCCGCTCGGCCGATGGCGCCCGTCCTGAGGGCGAAGCCGGTGAGCCGCGCCCGCCCCGCGCCGAGCGCCCCGAGGGGCCCCGCCGCAACCCTGATGCTCCTGCCCCCCGCCCCGCGGGCGACGCCGAGCCCCCCCGCGAAGGCCGTGGTGGGCGCGGCTCGCGCCGCGGGGGCGGCCGGGGCGGCGAAGGCCGTGGCAGCGGCGACGGAGCGGCTAATTCGGGTGCTGGACCCGCGCCAGCCGGTGCTTAAATTGTTGACAGCAAACAAATATGATTCGTTTTTTTGACCTGAGATTTTTGGCCCAGCCGCGGGCGTTGGTGGGGGCCCTGGGGCTGCTGGTACTGGCCGGCTGCGACCCCGACCGCGTATTTGAGGAGAATACGGACTTCCCCAACAACTCGTGGGACGTGCAGCGCAAACCCGCCTTCTCGTTTGCCATTGCCGACACGGCGGCGCGCTACAACGTGTACTTCGACGTGCGCAACGCCTCGGTGTACCCCTTCTACAACCTCTACGTGAAGGCCACGCTGACGGGCCCCAGCGGCCGCGTAGGGGCCCCGCTGCTGCACCAAATGCTGCTGATGGACCCCAAAACCGGCGAGCCCCGCGGCAGCGGCACCGGCGACATCTACGACCACCAAATTTTGGCGCTGCCCCGCCAGCGCTTCGCCCAGCCCGGCAACTACACCCTCACGCTGGAGCAGTTCATGCGCCAGGACCAACTGCCTGGGCTGATGGCCGTCGGCGTGCGTGTGGCCAAATACCAGGCCCCGGCGAAGAAGTAACGGCCGCTACGGCCAGCGCAGTTCGCTCGCCATTTTGGCCGCTCGGGCACCAGGCGGGCCGGTTGGCGCGGCGGCCGGCGTTTTTAGGTATTCACTAATCAAAAGCCCGGCCCAATTGCGCCGGGCTTTTTGGTTGGCCGCTAGTGGGCACCCAGTCGCTGTTGTGGTGCGCAGCGCTGGTCGGCTCGCGCAGAAGGCGGTGCGCCGGCCCAGCCCTGCGCGTAGCGCCAGCCTAAGCCCCCAGGGCCTCAGCGCAAGCAAGGCCCGGCCGGGCGCATCAATAAAGAAACGGTTGTTTCTCGCCGATGGCACGAGTTTGTACGTTAAGCACTTGGGGGACAGACGGGAGAAACCTGCAAAAAACGGTTTTGTGCCGTCTCGTGGCTGCTATTGTGCGAAACAAGGAATTTGGGGCCCTGGCCCTCGTTTTTCTGGGCAATGCGCCGCCAAGTCCCTGGGCCGTTGGCTTGTATGCTCCCGGCCGCTGCGCGGCTACACGATTCTTATTTCACTAGCTGAAACAATGAAAATCCACATCAAATACATGGTGAGTAGGCGCTGCAAAATATTGGTGCAGGACGAGTTGCGTAAGCTCGGGTTGCCGTACGGGGCAGTGCTTTGCCTTGTTCACCGCGGTGGGTGCGGTTGACAACCAGGGCCCCACGGTCATCAACGGCGACATTGGCACCAACGCCGGGGCCTTCAACGGGTTTCCGCCGGGCGTTGTGAACGGCAGCATTCACGTGGCCGACGCTGCTGCGATGCAGGCGGCCACGGCTGTGCAAGCGGCGTACGCCTACATGTCGGGCATCACCTACGCCACGGAAGAAGCGGTGTACGGCGGCGTGCCGCCCGTGACGCTGCTGCCCGGCTCGTACTTCGTGAAAGAAGCCACCACGCTGGCCGGGACGTTGATTTTGGATGGCGGCGACCCCAACGCAACGTTCTTCCTCATGGTGAACGGGGCCTTAACCACGGGCGCCAATTCCCGCGTAGTGGTGCAAAACGGCGCCAGCGCCAGCAACGCGTACTGGCAAATCAGGGGCCTGGCCACGCTGGGACAAAACTCGGTGATGCGGGGCACGCTGCTCGTCGACGGGGCCATTAACTTGGTTACCGGGGCCCTGCTGGAAGGCCGCGGCCTTTCGCAGGCGGGGGGCATTTCGCCCACTTCGGGCACGGTGTCGCTGCCCGTGCCGCCGGCCCTCACCCGCACCTTTTGGCTGGGCGATCCGTTCGGCACGGGCACCACGGACTGGTTCACGGCCGGCAACTGGTCGAACGGCGTGCCCACCAGCGCGTTGGACGCCGTAGTGCCCACGGGCACGGTGCCTTACCCGCTGGTGGCCAGCGGCAGCGCGGCGGCCAACAGTCTCGTGGTGGGCGCCGGGGCCCGCTTCACGCAGGGCGGCGGCCCGCTTGATGTGAAGGGCAGCGTGGAGAACAGCAGCACCATCAGCGCCACGGCGGGCACCGTGCGCCTAAGTGGCGCCGCGGCGCAGGCCATCGGCGGGGTGGGCAGCACCCAATTTTGGGGCTTGGCCGTTGCCCACCCCGCCGGGGCCAACCAAGCGGGGCCGGTGAGCGTCCACGGGGCCCCGGCCAGCGGTGGCCTCGCCACCAACGGCCAATTGCTGACGCTGCTCTCCGACGCGGCCGGCACGGCCTTGGTGGACAACGCCGGCGGCACGGTAGACGGCACAACCACCGTCCAGCGCTACATCGACCCCGCCTTCAACGCCGGGGTGGGCTACCGCCACTACAGTTCGCCGGTGGCCAGCACCGCCTTTAACGACTTGGCCACGGCGGGCTTCGTGCCCGTGTTCAACCAAGCCTACAACACCACGGGCAACGCGGCGACGCCCTTCCCCAATGTGTTTGGTTACGACCAAGCCCGCGTGACGGACCCCACCGACACGACGCCTGCCTTTGACCAGGGTTTTTTGGTGCCCGCGGGCACCGCTGCCCTGGGCGTGCTGAGCGGCTACACCGTGAACATTGGCGCCGGCCAAGTAGTGGACGTGCAAGGCACCCTCACCAACGGCCCCGTGGCCCGCACGGGCCTTACGCGCGGCGCCCAGCCCCAGAGCGGCTGGCAGTTTTTGGGCAACCCGTACCCTTCGCCCATCGACTTCAGCCAAGCGGCGGGCGTGGTGCGCACCAACGTGGACGCCGCCGTGTACGTGTACCGAAGCACCGGCCAGTACGCCGGCGCCAATACCGTAAGCTACGTGAACGGCGTGGGCAACCCGCTGGTGGCGTCCATGCAGGGCTTTTTTGCCCGCGTAAGCGCCGGCCAAACCACCGGCAGCTTCGCCCTGAGTAACGCCGTGCGGGTGACGACGGTGGCCACTGCCACTCCCTTCAACCGGGGCACGGCCGAGACGCGTCCGCTGGTACAACTCCGCTTGCAAGGCAGCGCCCGGCCGCTTACCGACGCGACGGCCGTGTGCTTCGAGCCGGGCGCTTCGGCCGGCTACGACGCCCACTTCGGTGCGTTCAAGCTGCCCAACTCTTCGGGGCTGGGCGTGAGCAGCCTCGCGGCCGGTAGCGATTTGTCGGTGAACGGCCTGGCGCTGCTGACCGGGTCGCCACCGTGCCGCTGCACGTGTACGTGCCCACCGGCGGTACTTATGCTCTGAGCACCACCAACTTGCTCAATTTTGGCACTGGTGCCCAGGTGCTGCTGCTCGAAGCCGAAACCGGCGCGCGCATCGACTTGGCCCAGCAGCCAAGCAACACCTTCCAGGCCAGCACCTCGGCGCTGCTGGGCCGTTTTGCCCGGTACTTCAAGCCGGCCCCGGTGCTGGCCGCCAGCCCCGCGGCGCTGGTGCAGCAAGTGCAAGTGTACCCAAACCCCGCGCGGAGCAGCTTCACGCTGCTGCTGCCCGCCGAGTTGAGCCGCACGCCCGTGTCGGTTCGGGTCGTCAACCAGCTCGGCCAACTCGTGCTGGAGCGTACGCTGGCCCCAACGGCGGCCAGCGCCCAGTTCGATGCGTCAGCTCTGGCCCCGGGCGTGTACTCGCTGCGTCTCACCTCGGCCAGCGGCCAGGTGGTGAAGCGCGTGGTGGTTAAGTAGAAACCCAACCGCCGCCCCCGGCCGCGTGCGCCAGGGCCCAACCCCCAATCCCTGCCAACTCTTTGTTTTATGAAGAAGCAAACGTTTATCAATGCGCTGTGCGGCGCAGCATTTGGCGTGCTGGCGGCCCCAGCCGGGGCCCAGCCCGGCAGCGGGGGGCCGGCCCGGCCCCGGTCCCCGACCCCGTGCCCGGCAGCGGTCCCACCGAAGTGCCCCTCGACGGCGGGGCCTCGCTGCTGCTGGCCAGCGGCGTGGCCTACGGCCTAAAGCGCCTGCGCGCGCCGCGCCAAGGCTTGAGGCAGGTCCCGCTCGTTTTTGTCCTTATCCAAAAAAAGCCCCGCCGGACTGGTGGGGCTTTTTTTTGGGCGTTGCGGCGCCGGCCAGGCAAGGCGGCGGGGCCCTGGGCGGGCTACACGATGCGCGTCACCTCGACGGCGTTGGGGCCCTTCTTGCCGGCTTTGACGCTGAACTGCACCCGGTCGCCTTCCTCGATTTCGTGGACGAGGCCGGTTTGGTGCACGAAAATTTCTTCCTCCGTGCCGTCGGGGATGATGAAGCCGAAGCCCTTGGCGTCGTTGTAAAATTTAACCGTACCGGTTTCCATAAGCAGCGAATCGAAAATAAAAGAGAAGCGTGGCTGGCAAAAATACGGCCCCGCCCGCAACCCGCCGCACCGGGGCCCAACCGTGGCCCGGGGGGCGCGTATAGTTTGGGGCCCCTGGGCTTTCTTATTTTTTAATTTCTTCGCCCCCTCCATGAGCACGGAAAACCTCAACACCGAACCGAACGACATCGCCGGCAACCGCCTGGGCGGCCCCGCGGGCAACACCGCCACGCAGCCCGTACGCCCGGTGGGCACGCCGCCGGTTCAGCCGGTGTCGAGCGAGCAGCTGGCCGCCGCCGAAACCAGCGTGGGCCAGGGCGGCGTCGACGACCAGGGCCAGCAGGAAAACAAAGAGGCCGACCCCGCCGACCTGGACCCCGAGCCCAGCGACCCGGCCGCGGCCGGGGAGCCCAGTGCCTACGGCGGCAACTTCAGCAACGCCACCCAGGACGTGTTCGACGACGCCGGCCGCCTCGACAACCAGCAAGCCGACGCCAATCGGGGCGAGTTTGGCCGCCAGGGCGACCACAACACCCACGGCGGCTACGGCAACCAGTACCGCGAGGCCGATTACGAGCCCCGCAACTCGGCCGAAGACCGCTACTACGGGGGCCCCGGCGAACCCGGGCCCCAGCACAATTCCTACGTGCAGGACGCCGACCAGCTGGCCCACGCCAACACGGCCGACCCCGCCCGGCCCCCCGCGCCCGGCCCCGAAACGCCGGGCCCCGACGGCCGCGGCAACCAGCACGACACCCGCAACCTGCCCGGCCGCGCCGACGCCCGCGCCAACCAGCAAAACGACAACAGCGCCGCCCCCGCCCAGGGCCCCGGCTACGCCGCCGATTATGGCCACACGGCCTTCGGCGGCGGGGCCCCCACGCCCACGGCGGCGCCCACCGCGGCTCCCCAGCGCAACCAGGGCGAGGACGACCGCTCGTCGCGCGGGGGCTACGACAACCAGGGCTCGGCCAACGGCCCCGGTGGCTCGGCGGCCACGGGCGCGGCCCCGGCGCCCCCCGCCACGGGCGGCACCCCCGCCCCGGATGCCGCCGGCGAAGGCTACGGCGACAAAGGCCGCCAGGGCGAAGGCCACCAACCCAATTACGCCACCGGCGACGACCGCAGCGGTTTCGGGGAGGGCCCCAACGCGGCCCAGCAGGCCAAGCACGAAGGCTTTGGCTCGAAAGGCGGTTCCTACGACGACCAGTACGCCGCCGGCCAGCCCGGGGCCACCGGCGGCTCGCCTTCCCAGGGCGACTACACCCAGCAGCAGCGCGACGCCAAAAACAGCGGCGCCGGTGCCCAGGATGCATCCCGCCCCGCGGGTACGCCCGACGAGCAAGCCGATACGGCCCCGAAACCCAACGCCGGCCGCGACGAGGCCGGCGCGAAATAATTCGCGCGCCAGCGTCTAGCGTAGTGCCAACGCCACATGCTTCCCGGCCGCCGGGAAGCATGTGGCGCGTAGGGGCCCCGCCGGCTGGGCCACTATTTTAGGAAGAAGCCCGCCCGGCCACGCCCGGCAATTGGACCGGGCCGAACCGAATCGGGCGGCTGGCTGTAATATTACACTCCTGTAAGCGTCTCCCTGCGTATGCCCGCGCCCCCCCGTGCCACCTCCGACTTCTTCGACGACCTCACCACCGCCCTGTTGGTGTTGCGGGTGCAAGCGCAGCGCCGGTTCCGCCCGCTGGGCCCCGAAATGCTGAACCGCCGCCCGGGCCCGGGCCCGGGGCCCTGGAGCGTGGGCGAATGCCTGGAGCACCTCAACATCGTGGGCGGCTACTTTCTGCCCACCATCGGCGCCCGCCTGCGCCGGGCCCTGGAGCGCGGCAGCCAGCCCGCGCCCACGGTGAAGCACGGCTTGGTGGGCGCCCGCCTGGTGGCCGACCTGCGCGTGCCCGCCGCCGAAAAACCCCGCGTGACGCCCCAGCGCTACGCCCCCACCGGCACCCGCCTCACCCGCACCGTGACGGAGGTGTACAGCCGCCAGCTCGACGAGATGCTGAGCCTCGTGCTGCGCGCCCGCCAAGTGAACGCCAACACGTTGCGTGTGCCCAACCCGTTGTTTCCACTGCTGCGCCTGCGCCTGGTCGACCAATTGGAGTACCTGGTGGTGCACTTGCAGCGCCACGCTGCCCAGGCCGAGCGCGTACTGGCCGCCCTGTCCGTGGTGGCCGACAAATAGCGCCGGGCAGCTCACGCACAAATACGGCCCGCTATGCGCTGCCAGACCGGTGGTGCGTGTGCCTCGTCCGCCCGTGCAGCTAGTAGGCAATGCCGCCGCCGTGAAGCAGCTGGTTTAGAAACCGGTTTATTGGCCAGGAAATCTTCTTCGGCCCTCACCACCAGCGCAATGCCCAGCCGCCGGCTTGCCAGGTAAATTCATCGGCTAGGTATGCTAGCGGTTGGGTGGGTTCAGGCACATCGCCTTGTTGACTTAATCCTGGAACAGGTAAAACCACGCACAAGCCGCCAGCGTCGAGCCCAAACCCTAAGCTAGCGGCCTACACCTGCGGGAAGCAAGCACCGCTTCAGACCAAGCTACTGGGTGAACGTGGAGTACCGCAGGGCATGACCTTGGGCCAGCCGTCCCGCCCGAGTTTTTGGCTAGGAGCCGCACTATTTCTTCTTGGTGCCACTGCGTTTTTTGCGGAAAAAGTGGTGGGTGGGGGCTGCCTGTAGGGCCGGGACAGGGCCAAAGTCCGCTACTGTGGAGCAGTAATTTTTTCTTTCCGGCGAGAGAATCCCTTGCCTAAAGGTCAGCCCACGGCAAATTATTCGCGCTAATACACAGATTGTCAGTAAGTGATTTTTGCAGCCAGGTCGGCAGCGCGTGGGTGGCGGGCGGCCCTTATTTAATTGCGCGGCCCGTGTGGAATGTGGCGGGGCCCGGCATCTTTAGGGCCCCAACCGCTCCTTTCGTTGCCGCTTATGCGCCCCTTTTTGCTTGCTTGCCTACTGCTGCTGATGACTTTTCTTGCCGACCGCGCCGCGCCGGGCCCCGCCACGCCGTACCCCGCGCAATGGAAAAAAATTGACGCCCTGCTGAAGAAAGAGCAGACCGCCGCCGCTGCGCCGCTGGTGGAGAAAATCTACCAGCAGGCCCGGCGCGACAACAATGCCCCGGCTTACGTCAGGGCCCTGCTCTATAAAGTCCGGCTGTTGGAGAACAAGGAGAATGACGCCGACGAAAAAGCCATTGCCCTGCTCGAAGCCGACGTGAAAACTGCGCAGTTCCCGGCCCGCCCCGTGCTGCACTCGCTGCTGGCCGGCCTCTACGCCGACTATTACAACGCGCACCGCTACCAACTGTACCAGCGCACCGCCGGGGCCCTGCCCACCGCTGACGGCGCCACGCCCGGCGCGGCCGACGGCGGCACCACCCTCGCCACCTGGGACGCTGGCCGGCTCGGCGCCGCCATTGTGCGGCACTATTTCCAGTCGGTAGATGACGAGCCCCAGCGCCAGCTCAAAACCACCCTGGCCAGCCTCGGTGGCCTGGCCGCCGGCGGCGACGCCGAGGGCCGGGCCCTGCGCCCCACCCTCTACGACTTGCTGGCCCAGCGCGCCATTGCCGGCTTGCAAAACCAAGAGTTGTACCTCACCCGGCCCGAGCAGCAGTTTGAAGTAACGGACCCCCAGCTGTTTGGCAGCGCCCAGGAATTTGCCGTGCTGAAGCTGGGGGCCCCAGCTGCCGATTCGCTGAACGGCCCGCGGCTGGCGCTGCGCCTGTTGCAGCGCCTCACCGCCGCCCGCCTGCCGCTGGCCGCCGCCAGCCCCGGGGCCCTGGCCGCCGTGGACTTGCAGCGCCTCGACTACCTGCGCACCCTCACCCAAAACACCGTCCTCGCCGGCCAATACGCCCCCGCCCTGGCCCGCCTCGCCGACGCCTATAAAGCGCTGCCCCTCAGCACCGAGTTTGTGGCCCGGCAGGCCGAAGCCGCGCGCGACAGCACCCCGGTGGCCGCCGTGGCCCTGGCGCGGGCCGCCGAGGCACGGTTTTCGAAGTCGCGCGGCGCGGCGCAGGCGCGGGCCCTGCGCCAGGAAATCGAGCGGCCGGAGCTAACCTTTTCCGCCGCCGAAATCGTGGTGCCCGGCCAGCCCTGGCGCCTCGACGCGACGGCCCGCAACGTCACCGCGCTGCACGCCTGGGCCTACCGCATTTCGCTGAAGGAGTGGGCGAATTTCAGCGACTACCAGGCCCGGCAGCAGCCCTTGCCCCAGCGGTTTGCTAGGGTCCTGAAGGCTGCGCCCGTGGCCACCTGGGCCGTGCCCGTGCCCGCGCATCCGCTTGATTACAAGTCCCAAAAGCTGGTGGCAGCCGGTCCGGCGCTGCCGGTGGGCTATTACCTGGTCATCATTAGCACCCAAGGCACGGACCCCGCCCAGCCCCGGGCCGGCGCGGCCACGAGCTACGCCGCGCTGGGCGCCAGCGAGTTGAGCACCGTGAGCCGCTACCAGCCCGGCACCGGGGGCCCACAGCTGCTGGTGTTGCAGCGGCAAAGCGGGCAGCCGCTGGCCGGCGTGTCGGCGCGGGTCACGTACCAGCACTACGACCAGGCCAGCCGCAAGCAAGCAACGCGCCTGAGCGAAGTGCGGCAAGCGTCGGCCTTGGGCATTGTTGAGCTGCCGCCGGCCACCAACACCTCGCAGCGGCCGGACGAGCAGGTGGCCGGGGCCCAAATCTGGCGCGGCCGCGACACACTGGCGCTGAATAATTTGGGTGGGTATTACAACGGCAGTAATTCAGAAAACAAGCCCGAAACCAAGTGCTTCCTCTTCACCGACCGCGCCATTTACCGGCCGGGGCAGACGGTGTATTTCAAGGGCATTCTGGTAGAAAACCAGGGCGGGAAATCGCGCCTGCTGACCAAGGAAAAGCAGGATGTGGCGTTGGAGGACGTGAACGGCAACGCGGTGCAGAAGCTCAGCTTTGTGACCAACGACTTCGGCTCGTTCAACGGCTCGTTGGTGCTGCCGGCGGGCTTGCTGAACGGCGAGTTCAAGCTGCGCGCCGACGACGGGGAATTGGTTTTTGCCGTGGAAGACTACAAGCGGCCCACCTTCTACGTGCAGCTCGATTCGGTGCCCGGCCGGCCGCAGCTGGGCCAGCCGCTGGCGGTGAGCGGCCGCGCCCGTGCCTACGCCGGCCAAGCCACCGACGGGGCCACGGTGCAGTACCGCGTCACGCGCCGCGCGCTGTGGCCGCTGTTTGAGTACGGCGGCCTTGGGCGCGGCGGCTACCGGCCCGGCCCGGGCCGCGGCACCCAGGAAATTGCCCACGGCACCGCCACCACCGACGCCGACGGCCGCTTTAACGTCACGTTCACGCCGCCGCTGGGGGCCCCGCAGGCCGGCCGGCGCGGCTGGGAGACGGGCTATTTATTCGAGGTAACCGCTGATGTGACTGACGCGGCCGGCGAAACCCGTAGCGCCACCCGCGGCTTCCCCATCGGCCGCAACCCGCTGAGCCTGAGTATTTCGGGCCCCGAATTGGTAGACGAGCAGCGCCTGCCCACCTTCCGGCTACTGGGCACCAACGCCACCGGTGAGCCGCTGCCTGCCGCTGGCACGCTGCGCCTACTGGCCCTGCGCTACCGACCCAACCCGGCCGGTGTGCCGGGCCCCGCGCCTGAAACGGCAGAGAACGAAGCCCCGCCGGTACTGGTCAAAACCTTGGCCTTCGACACCAAAGCCGGCGCGGCCCTCGACCTAAACGCCGCCCTGGGGGCCCTGCCCACCGGCCGCTACCGCCTCGAAGCCCGGGCCGCCGGCCCCGATTCGGCGCGGGCGCAGCACGACTTCACGCTTTACGATTCGGGGGGGGCCACCGTGCCCATCGCCACGCCCGACTGGTTTGTGGCGCTGGCCGACACCGTGGCGCCCGGCCAGGCCGCCGCCGTCCTGCTGGGCAGCAGCGAGGCCGACGCCCGCATCTTGCTGGAAGTGGAGCGCGGCGGCCAACTGCTGCGCCAAGAGTGGCTGACGCTGCGCGCCGGCGAGCAGCGCCGCGTGGCCGTGGCAAGCGGCCCGGCCAACGCCCCGGGGCCCCTGTACATCCACACCACGCAGGTGCGCGCCAACCGCCTCTACCGCCACGACGCCACCGTGCAAGTGGCCGAAAAGCCGCAGCCGCTGCAATTGGCCATCGGCACCTTCCGCGACAAGCTCCAGCCCGGCCAGCGTGAAACTTGGCGCATTGCCATTCACCAAGCCGGCGGCAAAGCGGCCGATGCCGAACTGCTGGCGACGCTCTACGACCAAAGCCTGGACGTGTTCCGGCCGCACAGTTTTCAGGGGTTGAGATTCAACAACCAGTATTACCCGCCGCGGTTTGGGTGGCAGGGGCAGTTCGGAGAGTTGAATTCTATTCCGATGGTGGAACCGGGTGCTGGGCCTAGGCTAGTGGCTGTAAATTATCCAGTGCTGAACACTTGGGAAAAATCTCTCTACGATGTGTACTCTAGACCACGTCATGGCAGGCTCATTAAAAACAGTAGGTTCAAGAGTAATGCAGATACAGTCGATTTGTCAGAACTCTCCAGCGCGGCTGCACCCGCGCCTGCGCCACCCATGCTGGCGATGGGGAAAATGGAAGATTTTGCTAACTCGCTAAGCGAAAAGGTAGTTGTTGGCTACGGCACGCAAAAGAAACCGGTGGCCCAACCCGACCTCAACGCCGTTCCCACCCGCACCGATTTCCGCGAGACGGCCTTGTGGCAGCCGGCCCTGCGCACCGACAAGAACGGCGACGTGGTGCTTGAATTTCAGCTGCCGGAGGCCGTGACGCGCTGGCAGCTGCTGGCCCTGGCCCACGACCAACACCTGCGCACCGGCCAGCTGGCCCGGCAGCTCGTCACCCAAAAGGAAATCCAAATCACGCCCAACGCCCCGCGCTTCCTGCGCCAGGGCGACTCGTTCACGTTTCCCGCCAAGTTCTCGAACCTGACCGACCGCGCCACCCGCGGCACGGCCCAGCTCTTTTTGCTCGACGCCGCCACCGGCCAGGACCTCACCGCCCAGCTGCTGCGGGGCCCTGCGCAGCAAGCCGTGGCCGCCGGGGCCCACCAGAGCGCTGCCCTGGGCTGGGAATTGCGCTTGCCCGCCGACTTCGCGCCCGTGGCCGTGACGTACCGGGTAGTTGCTAGTTCCTCGTTATCAGGTGTTAGCGAACAAGAAACTGCGGCAGACCAGCCAGCAAAGAGCCAACGAAAGGCCCGCAAAAAACCGGCAACTGACAACCCGCAACCCGCAACCACCTACTCCGACGGCGAGGAAAATACGCTGCCCGTGCTGCCCAACCGCCTCCTCGTCACCGAGAGCGTGCCGCTGCCCGTGGTGGGCCCCGGCACCCGCACGTTCGAGCTGAAGAAGCTGACCAGCAGCGCCTCGCCCACGCGGCGCAACTACTCCCTCACGCTGGAAATGACGGCCAACCCCGCCTGGTACGCCGTGCAAAGCCTACCCTACCTGCTGGAGTACCCCTACGAATGCTCGGAGCAGGTTTTTGACCGGCTGTACGCCAACCTGTTGGCCGCCCAGATTCTCAAATCCAACCCCCGCTTCAAAGCCGTGCTGGCCGAGTGGAGCCGCCAAGCGCAGAGTGGCACCCCGGCGCAACGCAACCAGCTGGCCAGCAAGCTGGCCCAAAACCAGGAGCTGAAGAACCTGCTGCTGCAAGAAACGCCCTGGGTGCGCGACGCCCAGGGCGAAACCGAGCGGCTGGCCCGGCTCAGCACCCTATTTGATACCGTGCGGCTGCGCACCGAAACTGCCGGGGCCCTGGCCAAGCTGCAACGCATGCAACGGCCCGACGGCGCGTTTCCGTGGTTCGAGAAAATGCCCGCCGACCGCTACCTCACCCAGCTCGTCGTGGCCGGCTTCGGCAAGCTGAAAAAGCTGGGGGCCCTGGACGCCGGCCAGGACGCCGCCGCCCGCCCCGTCCTGCAAAACGCCCTGCGCTACCTCGACGACGCCACGGCCCGCGACTACGCCGCGCTGCGCCGCCAAAAGGCCGTGAAGCTGGCCGACAACCACCTCGGCGACGTGCAAATCCAGGCCCTGTACGCCCGCAGCTTCTGGCCCCAACAGCCCGTGGCCCAAGCCGCACAGCCCGCCTACGCCTACTACCGCGGGCAAGCCGCCAAGTTCTGGCCCGGCCAGACGCGCTACCTGCAAGCCCAGGCGGCCCTGGCCCTGTTTCGGGAAAACAGAGGGGCCCCGGCGGCCCAGGACATCCTGCGCGCCCTGGCCGAAAACGCCCTGCACTCGCCCACGCTGGGCATGTACTGGCAGGACGTGACCGGCGGCTACTACTGGCGCGAGGCCCCCACCGAAACCCAGGCCACGCTCATCGAAGCCTTCGATGAAATCAAAAACAACCAGCAAGCCGTCGATGCAATGAAGCTATGGCTGCTCACCCAAAAGCAAGCCCACCACTGGCCCAGCACCCGCGCCACCGCCGACGCTTGCTACGCCCTGCTGCTGCGCGGCGCCGACTGGCTGGCGCCTGCTCCGCCGCTGCAAATCAGCGTGGGGGCCCAGGCCGTTCGGCCCGAAGCAGCCCAGGCCGGCACCGGTTACTTCAAAACCAGTTGGCCAGCCGCCGAAATCCAGCCCGCGCAGGGCACCGTCACCGTCACGAAGCCCGGCGCGGGCGTGGCCTGGGGGGCGCTGTATTGGCAGTATTTTGAGGACCTTGACAAGCTAACGCCCGCCGCCACACCCCTTAGCCTGGAGCGCCAGCTCTACCGCGAAACCCGCACCGCTGGGGGCCCCGTGCTCGAAAAGCTGACCGCCGCCACGCCCCTGAAAGTGGGCGACGCCCTGGTGGTGCGCCTTGTGCTGCGCACCGACCGGGCCCTGGAGTACGTGCACCTCAAAGACCAGCGCGCCGCCGGTTTGGAACCCATCAATCAGCTCAGCGGCTACCGGTACCAGAACGGGCTGGGCTACTACGAGAGCCCGCGCGATGCGGCCACCAACTTTTTTCTGAGCGAAGTGCCGCGCGGCACGCACGTGTTCGAGTACCGCCTGCGGGCCAGCCAGGCCGGCGATTTCTCGGGTGGCCTGAGCCAGGTGCAGTGCCTGTACGCGCCTGAATTTGGGGCCAATTCGGCCGGGCAGCGCCTCACCATTGCGCGGTAGGAGCGGGGCGAGCCGGGGCCCCGGGCAGGGGCAAGCGGGGCGGCCGCCAGTCGCGGCCGGGGCCCGGTGGCGCTTGCATCTTGCCAAGGACGGTCTTAGCTTTGCCTCTCGACCAAATGGATAATGATTATACTATGAAGCAGTTGTTAGCCCTGGCGGCCCTCTTCCTGACCCTGGGCACGGCCCACGCCCAAACGCCCGTAACCAAGCTTCCCGGCGAAGAAAACCTGAGCGTGCGCGAGCGTGCCGAGCGTGATTTCCTGATGCCGGTGCGCCGCAAGAAGGCCGAGGCCGTCCGCACTGCTACCGACGACGCCACTGCCTCGCCCGAAAACGACGCCACCGCCCACGCCACGGCCAACGCCGATGAGGCCCGGCCCGAAGAGGCTGCCGTAGCCACCCGCGAAGCCCATACCACCCGCTCCTACGCCGCCCGCCACGCTGCTTGGCTATCGGCCCGCCGCGCCGAGGCCCGGGCCGAAGAGCGCGCTTCCGAACGCCGCGCCGCCCGCCGCAGCAGCAAGCACAGCGCTAAAGCCAGCCACAGCAAAGCCGCTAAGACAAAGACCAAAACCAAGTCGAAAGCCGCCCGTGCCAGGGAGGCCCGCGCCGCCAGAAGCAGCAAAAGCCACCGCAGCACCAAAACCAAGCACAAGGCCGCGGCCAAGAAAGTGACTTCGCACAAGAAGTCGTCGACTACCAAAAAGAAGGCCACGGCCAGCCACAAGCACAGCAAGAAGCACCGCCGCTAGGGCGTTTTCTCTGCCACAAAAAAATCCCCGCCAAATCGCTGGCGGGGATTTTTTTGTGGCAGAGAAAACGCCCTTACCCAGCAATGCGCACCACAAGGCCGTCGGTGCGGGGCTCGAGGCGAATCTGGCAGCTCAGGCGCGAGCCTTCGTACACGTGGGGCAGGGTTTCGAGCATGTCCAGCTCGGCGTCCTGGGGCTCGGGCAGGGCGGGGCCGGCCAGCACCTCCACGTGGCAGGTGGCGCACAGGGCCATGCCGCCGCACGTGGCCTGGATGGGGTAGTCGTTGGCCTTGAGCAACTCCATCAGGCTCAGGCCCATGTCGGTGGGCGCTTCCAGCTCGCGGCGCTGGCCGGGGGCCTCCTCCACGTAAATGCGTACGTCGTTTTCCATAGAATTGGTAAATCGGTGAGGCAAAAGAAGAACGTCATGCCCATCTAGCGTCCGCGCAGCCGAAGCATCTCTGCCGGGGAAGTAATGAATTACTCTCGCGGGAAAGCTGCTTCGGCTGCGCGGACGCTAGATGGGCATGACGTTCCTATTCTGGTGTTTACAGCGTCGGTACCCCGTTTACGGTCGTGTACTTCAGGGTGTATTTTTTGTCGGGGTAGATGTACTTGAACGCGCCCTGGCACATGAGGGCCGCCTCGTGGAAGCCGCAGAGGATGAGCTTGAGCTTGCCCGGGTAGGTGTTGATGTCGCCGATGGCGAACACGCCGGGCACCGACGTGCTGTAGTCGAGCGTGTTCACCTGCACGGCGTCGCTTTCCAGGCCCAGGCCCCACTCGCCGATGGGCCCCAGCTTGGGCGTGAGGCCGAAGAGCGGGATGAAGTGGTCGAGCGGCACAGTTTCGGCCACGCCGTCGTTGCCGGTGATGGTCACTTCCTGCAAGTGGCCGTTGCCGTGCAGGTGCGTCACGTTGGAGCTGAGCACGAGCTTGATTTTGCCGGCTTCGTGCAGGGTTTGCACCTTTTCGGCCGAGTCGGCGGCCCCGCGGAAGGTGGTGCCGCGGTGCACCAGCGTCACGTCGGCCGCCACGTTGGCCAGGAAATTCGTCCAGTCGAGGGCCGAGTCGCCGCCGCCGGCAATCACGATTTTCTTGCCGCGGAAGTGCTCGGGGTCGCGCACCATGTAGTGCACGCCTTTGCCGCCCTCGAAGCGCTCCAGGTTCTCCACAGCCGGCTTGCGGGGCTCGAACGAACCCAGGCCCCCGGCGATGGCCACGGCCTTGCACAGCACCTCGGTGCCGTCGGTGGTGAGGAGGCGAAACGAGCCGTCGTCGAGCTTGGCGAATTCCTCCACCCGCTCGCCCAGCGTGAAGGTGGGGTGGAAGGGCTCGATCTGCTTCATCAGGTTGTCAACCAGGTCGCCGGCCAGTACCTCGGGGAAGCCGGGGATGTCGTAAATCGGCTTCTTGGGGTAGATTTCGGTGAGCTGGCCGCCGGGCTGGGGCAGGGCATCGACGACGTGGCAGCGGAGCTTGAGCAAGCCGGCTTCAAACACGGCAAACAGGCCCACTGGGCCGGCCCCGACGATGCAGATATCGGTGGAAATTACGTTGGGCATAAACAAGCTAAGTACCTGAAACAAGCGGCCGCAAAGGTAGCCCCCGCGGCCGGGGCCGCCAATGGCCCGGCGGGAATACAACAACCCGGGGCTCGAAATCGTTGGCTGTTTTGGCGTTGGCCGCGCCGGTTTGGCCTGCTATGTGCAAGGAGTGGCCGGGCCGCGCGCCGGCCCTACCTTGTTGCCGGAAACCCCCGCGGTGCCCTTTGGCTTCTTCCTTCAGTCCGTTTCCCGGCGCATGATTTCAGCTTCGACTTTTAGAAAATACGCCCTGCTGCTGCCGCTGAGCGGGCTGGCCGCAGCTTGCGGCTCCGGCGGCGAGCCCGTCAAGGTTACCGGGGGCAAACCGACCGCCGGGGCCCCAGCAGCGGCCAACAAAATCAATCAAATCAACGTGTTGGTGGATGCTTCGGGCGGCATGCAGGGCTTCATGCACGCCAACGCGCCGGGCGAGGCGGGCAGCAACTTCCAGCAAACGGTGGCCGCGCTGCTTTCCGACGTGAACGGCCAGCACGGGGCCCCGGCGGCCTACTACTTCGTGAAGGAAGCCACCGGCGCCGACCCGCGCATCCTGGTGCCCACCAGCTACGGGGCCCTGACGAGCGCCGTGAGCACCGGCATCCAAAAGCCCGCCCTGGGCACCGAGCTGCCCCTGATGCTGGCCGAGGCCCTGAAGTTGCACGCCAAGCGGCCCGGCACGGTGAGCATCATCGTGTCCGACTTCATCTACAGCCCCAAAAACGCCGGCGAGACCTGGCGCGTGAAAACCGACGTGAAGGACGCCCTCGGCACCGCCGACGCGGCGCAGCTGGCCGTGTCGGTGTTCGCCGGCACGTCGGCCTACCGGGGCAATTTCTACCCCGGCAACCGCACCCGCCCGCAGGCCTTGCACGGCGAAAAGCTGCCCTACTACATCTGGGTGGTGGGGGCCCCGGCGCTGGTGGGCCAGGCCGACGGCACGCTGCTGAAGCAGCTGGCCGGCCAGCCCCAGGCCCACTTCAACACCAAATTTGCGCCGCCCTACGCCGCGCTCGACCACTTCCAAAACCAGGGCGAGTGGTACAAGGCCGACCCGGTGAACGGCGTGCCGGCCCTGAGCTTCACCAAGAGCGTGTCGCGCAAGGAGCCGGCCGAAGTCGTGTTCGGCCTCGACCTGAAAAACGTGCCCGCCGAGTGGCAAAAAGCCGCCGCCCAGGGCTTGCGCCTCGACGCCGCCGCCACCGACGCCGCGCTGCTGCGCACCTGGCCCGTGGCCCAGGAGCCCAGCGCCGCCACCCACGCCAACCTGCAGCAATACACGCATTTGGCGAAGATAAAACTGGCCCAGGTGCCCGGCGCGGGGGCCCTGCTGCACCTCACGCTGCCCCGCCCGCAGCCCGCCTGGGTGGCCCAAGCCTCCACCGCCAACGACAGCAACATCGCCAAGCAGGGCCCCAAAACTTTCCTTCTCACCGATGTGATGCAGGGCGTGGCCGACTACTTCGCCGACCAGCCCAGCGCCCAGCAAGCCCTCGATTTGCCCATCCGCGTGCAGCGCGCGCAGTAGCCGTAGCGCGGCCCACAACCGAAGGCCCGCGCAGCTAAAGCCCGCGCTACGGCGCCGGGGCCCCAATCTTTGCACCATCTGCTAACCCAAACCCCTCATGTTTCAACAGCTTTTCACTTCGCTTTACCAGGCTTTGCTGGGCACGCCGGCGCCGTCGTCGCTCATCCCCGTGTACCAAAAAAGCATTTTCCCCGGCGTGGGCCTCAGCACGTTTTTCGCCGTGGCGCTGGGCATGGCGTTGGTGTACTACGTGGTGCTGAACCGGTTGATGACCACGGCTTTTTTCAAGACCTCGCACTGGCTGCTGTTCGTGCTGCTCACGGCCGTGGCGGCGGCGGCGCTGGCGTACTCGCAGGCGCACTCCGTGGTGACGGAAAGCCTCAACAGCAGCGGCGTGGCGCTGGAAGGCATCGAGCAGTCGGCCTACAACCGGTACGTGCTGGGCTTTTTGTGCGTGAATGCGCTGTTTGGGGCCCTGTTCTTTGTGTTTTGGTCATTTGTGGTGAAATCGTTCTCCACCAGCGCCCGCACCACGCCGGTGCGCTGGCCCAATTAGGGCCCCGGAGTGGCCGAAATAATTTGACCGTCATGCTGAGCGCAGCCGAAGCATCTCCCCCGCGGCAGTAACCATGATTTAGTTGAGCAGTAGAGATGCTTCGGCTGCGCTCAGCATGACGGCTTCTGATGCACCTTATTTTTTCCTATTTTACCTAAATGGCTAAACTGTTTTTATTCGGCATCGGCGGCACGGGCTCGCGCGTGATTCGCTCGCTGACGATGCTGCTGGCGGCGGGCGTCGAAATCAAGAACTGCGACACGGTGGTGCCCATCATCATCGACCCCGACGCCCGCAACGGCGACATGAACCGCACCGTGGAACTGCTCAAAACCTACGCCCGGCTGCGCAAAAGCTTGCAGCCAGCCCCGGCGGTGGGCGACTTCTTCCACACCGACATCAAAACGCTCTCGGCCATTGCCCAAACCGGCAGCGGCGACGTGAAGGACGCCTTCGTCTACGACTTCGGCAACATCAACGAGAGCTTCCGCGACTACCTGCACTACGACCGCATGCCGGTGGAAAGCCGCCACTTGGTGGACCTGCTCTTCACGCCCGAAAACCTGGCCAGCCCGCTCACTGTGGGCTTCAAGGGCAGCCCCAACGTGGGCTCGGTGGTGCTGAACGGGCTGATGGGCTCGGCCGAAATCCAGGCCTTTGCCAACAACTTCAACGAGCAGGACGGCGACCGGGTGTTCTTCATCAGCTCCATTTTCGGGGGCACGGGCGCGGCGGGTTTCCCGCTGCTGCTCAAGAACCTGCGCTACCCCGACCTGAGCAGCGGCCAGCGCCTGCCCAATGAAAAGGCGTTGCGCGAGGCCCCCATGGGCGGCCTCACGGTGCTGCCGTATTTCAAGGTGAACCCCAGCGCGGAGAGCGCCATCGACTCGCGGTTTTTCATCACCAAAACCAAGGCGGCCCTCAGCTACTACGAAACCAACCTGCGGGGCCTCAACTCGTTGTACTACCTGGCCGACCCTGTTACGAAGAGCTACGACAACCAGGAAGGCGGCGCCAACCAAACCAACGGCGCCCACTTCATCGAACTGGTGGGGGCCCTGGCGGTGTTCGATTTCATGGCCCACAGCCGGGCCGAAATGCAGGGCCAGGAGCTGTTCTTTGAGTACGGCCTGGAGAAGGACGACCGGCCCGTGCGCTTCGGCTCGCTCGACCCCGACAAGAGCCTCCAGCTGCTGGGCCGGGCCCTGACGCGGTTTCAGCTCTTCGCCACCTTCCTCACCCACGGCCTGCCCGGCACGATGGACGCCGTGTTTGCCAAAACGCTGCAACTGCCCACCGAGTGGAAGCACGACGACTTCTATAGGGCCCTGCGTGAGCTGCTCGACAACCCCACTTACGGCTTTACGCCCTGGCTAAAGGAGCTGGCGGCCAACGACCGGGCCTTCGCGCCGTTCCAGCTCGGCTCGGCCGACTACAACGATTTGGTGTACGGCCAGCGCGTCGAAACCGGCTTTTTCGACAAGGGCATCGTCACCAACTCGCTGCGCAAGGCGCTGGACGACAACGCCACCAAAACGAGCCACCCCACCAAGCCGGGCCAGTTCGTGGAACTGTTCAGCAAGGTGATGCGCGAAACGGTGGACAGCAAGATCAAAGGATTTTAAGCCGTTGAAAACCATTAGCCGATAGATCGTTAACTATATGAGCACCATTCTTCGCCTGCACCAGCAGGGCAAATCGTTGCTTCGCGGCTGGCAGCAGTCCGACCGCATCAGCGACAACCAGATTAAAACCATTGCCGACCCCGACGGCGGCTCGGCGCACGTCACCAGCACGTCCATTCCCACGCCGTTTGGGCAGCTGCACTTGCTGGCCGAGGCGTTCGAGTTTGTGCGCCACGAGCCGAATGGCACCTCCGTGTACCACCACTTGGTGACGCATTGCCTGGACTTGCTGGAGTTGCTGTTTTTCAAGCAACAGTTTGCTAATTACAGCATTACGCTGCTGCCCTGGCACAAAGACGACCAGCTGCGGGCCCTGCAAAGCAACGAGGCCACCCGGCTGATGGGCCGCACGCTGGGCCTGTACCTCAACGACCCGCAGTTTGCGGGCGTCGAAACGCTGTTCCTGATTTTTGGGGAGGCGCGCGGCAGCGGGCGGCGCGAATTGCTTGGGCTCACCTCGCCGTTCACGCTGGTGTTTGCGCGGCAGGGGCTGCGGGCGTTGGACATTCAGCGCGTGAACGGCACCGGGCGCTACTTCGACCAGGCCGTGGTGCCGCTGGCAAGCAGGGCCCCGGAGTTCCAGAAGTTTCTGTACGGCTGGTTCGACGTGAACAAGAACCTGCGCGACAAAACGTTCGCTAGCAGCGTGTTCAAGTACTTGCAAGACGTTGACCGCCAGCGCGTGAACGATGTGGCGGGGCAAAACCTGAGTTCCGCCGAGTTCCTGGCCGACTACGAGCCGCTGCCCTACGAGGGCGGCACGGTGCGCATCAAAGGGGCCGAGCTGTACCAGGCGCGCCTCTCGCAAAAGCCGGGCACCAGCGACTGGTTCATCGCCGCCACCCGCGTGCTGGAGGGCCCCGCGCCGCTCGTGCTCAAGCCCGACCTGGACCTGACCGGCAGCAACTACTACGGCGGCACCAAGGGCGCGGCCGGCATGGGGGCCCAAATTGGTTGGGCCGACGCCGAGCCCAACTTGGCGGCCCGCGTGCTGCCCGCGCTGGGCATCACCTACCCGTACCTGACGGTGAACGACCTGCTGGAAGACTTCCTCGTGGAGCTGCCCTACGGCCTGAACCGCGACAAATTTGCGGCCGGCCGCCAGCCGGTTATTTACGCGCCGGGGGCCCGGAAGGCGTACCAGTACACTGATTTTGATGCAGATGCGGACTTGCAGTTTCCGTTTCTGCTGCCGCTGAAAAAGCAGTTTTTCACCTTCTTCACGCCGGAAGACGTGAACCGCCTGGTGCAGTTCACGGTGGAAATGAACTACGTGACCGTGACGCTGACGGTGCCCGTGCAGCACGGCCAGCCGGTCATTTACGAGCGCCACTACTACCGCAAGCTGCCCAGCGCCGTGAGCCAGCGCCCCGAAAACGGCTTCCTGGTGGAGACGCTCGTGAACCTGGGCGTGTTCCCGTTCTACAAGCACGAGCGGGCCGAAATCAACAACACCTACGAGGTGATGCTGGTGGACGACAACCCCGGCGCAACGCTGGCCGACCTGCACTTCCACGACGCACAGGGGCCCCGGCCGGCCGAAAAGCAGGTGCGCGTGGCCCGCAACCCGTTCGGCGCGGCCAGCATTTACTACCAGTTGCGGCAGGCGCCGTTTGACTTTGTGGAGCTGGAATGCCCGCTGCCGGACGCGCCGGGCACGCCCTTCCGCACGGTGCGCAACGTGGTGGTGCCCCGCTGGAAGCCGGTGACGAGCGGCCCGGTCGCCTTCACGTTTGCCGTCGATTTTGGCACCACCAACAGCCACGTGGCCCTGATGCGCGGCGCCGACACCACGCCCGAGCCCTTCCGCATCGCCACCGAAGACGAGCTGCAAGTCATCACCCTGAACCAGCCGCTGAAGCGCGCCGACGCGCTGCCCGCGCGCTACAGCAACAGCTTCGGCAGCCTGGCCTACGCCCGCACGGTGCAAAACCGCGAGTTCGTGCCCGCTTTCATTGGCACGCCGGGGGCCGATTACGCTTTCCCCATCCGCACGGCCACGTGCGAGACGCCCATTTTTGCGGGGCAGATTACGCAGCTGTTCGGCAACGTCAACATCGGCTTCAACATCAACCGCGACGAGCTGAACGGGGCCGTGGGCCACTACCGCACCAACCTGAAGTGGGAAACCAGCGGCGCCGACAACGAAGCCGGCCAGCGCCGCGTGCGGGCGTTCCTGCGCGAGTTGCTGCTGCTCATCAAGCACAAAACGGCCCTCAACAACGGCGACGTGAGCAAAACCCAGGTGGTGTGGTTCCGGCCGCTGAGCATGAACGCCGCCGCCCAGCTGGTGTTCGAAAACACCTGGGCCGAGGAGTACAAGTGGGTGTTTGGCGAGCGCCAGCAGTTCCCGCCGCGGGTGCTGAGCGAGTCGCTGGCCCCGTACCTGGACCTGGTGAAGCAGGGCGCCATCGAGCCGCGCGACGGCGTGAACGCCGTGAACGTGGACATCGGCGGCGGCACCACCGACGTGCTGTTTGTGAAAGGGGAGAAGCCGGCCGCCATCAGCTCGTTCCGCTTCGCCGGCGACGTGCTGTGGAGCGACGGCTCGCGCCAGACCCGCGGCGGCCGCCTGAACGGTTTCCTGCGCTACCAGGATGCGCTCGTGGGCAAGATGGTGCCCGACGAAACGAACAAAGAGGCTTTCCAAAAGGCGCGCAACGCGTTTGAGAAAGCCATGAAAAACTCGGATTTCTACGCCTCCGACGTGGTAAGCTTGCTGTTTGGGTTCGACGACCAGCTGCGGTTCAGCGAGAAAATCATCTTGGCCCAGCACCTGCGCGTGGTGCTGCTGCTGCACTTTGCGGCCATCGTGTACCACGTGGGGCAGGCGGCGCAGGCGCAGGGCCTCAGCCCGTTGCCGCGCCACCTCAGCTTCAGCGGCAAGGGCAGCACGTACATCAAGCTGCTCGATTTCCGCCCCGGCCAGCCCACGGCCACCAAGCTGGCGCGGCTGGTGCTGGCGTTTGCCACCGGCCAGCCCGTGCCCGCCGACTTCCGCCTCACCGTGGCCACCGACCCCAAGGAAGCCACCGCCAACGGCGGGGCCCGCCTCTTCGCCGCCCAGCAGGGCGAGCACCTGGCCCTACAGGACTTAATGGAAAACATGAAGGCCACCGCCATCATCGGCGACACCTTCCCGAGGGAGGCCGACGAAGCCGATGCCGCCGGGGCCCCAGCCGCGGCCGCGGCGCTCACCGGCCGCGCCGCCCAGCCCAACCTGGCACAGGCCCGCGAGCGGCGCGACGGGGTGCTGGTGAACGCCCAGCGCCTCATCGACTTCTTGGCCAACGACCCCGACGTAGAAGAACTGCTGCCGCGCCTGAACGTGGAGTTTGACGCCGATTTCCTGAGCGAGTTTTTTCGGCAAGAGATGGGCGATAGCCTCAACGCGGGCTTCAACCAGCTCTCCGCCAACACGGCCAAGGAAACGACGGCCATCGGCGAAACGCTGTTCTTCTTCGCCTTCCGCGACGCCCTGCCCAAGCTCACCCAACGCCTTTACGAACGCCACTATGCTGCGCAAACTGCTTGATTTTGGTGGCCGGACGGCCCGCGCGGCGGCCTGCGCCGCGCTGCTGGCCGGCGGCTCTGGGGCCCTGGCCCAGGGCATTGCCGATACAGCGCCGGTCACCACCGCGCCGGTGAGGGGGCCGGCGGGGCAGGAGGAAACGGCCCTGCCGGCCGCCGCCCAGCCTGCGCCGCCCAGCCGCGACTGGAGCGAGTGGGCCCTGGCCTTGTCCGTGCTGAGCTTGATCGGGGTTGCATTTTTGATTGTGACCCGGCCCAAGCACCGGCACCGCTCGTCGTCGGGCAGTGCGGCCGGTAGCAGCACCACGCGCCTGGCCGGTGCGACCGATGAGCTGACGCCCGGGCAATTCAAGGAAGTGCAAAAAATGATAGCCCGGGCCCTGGCCGACCAAAACCGGCCGGCCCCGGGTCCGGCTAGCCCTATGCCCGCTGCGCCGGCCCCCAGCAACCCAACGAACCGCCCAAAACCGGCGGTGAACACGCCCCGCCCCAAAACTGCCTCAACGGCCCTGCCGCCGCCCACCGCCCCAGCGGGGGCCCCGGCTCCGCTTGCTACGCCGGCCGAAACCGAAGCCGCTCCGCCCGAAGCGCCGGCTGAGCAGCCTGCTGCACCGGCGGCGCCCGCGCCGGTGGGGCCCCGGCGCGCCTACGTTAGCTCGGCGCCGGTGAACGGGCGATTCCGGCGCAACGTGTTGCAGGGGCAGCCGGCCCACAACAGCATTTATGAGCTGACTTGGGACCCCGTTCGGCCCGACGAAACCACGTTCCAAGTGAACCCGGACGTGGCCTCGCACCCGCGCCACATCAGTTCCTACGCCGACGTGCTGGAGCCGGCCTGCGAATTTAATTTGCCCCAGGGCGCGGCTTCGCGCATTGTGACGGAGGCCCCCGGCCTGCTGCGTCGCGTGGACGGCGACGACTGGGAAATCGTCCGCAAGGCGCGCATTTACTTCGCTTAATTTAGCTGTTATTCCGAGCGCTGCACGGCTCCGGGGCCCTGGCTCAAGTGCTGCGCAGTGCTTGGAACGACGTTTTTAATCTATGCTGCTACTAATTGAGGCCCTGGCCGTGGTGCTGCTGATTGGCTTGCAGGTGCGCGCCTTCCTGGGGGCCCGCGCCCAAACGGCGCGGCTGGCAACGCTGTTTCCGCAGGCCGGGGCCTTGTTCCTCACCAAAGTCAGCGACCCGGTGACGCACCGGGAGGTGGACACGGTGGCCAGCACCGCGCCCTCGCCCGAGTTTGCCGACGTGCTGGCCAACACCAACGTGTACCTGCTCAAAAACAAGGGCACGGCTGATTTCAACATTCTGCAAGACCTGACCGAGCGCCGCGTGGGGGCCCTGGACGGCGAGATTCAGTCCACCACCTCGCTGCCGCTCTACATCGGGTTGATGGGCACGTTCGGCGGGGCTATTCTAGGCCTGGTGAGCCTCGTGCTGGGCGACGGCCGGTTCGACGACGCGGCCATTGCGGGTTTCCTGCGCGGCATCACGGTGGCGATGGTGGGCAGCTTGTGCGGGCTGGGCCTCACGCTGTGGGGCAACGCGCTGTACCGGGAAGCCCGCCGCCGGGCCGAACGGCTGCGCAACGACTACTACTCGTTTTTGCAGGTCGAATTGCTGCCGATTTTGCACTCCGACATGGCCGGCAGCCTGAGTACGCTTAAAACGGTACTCGACGGCTTCAACGTCAAGTTCGTCAACGATATTCAGTCCATCGGGCCGGCGTTTGAGCAGCTGCGGCCGCTCATCGACCAGATTATCAGCAGCACGGAGGTGCAGCGGCGGTTCCTGGAGCGGCTGCAAGGCATCGGCTTCACCGAGATGGCCAACGCCTCGGTGGCCGTGTTCGACCGCATGGACCGCAGCGCTGGGCTGTTCGAAAACTTCCTGGTGTACCAGGAAAAGCTGAACGCCACGCTGGCCGCCGGCGGCGACGTGGTGCGCAAGGTCGAAGGCCTGCTTGGCCGCCTCACGGGCCTCGAAACTGGCCTCAACCAGGTGCCAGCTATGTTGCAGCAGCACAACGACACGGTGGACCGCCAGTTCCGGTTTTTCAACCAGAGCCAGGAGCGCATGGACCGCATGGGGGCCGACACGGAGCAGTACTTCGACAAGGCCAGCCGCCAGCTCACGGGCATGATGACCACGCGCCTGGCCCACTTCAACGCCGACGCCGAGAACGCCCAGGCCGAGTGGCAGCGCCGCTTCGACACGCTCAAGGCCGACAACATTTACCAGCGCATCGTCGAGTACCTCAACCCGTTCAGCCAGCTGCCGGCCCAGCAACAGGCCCTCAACCAGCTGCAGGAGCGCCAGGCCCAGCAAACGGCCCAGGCCATCCAGGCCCTGCAGCAGCGCCTCGACACCGACACGGCCTTGCAGCAGCAGCTGCTGTTTCAGGTCACGCGCACCAACGCCGTGCTCGAGCAACTCACCCAGCGCAGTTGGTTGCAGAAGGCGCTGGGCCTGAACAAGCAGTAGATGGACCAGGACCGCAAAGACTTCTTCTGGCCCAGCTACGTGGACCTGATGACGGCCCTGTTCCTGGTGATGCTGGTGCTGTTCGTGCTCAGCTACAAGCGGTTCCAGGACAAGCAGCGCACCAACGAGAACCTGATTGCCGAGCTGAAGGTGCAGGTGCAGGAAAAGCGCAAGCTCGACGAAATCAAGGCCGCGCTGCAGCGCCTCGAAAGCAGCTACTTCACCTACAACCAGCGCTACAAGCGCTACGAGCTTAACTCGGAAGTGACCTTCGCGCCCAAGAGCGACGTGCTGCCCGCCGCTGCCCAGGGGCCCCTGGTGCAGGCCGGCCGCTTCCTGCTGCGCCAGATGCAAAGCCTGAACAAACAGGACAACGTGCAGTACCTCATCGTGGTAGAGGGCCGCGCCGCCAAAGACTTGCGCTACCCCGCCACCGACCCGCACAACCTCGACGGGCCCGCCGTGCGCCAGCTCAGCTACAGCCGGGCCCTGGCCGTGCTGCGGCTCTGGGAACAAGCCGGCCTGCGCTTCCCGCCCAACCTGGAGGTGGTGGCCGCCGGCAGCGGCTTCCGCGGCGCCGGCCGCTACACGGGGGCCGAAGAAGCCAAAAACAAGCGCTTCATCATCCAGATTCAGCCCAAAATCGGCTCCATCGGCAAATGATAACCTGGCGGTAACAACCAGGCCCCCCCGCCGGCCGTTGCAAACCGATCAGCAACGGCCAGCCCCATGAAACGCGACGAAATCGTACCCCGCCAAACCCGCATCGTCTACATCTTGATGGGGCTGACGGCCGCTGTGGGCTTTGTGTGGGCCCTGTGGGAACACTTGCACCGCGCGTAGACTGCTGGCCTACAGTTTGGCGTCCTGGGTTTTATCGGTCATGGCAGCTTGCAAGTAGCCGAGCATGCTCTTGATCTCGTCGTCGGTGTTGGTGCGCAGCAGGTCCCAGGTTTTTTGAATGAGGGCGTCCGTCGTGGCGTCGGTGTAGGCCGAGGCCAGGCGCGGCTTTTCCCGTTCGAAAGGCCCCATGCCGTAGTCGCCGGCGGGCTTGGGGTTGGTGTTCACAAAATTGGTGACGTTGTAGCGGTACTGCCCGTCCGTGATGGCGAGGCTGAGGACGTGGCCGACGGGCCCGCAGCTGTGGCCGTTCACCAGGGCCTGCGTGCGGCCCTTGATGATGAGTTGGCCGGTGGCCGCGTCCTGCACTTGCAGCACCGCCGCGTCGCCCTTGTAGCGGCGCAGGGCCCAGGCGCGGGCCCGGCGGAACAGTTCGCTTTCGGTGGCCCCGGGGATGTCGACCACGGCGGAGTAGGCCACCAAGTGCGTGGTGGGGTCAACGGGCAGCGCGGGCGCCTCCTGGGCATGCACAGCCGGCGCGGTCAGCGCTAAGGTTAAAAATAATAGCAGGGTTTTCATAGCGCTAGCGCGTTGGTAGATAAATAGTATAAATGGGCAGTGGAAAGCGAATAAAAGCAGCGCGCTAGGCGCTGCGGGGCGGAAAAACTATTTAATCGGGCTTAAGTCCTAGCATCTGGCGCATAAAAAAAGGCCCTTGGCGCATTGCCGAGGGCCTTTTAAAAAAAGAAGGGGCGCGAACGTTGCGCTCGCCAAAGTTGGTACACCATCTGAAACGGGACGCGGCGGTAGTAAATCCGTTGCCCGGAGCAAAGGTACGCACGCCGCCGCCGCTATACTTGCGGCGCCAGGGCCCCACAGAACAATTTGGCTGCAAAAACAGGCATTAAAAAAGGCCCTCAGCAGTACGCTGAGGGCCTTCTTGTGGTCGTGTAAGGGAGTGGCGATTGTCACACCCCTGCGCCACGCCCGCTGTGGCGCGTTCGACGACGACTTTGCCGGTACCCGCCACGCCCGTTGTGGTGGCGGCGTGGCGGGGTTGTTTTACTCATGTTTTACCTGCGGCATGGGCCGGTCCTGGTACACCTTCTGCGCGCCCCGGTGCACGGCGGGCGTGTCGCGCCCGCGGGTGTACTTCTCGGTGGTGGCGCGGGTGGTGTGGCCCAGCAGGCCCTGCACCAGGCCCAGGTCCTCGGTGAGGTTGTCGGCGTTGTCGGCCAGCGTGCGCCGGCTGCTGTGGCTGGAGAAGTGCGTGCCGATGCCCGCCTTCTGGCCGGCCCGCTTCAGGTTCATGTTCACCACGGCCGTGGCGCGCTTCATTTCCTGCAAGGCCTTGGCGGGGGCCATGCGGGGGTAGGAGGGGGCCAGCCAGGGCAGCACGTAGGCCTCCGGATCGGGGGCGCTGCCGTCGGCCGGCAGGAAGGAGTCCAGCAGGGCGGTGAGCTGCGGGCTTTCGACGACGACCTTTTCCCGGTCGCCCTTGTCCATGCGGAAGCGCACGGCCCCCAGCGCGCGCTGCTTCCATTGCAGGCGCAGCACCACGCCGATGCGCGAGCCGTGCAGGTAGTACTGAATAAAGTAGGTGGCCCGGGCCTGGTGCTGCTGGCGCGGCAGGCCCACGGTTTCCAGGGCGCTCAGCTCGGCGTCGGTGAGCCAGACCTTCACCGGGGCAGGAGTGGGGCGGTCGAACTCGTCGTAGGGGTTGGCGTGCTTGGGCAAGGCCTTGCGCTTGATGGCCCGCGCCACGTAGATGTTCAGGATGTCGTGGGCCTTGCGCCGGGTGCCGGGGCCGTTGCCCAGCGCCCGTTTCATGTAGGCGTCGAAATCGGCAATCACCTGCTCGGTGAGCTGGTCGCAGGGCAGGGGTTTCTTGCCGGCTGACCAGCCCCAGTGCGCGGCCAGCTTGTTGAGGGTGGTGTGGCGCGCCTCGCACGTCGACTGGGCGAAGTGGCCCTGGTCGTCCTTTTCCCAGCTCTCGTAGGCCAGGGCCAGAAAGTCGGGGCTCACCGCCACCGGCGCGGGCCGCAGGTCGGCCCCGGTGCTCAGTAATTCTTTTAGGACATCGGCCGACAGGTGGGGCTGGGCCCGGCTAAGCTTCTGGGCCCGGCGCAGCAACCCAAACAGCGCTTCGTTGAGGTCGGCGTGTTCGTGGTGGCTGGTTTTGATCCAGTTCTCCTTTTCCAGTGTGTAGCTCGGGTTCCAGTACTTGGCGGCCACGGCCACACTGGGCACGTTGAAGTAGCGCACCACGCGCTCGGCAATGACGCGCAGGCGCACGTCGTGCAGGCCCTCCCGGTCAGGCCGGGGGGCTAGGATAAATTTAAACGAAGCAGGCATGCCCTATCGCCGTTTAGAGCTTGGCGAGTATTTCGGCCGCTTATAATACTCCCGTACCTCCCATATAGAATGGATTGAGGCGCGCGGTACCACGAAATAGCCGCTGGTCGGATTGGCTGCGCGCAAAGTCAAACGGTCGTAGACAAACAAGTCATTTTCTACAATGGCTTTGATGGTGACGGTATCATCGTAGGCAACCACGCAGTCCACATTATTAAGCGATTCCCATTTAGCGTTGGGAATCTGCCAGACGATCATGCGGTCACCAGAATACAGGTGGGGCTCCATACTATCACCCCAGACCTCAATGACCATTGCGCCTTCGTATTTGGCCGGCAGTTCGTCAGGTTGGAGGTAGACCCGCAGGGTGGCGCAATTAGCTAACGTGGCCAAGCTGAGGCCGCCCGTTTCGCCGAAAGAAGCCAAGGTTTTAAAGCCAGGGAATGGCAAGTCTACGTGAGGCTGGTCTGCTAATGGGCCAATGGCATTAACGTCGAAAGGTGCTTCGCCTTGACTTTCTACAGACGTGTTGGCCCCTTGGTAATTAATTATTGTATCCACTCCCACACCGAGGGCTTGAGACAATCGCTGTAAAACAGGCGCTGTCGGATTCGCGCGACCTGTTTCATAGGCACTGACAGCCTGCTTGGTTACGCCAAGTTTGGACGCTAAAATTTCTTGCGATAACCCGGCCGATTTGCGAAGGGCCCTCAATTGTATAGCCATCGGTGTTTGTTTCTTTTTGTCCTCGTTTGACATTGACAAATAAATTTTGTCTTTTATGATGCTATTTGTCAAAAGACTATTGACAAATAGCATTTGACAATCTATCTTTGTTTTGTCAATCAATGACAACCAAAGACAAGGCAATATATACACCAGACCATAAAAGTCAAATGAACGACAACCCTAAAAAACTGAGCGGCTTGCTACCGCGGGGCTCGATTCAGCGCATCGCCGAACAACTCGGGCTGACAAAGCAGGCAGTAAGCGACGCTATTCGGCGCGAGCGGCCCGGGCATCCGGCTGTGATTGAAGCGGTGCGGATTGCTCGCGAGTGCGGCAGCCTAACGGCAGCCCAGGATTTGGCCAGCCTCCTTCCAGCCGCCTAAGGCCATGCCCAGTATCGCTTTTGTCACTCCCGAAGAGCACCAGGCTGTGGTGCAGCGCCTCGAGCGGCTGGAAAAGCTGCTCGATGCCTACGTGCTCAGCCAGCAAGAGTGGCTGCCCACCGAGCTGGCCCTGACGGCAGCCGGGGTGAAGCGGCGGGAAACGCTAGTTAAGTACGTGCGGGCCTCGGCCCCCGGGGCGAAAGAGCCCGGCCGCATCACCTACCGCAAAGAGGGCACCAAGTGCCTCTACGCCCGCAGCAGCTGCATCGATTACGCGCAGCGTCGCCTCGGCCAACCCGCTTTAGTCGCCTAGCCCCCTAAAAAATAAGCCCTAACACCCCCAGCCACTCCTGGTTGGCCCCTTCGCACGGCCAGTACTACTGTTGGGTTTATCCTGTTTTTTCTCCCCAAAACATCATCTCGCTTCCGCTATATCCACTTTTCTCCCTTCCGCCATGCCGCACGATTTCGACACCGCCCGCCACCGCCCCCAGCGCCACGACTCCGAGATGGACCCCAAAACGGCGCGCCTCGCCGGGGTGGCCCTGGCGGTGGTGCTGGGCCTGCTGCTGCTTTTCTAGCCCACAAAAAAGCCCCCGGCTGCTACCGGGGGCCCTTTCAAACCACTTCTTTTTTCACCCACAAAAGTAATGGAAACCCACGCTCCCTACGGCGTCGCCTTGCTGGCCGTGCCGCCCGCCCCGCAAGTGCTCGACCTGGCCGCCCTGCACGCCCGGTTGCTGCCGCTGGCCCGCGACGCCGGCCACGCGCTGCTCACGCTCGAATGCCACTACAACGGCGCCGCCTCTTACGAGGCCAGCGCCAGCGGGGGGCCCAGCAGCTTCCGCCGCTACGTCAGCTGGTTGGAGCCCGGCGACGGCGACCGGGCCGAGCACTTCGAGCGCGTGCTGACCCAGCGCTTGCAGGAGCAAGCCGGCTACTTAGCCGCGGTGAACGCCCAGCTCGCCACCCCCTCGTGCACCCACCCGGCCCTGGCCGGTCCCGCCGCCTGATGGAAGCCGCCCGCCTCCCCCGGCCCGACCGCCGCCCGGTCATGCCCATCAAGGGCTTGCAGGGCCGCATCAGCAGCATCATGCCGGCGCTGCGCTCCCTGATGGCTTCCGAGCAGTACCGCCGCAACGAACACCACCACCGCCGCACCGGCGAAGCCAACTAGCCATGAGTGACTTCCGCGACTTCGCCAACCTGGCCCGCGCCGCCTTCCCGAAGCTCAACATCTCGGTGCTCATGTTCGAGCGGCAAACCGCCAAGGGCATCCACACGGTACGCCACCGCCTCAGAGCCAACGGCCCCGGCCTGCTAGCAGCGGTGGTGAGCGAAGCCGATACCGCTACGCAAGCGCTGGTGGACCTGCAAGGGGCCGTGCGCATTGCCCGCCGCACCTACGCCACCGAGCTGGCCATTCGTGACATCAGCCGCGCGGCCGGCGGGCTCGACGAAGATGCCCAGGGCCACATCCGCCGCCAATTGATGAATTGCCCACTGCTGGCCTTCGACGGCTTGGTGGCCAACCTGCGCCAAGCGGCCCGGGAATCTGCACAGGAACAGCAAGAAGCTGCCTAACAAAAAGGCCGCCCTCAGCCAAGGGCGGCCTTTCCAACTCTCAGAAAATTTAACGCCCAAAGCTAATGAAAAAGCACCCGTTTTTTCTGCCCCACCCCGCCGGCGCCGAAGCGGCCCGCAAAGCCGAGCGCGCCGTGGGCGTGCTCTTCCTTTTCCTCTTCGCCCTGCTGCTGGCCGCCAAGCGCCTCACGTTCGGTTTTTAGCCCCGCCCCGTGTCCGTCTCTTCCACCACCGTCGCCAAAAAAGGCAAAGCCGAGCTGGCCGTGTACTCGCTCAACCACCCCGACCAGCTGGGCAGCCTGGCCGAACTGGTGCAGCAGCACATCGAGGCCCACAAGCTCTACACCCCGATTCAGGGCAAGAAGTACGTCAACGTCGAGGGCTGGCAGTTCGCCGGGGCCATGCTGGGCCTGGTGCCGCTCGTCGAATCGGTGGCGGACACCAGCACCCACCAGCTGCACACCTTCAAAGGGTATTCCGGCAAGCCCGACACCGAGCTTTACGCCATCGAGTTCCGCGCCACGGTGGGCCTGCTCGACCTGCGCACGGGCCAAACCGTGGGCCGGGGCATTGCCTCCTGCTCCAACCTGGAAAGCCGCAAGCGCACGTTCGATCCCTACGCCGTCGAGAGCATGGCCCAAACCCGCGCGGTGGGCAAGGCCTTCCGGCTGCTGATCGGCTGGCTGATGCAGGCCGGCGGCTACGCCACCACGCCGGCGGAAGAAATGCCCGACGCCGAGCCCGAAACCAGCGCCCAGGTCGTGGCCCCCGAAGCGTCAAAAAAAGCCCCAGCCGAGGCCGAGCCGCCGGTTTCGGCACCCCCGGCAGCCTCCGCTACTGCCGGCCCAAGCCTCGTGGTTGACGAATCGGAGCAAGTGCGCAAGCGCATCATTCAGCAGCTCACCAGCCACCACATCACGCCGGGCGAACGCAGCCGCATGGCCAAGGCCATCAACAAGCTCAACTTGGTCCAGTTGCTGGAGCAGTCGGCCAAGATTGCGGAGTGCATCGAGTACCGGCCCTCGCCGCAGGCCCTCAAAGAAGCCCGGGCGAAGCTGGCCGCCTTTGCCGAGGCCCACGCCATTGCTTTGGGCGAGGCCCGGTACAAGTTTTTGTCGGACCGCTCGACGGCCCTGACGGTGACGGCGGTGGATTTGCTCACCGAAATCGAGCAGGCGCAGGCCGGGCTGGGGGAAGGGAAGGTGGCCGCATGAGCCAGCGCCCTCAACTCGGTCTGTTCACACCTAAGCTCCCCAAGTTTGAAGAGGTGAACTGGCTCGTCGTTTTTGCGCAGCCGGATTTCCGCAGCATTGGCCTGTGCCAGCGGCACGTGCAAATTGACGACACCGGCCGCGACTGGTTCGGCATGCCCTTCCTGGAAGATGCGGACGCCGCCCGGGTGCAGGGCTCGCCCTACGTGGCCAAGCTCAGCCAGCCCCACGAAACGGATTTGAATCGGATGCTGTGGCAGCTGGAAACCCTTAGCCAGCGCGAGCACAGCATCACGGCCCGGGCCAGCTACCACGCCCAGGCCAGTGGTCGGGAATGGGGCGGCCAGGCGTACACGCCCACCGAGCACCTGGAAAATTACGTGAAGCAGTGCGTAGAAATCGGGATTTATCCCAGCCCCACCATTGCCGCGGGCATCGCCCGTCGTGAGGGCGAGGGGCTGCCCGATTTCAACGAAGAAGGCGACAGCGTTCCCTCGCCGTTTGAAAAATTTATCTGGCTGGACTACGTGTCGCAGGTCATCCGTTCGCTAGAATACTGCATTCAGTGGAAGCGCCAGACGATCTACTTCGAGGCGTTGGTGAGCCGGGAACGGTCGGAGCAAATCCGCGCAGAAGAGGCGCGCCAGGCCCGCAGCCAGCAGCACTGGGCGCGCATTGACGCCGAACGCGAATTGTTGCGGCTCCGCGCGCTGCAAGTGCGGCGGCAGGCTCCCGAGCGCACGGAAAGTGTCGTGGCGGAACAACTGGATATGTTCGGAGAGGAGGCGCCCCGTGCCTAGCTACTTCCTGCGCACCACCGGCATGAGCCGCGGCATCACCGACGGCACCAGCAAGAAAAACGCCTGCACCTGGCACCGCGAGTACTTCCGCTACGACGCGGGCCTGCTCTCGTCGGTGAGCCAATTCGAGGACGGGCTGTACTTCTACAGCGCGCCGGCCGCGTTGCCCGCCCCGAAGGCGGATGCCTCCACGGCCGGCGCCTTCGAAGCAGCCTACACCCGGTGCACCGCCTACCTGAAGAAAAAGGAAGCCGAACGGGCCATGGCCAAAGCGTTTGCCAAGTCCCTGAAAGACGGCATGCTGTTCAACGCCCACGCGGCGGAAGAAGCGGACGCCGCCGAGCCGTTGCAGCTGGTACCGGCGGCCGCGCACTTCCTTGATGATTTCACCGTCATCGACACCGAAACCACCGGCGGCAGCCACGCCGGCGCCGACCGCCTGCTGGAAGTGGCCGCCGTGCGCTACCGCCACCAGCAGCCCGTCGCGCAGCTGCAATCCTTCGTGCGCTTCGCCGGCGAGGTGCCCTACCGCATCACCCAGCTCACCGGCATCACCACCGCCCAGGTGCGCCGGGCCCCCGAAGCGAAGCCCGTGCTCCAGCGCCTGCATCAGCTGGCCGGGGGCTCGGTGCTGGTGGGCCACAACGTGGGCTTCGACCTGCGCTTCCTCAACGCCGAGCGCGCCCGCCTGGGGGCCCCCGCCCCGCTGCCCAACGATTGGCTCTGCACGCTGGCCGTGGCCAGCCGCCGCTACCCGGCGCCCCACAAGCTCGGCGACCTGTGCCGCCGCTTCGGCCTTCCTACCAACGGCGCGCACCGGGCCTTGAACGACGTGCTCATGTGCGGGGCCCTGCTGCTGCGCATGCACGCCGAGCAGCCCATCGGGCCGGAACTGCTGAACCAAACCGGGGCCGGCAAGCGCAAGCCCGCGGCCGCCACCGCCACCCTCTTCGAAACCGCCGCTTAGCCATGCAACCCGCCCGCTCCCATCACCCCGCCCTCATGCACGCCACCCCCGGCGCTGCTGCCCCCACGCCCCGCATGTCCGTTGCTTCTGCGAACCGCGCCCTCGTCATTCCCGCCGACGTGCTGGCCGCCCCGGGCCTGTCCTGGCCCGCGCGCTTGGTGCTGGCCGAAATCCTCGACCTGCACAAGGTTTCCGGCAGCGTGTGGGCCAACGACCAGCACTTTGTCAACCGCCTGCCGGGCATCCAAAAGCGCACGGTGGGCGGGGCCCTGAAAGAACTCGAAGCAGCCGGTTGGCTGCACCGCGAAACCAACCAAAGCGCCTTTCACAAGCGCGTGCTAACGCCGCTGGTGCCCGCGGAAAACGGGGCCGAACCTGTGGCAGAATCTGCAACAGGTAGCCCCGACCTATTGCAAAATCTGCAAGAGCCTATTGCAGAATCTGCAACAGACCTATTGCAAAATCTGCCACAACCTATTGCAGATTTTGCAGACATAAACTACCATTTAAACTCCAGTAGAAATTCCAATGAAACCCACACCCCAGAAAAAAAAATGGGGGCGGGCGTTTCGGAAATTTCTACGCCCGTCCTGAAAGCAAAAATTGAGTTAGTGCCCCCCGTTGCGCGGCCCCCCCGGGAATTCAACGACGGCCCGCAGCAATCTGCCGCCACCCTGGCCCTAGCCGCCGAGATGGCCGCGCTCTGGCACATCACCGAGCAGCGCCACCAGCCGCGCTGGGCCCGCATCGTGGGCTTCGTGCACCGCACCGAGCAGGCCGGCCAGCTGGCCTACCTCACCGGCCAGTTCGACGGCTACCGCCAGCACCGCCAGAAGCGCCGCCTGGGCCCCCACAAGCTCGACGACTACCTGGCCGAAGTCTGGGACGAATGCGATTGGGTGGCCAAGGCCCGGGCCACCAAAGCCGACGGCGTGACGGGCCCGCCCCCGGCTCCCAAGCAAAGCCCCGCCAACCCCACCCGCAAGCAATCCTGGTCATGAAAAACCACACCGTCGGCCACGTGCCGCCCCACAACGCTGCCCTCGAGGCGGCCATCCTCGGCGCCGTGATTTCCGTCAGCAGCGGCCTGCGCACGGTGCTGGGCATCCTGCCCGACGAGGCCGCGTTCTACGTGCCGGCCCACCGCTTCGTCTACCGGGCCGTGCGCCAGCTCTTCGCCGCCGGCGAGGCCGTCGACACGCTTACCCTGGTGCCGGCCCTGAAGGCGGCCGGCGTGCTCGAACGCATCGGGGGCCCCCACTTCCTGGCCCAGCTCAGCCTGAAGGCCGACTCGGTGGCCCACTTGGAAAGCCATTGCCGCATCGTGCAGGAGTACCAGGCCCGCCGCCAGCTCATCGCCACGGGCACCCGGCTGATGCAGCACGCCTACGACGAGGGCGAAGACGCGCTGGGCCTGCTCACCGCCGCCCAGCTCGAGTTGAACGGCCTGCACAAAGGCCTGGAAACAAGGGCCGTGCAAACGGTGGCCAGCACCTACGACGGCGTGTTCGCCGACCTGGTGCGCGCCGTGGAGTCGCCCGGCCTCACCGGCGTCAACACCGGCCTGCGGGCCCTCAACGACGTGTCGGCCGGCTGGCAGGCTTCGGACCTCGTCGTGCTGGCCGCGCGGCCGGGCATGGGCAAAACGGCCGCCTTGCTGCACTTCGCCCGCACCTGCGCCCTCGACCTGGGCCAGGCTGCCGCCATCTTCTCGATGGAAATGCCGACCAAGCAACTGATTCAGCGCATGGTGGCCAGCGAGGTGGCCGGCTACACCAACGCCGACCTGCGCCGGGGCCACGTCGCCGGCGGCGTGCCCCAGGTGCACGCCCTCTACGAGCAGGCCAAGCGCCTGCGCACCGACAAGTTGCTGATCGACGACACGCCCGGCCTCTCCATTTTCCAGCTGCGCGCCAAAGCGGCCCGGCTCAAAGCCGAGCACGACGTGAAGCTCATCCTAGTGGACTACATCCAGCTGATGAAGGGCGACACGAAGGGCAACCGGGAGCAGGAAATCGGCAGCATCACCCGGGGCCTGAAAGAGCTGGCCAAGGAACTCGACGTGCCGGTGATTGCCCTCTCGCAGCTCAGCCGCTCGGTGGAAACCCGCGGCGGCGACAAGCGCCCGCAGCTGCAGGACCTGCGCGAGTCGGGCAGCCTGGAGCAGGACGCCGACCTGGTGGTGATGCTCTGGCGCGGCGAGTACTACGGCATCGACGAGTACGCCGACGGCAGCCCCACCCAGGACACCATCCTCTTCGACATCCTCAAGCACCGCAACGGGGCCCTGGGCGAAGTCATTGCCGGCTGCTCGATGAAGCGCGGCACCTTCTTCGACCTGGGCGGCGGCGAGCTAGCGCCCGTCGAAAGGCTGGCGGAAGGCGACGTGGGGCCCCGCCCGGTGCGCCTGGGGGCCCTGCCCGCGTCGCAGTTCGATGAGGACGATAAAGACTTGCCTTTCTGATGGCCCTGCGTTCCGCCGCCCGCGTCGATGACAACCAGCCCCGTCGGCGACGGGCGTTACTGGCCCTTCGCGAAAACGAAGGTGTTCCGAATCAGGTAATTATAGCCCCCGCCCCCGGTGCCCCGCAATTGGTACCCTTCCTGGTACAGCTTCGCGAAGACTTTTTGCAGGGCTTCTTCTTGCCCGTTGGGTGCGCGCTTGAGGTCCTTGGCCGGGAAATCGAACGCTTCGGTTTTGCCTTCCCCGTGCGTGACGACGACGTGCAGGCTGCCGTAGCTGTCGGTCGTCCGAACCACGACGACGTCCGCCCCACCCGTTTGGGCCATGGCCGGCGAAGAAGCCAACGCCACCAGGCAGGCCCCGAAGAAGAAGAGTTTTTTCATGGCCCCAAAATAGGGCCCCGTTTCTGATGCGCTGATGAGCCCCACCGACCCCCGCGCCCCGCCCAGACCCAAGCCCTGCCGCTTCGCCCACGCCCCGGCCCAGTTGGAGGCCGGCCGCACCCGCGTCATGCTCGACCTGCCCGATGAGCAGTTGGGCGCGCTGGTGAAGTTTCTCACCGAAACCCTGAAGGGCCGGCCCTATACCTGAATTTATCCCCCGCTACCGCTACCCGTCCGCTATCCTTTCCCGCTTTCCTTTCCCATCCATGCCCGTTATCGACACCACCCCCCAGCTCACCCTCTACCGCAACGGCATCGCCAACCTCAACTGCGAAGCCGCCCAGCACCTGGCCAAGGCCGTGGCCGTTTCCCTGGCCGCGCCCGCCAGCCCCGGCAGCCGCTGGCTGCTGCTGCCCCACTACGCCGCCGAGGCCGGGGCCCTCTCGCTCTACGCCGACCGCGGGGGCCAACGCTTCCGCGCCTACGGCCTGGCCACCGCCCTGTTCGCGGCCCTGCCCGACAGCCAGAAGAAGCTGCAGCTGGAGCTTCGGCCGGCGGCCGGGGCCATGTTCCGGCTGGTAGTGGCCTGATTTGGCAGGAGTGCAACAAAACCCGTCCGCAAACACCCGCCCCGGCACCCCTGGCGCGGAAATTTGGGCTATGCCCAAGCAGCCCAAACCCGACCCGGCCCCCGCCCCGATCCAACTCGTCCCCACCGCCTCGGTGCGCCTCAACGAGGCCAACCCGCGCCTCATCAAAGACAACCGCTTCGAGCAGCTGGTGCAGTCGCTCATCGACTTCCCCGAGATGCTGCGCCTGCGCCCCATCGTGGTCGACGAAAACCTGGTGGCCCTGGGCGGCAACATGCGCCTGCGCGCGGCCCAGCGCCTGGGCTACCTCGACGTGCCCGTCGTGCAGGTCACCGGCTGGAGCGACGAGCAGAAGCGCCAGTTCGTCATCAAGGACAACGCCAGCTTCGGCGAGTGGAACTGGGAGCAGCTGGCCAACGAGTGGAGCGAGCTGCCGCTGGAAGGCTGGGGCATCGACCTGCCGCGCGACTGGCTGGAAGTGCCCGTGGTGGACCACGACGGCGCCGGCGGCGAGTCCGGCACGGCCGACTTCGACTTCGACAAGCAGCCCAAAGAGTGCACCCTGACCATCAAGTTCGCCAGCCCCGAGCAGCTGCAACAGGCCGAGCAGGACGTGACGGAATTGATCGACCGCAAGTACAACGGGGCCTCTTTTACGGTGCAAGTGGGCAAGCGCAATGGGTAAATCGTTGGACACAGCTGGACACCAAAAAAAGCGGCTGCTCGCAGCGTTGCGGGCCAGCTTGGGCGTGGTGGAAACCGCGTGCAACAACGCCAAGGTGGCCCGCAGCAACCACTACCACTGGCTGAAGAAAGACCCCAAGTATGCGGCCGCGGTGACGGAGGTGGCCGATGTGGCCGTTGACTTCGGCGAGACGATGCTGCACAAGCTCATGCGGGGCTACACGCTTGACGACACGAAGGTGTTCCTCAACAGCGACAGCAAGCAGCCCATCCTGGTGCCCATCAAGAAGCACATCGGCAGCGATGCGGCGTCGGTGATTTTCTTCTTGAAGACCAAGGGCAAGGCCCGTGGCTACGTCGAGCGCAACGAAATCACCGGCAAGGACGGGGCCCCCATCGCCGCAGGCCTCACCGTGCACGTGGTGGCCGCCGGCCCGCCGCTGGCTTCGTCGGAAAAGGAGGTGGACGATGCGCTTTGAGGCCAGCCCCGTGTTTGCGCGCAACTATGCCAGCACCCAGCCCCGCGTCATCAACCAGGGCGGCACCAGTTCGGGCAAAACCGTCAGCATCCTGCAGGTGCTTTTCGTGCTGCTGGCCGCCGCGCCCAACCTGGTGTGCACCGTGGTGGGCCAGGACATCCCCAACCTGAAAAAGGGCGCCATCCGCGACGCGCAGAACATCGTGCGCTCCTCCGAGGAACTGCAGTCGCTGGTGAAGGGCTACAACAAGAGCGACCGCATCTACGAGTACCACAACGGGAGCCTGATGGAGTTCACCTCCTACGACGACTTCCAGGACGCCAAAAGCGGCAAGCGCGACTACCTCTTCGTCAACGAAGCCAACGGCATCACCTACCCGGTGGTCAAGGAGCTGATGCTGCGCACGCGCATCCGCACCTTCATCGACTACAACCCCAACACCGAGTTCTGGGCCCACGAGCTGCACGGCCAGCCCGACGTGGAGGTCATCATCAGCGACCACCGGCACAACCCGTTCCTGAGCGCCACCGAGCACGCCAAGATCGAGGCCCTGAAAACGGAAGACCTGGAACTCTACCGCGTGTACGCCCGCGGGCTCACGGGCAAGATTGAAGGCCTGGTGCTGCGCAAGTGGGAGGTGGTCGAGGAAATACCCGCCGGGGCCCGCTACCTGGGCACCGGCCTGGACTTTGGCTTCACCAACGACCCCACGGCGGCGGTGGACCTCTACCTGAGCGGCGGCGAGCTGTGGGCCGACGAGCTGATTTACAGCCCCGGGCTCACCAACCCCGACATTTTCAAGGCCCTGACCGAGGAGCGGGCCGCCCGCCGCTTCGACGTGGTGGCCGACTCGGCCGAGCCCAAAAGCATTGCCGAGCTGCTGCGCATGGGCCTGCCGGTGGAGGGCGCGCTCAAGGGCCCCGACAGCATCAACGCCTCGCTCGAACTGCTCAAGCGCTACCGCCTCAACGTGACGCGCCGCAGCACCAACCTGCGCAAGGAACTCGGCGCCTACAAGTACAAAGTGGACCGGCTCACGGGCAAAACCACCAACCAGCCCGTGGACGCCTTCAACCACTGCATCGACGCGCTGCGCTACGTGGCCCTCAACCGCCTGCCCAAGGCCACTGAGCCGCGCCGCCGCTCAGCCCAATCCTCCCTCATCCAGTAATGCCGTACCCGCTCCAGCTCACCGCCTCTGACGGCAGCGCCCCGCAGGTGCTGCCGGTGCCCACCAGCTGGGCCGACGTGACCCTGGCCCAATACGTGGCCTTGTTCGCCCCAGCCCCGGACGAGGCCCGTACCGCGGCCGAACTCCTCTGCGGGCTGCCCGCGGGCTACCTGGGGGCCCTGGCGGCCAACGACGTGGGCTACCTGGCCAACCTGTTGGCCTTCGCCGCCGACCCCAGCCCCGTGCTGGAACGGCTGCCCACGCCCGGCCTCGTCGACGTGGGCAGCCTGCCCTGGGGCGTGCTGCTGCTGGCCCAGCAAGCCCTCGGCGAGCAGCCCGACCGGGCGCTACTGGCTTACGGGCCCCGCATCCTGGCCCTGTACCGCACGCAGCTGGCCTTCGGCAGCCCGCTCAACCTCGACCGGGTGGACGCCTGCGAGGCCGCGCTGCTGGCCGCCCCGGTCACCGAGAGCTACGCGGACTTAAGCCATTTTCTGCAAGCGTGTCGGAAGTGGTCGCCCGGCACGCCCCGGACGAAGACGAAGACCCCGACGACCCAACCGACGAAGAAATCGAAGCCGGCTATGACTCCCTTGCGGAACGCTTCGGGACGATTCTCGGCCTGGATTCGGCAAGCAATGGCAACCTCTTGAATTACAGCCAAATATTGGAAACGGACGCGGACAGCGTTCTCCGAAAATTAAGCCTGGAATCAGCGAAAAGCGCCTACCAGCGGCGCCTGAGCAAACGCTACAACCCTAAAAAAGACTGACGCCATGCGCTCCCGGAAGCCCTGCGGCAAGCTCTGCCTTGCCGAGCACAAGGCCAAGGCCATCGTGCTGGCCGCGGGCTACTTCCGCCACAACCTATGGCGCCAGGAGCGCCGCGCCTACTACTGTCCCCCGTGCCGCGCCTGGCACACCACCAGCCACTAAGACCATGACCTACGCCCCCACCGTCGCCCTGCTCGAAGAAACCGCCCTGGCCGTGGGCGCGGGCTCCTTCTGGCACGGCCCGAAGACGAACCAGAGCATCAACTACAACGCGCCTTTTCCCCAGGTGCACCTGTTTTTGATGCCCGCGCCCACCGAAGGGAGCATGGTGCGCTACCAAGTGGTGCTGTGCTTCTACGGCAAGGACGAGCACGAAAACGGCAGTGACGACTCGGTCCAGATTCAGGACGACATGGACCAATTGAGCCAGCGGTTTGTGCTCGCCTTGCGCGACGCCGATGACGTGGAGGTGGCCGAGCGCGTGGACCGGGCCCCGGTGCTGCGCCAGGGCAGCGCCATCGGCACGGGCTTCCTCTGTTCGTTCACCCTCACCGCGCCTGCCCTGTGCTAGCCATTGACTCGCGTCCGCTTGAACTGGTGTTCGGTTCCAAATATGCCATTTGCTACTATGTAGACGGCGAATTGTGGACCTATACCAGCTGCCAGTTTTTCAAGTCGCAGGCCGATGCTGTGAAGCACTTCCCCCACAAGCAGCACAAGGTGGCTTACACCATTAGAATTAAATTATTTAAATAAAAATGCTAGCCTCCGCCGCCATTGCTTTCGCCCAGGCCGGCCCCGAGCTGGTGGCCGCCTGCATCCAGGCCCTGCGCAACCACCCGCAGCCGCCCCGGGGCCGGCCCGCTTACACCACGGGCCGCACGGCCAGCCAAATCACCGAGCAGCACGACGCGCAGAGCGTGACGGTGTTCGGGCCCGCCCACCTGCAAACGCTGCTCACCGGCCGGGGGCCCACCCGCAACAGCGGCGGCACCGGCGAAAAGCTGAGCGCCATCCTGGCCCAGTGGGCCGAGGACAAAGGCATCCAGCTCACCGGCGGCCTGAGCTACAAAAGCTTCGGCTTCCTGGCCGCCCGCAAGATCCACGCCCAGGGCAACGCGCTCTTCCGCAGCGGCCAGCCCAGCGGTTTGCTCGATGACGTGCTCAGCCCCGAGTACCTCGACACGCTCAAAGCCCGCATCGCCGCGGGCGAACTGGTGGCCATCACCTCCACTTTGCAGGCCGTTCTCGGCAAATAACATGGCCCTTCTTCTGCTCTACACCGCCTACCAGGGCCCGCTCGACCAGCAGGACGACCCGGGCAACCCCGGCGTCTACACCGCGCTCTACTTGCGCACCGAGTACCGGTGGGACACGGACGCCCGGGCCGTCGTTGTTTCCGGGCCCTACGACGAGCCCTACACCGGCGGCTATTCCGGGGCCCAGCCGCCGCCCGAGTCGGGGGGCATTTCCACCACGCAGGTGGTGGATTCCTACGCCTTCGAAGGCAAGACGCGGCGCGTGTTCCACGACGGGATGGGCGGCGTCACCTACCAGGACAGCGTGCCGGCCTTCCTCTCCCAGGCCACCGCCAAGGCCGTAACGGCGGCCGGCCGCGACGGACAGGTAAGCGTGGTGATTTCGGGCGGCACGCCGCCCTACGCCGTGCAGCTGCTGCCCTACACCGCCTCGCCCGGGGTCACCCAGCCCGGCACGGCGGGGCAGCCCGTGGCCTTCGGCGGCTTGCTGGCCGGGCCCTACCTGGTGAGCACCACCGACAGCGGCAACCCGCAACAGGTCTCGCTGGCCAGCACGGAAGTGCCGCCCTACGTGGCCCCGAAAAACGGCTGCACCGACCCCGAAGCCGACAACTACGACCCGGCGGCCACCGCCGACAACGGCAGCTGCAGCTACAGCCCCCGCTGGCGCTCGGCCTGGCGCGAGCTGGCCGTGGCCGTGGCGCCGCTGGCGGGCCTGGTGCCCGTGCCGGCCTACCTCGACGCGCTGCTGCGCATCGGTTTCCCAGCAGGCCACCCGCTGGCCGCATTCCGGCCCCTGGGCGCGGCGCTGACGGTGCGGGCCGTGGTGCGGCCCAGCGGCGAGGCGGTCTTCAACCTGGGGCCCTACCTGCGGCCCGCGCTGGGGGCCCCCGATGGCAGCGGCGGCTACCGGCTCGACCTCAACACCGAAACGGTCGATGACTTCTTTGTGGGCTACGAATTGCGCCGGCCCACCGGCGATCTGCTCGAACGCGGCTACGCCCTGAACTCCGGCCTGCCCGACCAACGCTTCACCACCGGCAAATTCCTCACCGGCTTCGCCCGTGTGCCCCAGTGGCCCGGCTTTGCTTGGAAGCGGGCCGTGCTCAGCAGCCAAAGCGCTGGGCGCTACGGCACGATGGCCGAAGCCTACCCGCCGGCCGTCAACCTGCCCTGCCCGCCCAACCCGGTGCCGGTGGCGTGGCTCAACCCGCAGGGCGGCTGGGATTTCTGGCTATTTCAGGGCCGGCCCCAGCTCGGCGACGACGTGGGCGACTCGCAGGCTTACGTTGAGGCCGGCACCGGCGAGCGCCGCTACAGCCAGCGCGGCGAGCAGCGGCGCACCGTGCAGGCCACCAGCGGGCCCTTCCGCGGCGAGGACCTGGCCACTGGCCTGCGCACGCTCTGGGGCAGCCCCCAGGTGTGGTACCAGCCGGTGGTGGGCGGCGACTGGGTGCCCGTCACGCTGGAGGGCGGCAGCTTCCCGCTGCGCCGGCTCGGCGTGGGGCGCATCGAGGTGCCCATTTCTTTTACTGAAGCGGCGGCGCAAGCTGTGCAAGGGCAATGAGCACCGCTAACGAAATATTTGTTGGCGGTGAAAAGTTGGATTTGGATTTTCAGACCGCGCTCCTTCCAACTTTTCAGGCCAACGACCGCACCAAGCCGGCCAGCATCCAATCGGACTACAGCCCCGAGTTCTCGGCGCCCGGCACCGCCCGCAACCACCGGCTGCTGGGCCAGGCCGCGCTGAACAGCACCACCACCGGCACCGCCTACCGCACCCTGCCGGCGGTGCTCAGCAGCGGGGGCGTCGAAACGCTGCCCCTGGCCTCGCTGATCCTCAAGGGCTACGCCGAGGGCCGCTACCAGTTGCAGCTGGTGGGCGGCAACCGCCGGCTCGTCGAGGCGCTGGGCGACAAGAAGCTGGCGGACCTGAAGCTCGACCGCTTCAACCACGCCTGGACCCCGCAGAACGTGGCCCTGAACCTGCCCTACGCGCAGTGGCTGGCCAACGGCTGGGGCTACGAAGTCTACGACCGGGGCAAGCCGCTCGACCTAACGGCCCTCGACCCCTACGCGCTCTTCCCCAGCACCTCTGACCGCCTGGTGTGGCAGCAACTGCTGGCCGACGCCGGCTTCACGGCCGATGAGCTGAGCCAGGACCCGTTGGCGGCGGCGCTGAACGTGCCCACCACCAAGCCCTTCGGCTACGACGAGGACTTCCGCGAGACCCGGCACCTGCTGGCCGGCATCATCTGGAGCCAGGCGGCCGTGTACCACTACGACGCGTTCGCCGTGGTGGGGCCCTTTCGCTACGCCGAAAACGCGCCCTGGGTGCGCGGCGAAAAGGTGGCGCTGCACGACCAGGAAGGCTACCAGTACGTGGTGCCCACGATGGGCTATTACCGGCTGAAGGCCACCCTGGGCGTAGAGTTCGGCGTGAACGCCGCCTTCCCGGGCCGGGCCCGCATGGCGCTGGCCCTGCGCATCAACGGCCAGGAATTCACCTACCTCGACGCCAACGGCGAAACGGCCTTCGCCCACGAAGAGCAGGAAACCGGCAAAGAGTACCTGCGCACCAGCCTGACGGCCACCTGCCCGAAGGTGCTGCTGCACGTGGGCGACGTGGTGGACACCTACGTGCGGGGCCAGAAGATCAACCGGGGCCCCTTCGCGCCCACCGACCCGCACTGGTTCTTCGTGAACGCCGACCAAGGGTATTTTATGAACACGGACGGCACGGTGAACGGGGCCAGCTTCGAGGTGGAGCTGCTGCCCGACTTCCCGCCGGGCGGCACCATCCGCTTGCAGGACTGGCTGCCCGAGATGAAGCAGCTTGACTACCTAAAAACCCGGTTGGCCCTGCTGGGCCTGACCGTGCAAACGGACCCTTACCGCAACCACCTCTACCTGGCCACCGGGGCGCAGGTGTTGGCCGCCGTGGCCGGGGCCCCCGACTGGAGCGCCAAGCGCGACGCCTACGCCCCGGCCCCGGCCGCGGTGCCCGAGCGCAGCCTCTCGTTCCGCTTCGGGGACTACGCCCGCCGCAACTTGCTGAGCTGGGCAGCGGATGACTTGGCGGCGGCGGTAGGCCTGGGCAACGGCGAGATTGCCATTGCCGACCAGGCGCTCAGCCCCGCGCCTTACGAGATGGTGACGCTGCCCTTTGCCGCCAGCGAGAACAGCCTGAAGAAAACCGGGCTGCTGCTCATTCCCAACTACAAGGCCAACGGAATTGTCGCCCCGGTGACGTATGCCGAGCAGGACCCGAAGCCGCGGCTTACCCTGCGCCGCCCGGGGCCCCAGCTGGCCGGCCAGCTCGTCACGGTGCCGGCCACCGAAACCGTGGCCGCCGTGACGGTGCCCGTCACCACGTCGGCCAGCTACTTTATCGACGGGCTGGAATTCGTCGACTTGGATTTGCAGCGCACCGTTTTGAATCGCTACTGGCCAGACCTTCGCGCACTCCTTTTGGAGACACGGGCCCTGACCGAGCGCTACCGCCTGAGCCCCGCTGACATTGCTTCGCTGCGGTTTGCCCAACCCATTTACGACGCGGCGCTGGGCGGCTACTTCGTCGTGAGCAAGGTGAGCGAATACGATGCCCGCCGCTCCGTTGAGGTGGAGCTGGCCCGGCTCAACCCGCTGATCTTGCCCGCGCCCGACGCCGTGGAGGGCGGCAAGGAGTTCTATAGTGAAGAGTTTAACACCGCTAGCGAGTTCTATTAATATGGCTGACAATCAAACTATTATACTTCGCGTCACGCTCGACGAGCAGGACACCGAAAAGAAGCTCGCCCAACTGGTGCTTTCGATTGAGGCGTCCCGCAAAGCCCAAACCGACCTAACGGCCGCCCGCAAGCTGGGCCAGGTGACGGACGAGGCGTACAGCCAGCAGACCGTGGCCCTGCGCACGCAACTCAAGGGCCAGCAGGGCGAGTACGCGGCCCTGCAAAAGAACCTCGACCTCTACCGCACGGCCACGGGCGAGCTGGGCAATACCTACAAGGGCACCCAGGCCCAGCTGAGCTTGGCCCAGCGCCAGTACCAGGAACTGCAGGGCAGCCAGAACACCAGCACCGAGAGCACCAAGGCGCTCAGCAGCACCATCGAGCAGCTGCGCGGCACGCTGGCCAAAACGGATGAGACGCAGGGCCTGTTCGTGCGCAACATCGGCAACTACCCCAAGGGCGAAAGCTTGGAGCCGCTGATTCAGCAGCTGGTGCACTTGCAGGAAGTGCAGAAAAGCCTGCCCGCCGGCTCCGAGGCCGCCGCCAAGGCGCAGGCCCAGATCGGGTTTCAGTACGGCAAAATCAACCAGGAAGCGGCCGCCGCCGGCAAGAGCGCCGACGACGTGCAAAACAAGCTCAAGGGCTACGGCGAGGCCGTGCGGCCCGCCATCACGAACCTGGTGCAACTGGAAAAGGCCCAGGACGAAGTAGCCAAGTCGGCCGGCAAGGAGTCGGCCGAGTTCGCCAAGATTGGATTTCAGATCGGGGCCACCCGCAAGGAAATCGCCGCCGTGCCGCCCGAGCTGGCCAAGATCCCCACAACGGCTGAAACCGCCACCAAGGCCCTGACGGATACGGCCACCAAAGGGCTGGGGCTATTCGGCGACCAGACAGCCAAAGTGACGGGCCTGCTGGGCAAGTTTAAGTCGGGCAACGACTTGGTGCGCGAAGGCCTGAGCCAGATCAAAGGGGCCGGCGAAACCGGCAGCCTGGGGCTGAAAGCCATTGCCGGCGGCATTGCGCTCACCGGCATCGGCTTGTTCGTCATCGCTATTTCGGCCGTGGTCACCTACTTTACCCAAAGCGCGGAAGGCGGGAAAATTCTGGCCCAGGCCCTGGCGGCCCTGGGGGCCGTGGTGCAGGTCGCCACCGACCTGGTGATTGGTTTGGGCCGCAGCATTGTGTACGCGGTCACCCACCCCATTGAAGCCATCAAAACCCTGGGCATCACCCTGCTTAACGCCTTGGAGCATCCGATCGATACCGCGCGTGGGCTGGCCGACAACGTAGGGAAGCTGGCCACGCGCGTCAAAGAAGCCGCCGTGAACGGGGCGGCCCTGGTGGCCGAGCAGAAAGCGCTGGTGGTGGCCCGGCGCGAACTGGAAATTGAGGACGTGAAGGAGCAAAGCCGGGTAACGGTGCTGCTGCGCTTGTCGAAGGACCGCACCCTCAGCGCCCAAGAGCAGTTGGCCAATCTCAAAGAAGCCGGCCGCATCGAGGCAGAGCTCACGGAGAAAAACATTGCCCTGCAAAAACGGGAGCTGGCCGCCATCGACGCGGCCATCAAGCAGAAAGGCGAAGGCAAAGCGGCAGAGTTAAAAGCTGACCGCGGCAACAAGGAGAAAGAGATTGCCCAGACCCTGGCGGCGCTCGACGAAACCAACGCGAAAATTAAAACCCGCGAGTCGATCTTTTTACAGCAAGAAGCCAAGGCCCAAGCCGACGCGGCGAAGGTGGCGGCCGCCGCGGCCAAGCAACGCGCAAAAGATGCCGTAGCGGCCAAGCAAACCGAAAACGAGCTGGCGTTGCTGGAGGTGGCCAAGGGCAGCGCGGCCGAACTGGTGCTGCGCCAGCGCGCCGTTGACCTGGCCGCCGACGCGGCGCTGGCCGGCGAAAAGAAAACGGCTGCGCAAATCAAGCTGGTGCGGGCCCAGGCCGAGGGCGACAAAAAAGACCTGCTCGATGCGTTCACGCAGAAAGAAATCGAGGCGGCCAAGAAGCGCACCGCTGCCCAGGTGGCAGAAGTGAAGCGCGAATTTGCCGAGGCCCAGCAACTGCTCGGCGACCACCTGGCCGACAAAACGGCGCAGGCCGACCGCGACTTTGCCGCCGGGCTCAGCAGCGAAAACCAGCACCAGAAGCAACTCAACGAAATTCAGAAAGCGGGGCTGGCGGCGCAGCTGGTGAACGAAAAGGACTACGGACAGGACCAGGCCAAAACCATCCGCGCGCAGGCCAGCCTCGAAATCAGCGAGCACCAGCGCGTGGCCGCCGAACGCAAGAAGATCGAGGAAACCAAGCGCGACATCGTGGAGGCCGGCATGCAGGCAGCGGTGACGGCCAGCGACGCGGTAATCGAGGCCTTTGGGGCGGAGAGCGCCGCGGGCCAAGTCGCGCTGACGGTGAAAAAGATCCTGGCCCTGGCCGAAATCGAAATCAACCTCGAAAAGCAACTGGCCGCTAACTCCGTGGCCGGGGCCAAGATTGCGGCCGAGGCGCCGCCGCTCACCATTCCGCTGGGCACGGCCTACGTGATTGCCACCGACGCGCTGGCCATCACGGCCGCGGCGGCTTCGGCGGCCAAAATCCTGGGCTTTCGCCAGGGCGGCCTCATTCAGGGCCCCAGCCACGAAGAAGGCGGCGTGCCGTTCACCGTGGGCGGCCGCCACGGCTTCGAGGCCGAAGGCGGCGAAGTGATCCTCGCCAAGGGCGTGTGGGACAATCCCTTGCTGCGCCCCATTGTGTCGTACATCAACGTGATGGGCGGGGGCCGGCCGCTGACGGCGCGGGCCTACATGGCGGACGGCGGCGTGGCCAGCACGGCCTACGGGCGGCAGTTGCTGGCGGGCAACGTGGGGGCCCCAGGCGGCGCGGCCAGTCCCGTCGTCGTGCAGCAACCCATTGATTACCGAAAACTGGCATCCGCCATGCAGCAAACGCACCTGTCGGTGAGCGTGCGCGACACCAAAGCCGCAGCTGGGCGCGATGCATTTACCGAAAGCCTGGCCAACAGCTAGATTTGGCAAGGGCTTAGCACTATGCCTTTTTTACCTCGGGGGAACAGGGGGCAGAGCCCCCAGGAGAACGAGCTGAATAGTTACAACCCGTCTTCCCTTATAGATAACCATTTTTGATACTTCGCTTTATAGTAGTTGCGAGTAGCTTCATCTTTAAAGATAATGTCCATGCCCCCGTCATAAGGGACTATTATACATTCCTTTATGACAGAGATAAAATAAGCTCGCATCTCACATTGTGCAATCTCTTTTAAGAGCAAATTCCAAACTCCAGGTTGCCAATCAACCTCTGCTAAAACAAGTCTATATAATTCACCATTCTTGTTTTCGTCGGGGGTTCTTGGGTCAGGCTCTAACTTATCTAGTTCAACAGGTTTCAATTCTATGAAGCCTAAATTCTTGATTGAACCCTCTGGCGAGAATTGCCATTTTTTGTACTTATTTGGTTCAAAGTCATACTCCCCTGTGATTAATAGTAAGGCTAATTCACTGTCAAGTAAATCAGTGATAAGTGTATTCTGACGATGAAGGAGAATGCTAAAGTCTAAGGCTGTTTCAGGATATCTTTTCGAGTTTGGTAGGCTATGTATCCTAAGCCATCGGTCTGGATAACCTATCCTAAATAGTTCTGAGAGTGGAACTGTGGCTGGATAAGTCAAATGCCAGAATTCCTCAAATTGCTCAGCTGTCATTTGTCAATCTTTAGTCTATAGGAGGGAATAATAGAGTAGATGAATTCATCCTATCGATTGTAGAAGCGAAACAAAAAGCCTGGCTGAGCAGAGGGCAAACCTTCAACACTCAACCAGGCTCCAGGCGTTTATAGCACTTATCGCCAGCAACAGGGCAACGGGTTTTCATGCCCCGAAGCTACGCCGCTGGCTTCTGCTGCGAGGCTTCCGGCACCATGCGGATGCGGCCCTCGGCAATTTCCCGCAAAAAAGGATTCAGGAACTGGGTAACGGGCAACCCGGCCTTGGTGGCCAGGGCGCGGATTTTCTGTTCAACGTCGGCGGGCGGTTCAGCCTTGAGCATGGGGGTCGGACTTAGTTGGGACCTTGGTGGGACTAAGTTCGGCCCTTAATTTTTCGGCTGAAAATCAGGCGGCAAGTTTTGTTGCACAGCCCCCCAAACGGGCTTTTGCACATGCCCGAACTGACGATTCACGTTCCTTCTTACATCGGTGCCTCCTACATGGACTGGGATACCTGCGAGTGGGTGCAGGGCATCACCTGGCCGGACATCGAAATGCAACTGGCGTGGGCGGAAATGATGGGCGAGAAAGCCGACGCCATCTTGCTGAGCATCGGCGCCTGCGACGGGGGCTCGACCCTCGAAGGCTTCAACATTTACAACAAGTTGCGCGCCCTGGGCCTGCCCATCCGCACGCACATCACCGGCTACGCCGCCAGCATGGCCGTGCCGGTGGCGCTGGCCGCCGACGCGGCGCCCGAAATGGACTACTTGGCCCAACTCATGCTGCACAGCGCCAGTTACAACGGGGGAACGGGCGCCGAAACCTCGGCCGCCATGCGCGCCCAGGCCGACCGCCTCGACAACACCAACCAATTGCTTTTCGACCTGCTTACGGCCCGCTCAGGCCAGCCGGCCGATGTAGTAAACGGCTGGCTTTCCCCGCTGAAAGACACCTGGTTGACCGCTACCCAGGCCCACGGCTTGGGCCTGTGCGGCAAGGTCAACCCCCTGGCCGCCGCCACCACCGCCGTCGAGGCTGATTCGCTCATTACCGCCCGCCGCGCCCGCACGGCGAATGCCGTGGCCCGGGCCGACAAACGCGCCGCCATCACTGCCACTGTTAAAAATGCCGTGCCTGCGGCCCCTATCGTTATGCCCGATGTTAAAAAGCCTATTGGCGCCGCTGTTAAGCCCGTCCCCCGCGCCGCCGCCAAGCCCGCTGCCAAAGCCCCACAAGCGCGTAAAACATTGTTTACCAAGCTTATGGAAGCCCTCGGAATTGAAGAGGACGGCGCCGAAACGGATGAGGCCGAAGCTGTAGCAACCGTGGAGAGCACCGAACTTGACAACGGCGCCTTCCTCTACCACGACGGCGCCCTGGCGCAGGGCGCGCTGGTGTTCAACGACGAGGCCCTGACCGAGGCCACCGGCGACGGCGACTACGACACAGCCGACGCCCAAGTGGTCAGCGTGGCCGCGGGCGCCGTGACGGCCATTGCCGCCGCCGAAGCCGCTGCCACGGAGCCTGCGCCGGCCACGGCCACGGCCCTGGCCAAGCGCCTTGACCGGCTGGAGGCCAACCTCGGCACCATCACCAAAGAGCGCGACACGCTGGCCACCGAGAACGCGGCCCTCAAAAAGCTAAAGCCCGCCCTGCCCCAGGCCCGCGCGGCCCGGCCCAACGCCGACGCCCCCGACGCCAAAGCGCCGAAGGCCAAACTGGTCGCCAACCCCGACGCGGGCACCCTGTAGGCCCGGCCCCTATCCCATCCTTTCGCCTTATTTCTAGCCCAATACTATGTTCTTCGAATTCACCGCCGCCCAGAGCTACCGCCCCAAAACGATGCTCATGGTGCAACCGGCCCGCAAAATGCCCACCATTGAAGAAATGGGCTGGCGCGTGGTGGAGGGCATCAAAACCAGCGTCCTGATGCAGGGCTTGCTGGCCAAAAACAAGGTGACGGTGCGCGACACCGGCTGCGGCGTGCCGACCGGCACGGGCCCGCTGGCCCGCTTCGTGACCAACCAAATCAGCGTCGACCCGCTCCAGGCCTACGAAGAGGACTGCGCCGAAACGTTCCTCAACACCGTCCTGCAGGGCATGCTGGCCAAGGGCCACGCGACGGACTCGGACCTGACCGGCACCCAGATCGAGGCCCTGGTGCGGGCCTACGCCGAGGGCGGCACGGTGAACCTGAACGCCGTCGCCGACAACTCGGGCCAGGTGCTCGAATTTCAGAACCTGCTCAACCTCACGCTCAGCGACCAGGTGACGGGTGTGGTGTACAACGACGCCTTCCGCATCTTCCTGCTCGGCGACAAGGCCAGCGCCAGCCGCGACTACAACCAAATCGACGGCCTGCGCAAAAAGCTACTGGCCGCCACGGCCACGGCCGGCACCACCGGCGCCACCGGCGCTTACCGGGGCGCCGCTATCAACTACGCGGCCCTGCAAGCCAACCCGGCCGGCATCGATGCCCTGCTCGACGACTTGATCGAAGGCGCCAGCGTGGAGCTGCAAGACCTGGACGAGGAGCAGAAGGTCATCTACCTCACCAACAGCCTGTACGTGCTGGCCAAAAACCGGGCGCAGGTGGCCATTCCGGCCGACAAAACCAAGTTCGAGTACGACAAGGCCACCAAGGCGCTGAGCTACGACGGCCGCGCCATCAAGAAGCTCAAGGTGTGGGAGCAGTTCCTGAAGCTCGACTTCCCCACGGCTTCGCCCCACCTGGCCCTCTACACCGTGCCGAGCAACGTCATCTGGGCCACCGATTTAGAATCGGACCTGACCACGGCCGAGTTCAAGTACGAGGCGCGCACCCGCCTCAACTGGTACCGCATCCTCTTCCGCCTCGGCGCGGGCTTCGCCTACGACATCCTGGTGTCGTTCGCCATCTAAAACCGGCTACCCTATCGCTGTGTAAAACGCCCCCGGCACGCGAGCCGGGGGCCATTCGGTCCCCTTCTTTTTAATTTTTAGCTCCCCCACCATGGCCAGCTCCGTCTGCAACGCCCTTACCAAGAACATCGTCAGCCGCAAGTGCGCCACGGCCGGCGGCATCAAAACGCGCGTCTGGGTTTTCCAAGCGGAAGACTTCACCGGCGCCCAAACCTTCAACGCCACGGGGGCCCTCAGTTCGTTCGGTCTGGTGGCCGGCTACCACGCCATCACGGCCACGGGCCGCCCCAAAACCAGCAACGGCAGCAACAAGCTCACCAAGCCCGACGGCGGCGGGGTGAGCGTGGAGCAGGCGCTGGTCATTGCCCTGACCTACGGCAACCAGACGGAGCTGAACGCGGTGATGGACTTTTTGCGGGCCGATGGCAAAACCGTGTTCGTGGAAACCAACGACGGCAGCATCCGCCAGTACTTCCAGGAGTTCGGCGACGGCGCGCTCGACGGCGACGACGGCTCGGGCACGCTGATCGGCGACGCCAGCAACACGGTGAAGGCCACCATCAAGGGCACCGAGAGCAACCTGCCGCGCTTCTTCGAAGCCGTCATCACGGGCCAGCAGACGCAGCTGGCCGCCTCCAAAGCCTACCTCGACGCCCTGGTGGCCGCCGGGGCCCAGGCCTAAGCCGTGGGGTTGGCTTTCTCCGAAGCGCTGGTGGCCCGGGCGCAGGCCTGGGCTGACCAGCCGCTCAACGACAAGCGCCGCCCCGCGGGCCTGGCCGAACTGGCGGCCCTGTGGTCGGCCATCACGGGCCAGCCCGCCGGCACCTGCCGCCAGTGCCAATTCTCTGATTTCAACGCGACGGTAGGCGCCTACCTGCGCGAATCTTTCCGCTACTTACACCCCGAACTCATGGCCGACGCCAAATTTCTGCTCGCCGCCGCCTTTGCCACCCAAAGCCTGGTGCACGAGAGCTACAACAAAGCCGTAACGGCCGACAACCTCACCGACGAGGACGCCGCATTTTTCATCACCCACGGCTACGCCCACGCCTTCACCAAGGCCAACGGCAAGCCGCTGAGCGAGGCCGACATCGCCAAGATCACGGCGAAGCAGGCGTTGGATGACGATGCGGACGAGCCCAGCGGCGCTATTCAGGTAACGCCGGCCAATGCGCTGGTACCAGCGGCTGATTTGCTGGCTGAGCAAACGGCCCACGCCGCCACCAAGGAGGCACTTGAAGCGGAGACGAAGGCTTACGAGCAAATGAAGGTCGGCTACAACGACGGTACGGCCGCCCTCGAAAGCGAGAAAACGGCCCACGCCGCCACCGCTAAGCTGCTCGAAGAAGTGCAGCTGCAGTTGGCCGAGGCCACCAAGCCAAAGCCCAGCAAGAAGGCCGACACCAGCCAGGCCACCGCCTAAGCACCTCCCTTTTCCTGCCTGCAAACCCCGGCCGGCGCACGCGCTAGCCGGGGTTTTCTTTTTGCCCCATGGCCGTCCCCACCCCCCGCAAGTCTTCGAAAACGCACACCGCGCCGCTGGTTGACACCCGCAGCTCGGTGCGGCCGGCCTTGCCGGCGGTGAAGGCCCAGACCGGCGTTGGGGCCGTGCGCGTCTACCACTGGGGCGACAACAACCTGCTGCCCCAGGAACTGCTGGCCCTGGCCTACGACAGCGGCACGGCCGAGGCCTGCCTGCGCATCCTGGCCCAGTTCATCGGCGGCGAGGGCTTCGCCGACCCGGCCACCGGGGCGGCCATGGCCAACCCCGAGCAGACCTTCGACGAGCTGCTGGGCCAGGCCAAGCACTACGCCGCGCTGGGCATCGGCGTCACGTTTGCGCTGCGCTTCGACTTGAACGGCGAGCACCCCGACATCTACGTGGTCGAAGCCGAGTGCGTGCGCCGCGAGCGCGACGGCACCGGGCGCTACGTGCTCAACGACCGGCTGGCCCACGGGCGCATGCCCATCCTCGACAACCGAATTTATTTGCCCTACCACCGCCAGGCCCAACCGGCCGAGTTGGCCGAAGAGGTAGCGGCCGCCGCCGTCACCCAAAGCTACTGGGGCCATTTGTGGTGGAGCTTCGAGGGCCGCGTGGGCCGGCGCCGCTACCCCTGGCCCAGCTGGCACGCGGCGAAAGAGGACGTGGAGGCCGACGCGCAGCTGCCCCGGTTCGAGCTGAAGCAGATCAAAAACAGCTTCATGCCCGACCTGGTGATGACGCTGGTGGGCGACAAGTACAACGACGTGCCCGACGAGCGCTGGGTGGCCAGCGGCGACGAAACCGAAGACGACCGGCCCTACGTGAAATCGCCCGACCGCATTGCGGTAGAGGCCACGATTCGGGCGCTGAAGGGCGCGGCCAGCGAGTCGAGTGTGATGCTCAACACGGTCGAGAGCAAAGAGGAAATGCCCCAGCTCGACTGGGTGGACAAGGGCCCCAACTCCAAAGGGCTGACCGACATGCGCAGCCGCATCGAGAACGCCGTGTACCGGCGCTTCGGCGTGCCGCCCGTACTCGACGGCGTGGCGCAGGCCGGGCAGCTGGGCAACAACCAGCAGATCGTGACCTCCATTCAACTCTTCAACCTGGTGGTGCGGCCCGCCCGGGCCCTCATCACGGGGCCGCTCGCGCATTTGCGGCCCGAGCTGGACTTCACGGTGAAGCCCCTCAACCCGGTGCAGTACCTCGACCCGCTCATTGCCGCGCAGCTCACGCCCGACGAAATCCGCGCCCTCGGCGACTACGGCCCGAAAGCACCCGCCGCCGACCCCACCCCGCAGCCCGCCGCGCAATGAAAAAGCTCCTGATTTCACTGGCGGACTTTCCGGCCTACGTGCCGTTTTCGGTGAACACCGGCGCGCACCTGGTCGATCCGCACATCCGCCGCGCCCAGGTCGAAGACGTGGGGCCGCTGCTGAGCAAAGCCCAGTGGGACGCGCTGGACCTGGCCCTTGAGGCCGTGGCCCCGGAGTTCGCGCCCGAAGAATTTGACTCGGCGGAATTCTTCGAAGAAGCCGCCGAAAGCGGCTGGGAAAACCCCGCGCTGGCCAGCCTCTGGTACGGCGGCATTCGGCCGCTGCTGGTGACCGAGGCGGCCCGGCGCATGCTGCTCTGGCACGGGCTGCACATCACGCCCAACGGTGCGGAAACCGTGTCCGACGTGGGCCACATGCCCATCAGCAACGCCCAGCGCACCGAGCTGCGGAGCGACTTGGCGGCCTCAGCCACCTTCTACCGCGCCCGCTTCGAAATCGCCCGCCGGGCCGCCTTCCCGCTTGCGGCCGCCACTTGCTGCGGCACCCCCACCCGCCGCCGGCCCACCCGGGGCGGCTTTCAATCTTCTGCTGTTTAGTTCATGGCCCTCAACCGTACCCAGCTCAAAGCCTTCTTCCGCACCGTCATCAAGGTGGTGCCCGGCGCCTCGCCCAGCGCGAAAACCCGCGGGCAGGGCCTACTGAACGCGTTCGACAACTTCGCGGACGCGGCGCAGCTGGCCGAGGACGCCACGCCGCTGGCGCCGGGCACCACCATCACGGCGGCCACCGTCAGCGATAGCACCGCCGCTGGCCGGGCCCTGCTGACGGCGGCCGATGCCAAGGCCCAGCGGGGCCTGCTCGACCGGCTGGGCTTCGCGGCCGACGCCTACGGCAAGGGCCAGCCCGCGCTGCCCACCGTGTACGGGGCCGACGCGGGCAGCGGGGCCATTGCCTACCTGCTCACCCAGCTGGCCCAGTTGCAGGGCGCGGCGTTTGCGCAGGCCCCGACCGCGCCCACGTTGGGCCAGGTGGACGACACTGGCGACACGTTCAGCTTCCTGCCCAACCCGCTGTTTCCGGCCTTCAGCCAGTACAAGGCGGCCGGCCTGCCCGGCGTGACGGGGGCTGTGGCGCTTGACGCCACCAACTCCTACGTGACCGGCAGCCGCGTGTACGTGAAGGTGGTGGGCGCCGTGCCCGCCAAGGGCCTCTCGGTGTACGTGGCCGGCAGCGGCAACGTGCCGGACGGGGCCCCGCTGCTGAGTACCGAGGCCTTCACGGGCCCGGCCGTCAGCACCGCGCCCACCACGCCCGCGGCCACCACGCCCGACGCGCCGTTTCCTAGCTTCGACGCCACCACGCGCACGCTCACCTACGCCCACGCGCTGGGCACCTCGGAGCTGGAAATCAACCACCTCGGCGGGGCCTACCAACCCTACGCGGCCGTATCGGTGGACGACGCCAGCCACACCGCCGGCGAGTGGAAGGCCCGCGTGAAAGCTTACGTGGCCGGCAACCGGGGCGTGAGCGGCTCGGCCGACAGCCCCGCCATCGCCGCTAAGGCCGTGGCGGTCAACCAAATTCCCACTGCCAACGCCGGCAGCGACGCCACGGTGCTGCTGCCCACCAACACGCTGGCCCTGATGGGCACCGTGACGGACCCGGACGGCCCGGCGCCGCAGGTGTTCGCCTGGCGTTACGTGACCGGGCCCAACGTGCCGAGCGGTTTGCCGGCCAGCACGCTAAACGTCGTCGTGGCCGGCCTCATCGCCGGCGTTTACCAATTCGGGTTTAAAACGCAGGACGCCGCCGGGGCGTGGAGCAACGAGGATTTTGTACTGGTCACGGTGAACGCGGCCGCGCCAAGTATCGCTGGTGTTTCGCCGGGTACGGGTGCAGTAGGGGCACAAGTGAGCATTTCGGGTGCTAATTTTGGCGACACCCAAGGGAACAGTGTCGTGAAATTTAATAGTATTGTGGCCCAAATCGTCAGTTGGGCTTCGGGCTTAATCGTTGCCCTGGTGCCCAGCAGCGCCTCTACTGGCCGCGTTACGGTCACAGCCAGCGGCGCGACGGCCACCAGTGCCGTGGATTTTACGATCCAAGCTGCTGCCCCCGGCTTTACCAGCTACCCGGTGCCGGAATCGGCCTGGGCCGACACGGGCAGCGCCGAAGCCGGGGTCGATGGCAACCCGCTGCGCGCCACCTTTTCCAGCGTCACGTTCACCACCGCCGCCACGCAGGTAAACCTGGAATTGTCGAGTTCGCTCGCGCAGTTGGGGGCCGCCACCACTGGCGTGGGCGTGTGGGTGAACGGCGTGTTTCAGCGCGTGGCCTTCGCGGCCGATGGGGCGCACCACTACGGGGCAATTGCCAATGTCCCGGCCGGCACCAATACGTTCCGCGTGGAGATGCCCGACCAGGCGCGCGTCACCGTGGACGGCAGTGACCTGGCCGGCACGAGCTTCTACGCCGTACAGGCCGATGCCGGGGTATCGTTCGTCAACGAAACGGTGCCGGACGTGGTGTGCCTGTGGGTCGGCGATAGCTTCCTGGGGGGCGGTGGGGCCACTGAACCGTTTACGGACGCCCTCACAGAGCTGAATAGAAAACGAGTCAAAGCCAGCGCCAGAGTGCGCGTGCAGAGCGTCAGCGGTGGTTGCTTGCTGGAAACATACGGCCCCACTTCCAACCGGTCTAGCTTTCTGGCGCGCACGAAAGGTCAGTTAAATGGGGGGACGCAGAACGTCCTTATTCTGGAAGACGGCACAAACGCAGCCGGCCGGGGCAACCGGACGCCGGACGCCTACGGGGCGGCCTACAACCAATTCCTAACCGACCTGCAAGCGGCTGGCATTGCGAACCTGAGCATTGTCTGCATCACGCCCACGCCCGTACCGGCCGCGGTGGGCTACGAAGCGAAAGCAGAGCAGGTCCGGGCGCAGATCCGCACGGCGGCGGCCAGCCACAACGCCCGCCTAATCGAGGGCGGTGACTTAATTCAGGTAAGCGACTTGAAACCCAACGACCTGCACCCCAGCACGGCGGGCCACAAGAAGTACGAGGCGAACTACTGGGCCAAGTACACCGGCAACGCCACGGCGGATGCCACGTTCCTGAACTCTGAATTTGACTTGGCCGCGGTGGCCGATCCGCAAAAAGGCTGGGCCACCGGCAGCGGGTGCGCCATTGCCAGCGGCGTGCTCACCTTCGCCAACGCTTCGTTTGACGGTACTGGGTTGGGCAACACGCGCCAGAGCGTGGTGATGACGCTCGGCAACCTCTACCGGCTCGAAGTGAAAGCCAATAGCGTGAGCAGCGGCCAAATCGAGGTGCGTACCGCGACGGGCCAGAACGGCCAAATTACCGCCGCGCTGGGCGGGGCCATCACCGCGGCGGGCGTGTACTACAAGGATTTTACGTGCAACAGCGCGACGGAGGTCTTCAGCGTGCAGGGCCTCAACGGCGCCAACGCTGCCTTGGAATACGTGCGCCTCGCGCCCATCGCCGCGGGCACCCCGCCGCCCAGCACCACGCCCGCCGGCACTGCTTCCAGCACGTTTAAGAACAGCGAATTCGACGCCGCCGCAACAACGGACGAAAACCAGGGGTGGAAGATTGCCAACGCGGCCACGACCAGCATCAGCGGCGGGCAGCTGGTGTTCGCGGCGGCGGCGGCCAATGCAGCCAACGACGTGACGCAAAACGTGGCGCTCGTGGCGGGGACGCAGTACCGGATTGAGCTGTCCAGCACCGGGGCCAACGTGTCGCTGCTGGCCTATAATGGCCTGGTGGGCGCCTCCGGGCAATTCGAGCCCGGCACCGGCGTGCGCGCGCAGACCTTCACCGCCGGCACTACCGGCACCGAACGCTACACGATCCGGTGTGCCGGCAGCGGCAGCGTAGCGTACGTTCGCTTAACGGCGGTAACGGCGGGCACCCCCCCAACCGCCAGCAACCTGCTGCTGAACGGCGAGTTCGACAGTGCCGCGACGGGCAACACCGCCACCGGCTGGGCCTGCGGCAGCCAATGCAGCGTTGCAAACGGCGTACTGCATTTCGCCAGCGCCACGGGCGCGGGCTCGGGCGATACCCGCCAGCAGGTGGCCATGACCGTGGGCACCGCCTATAAGTTGGAAATGTCCATCAAGGCCCTCAGCGGCGGCGTGGTCAGCCTGCTCACCGACAGCGGCCAGAACGGCCAGTTCGACGCCAGCAAGGGCGACGCCACCGGCTCGGTCGGCATCCTCACCAAAACCTTTACCTGCCAGGTGGCCAGCGAGGTCTACTACGTGCGCGGCCAGAACGGCGTCACGGCCGATGTTGACTATATCCGCCTGACGCCTGCTTAATCGAAATTCGCCATGCCTGGTCGCCGAAAAAAACAGCGGAGTATATGGCGTTCGCTACGGCGGCGCATAGGGCCCCGTGACCGCTGGTTGCCGCTGGTGTTGTTGCTGCTTTTGGTGGTCATTCTGCGGTGCATTAAGTAGAGAAGGAAAAAGCCCTGCCCCACCCGGCGGGGCTTTAACATAGCAGGGGCCCGCTTGCTACCTCACTCTACTGCCAACGAACGGGCGGTGTACTGGTCGCCCGCCGCGCACAGAACCGGCTCCCGGGCTACGGCTGGAAAAAGCGGGCCGTGAACTGGGCGCCCGCGGTTCGCAGGCGCACCAAGTACCAGCCGCTGGCCAGGCCCGCGACGGGCAACACGCCCGTCGCGGCGGCAACCGGCTGCTCCCAGACCCGCTGCCCCGTCAGCGCGTACAGGCCCAGCGTGGCGCCGGCCGCCACGGCGGGGCCCGCGTAGGCGTAGCGCGGCGCGTCCCCCGTGCCCACCGTGGGCGCCACCACCAGCGCCCCCGCCGCCGGGGGCGCTGGCGCCCGGCCCGCCAGGACTTGCCCGTCGTTGGCATTCAAAAACACTTTGGTCGCGCTGAGGCCGGCCGCGAAGGTCGCGCACAGGTCCACGTCCCCGTCCCCGTCCACGTCCCCCAAGGCCAGGCTCAGGGGGCCCACCCCCGCGTTCAGGTCAGAGCCCCGGAAGGTGCCCGTGCTGGACCCCGTCGCGTCGCCCCCGTTGAGCCGGATGCTGACTGTGTTAGACAAGCCGCCCATTCCGCCGGGCCCGGAGTTGGCCGTGAGCAAATCCAAGTCCCCGTCCCCGTCAATGTCGCCCAGTACCAGGCGGGCCGGGCCGTTGCCCACCGGCACGTCGGAGCCGTTGCTGAAAACGCCCGTGTGCGAGCCCGTCGCGTCCCCGCCGTTCAACCGCACGGCCACCGTGGTGCCCCGGCCGAGGTTAAAAATAGCCGCCAGCACGTCGAGGTCGCCGTCGCCGTCCACGTCGCCCAAGGCGACGCTTTTGGTGGTCGCGGCGAGCGGAATATCGGAGCCGTTGCCAAAGGCGCCCGTGTTCGAGCCCGTGGCGTCCCCGCCGTTCAGGCGTATGCTGATCGCGCCGGCGGTGTTGGACCCGCTGCCGGTGACGATGTCGAGGTCGCCGTCGCCGTCCACGTCGCCCAGGGCGACGCTGTTCGGGCTCAGGCCCACGGGCACCGCGCGGGGGCCGGCGAACACGCCCGTGTGGGAGCCCGTCGCGTCCCCGCCGTTCAGGTACACCCCCACGTTGCCATCCGTCGAGTTGGTGGCCAGCACGTCGAGGTCGCCGTCGCCGTCCACGTCGCCCACGGCCAGGCCAAAGGTCGCGTCGTAGGGCATGCGGACGCTGCTGCCCAACGCAAATACCCCCGTGTTGGAGCCCGTCGCGTCGCCCCCGTTGAGGTAGACCCCGAGCTGGTCTTCGGCCAACGTGAGCGAATTGTACGACGCCACCAACAAATCCACGTCGCCGTCGCCGTCGACGTCCCCCAGGGCCTGCGATTTGATGAATCGCCCTACGTTCACCGGGGTGCCGTAGCGGAAGAGGCCCGTGTTCGAACCGGTGGCGTCCCCGCCGTTCAACTGGATCGTGACGGTGTTGTCGATGGATTGGCACACCAGGTCCAGGTCGCCGTCGCCGTCCACGTCGCTGACCAACACGTCCCGGTTGCCGAACACCGTGTTGGCGTTGCCGCTCGGCGCAAAGTTGCCCCGCCCCGCCCCGCCCGTCGCCGCCGTAAATTGCACCACCGTGCCGTGGGCCAGGGCCCCGCTACTGCTCGCGGCGGCCGGGGTGATGACGCTGGTCACCGTCTCGCCCGGCAGAAACGGGTAGTCGCGCGGCGTGTAGGTGAGCGTATTGCCGCGGACCACGGCCGGCGCCGCGGCCGTGCGCAGCCCCCCGCGCTGGGCCGAGTACACCTTGAGGGCTGCCGCCGACGCCGGCGTCAGGGCCTGGTCAAACGTGGCGGTAACGGGCGTGGTGCGGCTGACCGCCCGCGCGTTCGCGGCGGGGGTGACCGCAGTGACGGTGGGCTGGGCATAGGCGCGGGGGCTGGCCAGCACCAGGGCGGCGGTTAGGGCTGCAAGCAGGCAGGCGGCAAGGGGCGAAGGTGCACGGCGGGTAGTGGGTCGGATCATAGCGTAGAATGTGAAGGAGCAAAAACAAATCTACGGTTTGCTCAGGCTGTTTTGCGCCTGGTTTTCATGCATTATTCACCGACTTTGTTGTCCACTAGGCCCTTGACCCCACCCCACCCGGTGGGGCTTTTTTGTGGCTGAACCGCAACGCTTCGGCCCAGTTAGGGCCCTGCTTGGGACCGTGTTAGGCCCTTAATTTTTACGGCGCTGGGCGGCGCGGTAACCTTTGGCTTTGCCCTGGTTCGCCCCGCCCATGCAGACTGCTTCCTACTCCAACGCCCTGGCCGCCGTGGCCCCCGCCCCGCTGGCCGACGGCCGCCGCCAGCAGCTGCTGGCCCAGATGGCGGCGGGCTCCCCGCTGCTCAGCCGGTCGCAAAAAGAAGCGCTGGCCACCGAAGCCGCGGCCGCGGCGGTGGTGCCGGCCACCAATAAGCCGGGGACCCTCACCGCGGCCCATTCCGCCCGCGAGCGCCACCGCACGCTGCTCGGCCAATTGGCGGGCGTGCGGCGCCGCGAGCAGCGGCTGCTGGTGAAAATCGCCGAAGCCGAAGCCCTCGCGGGCCATTACGCCGACACGCCCGACCGCCGCCGCAAGCGCCCCACTGCCTAAGCCTGCCCCGTGTCCGACCTCGCTTCCGCCCTGCACAGCTTGAACGACGGCTTCCAAAAGAAGCTCGGCGAGCTGGTGGTGCTCGCCATCTGGGCCGGGCTGGGCGTGGCCGCCAAGTACGGCTGGGACTGGGTGAAGGCCGTGCGCGCGGGCCGGCAGCAGGCCAAGCAAAGCCACCCGGTGTACCTGGCCCAGAAGCAGATCGAGTTGAGCCTGGCCGCCGACCGCGTGTGCCGCTGGGCGGGGGCCTCGCACGTGTCGATTTACCAGTTTTCCAACGGCCAGTTTTTCAGCAACGGCGACTCGATCCAGAAGATCAGCATGGTGAGCGAGGCGACGGAAAACAACGCCATGGCCCGCTGGCTGCCCCAGAGCCAAAACCTGCCCACGGCCAGCTTTCCCTACCTGATGCGGGGCCTGGAAAAGGGCCACGTGTGGCTCTACCGCGACGAGTGCGCCGACTACGACCTGAACCGCTACATGCGCGAGCGCGGCTACACCAGCCGCGTGGTGTGCCTGCTCACCGGCGCCAAGGGCGCGTGGCTGGGCCTGCTGGCCGTCAGCTTCAGCGAGGGCTACTTCACCGACGAGGTGCTGCCGAGCCTGGCCACGCTCGAAGAACACCGGCGCGCCTGCGCCGCCATCCTTTCCCAACCCTAGCCATGGCCGCAACGGCAACTTCTACCTCGTCCCTGCTCTGGCGCCTGTTCGGCACCATCTGCTTCGTGCTGCTGCTGAGCCTGGCCTACAACGCCTACCAGCACTACCTCAACGGCGATTTGGCCGCCAAGTACAGCACGGTCAACAACTACAAAACCGTGCTGCAGGACTCGCTGCGCCGCGTGGTGGCCGCCCCGGTGGTGGTGCGCACCCCGCCCACGGTGGTCTACCGCCCCAGCGGGCCCACGGCCGCCCAGCTCGGGGCCCTGCGCGCGGCGCTGGCCTACGACGTGTCGGCGCAGCTGCGCCGCGAGCTGGCGCGCGCGGCCCCGCGGGCGGTGGCCGTCACGAAGCAGCGGCTGCCGGTGGTGGCCCTGCGCGACACCACGCTGCTGCGGCGCTCGGGGGTGACGGGCCAAGTGGTGAAAACCGAAGCCAAAACGGGCACCTTCCGCGACCCCTGGCTGAGTTTGACCGGCATCGTGCTGCCGGGCCGCGCCGGGGGGCCCGACTCGCTGCAAGCCAAGTACTCCATGCGCCTGGACTTCGACGCGCGCGCCTACTCCCAACGCACGGGCCACTGGTGGCAGGTGTGGCGGGGCCGCGAGGTGCACGTGCGCCTGAAGAGCCGCAACCCGAACACTGTCGTCACCGGCCTCGACGCGGTGAAGGTCGAAAAACGCTGATGCCTGCCCTTTTATTCCTTTTCACCGATGACTGATTTCCTCAAATCCCTGCGCAAAGCCGCGCCTTACTTCCTGTTCTTGGCGCTGGGGGCCCTGGCGCTGGCCGGCCCGGTGCTGTTCCCGCACCTGGTGGCCTTCCTCTACCACGCCGCCCCGGCGGCCGGGCCCGCCGCGTCGGGCAGCGAGATTGCCGCCGGCCAGCAGGGCGGGGGCTGGGTCTCCAGCGGCACGGTGGGCAGCAAGTACATCATCGCCGCCGGGGCCCTGATCCTGATGGTGGTGCTGATCTGGCGCCTGCAAAACCTGACGCACCCCGAGCCTTCGCGCTGGGCCCGGGAAGACTACACGGCGGATTTCAAGCTCCTGAGCCCGGTGGAAAAGTTTGAAGCCTACGGGCGCATGCGCTTGCAGTACGTGCTGCTGGCGGCCGCGGCCCTGGTGTTTGCGGCGCTGGTGGTATGAGAAAGCTGCTGGCCACTGTCATGCTGTCGCTTGCCACCTTTTTTGTGGCAAGCGCCCAACCTGCCACCCGCGCCCGCCAGGCGCAGGCCGCTACGTGCACCCTCGCCTGGCTAACGGCCCACCAAACCGCCCGCGAAACGGCCGGCACCAACCGGGGCCCTTTGGTCGACGCCATCGTCAAGGCCGGCGGGGGCGTGCCGGCCCAGGCCCCCGAGTGGTGCGGCTTCACGCAGGCCGCCGCCAACCGCAGCTGCGGGCTGCCGATTCCGGCCGCCGGCATGCAAGGCGCGGCCCGGGCATGGTTTCCGCTCACCGGGCCGCAGGCGCAGCGAACCCTCTATCACCGCGCTGCTGGCCGGGGCGCTATCGACAGCATCCGCATCGGCCTCAAAGCCGGCTTCGACTACGGCCGCGGCATCCACCACATCGCCGCCGTGGCCAGCCTGGGCCGCCCGGTGCGGGCCGGCCGGGCCCCGCGCTCGCTCTACACGCTGGCCGGCAACGAAGGCAACGGCCCCACGGCCGGCCTGCACCTCACCCTCTACGCCCTCACGGCCATCGACGCGCTGGCCAACTGGAACTACTAACGCCCGCCCGCTCATGCCGTCCCCCACCGCCCCGACTTACACCGGCCCGCCCCGCACCCCCGGCCGGCTGGTGGCCCAGGCCATCTGCGCCGTCATCGCCCAGCGCAAGGCCCGGCGGCTCTACGCGGAGGTGCTGATCGCCAGCGAGGCCGAGTGGTGGACGCTCTACGAGCACTTCACCCGGCTCAACGTGGGCTACGCGGTGCGCAAAACCACGCTGGGCTACTCGCAAAACATCGTCATCATTTCCTGGACCCGATGAAACTCACCACCGCCGAAACCAAGCGCTACGCCGAACTGGTGGCCAAGATGGGGGCCCCCGAACCGGCCCCGAAAAAGCCCGCCGCCAAGAAGGCCGCGGCCAAACCCAAGGCCAAGAAACCGGCCGCCAAAAAGCCCGCCAAGGCACCCAAGAAATGACGGCCCTGCTCGCCGCCCTGCGCCGGCTTTGGGGCCGCCTCAACCCCCAGGCCCTGAAGTACGGGGCCCTGCTGCTGGGCGCGGCCCTGCTGCTGAGCGGCACCGACTACGGCTGCCGCCGGTACCACCGCCACCGCCTGGCCACCGCGCAGCAGCGCGCCACGGCCGCCCACGCCGCCGCCCAGCAGCAGGCCGCCCGCACCTACGCCGCTTACCGGCTCGACAGCACCCGCCGCGCCGCCGAGCGCCGGCAACTCCTTGAAAACGCCCGCACCCAACACGAACGCAATGCAGCCCTTACCCGCTTTCGCCCTGCTCTTATCGATTTGCCTGAGCGCCCGCCCCGCCCGTAGCCAGGCCATTGCGCCGTTGCGGCCGCTGGTGGTGAGCCTCGACAGCGGCACGGTGGTGCGGCGCGCCTTCGTCGGCATCGAGCCGGCGGCTTACCAATCCCTGCGGGCCGCCCGCGCCAACGACCAGCAGCTCATCGCCGGCCAAGTCGCCGAACTCGCCGACCTGCGCCAGGTGATGGCCCACGACTCGGCGACGGCCGCCGGCGTGGCGCGGGCGCTGGCCGACTGCCGGCAGGGCTGGGCGCACACCACGGCCGAGCTGAACGCGCAGGAGGTGCGCACGGCCAAGGCCCTGGCCCTGCCGAGTCAGAAGCCGCTGCTGCTCGACGGCCACACCTACAAGGGCGCGGGGGCCGGGGCCCTGGCGCTGCTGCTACTCAAAATCTTTTTTCACTTATAAGCCAAGTACCATGAAATCCATCCTCTTACTTACCGTCGCACTGCTCGTACTAGCGGCCGTGGGCGTGCTCACCCAGGGCGGCACGGCCAACGCCATCAGCTACGCCTGCGTGGCCCCACTCGCCGGCTGGGTGATTTACCAGGTGGTGCGGGCCCTCATCAACGCGCTGTGGTAGGGCTACTTATTGCCCTGCTGGCCTTGGCCGGGGCCCTGCGCGCCGTGCACGACACCGGCACCCACGCGCCCGCAAAGCTGGCCAAGTGGGGCCCCTATTGGGACGCGCTCGAAAGCTGGAAGCTCAAGTACCGCAACTACGACGTGACCAAAGGCCCCCGCTTTTGGGGCAGCACCACGGTGTTCGTCGCCCTCACCGACGGCTGGCACCTGACCAACCTGCTGAGCTGGGGCTGCGCCGACGCGGCGCTGCTGCTGGCCGCCTGGCCGGCGTACCGCTGGGGAGCCGTGGCGGCGGTGGGGGCCCGGCGCCTGGTGTTCCAGCCGCTCTACTCCTGGCTACGCAAGTGAAAGCGCTGCTGCTCTTTCTGCTGCTGGCCCTGCCGCTGTGGGCCCCGGCCTACACCTACACCGTAGGCCAGAACCTGCGCTGGGACGAAAGCCGCGTGCTCACCGCGGGCCAGTCGGTGCTGATTCCGCCCGGCGTGCTGGCCTACTGCGATTTTCAGGTGACGGGCCCCGGCGTCACCATCCGCAACGAAGGCAACTGGAACCCAAGCCAAACCGAGCTGCTGCAGGGCGCCGTGCTCACGAACGTGGGCCGGCTCAACGCCCTGTTCTTGCGCGTCACCAGCGGCGTGTTTGTCAACCAGGGCCAGGCCTCGCTGCTGTACTTGCCGGTGGGCCCCGCCGGCACCGTGCAGAACACGGGCGCCATCCTGTGCGTGAACACCTTCACGCTGGCCGGCACGCTCCAGAACTGCGGCACGCTCACGGCCAAAACCTACACCGTGGCGCCGGGCAGCACCACCACGCCGTGCAAGCCCCTGCCTGTGCAGCTGCTCACCTTCACGGCCGAGTTGGCGCTGGGCGCGGTGAGGCTCACCTGGACCACGGCCCAGGAAGTGAACACGGCGCGGTATGAGGTGGAGCGCAGCGGCGACGGGCAGTTCTTTGGGCTGCTCAGCCAGCAGCCAGCCAAGGGCCCCGGGGCGTATGTGGCCGCGGATAAGACCCGCGTGGGGCCCCAGTACTATCGCCTGCGCATCGTCGATGCCGACGACGTGTTCAGCTACTCGCCGGTGGCCTTCCTGAGCGGGCCCCAGTTGGTGAGCCGGGCCTGGTACAACGAGGCGGGGCAGCGGCTGAGCACCCCGCGGCCGGGCTTCCTCATCGAGGTGAGCACCTACAATAACGGGGCGGTGGAGAGCCGCAAGTATTTACAGGAGTAACGCAATCCAACGTAATCCAACGCAATAAGCCCAGCGCCGGCCCCACGTACCGGCCGCTGGCACCACAAAAAAGCCCCGACCAACCAGTCGAGGCTTTTTAATGCTTTAATCTGAAGGCGAGTCGCCACCATGTATTTTTCGTACTTCGTCGACCAACTCAAGCGACCCTTTCACCATGTCTGGTACTTCAATTCCAAGGCAGCGGCAAATAAAGCAAACTGTTGTTGCTTTCATTGTCTCGTTATCGTTGACAGCATGAAAACGACCAGATGCATTGGTGACAATAACAAATGGTTTGTTTCCTCTCCTTGGTCTTTTCACGCTGCAGCCACTGGCTTCAACATGCAGTAAAAAATGGTCGCGCTTCATAAACAGTAGAAAGTTGTTTTACAAGCTTACGCGGGTTCTAAAAAAGAACCGCGGGCTAGCATACCACTCAGCTGCACTGAATGGCTTGTGTGGCTGGAAATAGTATTAGCATACTGTTGAGAATGTTCATCTCGTTTGTATTCCATAACGAGATTAAACGTTTCAACTAGATTGTCCAGTGCTTCCTGCTCAGTATCACCTTCAGCAGTAGCTTCTGGCATTCCTTCAAAGAATGCAGTGAAGCCTTGGCTCTCATCGTCTCTAATGAGGACAGCGGTCAACTGGATTTGATTGGAAACTTTCATTTGGGAAGAATTAAAGGGGTTGTCATGCTTGTATAAAAAGCGGCGCGTCCTACACCGGGGGTTCTTTATTTATACAAGGAGCTGCAGATGGGAGCTTGCAGCTTTTGCTTAAAGACTTGCTTTAAGCAAATAAAACAGAGGTTAATTTAACATCGTTTTGAAAATCCTAGTGAAGACATAAATTATGTATGATGAGGTGAAGTATAATGCTTACGTACTGTGCCGCAACCACTTTTGAATACTCGACTAAGTTGTAAGTCGACAAATAATTTCCCGTCTCAGTCGTTAAGGCATGGACATAGTAGGTCATTATCTGTCCAGATTCTTATTCAGCACTTATATCAGACGTTTCGTAAGTAGAGACCGTCTCGTAATTATTTTATCAAATGATTATTCTAAATCACTGGCTTTGGGCCAGTGATTTAATCGTTCAACGTTTGGAGAACGGCCACGAAAATGCAACGGAAAGTTTCGGAGTTTAGCAGAAGGTCAGGAAAAACAAGTAACCCCCCGACCCCCCTTTGAATTACCAAACGAGGACAAGGGGTTACCGCTTTCCTGACCTTAAAAACTATGCACCCGGATGAGTATCGTCGTCTACAGAGTTGGCTGTGGGTAGGAGCACAAGTAACCAGAAACCTTGCCCACATTTAACAGGATGAACGTGCCGCCGCGCCAGTGGGCACAGGGGACTTTAAGACCGTCCCACCGAAGGGCTACCGTTTTCGCTCTAGTGCTAACACCAGCGGGCCTGAAAAGCAAAAGCCCGAGCGCATGGCAGTGCGCTACGGGCTTTTAGTCCTTAAACGCGTTGGTCGCGTTAGGACAAAGTCTGTACTCGCAGCTGCCACCGCGTCCCTACCATAGGGACACCAAACATACAAAGTATTCTGGTATTTGGTTGCATTATATTAATTTTATGCAATAACTGTGTTGGAATACTGCAATAGTATTTATTGCTTCTTATTCCACCACTCTGCCCACTTCTTGGCATCGAATCGCACCGGCTCCAGCGTGGGCGCGTGCGGCATGCGCACGAACACGTCGCCACTGCCATCGTCGAGCTTTGTGACCTCCACTTCGTAGGTGTGCGGCCGTGAAGAAAGCCCGCGAAGCCGTGGAAGGTGAGGGTCTGGGTGGTGGTGTCGGGCATGGGGCAAAGCTAAGCCGGGGGTAGCCGGGATTTTTGCGGTCTTTACCTGCCTATTTTAAGCTTATCTCCATCAAGTATTATACTTGTGCCTATAAACATATTGGCTTCAAGCGTAATATCATTCATTATTGAGCCATCCTCTGCATATCTAATAATAGATACTTCTTTAGGCCCGATATTTATCACACAATCATTCGCAACAAAGTTTCCTGATATTTTAAGCACTAAGTCGGCCCTGCCTTCCCATAGTCTTTTAAGCTCTTGACCGTATGGTAACTCGTAAGTTTCTAATTGCTGAACTTCAAATACAATAGAACCGTCCTCTCTTTTCACAGTAGTCCTTTTTTTGTCAACTGTAGCGGCAATTCCTTCGCCCTGCACAACTGGTCGGCTTTTGGCTAGTTTGACTTCTCGCTTTCCTTCTTTGTCTTTAATATCAACGTCAACAGTTAGATAAGAGCCCTCAGAACGTGCTCTGTACTGTTCCCTAACCCTAAAGAACTCTTTGCGCTTTCCATCAACTTCATTACTCAAAATTCCTTCCGCAGAAATGAATATGTTGGTGCCCAGCATTACGGCCCACATAGTGGGCTCATCTGACGACTTGGGTTTAACAACTCTATAGCCTATATATTTTCCGTTACCCACAATCTCAATTGATTGAGGCAATGCCTTCGCATCAAAACTACACTGCGGGCATTTACCTAACACCTTGCTCTCATTAACCGCGAGCAATCCACTGTACGTGTTGGCGGTCATGAAATGATAAGTAAACGGATTAATGTGTGGGCCGGCAGGATTTGTGCATTTTCCTTCTACAGTCACTTTGTAACTTTTGAATGGGATTGGCATTGCTGAAAATTTTCTAGTGAAAAAATAAAGAACCTTATTTACGTTCCACTTCACAAGCCGGCCTCATTCGCTCTCTGATATTATTAAGGCACCCCGCTGGCAGCCCTTGCTTTCCCTGAGCTATTCAATCACACGCCAATCGAGAGAGAATTTTGCTTCGTTCGGGTACGCTACAATCCAGCCTGGCCCTTCGTCAATGTAAGCGGATACCTCTCCCTTGTCCCTGGTAATGCGCACAGGGTACGGCTCACCACGGTTCAGTCCGTTCTCACGGTCCTTGCCTAGATAGACGTAAAGCGGAAGGGGTTCAGGGCTCATTCTTGTTGCTTGTTGTACAGCTGTCGTGTGGTGATAACAAAGGCGCCATCCGCAGTGCGGGGCACACCAGCGGGCACACCAACAAAAAGCCCGCTCCAATCGGTGATTGAGGCGGGCTTCGTGGCAACAGATGTTATTTAAATTCGGGAGGTAGGAGAGGGTGGTTTTACCAATGTTTTACCAATATCAGTAAAAAGGCCCCCTACGTAGCGTAGAGGGCCCTCTGTGTGGTCGTGTAAGGAGTCGAACCTTAAACCTTCTGATTCGTAGTCAGATGCTCTATCCAATTGAGCTACACAACCATTTCCCGCGTTGGGAGCACAAAGGTAAGGAGGCTTTGGGGGCTGCCGCAACTTTGCCCCAACTTTTTTCGCTGTGCTGCGGCAAACCTGTTCATAATCAGGACAAGATTTTCGCGCTGGCGTCGGCTTTGCCCTGCAAGCTGCGCTTCAGGGCCCGGTTGAACACGAAAAAGAGCCCGAAGAGCGAGGCCGCCACCAGCCCCACCAGCACGAGCTTGCTCAGGGCCCCCTGGTCGGGGTTGCGGAGCAGGGCCAGCACGTCGGACGCCTGGGTGCCGAGCCAGTAGAAAAACAGGCTGCGCGGCAGCATCCCCAGCACCGAGGCGGCCAGGAAGCGGCGGCGCGGCACGCCCACCATCGCCAGCACGAACGTCATGAGGGCAAACGGCAGCACCGGCGAGAGGCGCGTGAGCACGATAAGCGACCAGCTCTGGGTTTGCAGCTCGTCGACCACGGCCCCGGCCTTGGGGAACAGGTGCAGGAACTGGCGCAGCTTGCCGTGGTCGAGGCGGCCGGCCAACTCGTAGCCGATGGCGGCGGCCACGGCGTAGGCCGCCACCATGCCCGGCAGCCCCGCCCACCCGAAATAGTACCCCGTGGCAATGGCCACGAACGTGGTGGGCGTGAGGGCAAACGCCATCGTGACGGCCGTGAGGGCGAAGTACCCCAGCGCGGGGCCCCAGCGCAGCCCTTCCAGCAGGTGCCGGTGCGTGAGGAGCAGCGCTGCTACGGCCGTCGAGCCCAGCAGCGGCACCGCCACCAGCAGGAACATGGTGAGCAGGGTGGAGAAATTCTTCTGGAAAAGCGCGCGCAAAAAAGCCATCAACGAGGGAAAAGAGGGCAGCCGGGACCCCAAAGAAACGGCCCGCCCCGCCGCCGAAAGCTGGGGCCGGGGCGGGCCGTTTTACGGGGCCGGGCGGCGCGCGGCCGAACGGTGGGCTAGGCCTCCTCTTTGCTGCCGAAGCCGAAGAAGCGCTTCAGCCCCGCCCAGGCGCCGCCCAGGGCCAGCAAGCCCAGTTTCCAGAACTTGAGGACGACGGCGAACAGGCCCACTTTGGCCAGCACCTTGCCCGCCACCAGGCCCCCGATGCTGTACGCCGCCACCTCGTCGAGGCCGGCGGTGTAGTCGAGGTACTGCTGGCCCTTGGCGAACTGCACGTTGGCCAGCAGGTCCGGGATGCCGGCCTTGATGGTGGGCAAGGCGTCGGCCTGGGCCACGGCGTTGAGCACCAGCACGCCCTTGCGGCCCAGCAGGCGCACGTTGTAGTTCAGCGACTGGGCCGAGTCGGCGCCGAAGCGCAGCAGCTTGGCCCAGTGCAGGGCGTGCTGGCTTTTGTCGTAGTAGGGAGGGGCGGCCCAGCCCAGCAGTTGCGCGGGTGCGAAGCCAGCGGCGGTGCGCTCGGCGTTGCCGTCGGCCACGTCCTGCTGCATTTCGGCCAGTAGCTCGTCGTACTTGATGTCCTCGGCGTCGTCGTCCTTCACGTAGCCCATCGGGTCGTACTCGATGACGTAGGCCCAGTTGCGGTCGTCGAGGGGGCCCCGGTCGGCCGGAAACAGCATGCCCAGGCACTTGCCGTCGGGGTTGCGCCACAGCTGGGTTAGCACGCGGCGGCTCTGGGCCGAGTCGAGGTAGCGCAGGCCCCGGGGCACAGTCAGCTCGGCCACACCGCCGGGTAGCGCCACGCGGCCCTGCTGGAAGCGCAGCGTGGCGTGCACCGAGTCGACGTAGTGCTTCTCGGCGGCCGCGGCGGCAGAAGGGGCGGGTTTTGGCGAAGGGACCGGGGCGGCGAACAGGGGCCCCGGCGCGGCAAATAGTACCGTGGCCAGCAGGAGTAGTAGTTTCTTCATAAAAAAGGAAAGGTGGTGAACGATAGGTAAATAACGAACGCCAAGGTAGGGCCCCGGGCAATGCCCCGGCAAGCGGCCGCGGCCAAAACCCGCCCGACGGCCCCACCTTTGCGGCCCGTACCGACCGATTTTTTCCCGCCCATGAAATTCGCCACCAAAGCCATCCACGCCGGCGTGCACCCCGACCCCGCCACCGGGGCCATCATGACGCCCATCTACCAGACCTCGACCTACGCCCAGACGTCGCCCGGCGTCAACAAGGGCTTCGAGTACTCGCGCACCCACAACCCCACCCGCACCCAGCTGCAAGACGCCCTGGCCGCCCTCGACGGCGGCCGGCACGGCCTGGCCTTCGCCTCGGGCATGGCGGCCATCGACTGCGTGATGAAGCTGCTCAAGCCGGGCGACGAGCTAATTTCGACCGACGACTTGTACGGCGGCAGCTACCGCCTCTTCACGAAGGTGTACGAGCCGCTGGGCATCGTGTGCCACTTCGTGCCGATGCGCGACCTGGCCGCGGTGCGCGAAAAAATCAGCCCCAAAACCAAACTCATCTGGGTGGAAACGCCCACCAACCCGCTGCTCAACGTCATCGACATCGCCGGCGTGGCCGCCATCGCCAAGGAAGCCGGGGCCCTGCTGGCCGTGGACAACACCTTTTCGACGCCCTACTTGCAGCTGCCGCTGGCGCTGGGGGCCGACATTTCGGTGTACTCGCTCACCAAGTACATGGCCGGCCACTCCGACACCGTGATGGGGGCCCTGGTGTTCAACAGCGACGAGCTGCTCGAGCGCCTGAGCTTCTACCAGAACGCGTGCGGCGGCACGCCGGGGCCCCAGGATTGCTTCTTGGTGCTGCGCGGCCTCAAAACCCTGCACCTGCGCATGCAGCGCCACTGCGAAAACGGCCGCGCCGTGGCCGAGTACCTGCGCCAGCACCCCAAAGTTGACAAGGTGTTCTGGCCCGGTTTCGAAACCCACCCCAACCACGCCGTGGCTGCCCGGCAAATGCGCGACTTCGGGGGCATGATTTCGTTCGTGCTGAAAGGCGACCGGCAGGAAGACGCCGTGGCCGTGCTGGAGAAATTCCAGCTCTTCACCCTGGCCGAAAGCCTGGGCGGCGTGGAAAGCCTCAGCGGCCACCCCGCCACCATGACGCACGCCAGCATCCCGCCCGCGCAGCGCCGCAAGGCCGGCCTCAGCGACTCGCTCATCCGCCTGAGCGTGGGCATCGAAGACGCCGAGGACTTGATCGAGGACCTGGCCCAGGCCATCGGCTAGGGCCCGGGCGGTGGGGCCCCGGGCCAACCCGACTGGCGACGCCGTGCGTAGGTAGGGGCCCCAGCCGCTAAAAACCCGTGCCCATGCGTTTCCTATCGTTGCTTATTTCCTGCGTGGCGATGTCCTGCGCCACCAATTCCGGCGTTGCCACCATGTACACTCCCGTTCCTGCCGCGGCTCCGGTCGTCCCCGTCTCGTACCTGGCCCTTGGCGATTCGTACACCATCGGCGAAGGCGCGGCCGCGGCCGACCGCTGGCCCGTGCAGCTGGCCCAGCTCGCGCAGCAAACCGGGCTGGGCCTGCAAGCCCCCGACATCATTGCCCGCACCGGCTGGACCACTGCCGAGCTGCAAGGCGCCATCCAGGCCAGCGGCAACCACCGCACCGACTACGGCCTGGTGTCGCTGCTGATTGGCGTCAACAACCAGTACCGCGGCCAGGGCCAGGGCCAGTACCGCACCGAGTTCCGGCAGCTGCTGGCCACGGCGGTGCAGTTTGCCGGCGGGCGGCCCGGCCGGGTGGTGGTGCTCTCGATTCCCGACTGGGGCCAGGCCCCCTACGCCCAAGGCCGCGACCGGGACCAGATTGGCCGCGAAATCGACCAGTTCAATGCCGTTGCCCGCGACGAGTGCCGCCAAGCCGGCATTGCCTACGTTGACATTACATTCCTGACCCGCGCCGCTGCCGGCGACGCCGGCCAGTTTGTGGCCGACGGCCTGCACTACGCGGGGCCCCAAATGCACCTGTGGGCCCAGCAGGCGCTGCCCGTGGTGCAGGGGTTGCTGAGGTAGCGCGGTTGGTGAGACAGCGCGCGGCGTCGGTGCAACGCTTTGGCGAGCAACGGGTATCTCGGTTCCACCAGCTTTCTACCCAATGCCCGCGCGCCCGTGCAAAAATCCTTACTGTTCGCTCCGATGCTGGCCATAGCCGCGCCAGCAGTTGCCCAGCATACCGAACTAATTGGCCGGGCCGGGGCCAGTTTTTTCCAGTACCGGGGCAGCGGCACCGAAGCCACGTCGTTCGTCAATTACAGCAACTACGCCGGCTACGAGCGCGGCTACACCAACAACCCCTACGGCAGCCGACTGGGCACGGGCTTCGCCCTGGGCGGGCGCGTGCAGCGGGTGGGCCGGTGCCAGGGCCTGCTGGCGTTCGACTTGGGCTACGATTGGGCGCGAAGCCGCACGGCCATTACCGCCCTCTATTACTCGGCCGGCTACGCCAACACGGCGTACGCCGCCACCGGCAGCGCGCACCTGCGGTCCCAGGACCTAACGGCCTTTCTGGGGCTGGGCCGCCGCTTCCGGCTGGCGGCCCTGGCCCTCGACGCGCTGGTGGGCCCCGAACTGGCCGGCAAGCTCAGCGTCCGCGAAACGGGCCACGGCACGTACAACAACGGCCCGGCTTGGGCCACGGATATTGACCGCGGCAGTCGATTTCTTCTGGACGGCCGCCTGCGGGCCGACGCCACCGTGTGGCGCGGCCGGTTGGGCGTCAACGCCAGCTATTCCCACGGCTTCGGCAACGCCCAGGCGGGCTTGGTGGGCGGACCCGCGCGCGGGGCCTACGCCCGCACATTGCGCTGGGGCTTGGCCTACCGGCTGCGCTAGCCTTACTAATTTGTTGCGGAAAACAATTGCGAAACGCGGCAGGTTTGTCGTGCGTCTTGCCGCAATGTGGCGCACGTTGTGCGCCAGCGGGTCCGGCTTTGCCAATAATATTACCAGCCGGTGGCGCGCCGCTACAGGCCCGTAAGGGCTTTGGGGACCAATACCTGACTAGGTCGCTGCATTTCTAGCAGAATGAATATGGCGATGTGCGTAGCTTGCGCGTAACATTCCGCTGCTGAGCAAGGCACAAAGACTAAATCTCTCTTCGTACTTATTGCATCTTTTCTAATCGTTTTCCTGCATGAATAAACGCTTACTCACACCCCTGTTCGCAGTGACGGCCCTGGCCGTGCACGCGCAGAACGTCACCGTCACCGGCCGCGTGCTGGGGGCCCAGGGCGAATCCCTGCCCGGGGCCACCGTGCTTGAGCGCGGCACCACCAACGGCACTGCCACGAATGCCAACGGCGACTTTTCGCTGAGCGTGGCCCCCACGGCCACCATCACGGTGCAGGCCATCGGCTTCGCGGCGCAGCAAATTCCGCTCAACGGCCGCACCCGCATCGACGTGCGCCTGGCGACTTCCGCCACCGACCTCGGCGATGTGGTGGTGACCGGCTCCCGCGTGAGCGAGGGCCGCTCCAACGTGCTGACCACGGCCCCGGTGGACGTGATTTCGGCCCGCGAAATCAAGGCCTTTGCCCAAACCGACGTGAGCCAGGTGCTGACGTACGCCGCGCCCTCGTTTCAATCGTCGCGCCAGTCCATCTCCGACGGCACCGACTTCGTGGACCCCGCCAGCTTGCGCGGCCTGGGCCCCGACCAGGTGCTGGTGCTCGTGAACGGCAAGCGCCGCCACAACTCGGCCCTCGTGAACATCAACGGCACCATCGGGCGCGGCTCGGTGGGCACCGACTTGAACGTGATTCCGACGGCCAGCATCAAGCGCATCGAGGTGCTGCGCGACGGCGCGGCGGCCCTCTACGGCTCCGACGCCATTGCGGGCGTGATCAACATTCAGCTGAAAGACGATTCTACTGGCGTGAGCAGCAGCGCGTTGTACGGCCAAACGGTGGAGAGCGACGGCAAAACCGAGCAGGTCGATTTCAACGTGGGCATCGGCCTCAACAAGCGCGGCTTCCTCGACCTGAGCGGCCAGTTCCTGAACCGCGGCTACACCAACCGCGCCTTCGCCGACACGGCCCCGCTCATTTACCTGGGCAACAACGGCGGCCAGTACCCCGCCTCGGCCACCACCGAGCAGAGCCGCCGCGACCTGAAGGCCCAGGACGACGCCCTGGTGGCGCAGAACGGCTTTAGCCGCAACGACTTGCGCGTGGGCCAGTCGTCGTCGCGCAACTTCGGCGGCTTCCTCAACGGCGGTTACCGCCTGGGCGGTGGCTACGAAGTTTACGTGTCGGGCGGCGCGTCGTACCGCACCGGCCGGGGCCCGGGCTTCAACCGCCTGCCCAACCAGGCCACCCAGAGCGACCTGAACATCTTCCCCAACGGCTTCCTGCCGTTCATCAACACCACCATCTACGACCAGTCGGCCATCGTGGGCGTGCGCAACAACTTCGGCGGCTTCGCCGTGGACCTGAGCAACACCTTCGGCCGCAACGAGCTGGCCTACAACGTGGACGGCTCTATAAATGCTTCACTGCCGCAGGGCGCCAACCTGGTGGGCGTGAACCCGACCAGCTTTTACGCCGGCCGCCTGGCCTTTTTGCAGAACACGACCAACCTGGGCTTCTCGCGCCGCTTCGTTGAGGTGGGGCCCCTGGCCAACCTCAACGTGGCCTTCGGCGGCGAGTTTCGCTACGATAACTTCTTGATTGGCAAGGGCGAGTACGCGTCGTACATCAACGGCGGGCGGTTGATTGGCACCGCACCCACAGCCTCGGGCTCGCAGGTGTTCCCCGGCTACCAGCCGCAGGACGAGGTGAACAAAGGGCGCACCAACGTGGCCGGCTACCTCGACTTGGAAAGCGACATCACCGACAAGCTGCTCATCCACGCCGCCGGCCGGGCCGAAAACTACAGCGACTTCGGCGGCAACGTGAGCGGCCAAGTGGGCCTGCGCTACAGCATCATCGACGCGGTGGCCCTGCGCGGTTCCCTTGGCAACGGCTTCCGGGCCCCCTCGCTCCAGCAGCGCTACTTCACCAACACCAGCACGCAGTTTGTGAGCGGCGTGGCCAACCAGGTGCTCACCGTGAACAACGACAGCCCCATCGTGCGCAATTCTTACACGGCGGGCGGCACCGGCCAGCAGGGCTTCGGCGTGGAGCCCCTCAAGCAGGAAAAATCGACCAACTACGGCGTGGGCCTCACCGGCAAAGCCGGCGGCTTCACGCTCACGGCCGACGCGTACTTGATTGATATCAAGGACCGGATCGTGCTCTCGGCGCAGTTCACGCGCACCAACCCCACGGTGGCCGCCATCCTGGGTACGCTGCCCGTGAGCCGGGTGCAGTTTTTTGCCAACGCCGTGGACACCCGCACCAAGGGCCTCGACATCGTGCTGAACGAGCGCCTGCCGCTCGGCGATAAAAGCCGCCTGGTGCTGACGGCCGCCGCCAACTTCAACCAAACGCAGGTGACGAACTTCAACAGCTCGTCGGCCACGGTGAACAACGACCAGACCGCCGGCACCAGCAACCTGCAAAACACGCTGTTTGACCGCGCGCAGCGCACCCGCCTCGAAAGCGGCAACCCGCGCAGCAAAATTGCCCTCTCGGCCGCCTACACCTACGGCATCTTCGGCATTGAGGGCCGCTCGGTGCGCTTCGGCGAAATCAAAACCGCCGACGCCGACCCCGCCCGCGCGTTCCTCGACCAAACCTTCTCGGCCAAGTGGATTTCGGACCTCACCCTGAGCGCCCAGATTACCAAGCAAGTGGGCCTCATCATCGGGGCGAACAACCTGTTCAATGTGTACCCCGACAAGCTCATCGTGAACCCGCGCAACAACGAAACCAACTTCTCGGTCGACCCGAACCTGAGCTACAACTCGACGCTCGACAACTCGAACCGCGGCCGCTTCCTCTACAGCGCCAACCAGTTCGGCTTCAACGGCGCCTACTACTTCGCCCGCGTGAACATCACGCTGTAAGCGAAACCCTTCCGACACCGAAAAAGCCCGCCCTGGTCGTCAGAGCGGGCTTTTTTGTGGCCGGTTGACGAGCCGTGGGGCCCTGGCGGCGGTTACTTGAGGAACCGCGCCAGTGTGGTTTGCAGCTCTTCGCCGCGCAGGTTGGCGGCCACGATTTTGCCGTTCGGGTCAATTAGGAAGTTTTGTGGGATGCTTTGCACGTGGTAACGCTGGGCGGCCTCGCCTTTAAAGCCGTGCAGGTCCGATACCTGCGTCCAGGCCAGCTGGTCTTCCCGCACGGCCTTCAGCCACTTCTCGCGGCCGTTTTCGTCGTCGAGCGACACGCTCAGGATGTCGAAGTTGCGGCCCTTGTAGGCTTGGTAGGCCTTCGTGACGGCCGGGTTCTCCTGGCGGCACGGCCCGCACCAGCTGGCCCAGAAGTCCACCAGCACATACTTGCCGCGGTAGTCGCTCAGGGTCACGGTTTTGCCGTCGGGCGTTTGCTGCGAAAAGTTGGGCGCTGGGGCCCCAATGGCCACGTCCTTGAGGGCCCGCACCATGGTCCCGTACCGGCGGCCGTCCGGGCTGTTTTGGAGGGCGGGGCTCAGCGCTTCGTACAGGGCCCCCTCCACCGCGTACTGGGGCACGGTCATCATGCTCAGCCCGGTCAGCGCGTACAGGCTCACCCAGGAGTTGGGGTTGGCCTTGATGAAGTCCCGGTCAGACTGCGCAAATTCCTTCGTGATGGCGTCGAACTGCGCCCTGGTCCGCGCCGCAAATTCTGGCGAGTTGCGCTCCGCCGCCGATGCCTTTCTCGCCGCGGCCCCAATCGAATTTGCTTTGGCCTTGATGCGGTCGGAGGAAGCCACCAGCCGCTGGTAATCGGCCGCGACGGGGCCCCCGCTGACGCGGGCGTTTTGCACCGAGTCGGGGCTCGTGACGACAATTGGCGTGGACTCCAGGAACACGCGCACGTACTTGATGGGCCCCATTACGCCGTTGCCCAGCTTGCCGTCGCGCTTCACCAGCAGGTCCACCGCGCGGGGCACGTCGCTGGTGCCCTTCAGCTCAAACGCCCCGTTTTTAAACGTGGCAGAATCCGTGGCCTCCATCCCGCGCATGAGGTAGACCTTGGCCGGCGCGTTCAAGCTGCCAATTTTGCCCTTGATGGAGAAGGGAAAAGGCGTTTGGGCGCAGGCTAGCCCCGGGGCTAGCAGCAAGCAGCTAAATAAGAGCGTTTTCAAGTGGTCGTCGGGAAAAAGGTGGGTGGCTTGGCAGTGCGTGGCACGCTGCTTCGGGCTGCAAGTGGGGCGGTCCGCGCGGAGGTTAGTAGTCGGTGCCGGGGCCCCGCAGCAAGCGGGCCAGTGGGCGGCCGTCGGCCCCGCGGGCCACGTACAGGCCCGCCGGCAGGGCCGCGGCGGGCCGCCACACCACGCGGCCGTCGGCCGGGGCGCGCAGCTGGGCCACCACGCGCCCCAGCTCGTCCACGACGGTGACGGCCTGCCCGGCCGCCGCCTGAAACTGCACCTGCTCGCGGAACGGCGTGGGGAAAGCGGCTGCCTTGCCCTCCCCGGTGGGGCGGGTGGCCAGGGTGGTGGCCGCCGTTACCAGGAAGGCTAGGGTTTGCTCCTCGCTGGCGCTGGGGCAGCCGTCGTCCGTCACGGCCACCGTGGCCGTGTAGCGGCCCGGCGGCAGGGCGGCGGGCACCTGCCAGGTGAGTTGGGCGCGGGTGGGGCCCAGCGTTTGCAGGCCCAGGCCGGGCACGGCGCCGGCGGCGTCGCTGGTGAAGCTCAGGGCCTGGCCCGCATCAGGGTCGGCTGCGTCGAGCGCCAGCACCACGGTTTGGCCGGCCCGCACCCGAACGAGCTCGCCCACCGGCTGCGCCATTGGGGCCCCAGCAATGGTAAGGGCCGTGAAGCTTGGGGCCTGGTTGGTGGCGTTCACGAATATGTAGCTCACGTCGCGCGTTATCCACCCAATTTGCTGCCAGCTGCCGTTCAGCCGCCGGTACTCGTCCACGTGGGCTGCCACGACGTAGCGGCCCACGTCGGTGGTCGTTATGGCCGGCGCCGTGAGGGCCCCCGTGGCGGCGTTAAGCTGAAAGTGGGGCGACGGCGTGCTCGGAATATCAGCGCCGCATACAAACCGGGGGGCTACGCCCTCCTGCGGCGTCACGAAGCGGTACACCAGCGAGTCGCCGTCGGCGTCGAACGCGCTGAAACTGTAGCGTTCCGCCTGGCCGCTGGCCACGTACGGCAGGCGCGTCGTCAGGAACACAGGCGAGGTGTTTTGGGCCACCAGCTCGGTATTCAGGAAAGCGCTGCAATAAATCCCGTAGGTCTGGGATTGCAGATTGGCAATGTTTTTAACGCCGGCGGCGCGGTTTTCACCGCTAAAGTTTATCGTCCACTGCCCCCGGGGCAGGTCCACGTCGGTTTCGTATAGCTGAACTGTATACGCTGGGCCCCCTAATGAGCAGTTTTGCCCGTAGGTTTTCAGCACCTGCGTTACGGGGATAGTAACGGAAAAACTGCCGGTGCCAATGGCGTCGCAGCCGTTGCGGCTGAACGTAACCGTTGCCACCGGTTGCTTCACCGATGCAGAGGTGGCATCGACGTACAGCCGGAGCGCGACGTGGTAGCGCGGCGTGCCGGCCGTGGTAGAGGCCACGGGCGCGTAGGTAATCTCCGTTCCTAAAAGGTGCGAAGCCTGCGCCGCTAGCGCAGTTCCTAGCCACAGCAATAAAGCCGGCAGCCAGCGGGCGTAGAAAGAGGATTGCATAAAGGCAGAAAGTGGGAAAGGATTTCTGCCGATAAGTTAGGAAGGAAAATGGATTTGGTGCTGAGCGGCTTACCAAATTATTTGTCCGGGGCCGGGGCCCCGCTGCTGCTCTCCAGAATCTGAAACAGCTCGTCGAGTTTCGGCGTCAGAATAATCTCGGTGCGGCGGTTCAGGGCCTTGTTGGGGGCCGTGTCGTTGGGGGCCACGGGCACGTACTGGCTGCGGCCGGCGGCCGTGATGCGGGCCGGGGCCACGCCGCCGGCCGCCAGCAGGCGGGCAATGTCGGTGGCGCGCAGGGCGCTCAGGTCCCAGTTGTCCTTGGCGCCGTTCACCACGCCCTTGATGGGCACGGCGTCGGTGTGGCCTTCCACCACCACGTTCACGTCGGGCTGCTCGTGCAGCACGGCGGCCAGGGTTTTCAGGGCCGCTTGGCCCTTGGGGTCCACCTTGGCCGAGCCCGATTTGAAGAGCAACTGCTCGGAAAGCGACACGTACACCTTGCCGTCCTTCAGCTTCACCTGCAAGTCGCTGGCGTTGAAGCTGAGCAGCGCCTTGCTCACGCGGGCCTTAAGGTCGTTCACGGCCCGGTCCTTGTCGGCCAAGGCTTGGGTGAGCTCGGCCAGCTTGGCTTCGCGGGCCTTGAGGTCGGTGCCGAGGCGGTCGTTGTCGGTTTTGCTGGTGCGCAAGCTGGCGTCGAGGGCCCCCAGTTCGGCCTCGCGGCGAGCCAGGTCGCGGGCCACCTTGTTGTAGTCCGACGACTTGTTGGCCAGTTCCTGGCCGCTGTTTTTCAGCAGGCGGTCGTAGCTATCGTTCAAGTCGCGGTTGAGGCCGCGGGCCTTGCGCAGGGCCGTGCCGGTGGCCAGCGAGTCGTCTTCGAGGCGCCGGTTGTCGAGGCGCAACTGGGCCAGCGCGTCGGCAGTTTTTTGCAGCTCGGCAGTAGCGGTGCGGTACTGGCGCTCGGCCTCGGCCTTGCCCTGGGCATCGGCCCGCTGGCGGGCTTGCAGGTCGTCGTACTTGCGGGCCGCCACGCAGCCCGGCAGGGCCGGGGCAGCGAGCAAACCCAGGCCCAGCAGGGCCGGCGTGAAATTTTTCAGGCGCATAATAAAAAATAAACGGGGCCCCGCGCCGCCACCGGGCTTGCCGCCAGCCGCGCGGCCCCAAACGCCGGGGCAAGGTACGGCCGGGCACGCGCCCCGGGCCGGGGCCCTGGGGCGCGTTTTGCCGGCGGCCGGGTAGGGGCGGGGGCTCCCGGCCGGGCGGCGTTTGTGCGGCGGTTTCGCTACTTTGCTGCCGCTGCGCGCCGGGCGGGGCCCCGGCGGGCCGGCCGCGCCCTCTGCGGGCCAGCGCGTATTTTTGTGGTCAGTTTTATCGTATCCAAAGCTGGCGGCTCGCCGCTCCCAGCTTGCAGCTCCCGAAGAAATGGCTTGGTTTAAGCGCGAGGAAAAGGGCATCAACACCCCCACCGAACAGAAAAAGGAAACGCCCGACGGCCTCTGGTACAAGTGCCCCGAGTGCAAAACGGTGGCTACCATGGCCGAGCACAAGCGCCTGCGCTACGTGTGCGGCCACTGCGGCCACCACGACCGCATCGACGCGGCCGATTACTTCGACATCCTCTTCGACGACGGGCGCTTTGAAGAGTTGGACGCCGCCCTGACCTCGGGCGACCCGTTGCACTTCGTTGACACCAAAGCCTACCCGCAGCGCGTGGCGGCCACCGAACAAAACACCGGCCTGAAAGACGCCGTGCGCACCGCCCACGGCCTGAGCCACGGCCAGCCGCTGGTGGTGGCGGCCATGGACTTCAAGTTCATCGGCGGCTCGATGGGTTCGGTGGTGGGCGAAAAAATTGCCCGCGCCATCGACTACGCCCGCCAGCACCGCACCCCGTTTCTGATGATTTCGCGCTCAGGCGGGGCCCGCATGATGGAGGCCGGCTACTCGCTGATGCAAATGGCCAAAACCTCGGCCAAGCTGGCCCTGCTCGCCGAGGCCGGCGTGCCTTACGTGAGCCTGCTGACGGACCCCACCACGGGTGGCGTTACGGCCTCGTTCGCCATGCTCGGCGACTTCAACATTGCCGAGCCCGGGGCCCTCATCGGCTTCGCTGGGCCCCGCGTCATCAAGGAAACCATCGGCAAGGACCTGCCCAAAGGCTTCCAGAACGCCGAATTCGTGCTTGAGCACGGCTTCCTCGACTTCATCGTGGACCGCCGCGACCTCAAGCGCCGCCTCGCCGACCTGCTGCACCTGCTGCGGCCGGCGGCCAAGGCCCCCGGCGCGGCGGCCCCCGTGGCCAGTGCCACGGCCGCGGCCCCGCGCCGCAGCCCGGGCAAGGCCCGTTAGGGCCTCAGCGGGCACGCTTCGGCACACTTCTTGAAACCCCGCTCCCATCCCCGGGCGGGGCTTGCCGTATAAAGCGGCAATCAGCTTTTCACTTTTGTTCTTTTTTACATGACTACTCCCAAATCCCTGCTTTCGATTTTCATGGCCTGCGTGCTGCTGTTCAGCTCTTGCGCCTCGACGCGCCAGCCCAGCACCCAGCCCGATCTGTCGGGCAACAACGGCACGGGCGCGCGCAAAACCGGCATGAACAAGGCCACCAAGGGCGGCTTGCTCGGAGCCGGCGGCGGCGCGGCGGCTGGGGCCCTGTTGGGCGGCTTGCTGGGCGGCGGCCGGGGCACGGCCATTGGCGCCATTTTGGGCGCAGCGGCGGGCGGCGGAGCCGGCGTGCTCATCGGCAAGAAAATGGACCGGCAAGCGGCTGATTTGCAACGCGACATGCAGAACGCTAAAGTGGAGCGCGTGGGCGAAGGCATCAAAATTACCTTCGACTCGGGCATTCTGTTCGACACCAACTCGGCCACGCTGCGGACTGCCTCGCAGGCCGACATCACCAAGATGGCCGCTACGCTGCAGAAATACCCCGACACCAACGTGCTCGTGGAAGGCCACACCGACAACACCGGCACCGACGCCATCAACTTGCCCCTAAGCGAGCGCCGTGCCCAATCGGTGGCCGACGCCACGGCGGCCCAGGGCGTGAGCAGCAGCCGCATCACCACCAAAGGCCTCGGCTCGTCGGACCCCGTGGGCGACAACTCGACCGTGGAAGGCAAACAGGCCAACCGCCGCGTCGAAATCGCCATTTTTGCCAACGAGAAAATGAAGAAAGCTGCCGAAGCTGGCACGCTGTAGGGTAGTTGCCACACTTGGCGCTTGCCTTCGCGACCGTGTTTCAAAACCAAGAAAAGCCGCCTTCTGGGCGGCTTTTTTTATGAAAATACCGCCTCCAAACCGGTAGCGGGTAACTCCAATAAAATGGCTTTTGTTAGAGGCACTGTTCTGTTTAATTATTTTTCATTTGACGTTCATCTCATGAAATCCTTCAAAATTGTGTTCGCCTTTCTATTGATGTTCTTCGTGCTGGCTGGCTCGGTTGCGCAGGCCCAGGACGTTAAGAAAGGCTGGAGCCGCAAAGCCAAAGGCGCCGCCATCGGCGGGGGCGCCGGCGCGGTAACTGGGGCTATACTCGGTGGCGGCAAAGGCGCCGTGATCGGCACCGCAGCGGGCGTGGTGGGCGGCGGCCTGATTGGCCGCAACAAAGACAAGCAAAAAGACCCGGCCCGCTACAACGGCTACCGCAACAAAAAATAAGCAGCCCGCGCGGGCCCAATAGCCCGCTCAGCAACCGTAAAAAAGCCTGGTCTTGCCGCCGGGCTTTTTTGTGGGGCCCCAACGCGGCGGGCCCCGGCGTAAGGCGTAAGTTTGGCAAGATGGTTGTAAAAGGCGTATTTGCTGGCTGTTTGGTGGGTCAGCCGCCTTGCTCTTACCACGGTTCATTCCGTTCTTGCCAAAATTCATTTTTTCCGCTACCCATGAAAAATTTCCGCACTCCTTTTTCCTTTTTACTGGCGCTGCTGCTGTTGGTCGGCCAATTGGCGCAGGCCCAAACCAGCACCGTCACCACCGATAAGCCCAAGGGCATGACCAAAACGCTGAAGGGTGGCCTCATTGGCGGCTTGGGCGGCGCGGCCGGTGGGGCCCTGTTGGGCCGCGTGATTGGTGGCAAATCGGGCACGGCCAAGGGCGCCATCCTCGGGGCCGTGGTGGGCGGCGGGGCCGGCGTGCTCATCGGCCGCAAAATGGACAAGCAGGCCGCCGAGCTGCGCCGCGACCTGGAAGGCGCCACCGTGGAGCGCGTGGGCGAAGGCATTAAAATCACGTTTGCCTCGGGCATCTTGTTCGGCAGCAACTCTTCGACGCTGACGGCTGCCGCCGCCGGCAACATCGACGAGCTAGCCACCACGCTGCAGAAGTACCCCGACACCAACGTGGTAGTGGAAGGCCACACCGACAGCTCGGGCTCCGACGCCATCAACCAGCCCCTGAGCCAGCGCCGCGCCCAGGCCGTGGCCAACGAGCTGACCGGCAAGAGCGTAGACTCGGCCCGCATCACGGCCACCGGCTACGGCTCGACGCAGCCCGTGGCCGACAACACCACCGTGGCCGGCAAAGCCGCCAACCGCCGCGTGGAAGTAGCCATTTTTGCCAACGAGAAAATGCAGAAAGCTGCCAAAAAAGGCGTCTTGTAAGTTACGCGCTGAATTATTCGGAATTGTTAGAACCCGGCGGCTCATTTGGGCCGCCGGGTTTTTTTGTGGGGCCCAGCCGGCAACCTTCGCCGCCGCGGGGCGGTACAACCGGCATGCCCGCAACCGCTGTTTCCTACGCCTCCGAGGCCGCCGCCAAGGCCCTGGCCGACCACGAAATCCTTGACCAGTTTTACGGCCACTTGCCGCCGGTGGCGCGGCGCACGCCCATGCGCGAGCTGGTTTCGACCGTGCTCTCGCACCGCACCACCCACGCCGACGAGGAACTGGCCTACGACCGGATGCTGGAGGCTTTCGGCGACTGGCCCGGCGTGCTGGAGGCCCCGGTGGAAGAACTGATCCACGCCATCCGCACCACGCGCTGGCCGGCCACGCAGGCCCCGCGCATCCAGGAAATTTTGCGGCGCATCCAGGCCGAAACGGGCGGCCAGTTCGACCTTGATTTCCTGGCCGAATGGCCCACCGACCGCGCCATGGCGTGGCTAACCGACATGCCCGGCATTGGCCTGAAAACGGCTTCGCTGGTGCTGCTCTTCAACTACCACCACCCCGTGCTGCCGGTGGACGCGCACGTGCACCGCGTGGCCCAGCGGGTGGGTTTTTTGGGCCCCAAGGTGTCGGTAGAGAAGGCGCACGCCGTGCTGCTGGCCCTGCTGGGGCCCCAACTAGACCCGGAGGGGCTGTTCAATTTCCATAAGCACAACTACTGGCACGGGCAGCAAATCTGTTTTTTCTTGAAGCCCAACTGCCCGCGCTGCCCGCTCAAAGGCTTCTGCAATTACTATCAGGAGCACTACGGCGACGCCACCCCCGACGCCGTTGCTGCCACGCCCACCGCCTGGAATGCCGCCGCTTGGGGCAAGCTGCCGCACTAACTTCGTGGGGCGGGACGGCTGGGGTCTATTGGGCCCCGGCCGCCCGGCCCCACCGCCTATGCGCCTCGTCAAACACCCCGTTCTCTGCAACTACTACGTCACGTACCGCTGCAATGCGAAGTGCGCATTTTGCGATATTTGGGAGAAGCCTTCGCCCTACATCACGCTCGACGACGTGGACCGCAACCTGCGCGACCTCAAGCGGCTGGGCGTATCGGTGATTGATTTCACCGGCGGCGAGCCCCTGCTGCACCGGCAGTTGCCCGATTTCCTGGCGCTGGCGCGGGAGTTGGGGTTTATCACCACGGTGACCACCAATGGCCTGTTGTACCCCAAAAACGCTGAAAAGCTGTGCGGCTTGGTGGACATGCTGCACTTCTCGCTCGACTCGGCCGACCGCGCCACCCACGACCGGGGCCGCGGCGTGGCCTGCTATGATTTCGTGCTCGAAAGCATCCGCGTGGCCAAAGAGTTGGGCGAGCGGCCCGACGTGCTCTTTACTGTGTTTCGCCACAACCTGAAGGACCTGGAGGCTGTGTATCGCGACATTACCCAACCTAATGGCTTGGTGCTCATCCTAAACCCTGCCTTCGAGTACGGCGACGTGGAAACCGGCGAGCAGCTCACCGCCGAAGAATTAGATTACCTCTCCGCCTTCGGCCGGCGCAAGGGCGTGTACCTGAACGAGGCCTTTATCGCGTTGCGGCGCGACGGCGGCAACCGCGTGGCCGCGCCCGTGTGCCGGGCTGCTAGCACCACGCTCGTCATCTCGCCCAGCAACGAGCTGGTGCTGCCCTGCTACCACCTAGGCCAGCAAAAATTTCCCATCAACGGCCAGTTGTTCGCCCTCTACGGGGCCCCCGAAACCCAGCGCCTCGCCGCCCTCGAAGGCCGCCTGCCGGCGTGCGAGGGCTGCACCATCAACTGCTATATGCAGCCCAGCTTCGCCGTCGAAACCAGCAAATACTTCTGGCAAGCCCTGCCCAGCACCCTCAAATACAACTGGGACAAAGGTACCTGGAAACGGCTACTGCGCGCTTAGAGCGCCAGCCGGGGCCCTAAGCGCGCAGTACCTGCCGCATTTCTTTGGGCGCTGGATGCCCAGCAGCACCGGCACCACCAGAAACCCCGGTGGCCCGCGCGCCGGCCCGCGAGCCAGTGCAGCAATGTCAACCAGCATCATCACCAGCCACCACCAAGGGCACAAAAAGCTCTGCCTTTCGGCCAACATTACAGGGCCGGGAGCAGGAGAGGGAATCATGCTAAATGTAGTGGCGGCTACCTTTGGGGCCCCACCAACCCACCGCCGCATGCCTGCCCTCATCTTGCCCGTTCGCGGCGTTTATCCCGAGATTCCGGCTGACTGCTTCGTGGCCGACAATGCCACTGTGGTGGGCGACGTGGTGATGGGCCCCGGCTGCACGGTGTGGTTCACGGCCGTGGTGCGGGGCGACGTGAACAGCATCCGCATCGGGGCTGGCACCAACATTCAGGACGGGGCTGTGCTGCACTGCACCTACCAGGGCGCGTCCCTCACCATCGGGGCGCGCGTTAGCATTGGCCACCGGGCCCTGGTGCACGGCTGCACCGTGGCGGACGACGTGCTCATCGGCATGGGGGCCGTTGTGATGGACCACACCGTGGTGGGCGCGGGCTGCCTCATTGCGGCCGGGGCCGTGGTGCTCGAACACACCGTTTGCGAGCCCGGCTACCTCTACGCCGGCGTGCCCGCCCGCCGCATCAAGCCCGTGAGCGAGGCCCAACGCGCCAGCCTGCGCCGCACCGCCGAAAACTACCAGCTTTACGCCAGTTGGTTTGCCGCTCCAACTACGCTGCCCGAAGAATAGCATTGATTAATTGGGTCCCTATTGTCAATAAAGAATCGGCAATAAAGGCCCGCCCAGGGCAATCGTATACATTCCATCCCTGGCAATGGACGCCTAAATGCGTACACTTTACGCAGTAATTGGAGTCGAAAAAGATGCATAATTCGTCTATAATCTCATAATGATTACTATTTAAAGATTTTATAGAAAAAAATAAAGGTGATACAAATCAGCACGTTAGTAGCTAGATAAGTACGGTTAGTTATTATTTAGTGTAAGATTGGCAATCGAGAAAAAATGAGATGCGTATAGGGAAAACATCAATCATCTCTCACTTTTTTCTCCACTCTCATCATGAAAAAAGCCTATTCTTTAACGCTTGCCCTAGGGGTAATCGTCGGTTCGCTAAGCTCGTGCAGCCGTACCAACTATGCTTTCAACCCCCAGACACCCGCTTACCTGGGCACTACGGCCGCACCCGCCCCTGAGGCCATCGCCCCCGAAGTAACTGTTGGGGCCCCCACCACTGCTGCTCCGGTTGTTGCCGCGGCTCCTGTTGTTGCTTCGGTTCCGGCCGCTGTTCCCGTTGCCCCGAGCAAGTTGGCTCAAGTCAATTCGGCCCAAGTAGTGGCCCAGACCGTGGCCCAGCCCACTGCCAAAGAAGTGAAGCCCACGCTGATTCAGCGCGTAGCCATGCACAAGGTGCTCAAGCAGGTTGCCAAAGCCGAAGCGCGCCAGCAGAACACGGCGAGCACTACCCATACCGCAGCTAGTAGCGGATCCTTGGTGGTGGCACTAGTGGGTTTGGTCGCGCTGTTAATTGGCATAATCGCTAGCTCCAGTTTCTTGATTACCGCGGGCATCATTGTGCTGGTGATAGGCATCGTACTGTTCATTTTGAAGGCGCTGTAGAACCACCCAGCTGTTTTTATCACAGAAAAAGCCTCGGCATTCGCGAATGCCGGGGCTTTTTCTGTGGCTTAGCACCATTGAAAATACTCTTTTAAATCTCGGCGCTTAGGTCGGTGCGGGGCTCAGCTTTTTCTTCGGCGCGTACCACGCGCAACTGCACCAGGTCGATGACGCGGCGGGAGCGTTCCAGCACCCGAAACTCGTAGGGGTCGAGCACGGCCACGTCGCCCACCTCCGGAATGCTGCCGTACACCACGTTCAGCAGGCCGCCCACGGTTTCGTAGTTCTCGCTTTCGGGCAGCGGGTAGGGCAGGTACTCGTTGGCGTCGGAGATGGATGTAGCGGCGGCCACGCGGTACTCGTCGGCCGATACCTTCTCCACCACGGGCACTTCGTTGTCGTACTCGTCCTGGATTTCGCCCACCAGCTCCTCCATGATGTCCTCAATGGTGACGATACCCGACACGCCGCCAAACTCGTCGCTCACCACGGCCATTACGGTGTGCTTGCGCTGAAAATTGCGCAACAAGCGGTTGATTTTCTTGGTTTCCGGCACGAAGTAGGGCGCGCGCATGATGCGGGCCAACTCTACCGGCTCGTTGCGGCGGATGATGGGCAGCAAGTCCTTCACGTTCAAGATGCCCACGATGTTGTCGATGTTGCCCTCATACACCGGCAAGCGCGAGTACCCTTCGTTGAACACCGTTTCCAAAATCTGGTCTTCTGAAGCGTGCACGTCAAGCGCAGCCAGCTTGGTACGGGGCACCATGATTTGGCGCACCATGCGGTCGTTGAACTCGAACACGTTCTCGATCAGTTCGTGCTCCGAGTCTTGAATCTCACCGCTTTGTTTGCTTTGGTCGAGTAACAGGCGCAATTCGTCGGAGGTGTGGGCCTCGGTGCCGTGGGCTTGGTTTATGCCTACTGCCCCTAATAGCACGTTGGAAGCTTTCGACAAAAACCACGTCAGGGGCAGCGTAGCAAAATAAAACGCCCGCAGCGGCAATACCAAGGCCAAGCTCACGGCTTCGGGCCGCTGGATGGCCAGTGTTTTCGGAACCAACTCACCAAAAAGCACGTGCAGGATGGTGATAAAAATCAGCCCCACGACCACCGCCGTGCTGTGGGCCGCGGCCGGCGAAATCGCAATGCTGAACCGACTCATGGTGTTCAGAATGATCTCGGTGGCCACTTCCTCGCCCACAGCCCCCAGGATAAGGGAAGCAATGGTAACTCCTAACTGTGTGGCTGATAGGTAGTTGTAAAGGCTGTGCAGTACACTTATCGCTTGCCCAGCCAAGCGGCTTCCCTCCTTGGCCTTCAACTCAAGTTGCGAAAGACGGACCCGAATGAGCGAAAACTCAGCGGCTACAAAAAACCCGTTGGCTATGATGAGTAGCAGGGTGATAAGAATTTTTAAACCCATGTCGGCGGCCCCCGCGACGCGGACGGTCTGGGGGCCATTGTATCACAAAAGTACGGACTTTGGCGCGGGGGGTTGGCGGTTTGAACTTTTCAGCCAGCCGTTTGTGCTTAAGGAGCCTAATTTTACGGGCTGACGCTGATAAATTTTGTATGAATATTCGCCGGTTTATTAAATTTCTACTGCTCTGTTGGTTGCCGGCTTTGCCGGTAGCTGCTCAGATTCTCGTGCCCACGCACCTCAGCGCGGCCCTCAGCCAGCCCACCGCCAAGGTGGGCCAAGAGGTGGAGCTGCTGGTGAACGCGCGCATCGACGACAAGTGGCACCTGTACGCCACCGACTTCAGCGAGGACGTGGGCCCTGTGGTATTTACGCTCAAGTTTGCGCCCAGTGCGGCCTACGCCCTGGTAGGCAAGCCGCAGTCGGTGAAGTCGCACCACCAAATGGACGAAGTGTTCAAGGGCGAGGTAGCCTTTTGGGAAAAAACTGGCCAGGTTCGCCAACGCATCAAGGTGCTCCAACCGGGGCCCCTCACCATCAAGGCCGAAGCTGACTATCAAAGCTGCACCGACGTGGATGGCCGTTGCGTGCCGGGCAACGAAACCATAACCTTTGGGCCCCTGCAAGTAAGCGGCGCGGCCGCCGCTAGTGCCGCCGCCCCTGCTTCCAAGCCCGGGGCCCCCGCTGCCGCCGTGGCAACAACGCCCAAGGCGCCCTCCGCCGCAGTGCCCGCTGCTGCTGAATCCGTTGCCGCCGCGCCCGTAGCCGCCGCTCCGGTGGCCGTTGCGGCGCCGTCGGCGCCTGCCCCGGTTGGGGCCCCAGCGGCCGCTGCTTCCGCTGCTTCCACGGTTACAGCCGCTGCTGCACCGGTTTCCGACGCGGGCGGATTGTGGAGCTTTGGCGTGCTGGCGTTCATCTCTGGGCTGGCGGCACTGCTCACGCCCTGCGTGTTCCCAATGGTGCCGATGACGGTTTCGTTTTTCACCGGGGCCCAAGACAGCCGCAGCCGTGGCATCCTCAAGGCCGTGGTGTACGGGTTGAGCATCATCGTAATTTACACGCTGATTGGCGTAGTGGTGGCCCGCCTGCTGGGCGAGGACGGTCCCAACTTCATGGCCACGCACTGGCTGCCAAACTTGTTATTTTTTGTGGTGTTCGTTGTCTTCGGCCTCTCATTTTTGGGCTTGTTCGAAATCACGCTGCCCAGCGGGCTGGTGAACAAGGCCGATGCGCAGGCCGACAAAGGCGGCTGGCTTGGGGTGTTCTTTATGGCTTTCACTCTGGTGCTGGTGTCGTTTAGCTGCACGGGGCCCATCGTGGCCACGGTGCTGGGCCTCGCCGCCCGGGGCCAGACGCTGGCCCCGGTAGTGGGCATGCTGGGCTTCTCGCTGGCCTTTGCACTGCCGTTCACGTTGTTCGCCATCTTTCCGTCGTGGCTGAAAAGCCTGCCCCGCTCGGGCGGCTGGCTGAACACGGTGAAGGTGGTGCTGGGCTTCGTGGAGCTGATGCTGGCCCTCAAGTTCCTGAGCATGGTGGACTTGGCTTACCATTGGGGCATTCTCACCCGCGACGTGTACTTGGTGCTGTGGGTGGTGCTCTCGGCGCTACTGGGGCTGTACTTGCTGGGCAAGTTCCGCCTCTCGCACGATTCGCCGCTCGACCACCTCAGCGTGGGCCGGCTGCTGATGGCGGTGCTGGCGTTTAGCTTTATGACGTACCTGGTGCCGGGTCTCTTCGGGGCCCCGCTGCCGCTGCTGGCCGGCTACCTGCCGCCCCAGAGCCGCCACGACTTTTCGCTGGCCGGTGGGGGACCCGCCACGCCGGTGCAAGCCACCGCCAATGCGCTGGGCGAAACACCGCGCTTCGGCGATTTCCTGGAACTTCCCCACGGCTTGCAAGGCTATTTTGACCTGCAACAGGCCATTCGCGCCGCCAAGCAGGCGCACAAACCCATTTTTATTGACTTCACGGGCCACGCCTGCGTGAACTGCCGCAAGATGGAGGCCACCGTGTGGAGCGACCCGGCCGTGCTTGCCCAACTGCAAAACGACTACGTGGTAGTGGCCCTGTACGTGGACGACAAAACCGAACTGCCCCAAAACGAGTGGTATACTTCGGCGCGCGACCACCAGCAGAAAACCAGCCTGGGCAAGCAAAACGCTGACCTTCAGGTGACCCGCTACGGTTTCAATGCCCAGCCCTACTACGTGTTGCTCAACCCCGACGACCCCACGGGCAAGCCGCTCGTGGCGCCCATCGCTTACGAACCCAACGTGGCGCAGTTTGCGCAGTTTCTGAAGGAGGGGCGGCGCAGCTACCAGGCCCGGCACGGGGCCGTGGCGGCCCGGTAGCTGCAAAATAAAAAAATGCCAAAAGCTAAAGAGGCGACTTTGTTTTAAAGTCGCCTCTTTAGCTTTTAGGCTGTAGCGGAAGGACTTGAACCTCCACGAAGTAGTTAGCCAGCCGGGGGGCCGATTTATCCCGAACCTTCACCCTCGAGAGAGGAGGGTGTGTCTGCCAGTTCCACCACACTACAAGTTATCAACAAGGGCCTTTCGCGCTTGCCGGGTGCAAAGGTAGAATGAGTTTGAATAAGTTTCACCATTAAAAATGTGATGAAAACGACACAACAAACGATTGTTAGTTTTCAAACTACTGTGTATGAATAATATATAACCGGTAAATTTTTAATTTTTATTCTTTCGCCTGCTTCCGCTCAGCTACTGACGTAATAATCCTGCGGCGTATTTGCACCAAATGCTCCGCCGCATCAGCCGGCAAATGCGGTGGGGCAACGGGCCCCAATCGGGCTTATACTGACGGTTGAGTACGGGCATAACTGCTAGTTAAGAGCAAAAAAAAACCCTTTCCTGAGTGGGAAAGGGCTCCGAAAAAGCGGGGCAGTTGCTCCGGGTTACATCGTCTTTTTGGTCGTGGTGGTCGTCGTTTTGTTGGCTTTGTAGCGCATGTCGGGCGTGCCGTCGGCCTTCATTTTGCCCGTGGCCGTGGTGGTTTTGGCCATCTTGTTTTCCTTGTAGCGCATATCAGGCGTGCCGTCGGCCTTCATTTTGCTGCTGGTGGCCGTTGAAGTCGACGACATGGTGGCCGTTTTCGTGGCCATGTTTTTCGAGCCAACGGGGGCCGTCGAGCCCATCATGCCGGTTCTCGACGTGGTGGTGTGCGTCGTGGTAGCCGGGGTTTGCGACATTTTGGTAGTCGTCATCTTTGACGAGCTATTCATCGAGCCGGCGGCAGGAGCCGCGGTTTGAGCGTGGGCGGTGCTGCCCAGCAGGCTGAGCGAGAGGAGGAAACCGAGGAGGCGTTTCATAATGGAAAGCGGAAAAAGGTGAGTGGGGAGTGAAGAAGTTAGTGCGGCTCAGGAACTGCCCCGATGCCGCCGGAAATGTAGCACCGCGGCGCGCAATTTATCGAGCCAGGGCCCCAACAGCCGCATTTGCCCGTTGGCAAGCGCCGTGCCAGAACCACACAAAAAAGCCCGGACCACAAGGCCCGGGCTTTTGCATTTATAAACGGCAGTGCCGGCGCTTAGGCCGTTACCTGGGCTTCGAGTTTCTGGGCGAGCACGTGTTTGGGCACGGCGCCTACTTGCTTGTCAACGATCTGGCCATTCTTGAACACGAGCAGCGTGGGGATGCTGCGGATGCCGAACTTGGCCGAGGTCTGGGGGTTGGCGTCCACGTCAACCTTGCCCACAATGGCTTTGCCTTCGTACTCGCCGGCCAGCTCTTCCACTACCGGGCCCACCATGCGGCAGGGACCGCACCATTCAGCCCAGAAATCGACCAGCACCGGCTTGTCGGAGTTGATGATGGACTCAAAATTAGCATCGGTAATTTCAATTGCTTTGTGTCCCATTTCAGTAAGGGTTACGGGTTATATAGACTCTGGCGGTACGGCCGACAAGGTCGCAAGGTAGCAGATTGGGGGCTTAACAACGCGCCCGATAGAAAGTTCAGCCCGGGGGCGGGGCCCGTTACTAAGTACCAAACCCGGTGCGCGGGCATTAGGTTCGGGCCCCTCAGATGAGCTGGCAGGCGTCCATCTCCATCTCTTGCATTTTCTCAATAAACACCTTGGGCTCGATCTGAAACTTGCGCGAAAACATGTCCACGGCCAAGTGCTCGTGGGGCTCGGCAAACTGGATTTCGAGGCGCTTGCGGCCGGGTGCGGCGGCAATGGCGGCTTCCAACCGGTCGAGCATCGGGCTGGTGACGGTGCGCAGATCGAGGCGCACGCGCACGCCCTTGCTCAGCTTTTCGGCCACCTCGCTCAGCGGCTGCATGTTGAGGATGCGCAGGTCCCACTGGTCCTGGGTGCCGCGGCGCAACTCCTGCTTGAGGCGCACGAACATGGGCGGCACCTGCTCGTTGGCGTAGTTGCGGGGGTTGATGAGCGGGGCGAAGCGCGTGTAGTCGTCGCGGAACAGCGCCGGGCTGATGCTCGTCTCGTAGTCCTCCAGGGTGAAGGTGGCAAACGACTGGCCCATCTTGGTAGTCTTGAAGGCCACGTTGGTGATGAGACCGGCCACGTTGATTTCCTTGTTCTTGTGCGTTTCTACCTGCTCCAGGCCGCAGGTGCAGTAAGCGTCCAGCTCCAGCTTATAGCTGTCGAGCGGGTGGCCCGAGAGGTAGAAGCCCACCACGTCTTTCTCGCGGCGCAGCTGCTCGGTTTTGGTCCAGGGTTCCATCTCGTGCATCTTGGGCAGCGGCGCGGCCACCGCCCCGAAGGCCGAGGCCCCAAACAGGCTGTGCTGGCTGCTTTCCTTGGCCGCGGCGTGCTGCTGGCCGAGCTTCATGGCCTTCTCGATGAGCGGCTGGTCGCCGTTGGGCGCGTCGAGGTACAGGCGGCGGTGCTTGCCGAAGTCGTCGAAGGCGCCGGCCTGGGCCAGGCTTTCGAAAGTTTTCTTGTTCACGGTGCGCAGGTTCACGCGCTTGGCGAAGTCGAAAATGTCGGCGTAGGGCCCCGCCTTTTCGCGCTCCTCCACCATGCACTCCACGGCTAATTCGCCGGCGCCCTTCACGGCGGCCATGCCGAAGCGGATTTTGCCCTCCTGGTTCACGTTGAACTTCAGCAGGCTTTCGTTCACGTCGGGGCCCAGCACGTCCACGCCCTGCTTGCGGGCTTCTTCGATGAAGAAGGTCACCTTCTTGATGTCGCCCATGTTGTTGGTGAGCACGGCGGCCATGTACTCGGCGGGGTAGTTGGCCTTCAGGTAGCCCGTTTGGTACGCCACCACCGAGTAGGCGGCCGAGTGCGAGCGGTTGAAGCCGTACTCGGCGAATTTCTCCATCACGTCGAACACCTCGGAGGCTTTCTTCGCCGGAATCTTGTGGATTTCGCCGGCGCCCTTCACAAATTTCTCGCGTTCCAAGGCCATCTTCTTCATGTCCTTTTTGCCCATGGCGCGGCGCAGCAAGTCGGCCCCGCCCAGCGAGTAGCCGGCCAAAATCTGCGCCGTTTGCATGATCTGCTCCTGGTACACCATGATGCCCTGGCTGTACTCCAGGATGGGCTTGAGCAGCTCGTGCGGGTACACCACTTCCTCGCGGCCGTGCTTGCGGTTGATGAAGTTGGGGATGAACTGCATGGGCCCCGGGCGGTACAGGGCGTTCATGGCAATCAGGTCCTCGATGTTGGTGGGCTTCAGGTCCTTAAGGTACTGGCGCATGCCTTCGGACTCGAACTGGAACGTGCCGATGGTGTCGCCGCGCTGGTAAAGGGCGTAGGTTTTCTCGTCGTCGAGCGGAATGTCGTCGATGTCGATTTTGACGCCGTGGTTCCGCTCGATCAGGCGCAGGGCGTCCACGATGATGGTCAGGGTTTTGAGGCCCAGGAAGTCCATCTTCAGCATGCCGGCGCTCTCGATCACCTTGCCGTCGAACTGCGTCACGAGCAGGTCCGAGTCCTTGGAGGTCGAAACCGGGATGTACTTCGTGATGTCGTCGGGGGCGATGATGACGCCCGCCGCGTGGATGCCCGTGTTGCGCACCGAGCCCTCCAGCTGCACAGCCAGCCGCAGAATCTGGCCCTTGAGGTTGTCGGGGTGCTCGTCGCGCCGCATCATGTCCAGCTCCATGTTCTCGGCGAAGGCCTTGGCCAGGGTGGTGCCCACCTGCTCGGGCACCATTTTGGTGAGGTCGTTGGTCTGGGGCAGGGGCAATTCCATGGCCCGGGCCACGTCCTTGATGGAGCTTTTGGCCGCCATCGTGCCGAAGGTGATGATTTGGGCCACCTGGGTTTTGCCGTACTTGCCCACCACGTAGTCGATGACCTTCTGGCGGTTCACGTCGTCGAAGTCAATGTCGATGTCGGGCATCGACACGCGCTCCGGGTTCAGGAAGCGCTCGAACAGCAGCGAGTACTTGATGGGGTCGATGTTGGTGATGCCCACGCAGTAGGCCACCGCCGAGCCGGCCGCCGAGCCCCGCCCGGGGCCCACCGCCACGCCCACCGAGCGGCCGTGGTTGATAAAATCCTGGGTGATCAGAAAGTAACCCGCAAAGCCCATCGTCTGGATGATGCGCAACTCGTAGTTCAGGCGCTCCTCAATTTCGGGCGTGCGCTCGGAGTAGCGCGGCTTGGGGCCCTCAAACGCGCCCCGGAAAGTGAGGTCGCGCAGGAACTCGTCGGCGTTGGCAAACTGGGCGGGCAGCGGGAAGTTGGGGAGCAGGATGTCGCGCGCCAGCTTGGGCGGCGTAATTTTGTCCACAATCTCGTTCGTGTTGTCCACGCTCTGCGGCACGTCGCTGAACAGCTCGTTCATCTCCGCCTGCTTCTTGAAGTAGAACTGGTCGTTGGCGAAGCCGAAGCGGGTGTGCGGCTTGGGCTTTTGCAGCTCCTCGTCGATGCGGCGCAGCTGCTTCTGGGCGCGCTCGTCGCGGCCGTGGTTTTGGCGCAGGTTGTCGAGCAGGTCGTAGCGCACCGTGCCGTCGGTGGTGAGCAGGGTGTAGTAGTTCGTCCGAATGTCGCCGACCGGGATGCTGTGCTCCTCGCCCGTGTTCACGCACAGCAGCAGGTCGTGGGCCGCGAAGTCGGTCTGGTCCACGTAGTGCGAGTCGTTGGTGCAGATGACCTTCACGCCGTGCTTGTGGGCCAGGCGCAGCAGCACCTGGTTCACGTCTTCCTGGCTTTTGCCGGTGCCGTCGAAGTTTTGCAGCCCGTGCCGCTGGATTTCGATGTAGTAGTCGTCGCCGAAGAGGTTCAGCCACCACTTCAGCTTTTCCTCGGCCTCGGTTTCGGAGCGGAACAGGATGGTTTGCGGAATCTCGGCCCCGATGCAGCAGCTGGTGGCAATCAGCCCTTCGTGGTACTGCTCCAGCAGCTCCTTGTCGATGCGCGGGAACTTCGAGTACGAGCCCTCGATGAAGCTCAGCGAGCAGAGCTTGCTCAGGTTGTGGTAGCCGGCTTGGTCCTTGGCCAGCAGCAGCTGGTGGTGGCGCACGTCGCGCTCGCCCTTCTCGCGGCTGAAAGCTTTTTTGTGGCGGTCTTCCACCAGGTAAAATTCGCAGCCCACGATGGGCTTCACGTTGTACTTGTTGGCCTCGGCCACGAAGTTGAACGCCCCGAACATGTTGCCGTGGTCGGTGAGGGCCACGGCGGGCATGCCGTCGGCCTGGGCCTTTTTCATGAGGGCCCCGATGCTGGCCTGGCCGTCGAGGAGCGAGTACTGGGTGTGGCTGTGAAGGTGCGAGAAAACGGGCATGGCGGCGGGCGAAGCAAAACGAGGGGTATGGGTAAAGATAAGGCCGGGGCCCCCGGGATGGTTCGCCGGCCGGGCCGGGTTTGGGGCCCCAAAAGCCAGGACGCGGGCCAGCCATTTGATAATTTGCGGGTTGCGCCGCCGCCAGGGCCTGCCGTTTGAACTAGTTCTACAGAGCTGGGTTTAGAATAAGTACTTAGACATACCAACTAATACGTAGAAACGCCGTTAGCCACAGGCCCGGCGCTTATTTCCTCATTGCCTCCTTTGGGTTTAGTCGCCTGTGGGTTCCTACCCACTGGTCGTTCGGCGCACCAGGTAGCGAAAAAAGGCTCATTTCACGCTATGAAAGACCTTACTGCCTCCACCGACCCCGGTTATACTCCGGCGGTGCTGCCTTCCCGACTTCACCAGTTTGCGCGGCGCTACGTGCAGGACGAGCGCGACCTGCCCTTCGTGCACCTGCTGCTGCAAATTTCGCTCACGATGCTGCCGCTGGCGGGGCTGCTGTTTGCGCCGGCCATTACCGGCGGGGCGTGGTGGACGGCGGCCGGGTTATATTTTTTCCTTGGCACGTTCTACTTCAAGGGGCCCCTGGGGCTGATGATGCACTGCACCACGCACCGGCCGCTGTTCAAAAAAGCGCACAAGTGGCTCAATAAGTACACGCTGTGGGTGGTGGGGCCCCTGTTTGGCCAAACCCCGGAAACGTACTTCACCCACCACATGGGCATGCACCACCCCGAAAACAATATGCCCGACGACGAAAGCTCGACCATGTTTTACCAGCGCGATTCGGCGTGGAGCTTTCTGCAGTATTTGGGCGATTTTTTGGTGCTGGGCGTGGCGCGCCTGGTGGGCTACCTGGGCCGCACCCGCAAGTTCACGCTGCGCTTCCGGGCCGTGCGCGGCGAGCTGGCCTACGCGGCCGTGGTGGTGGGCCTGGCGTTCGTCAACCTGCCGGCCACGCTGGTCGTGTTCCTGGGGCCCCTGCTCGTCACGCGCATCGTGATGATGCTGGGCAACTGGAGCCAGCACGCCTTCATCGACAGTGCCGCGCCCGACAACTGCTACACCAACAGCGCCACCTGCATCAACACGGCCTACAACCACAAGTGCTGGAACGACGGCTACCACATTAGCCACCACTTGCGCCCCGCCCTGCACTGGACCGACCACCCCGCCAACTTCCGCCAGCACGTAGGCGAGTACGCCGCCAACGACGCCGTGGTGTTCGACGGCATCCACTACCTGCACATCTTCGCCTTCCTCATGCTGAAGCGCTACGACCTGCTGGCCAAGAACTTCGTGAACCTGGGCGGCCGCTACGGCTCCGACGCCGACGTGGTGGCCCTGCTGCGCCGCCGCACCCGGCGCATTGCCCGGCCGGTGCTGGTGGCGGCGTAAAGCGGCGGTTGACTGGTTTGGGTTTAGTGGGGCCCCCACCGCGCAGCGCGGTGGGGGCCCCACTTTTTTATTGCGGCTGGAAATTCCTGACCAGCGCCACGTAAAACCGAACCACCCGCTCGTAGTCGGCCACGCGGATGCGTTCGTCGGTGCCGTGCAGGCGCTGGATGTCGGCCTCGGCCATCGGCAGGGGCGAGAAGCGGTAGGTGTTGGGGCTGAGGCCGGCGTAGGCGCGGGCGTCGGTGGCGCCCACCAGCACGTAAGGCGCCACCAGGGCCCCCGGAAACACGCCGCCGATGGTGCGCTGCAACGTTTCAAACGCCGCCGACGCGGTGCTGGAAACCGGGGCCGGCTCGTTGCCTTTCGTCAGCAGGCGGACCTGCACCCGGTCGTCGTCGATGAGGCGCTTGACTGCGCGCACCACGCCGGCCACCGAGTCGCCGGGCAGGATGCGGAAGTTGACGGTGGCCACGGCGCCGATGGGCAGCACGTTGTCCTTCGTGCCGGCCCGGAAAATGGTGGGCGCCGTGGTGGTGCGCAGCGCCGCGTTGCCCGAGGCCGTGGCCGCCAGCGTGCGCTTGATGAGGGGCCCAAACAGCCAGCAGTTGGCAAATACCAGCCGCTTGCCAAACGGCACCTCCGAGGCTAAGTAATCAAGTAGGGGCCCCACGCCGCCGTCGAACCGCGCCGGGAAAGGGTGGTCTTCGAGCTTGGCCACGGCCGCCGCCACCAGGCCGATGCTGGTGTGCGCCGGCGGCATGGACGAGTGCCCACCCGCCCCCACCGCGCTGATTTCCAGGCTCACGTAGCCTTTTTCGCTGATGCCCACCAGCGCCACGGGCTGGGCCAGGCCGGCCACGCCGTCGGTTTTAACGAGGCCGCCTTCGTCGAGAATTACTTCGGGGTGGGTGCCGCGGCGCTTCAGCGCGGCCGCCATGGCGGCGGCCCCGCGCTGGCCCAGGGTTTCCTCGTCCTGGCCGAAGGCCAGCAGCACGGTGCGCTCGGGCTGGAAGTTGCTTTTCAGCAGGTAGTCAACGGCTTCCAGCTGGCCCAGCACGTTCAATTTGTCGTCCAGCGTGCCGCGGCCGTAGAGGTAGCCGCCGGCCACATTGCCGGCAAAGGGCGGCTGGTGCCACTGCGCCGCACTGCCGGGCTGCACGGGCACCACGTCGTAGTGGGCCAGCAGGAGCAGGGGCGGCAGGGCCGGGTTGCGGCCCCGCCATTCGTAGAGCAAGCCATAAGTATTGAACTTCTGGCAGGTGAGCTGCCGGTGCACCCGCGGGAAAGCCTGCCGCAAAAACGCCACGAACCGGCCAAACTGCGCCGTGTCCGTCTGGGCAAAATCGGTGGTCGATACCGTGGGGATGCGCACGGCCGCCGCCAGCCGCAGCGCTGCCGAATCGGGCACGGCCACGGGCGCGGGCGGCGCCTGGGGCCCCAGCTGGTGCCGGGGCACGCGCAGCGTGTTCACCACCAGCACCGCCGCCAACACCAGCAGCGCCAACCCCAACAACCGGAAGAAAACGCGCATCGCGACCGGACTAAAAAGTGAAAAAATCAGCGGGTGGGCGGGGCGTTCATGCGCAGCACCTCGCCCAGGCGCACGCTGGCGTCGGGCTTGTGGTTCCAGGCTTGCAAGTCGGTCACGCTCACCGCGTAGCGTTTGGACAGGCTGTAGAGGGTTTCGCCGGGCAGCACCGCGTGCCACACGGCTGTAGCGTCCGGGCGCGGGGCCCCCGCCGCGGTGGGCGCCGGGGCACTGGCCGCGGCGGGCGCTGGGGGCCCCGCCGCGTGCCGCGGCTGGTAGGTGATGCCCGCCGTGGAAACCGGCGCTGAGGGGGCCACCGCCGCGGAAGGAGGGCCGGCGGCCGGGGGGGCCAGCCGCAGCGTTTGGCCCACGGTGAGGCCGGCGTTGGGCGGCAGCTGGTTCCAGGCCAGCAAGTCGGCCGGGCGCAGGTTGTAGCGGCGGGCAATGGCGTACACGCCCTCGTGGGGCTGCACTTGGTAAGTGCTGGAAACCGTAGCAGCTACTGCGGGGAAGGGGGCTGCCGGGGCCAGCTTGGGGGCGGCCGGGCGGGCGGGGGCGGCCAGCGGGCGCGCCGGCACTGGGTCGGTAGCGGGCCGCGTTGGGGCCCGCACCACTGGGGCGGCTTCGGCTGCCGACGGCGTGGGCCGGCGCACGGGCACGGCCGGAGCGGGCGGCGGGGCCGGCTCTTCTTCCGCTTCTTCTACTTCGGGCACCGGGGCCGGCACGGGAATTGGCTTTGGCGGAACCGGCTGGTACACCACGGCGGGCGTGGGGGTGGGCCCCGCGGTGGGCAGCGGCGCGGCCCGCCGCGGGCGCGTGGGCAGCGGGGCCGGCCAGCCCGCCCGCGGATCAGTAGCTTCGTCGTCGCTGGCGGTATCGAGGGGCGGCGAAACGGGCGCGACCGGGCGCGGCGCGGCTGCCACGGCCTGAGCCGGGGCCCTGGTTTCGGGCGGGGTGCGGTATTCGATGGCCACGCTGCGGGGCCGGGTGTGCTGGAGCCACAGCACGCGGCCGGGGCGCAGGGCTTCGCGCGGGGCCAAACGGTTCTTGTTGAGCAGCGCGTGCTGGCGCAGGCCAAACTTCTGGGCCACATCGGCCACCGTTTCGTTGGGTTGCACCACGTAATACTCGGTTTCGGCAGCGTCGCGCTTGCCTTCGAGGTAGTAGGGGCGGCCGGGCACGGCGGCATCAAACGGGTGCAAGTCGTTGTCGCGCAAAAAGCGGGGAAGGTGCTGGCCGCCGCGCCGGGCCAGGTCGGCGGTGGTTTCACCGGGCAGGGCGATGAGGGCCCGCAAGCCGTTCACGCGCACTTCGGCGGGGTGGCGGGCGTCGGCCACGGGGCGGGCGGGCAGGTCGGCGCTGGCGCCCTGGCCCTGGCGGGCCAGCACGGCGGCGGCCTGGGCATCGGTGGCCACGGGCACCACCAAGGTATAAGGGCGGCCGTCGGCGGGCACGGCGTCGGCCAGCAGCCAGCGGTTGTGGGCGGCCAGGGCGCCGGGCGGCACGCCCAGGGCCTGCGCCTGCTGGGCCAGGCCCTGGCCCGGCGCGGCCGGAAACTCGCGCAGCCGCGCCGGGTGCGGGTTCAGGCCGCAGGCCGGCTCGTAGGCCACTTTTTGGGCCAGGAACATCAGCACGTAGGGCGACGTATCGGCCGTGATGGCCATTTCGGTGGCCCCGGCGTCGGTGGGCAGGGTGTAGGGCTTCACGCCGCCCAGGCCGGTGTAGTAGCTCAGCAGCGCGTCGAGCCAGTTGCGCAGCGCGGCGTTGCTTTGGGTGAGGTAGCGGGCGGCCCCGCGGGTGCTGGCGGCCAGGTGCTTGCGCTCGTCCACGTCGTCGTCCACGCGCAGGCCCAGGCCGGTGGCGGTTTCGCGCTTGAACTGCCAGTAGCCCACCGCCCCGTGCGGGCTTTGGGCGTCGGGCTGCAGGGCGCTTTCCTGCAAGGCCAGGTAGCGAAAATCGCGCGGCACGCCCGCCTGCTGCAAGTTTTGGTCGATGAGCGGAAACGCGGCGTCGGCCAAATCGACCCGCGCCTGAAACGAGGGCTGGTGCCGACACAGCGCATCGGCCCGGAGCTGCACCAGGCGCTGAGCCTCTTCCGTGAGCACCAAGTGCAGGCCCAGGGCGTCCATTTCGGCCGGCACGTCGGGGTGGGCCCGGGCCGCGGCCGGGTACTGGGCCGCCGCCGGGCCCCCAGCCAGCACCAGCAGCCCCAGCAGTAAAAAGCGGGTGTTCATCGGAAAACGCACGGGCAGTAGCAGGCTAGCAAAGTACAAAGAACGGCCTTTGCGCTGCTTGTGCGGCGGCTACGCCCCGCCGGGCGGCGGGCCGCCCATGCCGGGGGCCCCACCGCCGGGGGGCGGGCCCCCGGGGCCGTCGGGTGGCCCGAAGTCGCCGCCGCGGCCGCGGCCCCGGTTGCCCCGGCCCTCGCCGGGGCTCTGGGGGGCCTGCACGTTGCCGCTGCGGATGTTGTAGGTGAACATGAGCATGAAGTAGCGCTGCAAAATGGTGGTGCGCACGTCCTCGTAGTAGGCCTCCGTCACGTTGCGCTGGATGCTGCGGTTCTGGCCCAGCAGGTCGAAGGCGTAGATTTTGATTTCGCCGCGCTGGCCCGGAAACACCTTCTTGCCCAGGCTGGCGTTCCACAGAATGTACTGCTGGTTGTAGCCCGCCGAAAGGCCGGCGTAGGCCTGGTGGGCCACGTCGGTTTGGATGTTGATGCCGGGGCCCACGATCCAGCCCAGGCGCAGGCGCGTCACCTGCGAGTAGTAGTTCGAATTAAGCCGGGTTTGCAGCGTGTTGCGCACGTAGCTCTGGGTGGCGTTGGTCGAGAGCGTGAAGTCGAGTTCCGGGCTGATGTTGGAGCTGAGCACCACGCCCGCGCCCAGGGCCGGCGTGCGGGCGTAGTTCAGGCCCCCGTTCACGATGCCCGGCGCTTGCGCGTAGCTGGCGTTCAGGTTCACGTTCAGGTTGGTTTTGATGGCCTTGAGGGGGCGGCCGTAGCTGGCCTGGGTGCGCACGCTGTACTGCTGGCTCAGGTTGGTGGGCTGGGTGAGCTGGGCCCCGGCGGGCAGCGTTACCAGGCCCGCGCCCTCGGGGGCCACGGCCGTGTCGCGGGTGGCCACGAGGCTGCGGTTGGCAATCGGGTTTTGGGTGAACGAGCCCGCGAGCAGGGCGAAGAAGTTGCTCGACGCCTTCAGGTTGGAAGCCGAATAGCGCAGCACCGCCGAGTGCGCGTATTCCTGCCGCAGGTTGGGGTTGCCGATGGTGAGCTGCAACGGGTTGGAGTTGTTCACCACGGCCTGCAATTGGCTGATGCTGGGCGGGTTGGTGCTGGTGCGGTAGAAAATGCGCAGGTTTTTCTGGCGCGAAAACCGGTAGTTGAGCATGGCCTGGGGCAGCAGGTTCACAAAGGTGTAGTTGCCCGTGCCCGGCCGCGGAAACTGCGCGGTGCTCATCAGCTCCGAGTACTGGCCGGCCACGCCCAGGCTGGCCTGGTACTTGGGCGTGACGTGCCGGTAGCTGAAGCCGCCGGCCTGGGTGAGGTAGTAGTTCTGGAACACGTTGCTCAGGGCCGTGTCCAAGCGCGGGTTTTGGCGGCCGGCGTCGGCGTAGTCCAGCGTGCGCTTGTCGGAGTTGTTGGGCGCGTAGTTGACGGTGTAGTTGGCCTGGAGCTGGTCGGTTTTGCTCAGCGGCTCGGTGTAGGCCAGGTTGGCGCCCACGTTGCCGCCGTGCTGGGCCAGGTCGCTGTGCTGGTTGAGGTTGGCGCTGGGCGAGCCGGTGTTGGTCGTCAGCAGGTCCGAGTTGCCGTTCTTGTTGTTGTAGCCGCCGCTCAGGTTCAGCGACAGCGTGCGGCCCACGCGGCGGTAGCGGTGGCGCAGCAGCAGGCTGCCGCTCGTGTTCACGCCGCTGTACAGGGCCGCGTAGTCGGAGTTAATTTGGCTCTGCACCACCCCGCTGCGGGCCGTCAGGCCCTGCAAGCTGCTGGTGCCGTCGTTGCGCTGGAAGCTCAGCCGCGGGATGAACAGCAGCGAGTTGGCCGAATCAATCTGGTGTTCCAACCGCAGGTTGAAGCGGTGGTTGGTGTTCACGCTGCCCGTGTTGGCGTCCTGGTTGTAGGTGCTGCCCGCCGCCGTCACGTAGTAGCGCTGCGTATTGCTCAGCACCCGGTTGTCGGCGTGGTTGAAGAAGTAGCTGCCCGTCAGCTCCGTTTTCTTGTTCCACGAGTTGGAGTAGTTCAGGCCCAGCGCGTTGGTTTTGGTGATGCCGCCGCTCTGGTTCACCAGGAAGTTGTTGGCGCTACCCCCGCCACCCCCGCCCCCGCCCCCGCCGCCGCCACCCCCGCCACCGCGGCCGTTGCCGCCCTGGTTCGAGTTGCCCACCACGCCCAGCAAGTCGTCGGTGCCGAAGTTCTGCTCGTTCACGTTGTTGCTCTGCGCCAGCACCGACACGCGCCGGTCGCCGTGGAAGTTGTTGATGTTGCCGTTGAGGCGGTAGCGGGCCGCGTCGCTGCTGGCCGCGTCGCGCTGGCCCGTGGGCCCCACGCCGCCCACCACGCGCCCAAAGCTGCCGTTGCGGTACTCGGCCTTGGTGATGACGTTGATGGTTTTGGTGGTGTTGCCGTCGTCGAAGCCCGAAAACCGGCTCTGCTCGCTGCGCTGGTCGAACACCTCGATCTTGTCGATGGCGTCGGCGGGCAGGTTCTTGAGCACCGCGTCGGGGTCGGTGCCGAAAAATGGCTTGCCGTCCACCAGCACCTGCTGCACGGTTTCGCCCTGGGCCTGCACCTTGCCGTCGGTGCCCACCGTCACGCCGGGCATTTTCTGGAGCAGGTCGCCGGCCGTGGCGTCGGGGTTGGTTTTGAAGGCCCGGGCGTTGAACTGCGTGGTGTCGCCCTTTTGCGAAGCCATTTGCGCGGCGGCCGTCACCACCACGCCCTTCAGCTGCACGCCGCCCGCGGCCAGGGCCAGCGTGCCCAGGCGCAGCGGCGCGGCGCCCACCGTCAGGGGCTGGCGCAGGCGCTGGTAGCCCACAAACGAGGCGTCGAGCAGGTAGCGCCCGGGGGCCACGTTGTCGAACTGAAACGCGCCCTGGGCGTCGGCCGCCGCGCCGCTGCGCACCGAGTCGGGCAGGTGAATCAGCAGCACGTTGGCCCCGATGAGGGGGCTTTGGTCCTTGCCGTCGGCCACGCGCCCGCTCACGGGCACGGCGGTTTGGGCCTGGGCGGCGAGGGCGGGGCCCAGGCCCAGCAGCAACAAGTAGCGTTTCATCAACAAGCGGTAGGAACAGGCGACGGAAAACGAAGAAAGGCAAGATAGGGCCCCGGGCCCCCGCGCGGGGCCCTACTTTTTGCGCAGCAGCAGCAGGCCGTCGCGCAGGGGCAAGAACACGGGCGCCACGCGCGGGTCGCGGGCCACGTGGTCGTTGAAGGCCTGCACGGCGGGCGTGTCCTTGTCGCCGGGCTTCAGGGCGTGGCCCGGCAGCACCTTGCCGCTCCACAGCACGTTGTCCACGACCAGCAGTCCGCCCGGCCGCACCTGGCCGATAACCGCTTCAAAGTAAGCCGCGTTGGCGCGCTTGTCGGCGTCAATAAAGACCAAGTCCCACACTTCATCGGCCAACCCGGTCAAAACTTCGTGCGCGTCGCCGATGTGCAGCGTCACGCGCGCGGCCAGGCCCGCCGCCGCCACGTAGCGCCGGATGCGCGCCTCCCGCTCGGGGTTGATTTCGATGGTGTGCAGGTGCCCGTCTGCGGCCAGCCCTTCGGCCAGACACAGCGCGGCGTACCCGCAAAACGTGCCAATTTCGAGCACCCGCCGGGGCCCCAGCAAGTGGCTCAGCAGGCTCAAAAAGCGCCCCTGCACGTGGCCGCTGCTCATGCGCGGCAGGAGGGTTTGCAGGTGGGTTTCGCGGGTGAGCTGGGCCAGCAGCGGCGGCTCGGGGGCCGTGTGGGCGGCGGCGTACTGCGCGAGGGCCTGCGCGGCGGCTTCGGCGGAGGGGGCGGGGGGCACGGGAGGCGAGGGCAAAATGAAGGCCCGGGCCCCAGCGGGCCCGGCCAGCCGCAAAGGTCGCGCCCGCGGGGGGCCCGCGTTTGGGCACACCCAAAAAACGGACAAGCCGCGCGCCGCCAGGGCCCACGGCTTGTCCGGCGCAAACACTTGGGCGGGCCGGGGCCCTAGTCCGGGTTGATGCCGATTTGGCTGCGCAACTCCGCCAGCAGGCCCTTGTCGCGGATGCGCTGGCGCAGGCGCCCCAGCTGCTCGCGCGACTTGTAGGCCTTCTGCACCATGGGGTTGTGCTCGGTGGTGACGTACTCCAACCGGCCGTGTTCCACGAAGTTGTCCTTGATGGCGTCGTACTTCTTGATGATGCTGTCCCACTCTTCGTTGGGGTCGGCCTTGATTTTGGCGTACAGCTCGCCGCCGCCCACCGGCCGCGTGTGCACCATCACAACGTCGTCGAACACGGCCAGCTTGTTGGTCGGGTAGCCCAAAATTTTGGGCCACACCGAGTCCATGCCCCACGAAGACTTGTTTTCGTTGAAGCTCACCAAGCACTGCCGCAGGGCCGCCCGGCTGAACAGCGGGGCCATGACCTCCACTTGGCCCATGAAGCGCAGCACGCAGCTGGCCTTATTTTTAAGGATGGGCCAGCTGCAAAAGGAATCCTGCGACAGCGAGGCCTGCGACACCCACGTGTCGAACAGCTTGCTCATGGTGAACATCCGGTTGATGGCCGCGGTGTCGAGCGCCACGTCGTCGTCGATGAAGTAGAAGTACTCGTACTCGTCGAGCAGGTTCGGAGCAACGGCGGTCAGCAAGTTGTGAATCATCCGAAACTTGAAGTCCTTCAGGTGGTAGAAGTACTCAACGCCTTCGTACAAAGAGGGTTCCTTGATTTCGGCGTGGTAGAACAGCAGGCACACGTCGAATTCCTTTGCCTCGGCGTCTTTGAGCCAGTCGGTGGCGAACACCGTGGACGAATTGCCGCACGGCGCGATTATTAGGTTCTTGTTCTTTTTCATAATACAAAACGCTGATAAAAGTTTTTATGCCGGTAAAATCGCGCTATTCCAAGTTTTTTATATTGACCCAACGAACCGAAATTAATCTATTTTTTTGCGGTTAGCCGTATCCAAACCAGCGCAATTCACGTCACTCGCAGTACCCCAAAGCCCTGCGCAGCAGCGAAAAAAGGGCCCTGTGGCGGGCGTCAGCCTTCCTCGCCCGTCGGCTCAACCGGTTGCTGCGCCCGCCAAGGCTCTAGCCGAAACCGCCAAATCTTGTACCCCGATTTGCCCGTCACGTACTGCGCTTCGACTACGCGGAATAGCCCTTCGTAGCGGAACTGCTGGGCCGCCGGCGCCGGGGCAATGCGCCGGAACACCCGCACCGGCCGGCCCGTGGCTTGGCTGCGCACCAGGCCCTGGTTGCGGTAGGTGAGGTCTTGGTCGATGGTTTGACGGCCGGTTTTGGGGTCGCGCCCGCCGTGCCCAGCGTACCAGAAGTAATCGTCGTGGATGTCGTCGTCCTCGTACTGGTCGGCCAGGATAAGGCTTTCGGCCCCGTGCTGGGCCGTGGCGCACACGCCCGCCCGCAGCGGCCGGTGCTGGCCTAATTCGGCCAGCTCGTGGCGCGAGGCGAATAGGTCGCCGGCGCGCGCCGTGCCCACGTGGCCGAAGGTTGACAGTGCCATTACAATTGCTTACGACGGCTTTTCGTTGGCCAACGGCTCGTAAAAGTGGGCCCGGTGGTAAGCCAAGAACTCGATGCCAACCACGTGCTTCTTTTGCGAGGCGAGCCGGCCCGGCAGGCCCAACAATTGCAGGTTGTCGTCGATGCCGAAGCTGCCCAAATCGAATAGTACGTGGTGGTTGGCGCAGAGGCACAGTGCGTTGGCCAGTGCATCGGGCCCGTGGTGCGGGGCCCCCAGCGGGCGAATGTGGGCCGTTTCCGCATACGGCGCCGCGCCGCGTAGTTGCACCCCGCATACCTGGCACCGGTGGTCGTGCAAGTCTTTCACGCGGCGGCTGATGGCCGTGTCGCGCACAATGCGGAGCACGGTGCTGGCCCGGCGCGGGGGCGGTCCGTAGACTGGGGCGGGCTCGGCGGCTTCGGATGAACTTGGAAAAGCAGGAGCCGTCACCGGCGCCTCGTCATCGGCTAACAGCCCCGCTGGCAACAGCTCTAGCCGGAAGCGCCACACGCGGTGGCCCGATTTGCCCGGCCCGGCCGAATGCTCAGCTACGCGGTACAGGCCGTCGTAGCGGTAGCAGCTGCCGTGGGGGCCCTCCACTTTGCGGGTCACGCGCAACGGCAAGCCGGTGGTGATGTTGCGCGCCAGCTCCAGGTTGGAACCCGTCAGGGTTTGGTCGGCCACTTGCTGGCTGCTTTCGGCGCTGCGCCCCCCGCGGCCAGTGTAAATGATGACGTCGCCGTAGTCCTCGTCGTCCTCGTAGCCGCCCGACAGCACGATGGACGCCGCGCCCGCGCCCTGCCGGGCGCTGATGCCGGCCTGCGTTTGGGTGTGCACGCCCGCGCCGTACAGCTCCAGGCGGTTGCGAAACTCGTGGCCGGGCGCCACGCCGGCAATGGGCCCAAACACGAACGGGAGCTTTGCCATGGCGCCGCGCTACTTCTCCTCCGGCAGGTACTGCAGCACGCTCAGGTGCTCCTCGGTGAGCAACTCGTTGGCCATGTCGCGCAGCTGGGCGGCCGTCACGCGCTCGATTTGGCCGAAGATTTCGCTCAGCGGCTCCACGCGGCCCAGGTCCAGGGTGCTCTTGCCGAGCAGCTGCATCAGGCCCGAGTTGCTTTCCTCGCTCATGGCGAGCTGGCCCATGAGCTGGTTTTTGGCCACGTGCAGCTGCGTGGTGGTCAGGGCTTTGTCGCGCAGCAGCTTCAGCTCCTTCTGCACCAAGCCCAGGGTGCGCTTCACCTGCTTGCCCTCGGTGCCGAAGTAAATGCCGAACAGCCCGGTGTCGGTGTAGGGCGAGTAGGTGCTGTCGATGGTGTACACCAGGCCGTATTTTTCGCGCACGGCCAGGTTGAGGCGCGAGTTCATGCCGGGGCCCCCGAGGATGTTGTTGAGCATGAAAAACGGGATGCGGCGCGCGTCGGCCAGCGGGTAGGCGGGGCCCCCCACCAGGCAGTGGGCCTGCGAAATGGGCCGGCTTTCGAGCTGCGTTTTGCGGGCGTAGGGCCCCACGCCGCGGCGCGCCCGGGGCCCCAGCCGGGCCGGCAGCGGCGCCAGGAACCGGTCGGCCAGCCGCTTCACTTCCTTGAACGGCAGGTTGCTGACGGAGCTGAACACCAGCCGGTCGGTGCGCACGTTCTCGCGGTAGAAGGCGTGGAAATCGTCGGACGAGAAGCCGCTCACGCTCGCGCGCGTGCCCAGGATGTTGACGCCCAGCGGGTGCTCGCCGAACACCACCGTGTCGAAATCGTCGATGATGGCGTCTTCCGGCGCGTCCTGGTACATGCTCATCTCCTCCAGAATCACGCCGCGCTCCTTCTCCAGCTCGCGGCCGGGAAAGGTGGAGTTGAACGTGAGGTCGGTCAGCAGCTCGAACGCCCGCTCGAAGTGCGTGCTGAGCAGCGTGGCGTAGAAGCAGATTTTTTCCTTCGTGGTGTAGGCGTTCAGCTCGCCGCCCACGGTTTCGAGGCGGTTGAGGATGTGGAACGACTTGCGCTTGTGGGTGCCCTTGAAGGCCATGTGCTCCCAGAAGTGGGCCAGGCCCTGCTGGTGGGGCCCCTCGTCGCGCGAGCCCACGTCGAGCAAAAAGCCGCAGTGCGCAATTTTGGTGTGCAGCACCTGCTTGTGCAGCAGCCGGATGCCGTTGGGGTATTCGTGGATCTCGTAATCAATCATAGAGACCACAAAACTACCGCCGCCGGCCGGAGGTTTCGGTGCCCGGATTATTTGCCCAGCGGGGCCAGCAGCTGCGCCACCTGGATGGTGTGGGCGCAGCGGAAATGCCCCATCGGGCAGGCCGCGTGCCCGTGCAGGCCGCAGGGGCGGCAGTCGAGCGGCTCCTGGGTTTCCACCACCGCCGCGGCCGGGCCCAGGGGCCCAAACCCGAACGACGGCACCGTGCTGCAAAACACGGCCACCACCGGGGCCCCCACCGCCGAGCACAGGTGCAGCGGGGCTGAGTCGTTCACGTAGTTCAGCCGGGCGCCGCGCATGAGGGCGGCCGAGGCCAGCAGGCCCAGCTGCCCGGCCAGGCTCACGACGTTGGCGCGGCCGCTGTTCACGGCCAGGCGGTCGCAGGCCAGCGCGTCGGGCGGGCCCCCCAGCAGGTACACGGGCAGGCCGGGCGGCAGGGCAGCCAATAGCTCCAGCCACTTGCTTTCGGGGTACTGCTTGGTGAACCACACCGAGGTGGGCGCCAGGCAGACGTAGGGCCCCGCGGCGGCGTAGGGCGCGGCGGCAGCCTCGTCGGCCGGGGTGGGGTAGAGGCGCGGGGCGATGCGCGGCAGGCCCGCCGGGCGGGGGCCCCGGCGCTGGTGCCGCGGGTTGGTGCTGCGCGAGGGGGCCACCAGGGCCAGGTTGCGCTGCACCTCGTGGGTGCCGTTGCCGACGACGTGGGGCACGCGCCGCGTGAAGAACCGGCTGAACGGGTTCTCGGCAAACCCCACCCGCTCGGGGGCCCCCGAAAACGCCGTGAGGAACCCCGTGCTGGCGAAGCGTTGCAGCGTGACGACGCGCCCGTAGCCGCCGGCCCGCACCTGCTGCGCCAGCTGCCAGAGGCTGGCGTACTTGTTAGGCTTTTTGTCCCACACCAGCACCCGCCGGATGTGTGGGTGGCCTTGCAGCAGGCCCTCGTTGCCGCGCCGCACGAGCACGTCCACGGGCGTGGCGGGTTCGTGCTCGGCTAAGTACTCCACCAAGGCCGTGGCCAGAATCACGTCGCCGATGAACGCCGTTTGAATGAGAAGAATGGGCGGGTGAAGTTGGGTCATGGTGGGCGGGCAAGGCCCAAAACTACGGCTTACCCGGCCTTTGCTTAACCCCCGATTTGGAAAAGTCAAAACCGGTGCTTTACATTTGGTACAGCAGTTCTTTTGGAAAGGATTGTTTTTATACAGAGGCGCGGAGAGACAGGCTCGACGAACCGCCGGCAACCCCCACCCCGTGGAACGGTGCCAAGTCCTGACCATATAAAAACGAATTGCCATGCGCCCCATTTTTTTCCGTTCGGTACGCTACTGCCCGCTCCTTTGGCTCCGGCCCAGCGGCGTTGGGCCCCGATGATGCCCGGCCGGGGTTGTTGAGGCCGCTCAACTTTCCCCAGCTACTGGCGCGGGCCTGCGGGCCGCGCCGCTGGTGCGGCTGTGGCTAGCGGCGGCGCCATTTTACGGTTCTTTATCCTTGCTTTTGGGTAGTTGTGCGCCCAGCCCGGTGGGCTGGCCGGGGCGCGTTGTCGCGCCGGGTTGGTTTGCTGGCAACGCTGGGCCAGCTGCGTAAAAAGAGCAATGAATAACCAAGACGCACTGAAAATCAATTGCTTTAATATTTTCACATTAGCTAATTTCACCATGCCCCACCTCGAAGTATTGCCCCGCGCGCAGGCCCCCGCCGCCGCCCAGCCCACCTACGACGGCCTGCACGGCAAACTGGGCTTCGTGCCCAACCTCTACGCCACCTTCGCCCACTCGCCGGCGGCCCTCAACGGCTCCATCGGCTTCGGCGCGGCCCTGGCCAAGGGCGAGCTGACCGGCCGCGAAATCGAAACCATCTACCTCGCCGCGTCCGAAGCCAACGCCTGCGGCTACTGCGTCGCTGCCCACACCAAAGTGGGCCAGCTCCAGGGCCTGAGCGCAGCCGAAACCCGCGGCGTGCGCACTGCCAGCACCGGCGACGCCAAGCTCGACGCCGTGGCCGCCCTCACCCTCGACGTGGTGGCCAGCAACGGCCGCCCCGCCGCTGAGCACATCGAGCGCTTCTTTGCCGCCGGCTACAGCAAAGCCGCCCTGGTGGAACTCATTGGTTTCGTGGCCCTCAACACGTTCAACAACTACGTGCAGCACATCGCCCAGGTGCCCATCGACTGGCCCGCCCTGCAAGAACAGGAGGCATAAGTAGCGGCCGACAACGAAACGGGGCGCTTTCCCGGCTTGGGAAGCGCCCCGTTTCGTTGTCGGCCGCTAAGTTTTCAAAAGATTCTTCAGCGAAAACCTAAGCAGCTTTGCCAACGGCGGCGTGCTTTTTCATGGCCAGGCCCAGCGCCACCAGCAGCCCCAGCGCAATGGCGAAGCCCGCGGCGGCCGAGGCGATGCGCCACGCCTGGTGCGTGGCCAGGGCCTGGAGGAACGTGCGCAGCCCGAGCAGGGCGAACGACGAAGCCAGCACCAGCGGCAAGGCAAATTTTTTCATGGGCGAGGGCAAACAGCGGCTGGGAATGCGGAGAGCCGTTTGCCACAGCAACTTACTGCCGCCGGAATTAATAATGGGTGCCGGGGCCCCGGGCCGCCCGCCGGGGCCCCGGCACCCGCGGCGCCGCTAACTTGCGGCCCGTACCCCACCCCCTTTCGCTATGCGCTACGCCCCCCTGGCCCCCGAGCTTTTTGTTGAAAACCGCCGCCGCTTCCGCGAGCTGCTGCCGGCCAATTCGCTGGCCATTTTCCAGTCCAACGACATCATGCCCACCAACGCCGACGGCTCGATGGGCTTCCGGCAGAGCAGCGACTTGTACTACCTGACGGGCGTCGACCAGGAGGAAAGCATCCTTGTGGTTGCGCCGAACGCGCGGCTCGGAAGCCACCGCGAAATCCTGTTTTTGAAAGAAACCTCCGACCTGATTTTGGTGTGGGAGGGCCACAAGCTGACCAAGGAGCAAGCCCGCCAGCACTCGGGCATCCCCACCATTATGTGGCTGGAAAGCTTCAAAACCGTGCTGCCAGCCCTCATGAACGAGGCCGAGCAGGTGTACCTGAACGCAAACGAGCACATCCGGTCCGTGGTAGACGTGGAAACGCGCGACGCCCGCTTCGTCAAGGCCATGCAGCAGCAGTACCCGCTGCACGCCTACCGCCGCGCCGCGCCGCTGCTGCACGGGCTGCGCGCCATCAAGGGGCCCCAGGAAATCGAGGCCATGCGCACGGCCTGCGCCATCACCGAAAAAGCGCTGCGGCGGGTGCTGGGCTTCGTGCAGCCGGGCGTGTGGGAGTTCGAGATTGAGGCCGAAATCGTGCACGAGTTCCTGCGCAACCGCAGCCGGGGCCCCGCCTACGGCAGCATCATCGGGAGCGGCAAAAACGCCACCGTGCTGCACTACACCACCAACGACGAGCAGTGCCAGGCCGGCGACGTGATTCTGATGGACTTCGGCGCCGAATACGCCAACTACGCCGCCGACCTCACCCGCAGCATCCCGGTCAGCGGCAAGTTCAGCCCCCGCCAGCGCGAAGTGTACGAGGCGGTGCTGGCCGTGCTGCGCTACGCCGAAACCCAGCTGCGGCCCGGCAACGACATCGAAGCCTACCACAAGAGCGTGGGCGAAAAAATGGAGCAGGAACTCGTCAAGCTCGGCCTGCTAACGGCCGCGGACGTGGCCGCCCAAAACCCCGACCAGCCGCTCTACAAAAAGTACTTCATGCACGGCACCAGCCACTACCTGGGCCTCGACGTGCACGACGTGGGCGCCAAGTACCGCACCTTCGAGCCGGGCATGGTCTACACCATCGAGCCGGGCATCTACATTCCCGCCGAAAACCTGGGCATCCGCCTCGAAAACGACTACCTCATCACCGCCGACGGCAACGAAAACCTGATGGCCACCATCCCGCTCGAAGCCGACGACATCGAGCGCCTCATGCAGCGGTAGCCCGCCGCACAGACGTTGCAAATCCATTCTTGCACGCAAAAGGGGCCCCGGAACATTATTCCGGGGCCCCTTTTTTGGTAAAAACTGACCGGGTTATTGCTTGCCCGTGGCTTGCACCAGCGCCGGCAAATACTTGCTGAGCGCCTGCACCTGCGCCTGGGTGAAGTTGCCCTGCACCGACACCAGCACGAAGGAATTGGCCTCGTCGGGCAGCTGGCCCACGGCGGCAAACTCCGACACCTTGTTGCCGCCGCCGCGGGTGGACACTTGGTAGCTGCTGGCCGCCGGGGCTCCCGCGCTCAAGGCGGTGTATTTTTCGCTTTGCAGCACGCCGGCCGCCTCGCTGCGCAAGCCCTGCTGGGCCAGTCCCTGCGCGGCCGACGACACCGGCAAAAAGCTGATGAACCGCGCCGACCGGATGCCCGTGATGCCGTCTGTCAACTCGGAGCCGCCGAGGAGCTTGGCGGCCTTCACCAAGGCCAGGCGCTGGAGCAAATCGGCCGACCATTGGGTGGTGTGGAAGCCGGGCTGGCCTTCGTACTTGTTGAAAAAAGCGGCCACCGTGCGGGCCGGGGCCCCGCCGGGCCCGCCGGCGCGGCAACCCGCCAGCAACAACGAACCCAGGAGGAAAAACGAGGAAAAGGCAGCGGAAAGGCGCTTTGGCATGACGAAAAGGCGGCGGGGAACAGACGGCCCGCCGCCCGCGCCGCCTCGCAAACGCCGGGCCAAGCCGGGGCCCTGGGCCCTAAAAAGCCACCGCGTTCAGGAAAAACACGTCGCGGTCGGGGGTCCCCGGGCGGCGCACGCGCTGGTAGCCGCTGGCCACGAAGCGGGTGCCGAACCAGGGCAGCAGCTCGTCGGGCTCCGAGTCGAGCACCTTGTCGGGCGAGCCGGTGGGGGGCGTGAACAGGGGCACGGCCAGGTCGTTGGGGCCCGCCGCGTCGCGGTCCACCAGCTTGTAGTGCAGCTGGTCGTTGCGCAGGTAGGCCAGGGCCAGGCGGCCATCGGGCAGGGGCAGCAGGCGCACGGCTTCCTCCAAGTCGCGGCGGTGCACGTCGTTGAGCACGTAGGTGTTGTCCCAGAGCAGGGCCCCGGCGCGGTCGAAGCCGCACACCACCACGTGGCTGGTTTGGTAGCCGTCGGCGTCGCGCGGGTTGCCGTAGGCACTGTTCATGCCCGCGGGCAGGTCGAAAGGCACGCCGGCGTAGCCGGGCAGGCCGCCGCGCCCGTAGCCGTAGCCCGAGTAGTAGCGGCTGCCGCTGTAGGCAGTGCTGCGGTAGTGGGGGGCGTACACCTCCGCCACCAGCACGTAGCCGCCGTCGGCCTGGGGCAGCAGCTCGTGCAGCAGCAGGCGGTAGCGCCAGCGCTGGGGCTCCTGGGCGTTGGCGTCGATGCGCTCGTTGCGGCGCTCCAGGCGGGCCAGGTGGGCGGGGTTGAGGTAGTCAAAAAAGTGCTTCAACCGCCGGAAATCATAAAACCGCAGCGCCGATTGCCCCACGGCCGCCGCGCTCAGGTCGGTGGCAAACAGGCCCTGGGCGTAGCCGGGGTCGCGCAGCGAATAAGTGCCCGTGAGCAGGCGCGTGCTGGTGTCCTGGGGCGGGCTGAGCTGGGCCGTGATGAGGCTGCGGTCGCTTTCGGCCTGCACGTACTCGGAGCTGACGAGCTGCCCGCGGCCGGTGAGCTGCTTGAGCTGCAAGCGGCTCTTGCGGCCGTTGGTTTGGGTGAGCACGTACTCGGCGCGGCCGGTGGCGGCGTCGGCCACGAAGCTGAGCTGGGTGGGCAGCTGCTCGTACACCGACGAGAGGAACTGCAGCCGGCCGGTGGCCACGTCCAGCAGCAGGGCCGTGAGGTGCTGGCCGTCGTTGAGCGTCACGGTGGCAAACAGGTGCCCGTCCATCGCCTTGAGGTCCACCACGTCGCGGGCCGTTTTCGTTTCGAACACTTGCGTGAGGGCCTGGCCGCCCTGGGCGTCGTAGGCCGCCACCAAGAACCGGCCGGGCACCCGCGTCGAGCCGAACAGCGCGTACACAATGCGCGGCTCGGCGCACAGGCGCACGAAGTTGAACTCGTCGGGCACGTCCACCGCCCGCTCGGTGCGCAGGCGCAGGTTGCGGTCGTACTGCTGAAACGCAAACAGCGTTTCGCGGCCCCCCGGCCGGTTGGGCCGCCCCAGCAGCAGCACCACCGAGCTGTCGGCTGGCAGCGCCAGCACGTGGGCCTCGCTGGTGCTGGGGTCCAGGTCCAGCTCGATGCGGGCCGCCTGGGTGGGGGCCCCGGGCGGGGGCGGCAGCGGCGCGCCGCCCCGGTTTTGGGCGCGAAGGGCCGCGCGCGGGGCCAGCAGCAAGCCCGCCGCCAAAAGCAAGTGGTACAGTGTTTTCATGCCCGGTTAGCTGGTTGGCCGGCCGGGGGTGGGGCCCCGGGAACGGCGGTATTCTAAAGATACGGCCCCTGCTACTAGTACGCAAACCGCGCCGCGCCGGCTAACGCCGGCCGCGGGCAAGTCGTTCGGCCGGGGCCCCGCTTCACGCCGCGCCCAGGGCCACGATCAGGTCGAACTCGTCGGGCCGCACGGGCAGCACCGACAGGCGCGACTGCCGCAGCAGGGCCAGCTCGGCCAGCCGCGCGTCGGCCTTGAGGGCGGCCAGCGCCACCGGCCGCGCCAGGGGCCCCACCGGGCGCAGGGCCACGGCCACCCAGGGCGCGCCGGCCTCGGCGGTGGCGTCGGGGGCGGCCGGGGCGGCCACTTCGGCCAGGCCCACCACGGCTTTTTCGCTCACGCTGTGGTAAAAAAGGACTTGGTCGCCGGGCTGCATCAGGTTCAAGTTGTTGCGGGCCTGGTAGTTGCGCACGCCGGTCCAGGCCGTGCCGTCGTCGCGCAGGAAATCGGCCCAGGAGTACGCTTCGGGTTCAGATTTGACGAGCCAGTAATTCATGCAATAGAAAAAAGGAAATAAATCTTTGTTGATCTTCGTTGAAACAATGTACATACATTTAATGTATATACATTTGCCAGCCGACGGGCGCTACTTGGTGGCCACCGGGCCGGCTGGCGCCCCAAAATTATTCCCTTCGCTCCCATGCAAACCCACCTCACCCGCGCCGCCGACCGTGGCCGCAAAGACCTTGGCTGGCTGCAAAGCAATTTCACGCTCAGCTTCAGCTCCTACGCCAACCCGCTGCGCAACGGCTTTGGGCTGCTGCGGGTGTTCAACGACGACTTTGTGCAGCCCGGCGGCGGTTTCGGCATCCACGGGCACGCCAACATGGAAATCATTTCCGTGCTGCTGGCCGGCAGCATGAACCACAAGGACTCGCTGGGCTACTCGGAAGTGATAACGCCCGGCGGCGTGCAAATCATGAGCGCCGGCTCGGGCCTGCGCCACGAGGAATACAACGTGGGCGAGGACGAGGTGAACTTCCTGCAAATTTGGATCGAGCCGAAGCTGCAAAACGTGGGGCCCCGCTACCAGCGCCGCCAGTTCCCGGAGGAGAAGCGCCGCAACCAGCTCACCACCGTCGTCAGCAACGAAGAAGGCCCGGCCCACTGCTGGATCAACCAGAACGCCAAGCTCTCGCTGGGCCACTACGAGCAGCCCACCGCGGTGGACTACGCCTTTAAACCGCTGAACAAGATGGTGTTCCTGTTTGTCATCAGCGGCACCGTGGCGGTGGCGGGCCAGGAGGTGGGGCCCCGCGACAGCCTCGGCATTTGGGACACCGACGCCATTCGCTTCGAAACCAGTGCCGACGCCCGTTTCCTCCTCATCGAGGCCCCTATCAATCACTAAGTAGTTGGTAGATAGGTGCAAAGTTGTGCCGAGCGCAGCCGAAGCATAACCGCCTCTTTTTGCCTTTCAATTCAGACTTTTAACTGTAGAAACACCATGAGCAACCAATTATTGATCGGCATCGACAGCTTTGTGGCGGCGGGCATCGACCCGGCCACGGGCCAGCCCATCGGCCCGGCCGACCGGATGCAGCAGCTGCTGGAAGAAATTGCGCTGGCCGACGAAGTGGGCCTCGACACCTTCGGCATCGGCGAGCACCACCGGCGCGACTTCCTCGACGCGGCCCCGGCCATGATTCTGGCGGCGGCGGCGGCGCGCACCAAGCGCATCCACCTCAACAGCGCCGTGACCGTGCTCAGCGCCGACGATCCGGTGCGCGTGTTCCAGAACTTCGCCACGCTCGACCTGCTCTCGCAGGGCCGCGCCGCGCTCATCGTGGGCCGCGGCTCGTTCACGGAGGCGTTTCCGCTCTTCGGCCTCAGCCTGAACGACTACGATTCGCTCTTCACCGAGAAGCTGGACTTGCTCCTGAAAATTCGGGACAACGCCACCGTCACGTGGTCGGGCCGGCACCGGGCCCCGCTCAAAAACCAGGGCATCTACCCGCGCCCGCTGCAAGAAAAACTGCCCATCTGGCTCGGCGTGGGCGGCACGCCCGAGTCGTTCGTGCGCGCCGGGGCCCTGGGCCTGCCCCTCATGATTGCCATCATCGGCGGCGAGCCGCACCGCTTCCGCCCGCTCGTGGACCTGTACCGCGAAGCCGGCCGCCGCGCCGGCCACCCCGCCGAGCAGCTGCAAGTGGGCATCCACGCCTTCGGTTTCGTGGGCGACACCGCCCAGCAGGCAGCCGACGATTTCTACCCCGGCTACGCCAAAATGTTCGCCACCATCAGCAAGGAGCGCGGCTTCCCGGCGCCCACGCGCGGGCAGTACGACGCCACCCGGGGCCCCCGCGGCGCGTTCATGATCGGCGACCCCGAAACCGTAGCAGCCAAGATTCTGGCCGTCAGCGAATCGCTCGGTGGCCTGGCCCGCATTTCCATCCAGATGACCAACCTGCTGCTGCCCCACGTCAAAATGCTGCACGGCATCGAGCTGCTCGGCACGCGCGTGGCCCCGCTGGTGCGCGAGGCCCTGGCCGTGGCCAGCCGCTAAAACAGAAAAGGAGCCAGAAAAGGCCGTCATGCTGAGCCTGTCGAAGCATCTCTATCGCGCGAGTAATCACATTTACTGCTGCGGGAGAGATGCTTCGACAAGCTCAGCATGACGGCCTTTCTTTGGTTCTGTTGCATTGAAAATAGCTACTGGCCCAGCAGCGTTTTCAAGTAGGCTTCGAAGCCCGCGGGGCCCCCGCTGACGTAGCCAATCTTACCCAATATTTTGCCGTCGGGCGCCACCACCACGGCCAGCGGAAACTCGCCCTCGCGGTTGAGTTGGGCCTTGGCCGCGTCGTTGCGCTTGATTTGCTCGGGCGCCGGCTGGTTCTGGGGCTTCTGCGGGAAGTCGAAATGGGCCAGCACCAGCCGGTCCTTGGCGTAGGCCACAAAGGCGGGCTGGGCAAACACCTCGCGCTCGTACTTCACGCACGGCGCGCACCAGTCGGAGCCCGAAAACACGGCCACGATGGGCCGCCCCGTGGCCTTGGCCTGCGCCTGGGCGGCGGCAAGGTCGGCCAGGCCCCAGTTGGCCACCAGGTTGGTAGTCGGGGCCGCTGGGGCAGTTTGGGCCCCTGCTGGTTGAAAAGAAGCGGCGGCCAAGGCCCCCAATAAAGCAAAGCGAAAAAGCATGGTTGGAAAAGATTAGGCCCGGGTGGCGGGGGTGCCGTAGCCGAAATTTTCGGCCGGCTCGCCGGTGGCGGCCAGGGGCACGTCGTCCACGTCGTCCACGGTGAGGGTGAGCAGGCCGGCAATGATCATGGCCGCGCCGCCCACCATCAGGGTGTAAATGGGTTGGTCGTGGAACACGTGCTTGGTTAGGGGCCCCAGCAGCAGGCTGGCCGCGGCCTGGGGCAGCACCACAAAAAAGTTGAACACGCCCATGTAGTAGCCCATTTTATTGGAGGGCAGGGCCCCGGCCAGCATGGCGTAGGGCACGCTCAGGATGCTGGCCCAGGCAATGCCCACGCCCACCATCGAGAGCAGAATGTAGTGGTAGTCGTGGATGAAGTAGATGGAAATCAGGCCCAGCCCGCCCAGCACCAGAGCCAGCATGTGGGTGAAGCGCCGGCTGGTGCGGCGCGCCACCAGGGGCAGCAGCAGCGCCATCACGGCCGACAAGCCGTTGTACACCGAAAAGCACACGCCCACCCAGTCGCCGCCCTTGTTGTACACCGCGGAGGTGGTGTCGGTGGTGTGGAACACGTGGCTGGTGACGGCCTGCGTGGTGTAAATCCACATCGTGAACAGCGCAAACCAGGAGAAAAACTGCACTATGGCCAGCTGCCGCATGGTTTTGGGCATCTTGAAAATGCCGGCAAACGACTCGCGGAAGCCGTGCGCCACGCCGGCCGTGCGGGCCTTTTCGGCCTCAAACTCGGCCAGGTCGGCGGGCGGGTACTCGCGGGTGCGCAGCACCGTCCAGAGCACGGCCAGGAAAAACACCACGCCGCCCATCGTGAACGAGTAGCGCACCGACGCCGGAATTTGCCCCGCCGCGGCCGTGTTGGCCACGTGGAACCAGTTGGTGAGCACCCACGGCAGCGACGAGGCCACCACGGCCCCCACGCCGATGAAAAACGTTTGGGCCCCGAAGCCCGTGGTGCGCTGCTCGGAGGGCAGCAAGTCGCCCACCAGGGCCCTAAACGGCTCCATGCTGACGTTGATGCTCGCATCGAGCACCCACAGCATGCCTACCGCCACCCACAGGGCCGTCACGTTGGGCATCACCAGCAGCGCCGAGGAGGCCAGCACCGCGCCCACGGTGAAAAACGGGCGCCGCCGGCCCCAGCGCGGGCTCCAGGTGCGGTCCGACAAGTACCCGATGATGGGCTGCACGACGAGGCCGGTGAGCGGGGCCGCCAGCCAGAAAAACGCCAGCTTGTCGGCGTCGGCCCCGAGGGTGCTGAAAATCCGGCTCATGTTGGCGTTTTGCAGCGCAAAGCCGAACTGGATGCCCAGGAAGCCGAAGCTCATGTTCCAGATTTGCCAGAACGTGAGGCGGGGCTTGGTGTGGGTAGAATGGGCGGACGTGACGACACCAGCGGCCATGGAAGTGGGTGGGATTTAAGAAGATGAGCGATGAAGATGGGCGTTGGGGCCCCAATTTCCAAATCTATTTTTTCAATTCGACCACCAGCACCGTGCGGGCGGGCACGTTCAAGGTTTTCAGGTCGGGCACCGGGGCCCCCGTCACCACGTCCTGGCCCGAGGCGAAGCCGGCGGTGCGCTCGGCAAAGCGGTTGCCGTCCACCTGCTTGGCATTCTTCGTGTTGTTGGCGATGACCATCACGCACGCGCCGTCGTCGGTGTAGCGGAAGTACGTGTACACGCCGTCCTGCGGGATGAACTGCATCAGCTTGCCGCTGCTGAGCACGGGGTGGGTTTTGCGGTAGTTGGCCAGCTTGCTCACGTAGTCGAACGCCTCGCCAGCGGGCCCCGGGCGGGCCACGAAGTAGTTGGTTTTGTCGCCGGCCCAGCCGCCGGGGAAGTCCTCGCGCACCTTGCCGTCGGGGTCCGAAAAGTTCTTCATCAGCACCTCCGTGCCGTAGTACAGCTGCGGCGTGCCGCGCAAGGTCAGCAGCCAGGCCAGGCCCATTTTGTACTTGGCCAAGTCCTCGCCGATCACCGAGTAGAACCGGCTCATGTCGTGGTTGTCGAGAAACGGCACGTTGCGCGTGGCGTCGGTGTACATCCAATCGCCCTGCAAGGCGCGGTACAGCTTGGTCAGGTCGCCGTTGTCACCCTTCAGCACGTCGCTGATGCCGAAGCAAATCTGGAAGTCGAGCACGCCCGGCAGGTTCGATTTAAAGCCGTTGACGGGCGGAAAAACGTTCTGGGCGAAGAACGCCTGCTCGGCCTCGGTGCCCTCCCAGGCCTCGCCAAACAGCGTCAGCTTGGGGTACTCGTCGGCAATGGCTTTGCCCCACGCCATCAGGAACTGCGGCTCGGAGTACGGGTACGTGTCGATGCGGTAGCCGTCGAGGCCGGTGCTTTCCACCCACCACAAGAAGTTCTGGATCAAGTACGTAGCCACCGCGGGGTTGCTCTGGTTCACGTCGGGCATGGTGGTGTCGAACCAGCCGTCGTTTTCCAGCTTGCGGTCAATTTTCGAACCGTACGGGTCGTTCAAAATGAAGGCGTTGTAGTTGCTGCGCGTGAAGGTGGGAAACGCGTGGAACCAGTCGGCCGCCGGCTGGTCCAAGAACAGATGATGGTAGCTGCCCCAGTGGTTTAATACGATGTCCTGCACCACTTTGAGGCCCTGTTTGTGCGCATTTTTCACAAACTGCCCGTACTCGGCGTTGGTGCCGTAGCGCGGGTCAATCTTGTAGCAGTCCGTCACGGCGTAGCCGTGGTAGCTGGCCTTGGGCATGTCGTTCTCAACAATCGGCGTGGGCCAGATGGCCGTGGCCCCCAGCTGCTTAAAGTAAGCAAAGTGGTTCTCGATGCCCTTAAGGTCGCCGCCGTGGCGGGCGTACATCGAGTCGCGGGCCACGTGGTTCACGCGGGTGCCCTTCACCACATCATTTTTTGGGTCGCCGTTCGAGAAACGGTCCGGCATCAGCATGTACACGAAGTCGGCCTGCGTGAGGCCCTGGGTGCGGTCGGGGTCGGCGTTGCGGGCGCGCAGTTCGTAGCTGTACGTGAAGTTTTTGGTGCCTTTGAATTGCAGTTTGAGCTTGCCCGGCTTGGCATCGGGCCGAATGGTCAGGTTGAGCAGCAAGTAGTTGGGGCTGGTCAGCTTCTCCACCCCGTCGAGGGTTACGCCGGGGTAGTTGGGCTGCGTCACCTGGCTGCTGGCGATGCCAGGGCCGTGCACCAGCAGCTGCAATTGAGGGTTCTTCATGCCCACGAACCAGTACGTGGGGTCGATGCGGTCGACGGCCGCGCTGGCTTTCTGGCCGTGGGCCGGGGCCGTTTGGGGGCCCCCCAGCGGGGCCGCGGGCGCCGCCGAAGCGGCCAGGGCCCCAGCCAAAGCCAAGACGGAAAACGGAAAAAATTTCATGCAGGAAATAGGGTAAGCGGCTAAAAATCCGCCGCGGCCGTTGCCGCGCGAAGTGCGTCGGTGCAGCGAGCATTGCGGGCGTTTGGGAGGCGCTCCGCGTTTCCAGCAGCGTTTGGGAGCGGCGGGCGGAAATGCCAGCGAAGGTAAGGCCCGGGCAATAGTAGGGCCCCTACGGCCGCCGCAGCGCCAGCACGCCCTGGTGCAACGAAATGATTTCCAAGGTGTAGTCGGGCGTGCTGCCGTCGGCCAGGTGAACGCGCAGGTGGGCCGGGTCGGGGGCCGTCCAGGTGCCGTCGTGCCCTTGCAGGCCGTCGGTGGGCGCAATGTCGAACTGCTGAAAGCGGCCCGCCGGCCCGATGGCGAAGCCCGTACGGCCCCGGCTGGGCGGAAACTTGTAGGTATTGGGCCGGTAGCAGAGCGTGTCGCCGCGGGTTTCTTCCGGCGATTGCAGCCACGTGCCCTGCAATTCCTTGGAAGAAGCGGCCGGCGCGGCGCGGCGCGGCTGGCACGTGGCGGCCACCAGCAACAGCGGCAGCACCGCCAGCCAACGGGGGGAGGAGAGGGCCATGAGCGGGGAGATTAACGTAAGCCAAAAGAAACGGCGGGCGCCCCGGTGGGGCCCCGGCCGCCGGCCGCAAGCTACGCCCGGCGGTACCTTCGCTCACCCCAACGACTTATTTCTGTGGACAACCGCGCCCTTACCCGCGCCTTTCGGCTGGCCGCGCAGCTGATGGAGCTGCACGACGAAAATCCCTTCAAAATCCGGGCCCTCGAAGGCACCGCCACGGCCCTGGAAGCCCTGGGCTTCCCGGTGGCCGAGGTGGAGCGCTCCGGCCTGCCCGACCGCACCGGCCTGAGCAAAACCGCCGCCGCCAAGGTGGCCGAGCTGCTCGACACGGGCACGTTTTCGGACTTGCAGCGCCTGCTCGGCATCACCCCGCCCGGCGTGGTGGAGCTGCTGAAAATCAAGGGTATCGGCCCAAAAAAAATTAGGGCCCTGTGGCGCGAGCTGGGCATCGAAAGCGCCGAGCAGCTGCGCGACGCCGCCGAGGCCGACCAGGTGAGCAAGCTCAAGGGCTTCGGCCAGAAAACCCAGCAGGCCATCCTGGAAGCCCTCGAATTCACCGACCAAAACAAGGGCAAGCTGCTGTATCCGCAGGCCGAGGAGCTGGGCGAGGCCCTGGCCCGCCGCCTGCGCGAGGCCCTCGGCACCGACCAGGTAGCGGTGGCCGGCGAAACCCGCCGCCGCCTCGAAACCGTGGAAACCGTGGCCCTGGTGGCCGCCACCGACGCCCCGGAAAAAGCGCACGAGCTGCTCAACTCGCTCGAAGGCCTCGTGCCCATGCCGGCGCAGTCGGGGCCCTTCGCTTGGCGCGGCACCGCCGCCGGCTCGGGCGTGGCCGTGGAAGTGCTGCTGGTGGCCCCCGCCGATTTCGTGAACGAGTTGTTCCTCCAAACCGCTACCGAAACGCACCTGAGCGAGCCGCTGCCCAGCGCCGCCGGCCAGGGCCCCAGCCAGCCGGCCACGCTGCGCCAGTGGGCCCGCCGCGAGAAATTCGAGCGCGAAGAAGCCCTCTACGAGCGCGCCGGCCTGCAATACCTGGTGCCCGAGCTGCGCGAGGGCCTGGGCGAAATCGCGCTGGCCGCTGAAAACAAGCTGCCCCGCCTGCTCGAAGACGGCGACATCCGCGGCTCGCTGCACAACCACAGCACGTACTCCGACGGCAACCTTTCGCTGCGCGAAATGGCCACCTGGCTGCGCGACCACGGCTTCGAGTACCTCGGCATCTGCGACCACTCGCAGGCCGCCCACTACGCCAACGGCCTCAGCGCCGACCGCGTGCGCCAGCAGCACCAAGAAATCGACCAGCTCAACGTGGAGTTGGCCCCGTTCCGCATTTTCAAGGGCATCGAGAGCGACATCCTCGGCGACGGGGCCCTGGACTACGCGCCCGACGTGCTGGCGAGCTTCGACTTCATCGTGGCCTCGGTGCACTCCAATTTGAAGATGGACGAGCGCAAGGCCACCGACCGCCTGCTGGGCGCCATCGCCAACCCGTACTGCACCATGCTGGGCCACCCCACCGGCCGCCTGCTGCTGCGCCGCCAGGGCTACCCGATTGATTACAAGGCCGTCATCGACGCCTGCGCCCAGCACCGGGTCATCATCGAAATCAACGCCAACCCCTGGCGCCTCGACCTCGACTGGCGCTGGGTGCGCTACGCCCTCGACCAGGGCGTGCAGCTCAGCATCAACCCCGACGCCCACCACACCGACGGCTACGCCGACACCCGCTACGGCGTGCTGATGGGCCGCAAGGGCATGCTGACCAAGGAGATGACGTTCAACACCAAATCGGTGGACGAAGCCGCCGCCTACTTCGCCGCCCGCAAAGCCGCCATCAAGCCGCCGGAGGTTTTCAAAACGTCGCTGTTTGAGTAAGCCGTCATCACTTAAATATCAGGCCGTGACGATAACCCAGGCCGTCATGCAGAGCGCAGCCGAAGCATCTCTACCGCGCAAGTAATCTAATTGATGGAGCTAGTTCAGCAGTAGGCTTCGCTGCGCTCTGCATGACCGTTTTATTTCAGTGCTTAGTGCGACGAACTGATTAAACGGCCTTGCTTACCGGGGCTCCTGTTCCAAGATGAAAATCCTCGTTCTCCGCTTTTCCTCCATCGGCGACATCGTGCTGACCACGCCCGTGGTTAGGGCCCTGGCGCAGCAGGTGCCGGGCGCGGTGGTGCACTTTGCCACCAAGCCCGCCTACCGGGGCCTGCTGGAGCCCAACCCGCATGTGGCCAAAGTGCACGTGCTCAGCGGCTCGCTGCGCGAGCTGGTGCGCGAGCTGCGGGCGGAGCAGTTCGACTTCGTCGTCGATCTGCACAACAACCTGCGCACCCGACTGCTCAAGCTCCAGCTCAACGTGAAGTCGGCCAGCTTCGACAAGCTCAACCGCCAGAAATGGCTACTAGTCAACTTTAAAATCAACACCTTGCCCAAAGTTCACATCGTGGACCGCTACCTGGCCGCCGCCGCGCCCTTAGGCGTGCGCAACGACGGCCAGGGCCTCGATTACTTCATCCCCGAAGGCCAGGAAATCGACCTGCGCGACTTGCCCGCGGGCTTCCAGCGCGGCTACGTGGCGGTGGCCATCGGGGCCCAGCACGCCACCAAGCGCCTGCCCGTCGAAAAACTCATCGCGCTGTGCGCCAAGCTCAACCGGCCCGTTGTGCTGCTCGGGGGCCCCGAGGACGAAAGCACCGGCCACGTCATCGAACTGGCGTTTGACGCGGGTGCGGGCCGCGCCGAATCCGTGGCGCGCATCCCCGAGAGCCCGTATTATTTCCCCGAAAAGTCGTCCCTTCACTCGTTTAGCAACTCGCTCATTCACAACGGCTGCGGGCGCTACTCGCTGCACCAGTCGGCCTCGCTGCTGCGGCAGGCGCAGCTGGTGGTGAGCCACGACACGGGCCTGATGCACATCGCGGCGGCGTTCAAAAAGGAGATTTTCAGCGTGTGGGGCAACACCGTGCCGGCCTTCGGCATGTACCCCTACAAAACCGAGTTCAGGGCCCTGGAGGTGCTGAACCTGAGCTGCCGCCCGTGCTCTAAAATCGGGTTTGCGAAATGCCCGCAGGGCCATTTTAAGTGCATGAACGACCAGTCGTTAGATTTGAACCTGCCGCCGCCCCGCGACGGGCGCTAGGGGCCCTATCCACTCACCTAATCCGCACCGCCATGGCCGCCATCTGCCAGCACCTCACGCACATTACCCACGTCATTCCGGACACCAAGCACGTCTGCCCCGAATGCGTGGCCCTGGGCGACACTTGGGTGCACTTGCGCACCTGCCAGGAATGCGGCCACGTCGGCTGCTGCGACGATTCCAAGAACAAGCACGCCACCCAGCACTTTCACGCCACGCAGCACCCCGTCATCGCCTCCGCCCAGCCCGGCGAGCGGTGGCTCTGGTGCTACGTGGACGAGCAAATGGTGGAGTACTAAGGTTGATGCTTCAACGAAAGCCCGCAATTTAAGCATTCATTGAAGCATCAAGTATATTAAACCGTTATCCAGATTAAAACAGCCAATCTTCAGTGCCTGAAGTAGTAGTGGCATCTTCAGAAATGGACTCTATCTCAAAGCCAATTTTTCGCGCCGCTTTAATAAAAGCATAGATATTTTCTGGATTCCATTGGTCGGAAGTAACGATCTGAAGACTCTCGACTTTAATCAATTTATCAGAGTTCATCAGATACCTTTTTCTTGCTGGCTTCCCGTTTTTTGTAATATCACTGTGAATACTTTCAGCTTGTTCGCGCAGAGTGAATACCCCCCAGCGGCCTTGAATTGAAGCAGGAAAAATCTCGAATAATTTTCCGATGGTTATTGCAGGGTGTTGATTGACATAACCAGAAACGACAGCGTTTACTAATTTCCCTTTACCGTAAGTAACCCCTTTGAAAAGATATTGCGTGTAATCTCTTTGTTTTTTGGGTCTTGTGCTTTCGATATTCCCTTTTGATTCAATCCGCTTAAATCCGCAATATGAGTGCAGCACTGCGGGCAGTTCGATGCCGTCGGCGGTTTGGTTGTTTTCGAGCAGGGCGGCCACGATGCGGGGCAGGGCCAGAGCCGAGCCGTTGAGCGTGTGCAGGAGCTGGGTTTTGCCGCCGTCGGCGCGGTAGCGGCACTTGAGTCGGTTGGCCTGGTAGGTTTCGAAGTTGGAGGCCGACGACACTTCGAGCCAGCGGCCCTGGGCGGCGCTCCACACCTCCAAATCGTAGGTCAGGGCGCTGGCGAAGCCCATGTCGCCGCCGCACAGGCGCAGCACGCGGTAGGGGAGGCCCAGCTTTTGGAGCAGGCTTTCGATGTGGGCCACCATGCCGTCGAGGGCGGCGTAGCTGTTTTCGGGCTGCGTGATTTGCACAATTTCCACCTTGTCGAACTGGTGGAGGCGGTTGAGGCCCCGCACGTCGGCGCCCCACGAGCCGGCTTCGCGGCGGAAACAGGGCGTGTAGGCCGTGTTGCGGATGGGCAGCTGCTCGACCGGGATGATCTCGTCGCGGTAGAGGTTCGTCACCGGCACCTCGGCCGTGGGGATGAGGTAGAGGTCGTCCTTGGCGTCGTGGTACATCTGGCCTTCCTTGTCGGGCAGCTGGCCGGTGGCGGTGGCGCTGGCCTCGTTCACCACAATGGGGGGCTGCACCTCGGTGTAGCCGGCGGCGCGGGCCTCGTCGAGGAAAAAATTAACCAGGGCCCGTTGCAGCCGGGCCCCCTGGCCCTTGTACACCGGAAAGCCAGCGCCCGTGATTTTGATGCCCAGCTCAAAATCGATGATGTCGTACTTTTTAATCAGTTCCCAGTGCGGCTGGGCCCCGGCGTACAGCGCGGGCTTGGCGCCGTGCGCGCGCACCAGCTCGTTGTCGGCGGCGGCGCGGCCTTCGGGCACGCTGGCGTGGGGCAGGTTGGGCAGCTTGTAGAGCAGCTGCTGGATGGCAATTTCCACCTGCGTCAGCTCGTCGGTGGCGGTTTTGGTGTGCTGCTTGAGCGCCGCGGTGCGGAGTTTCAGGGCGTCGGCGCCGGCCTGGTCGCCGGTTTTCATCAGGGCCCCAATCTGGCGGGCCAGGTCGTTGGCTTCGGCCTGGGCGGCGTCGTGGGTGGTTTGCAGGGCCCGGCGGCGCTGGTCGAGGTCGAGGATGGCGGCCACGTCGGCGGGGCCCGTGGGGTAGTGTTTCTTGGCGAGGCCGGCCAGTACGCGGTCGGTTTGTTCTTTGAGGACGGAAACTTGCAGCATGGGGCGCGGGTTGTTGGAATCGGCGGCAAAGGTAGACCGGCGGGCATCCGATTTGGCAGTTTGCCCGTAATGCCCTAACATTGCGGTAGCAACCGGCCCCCGTGGCCGGGCCGCCGGGCCCAGGGGGTGCCGCCGGCCCGCACCCACTCCTTGCGTTTTACTAAGTAGCGCCGGGTTGCCCCCATTCGTATCGCTCCATCCGATTAGTGTTGTCGTGCCGCGCTGACGCGGTTCTTCGGCCGGCGGCTTATACGCCCCGTTGCCGCCCGTGCGCTTTTGGCGGCCCCAGGCCCGCCCGCCGGCCCCTCCCCGATATTCCCTCCCTCTAATTTTTCTATGCACACCCTCAACGAGTTGAAGGACCGTTTGCTGCCCGACCTCAAAGAACTTGCCGAGCAGCTCAACGTTGGCAATTTCAAGCGGCTTAGCAAGCAGGATTTGATTTATAAGATTCTGGACCAGCAGGCCGCGCAGCCAGGCCCCGAAGCCGCCGCGGAGGCCGCGCCCGCCGTGGCCGCGGCCTCAGCTGCCAAGCCGGCCCGGGCCACCCGGGCCGCCGCTGGGGCCCCCGCCGTAGCCCGTACCAGCCGCCGCACCGCGCCCGTAGTAGCTGAGCAGCCCTTCTCCGACGTGGCCCCACCCGCCGCGGAGGCCCCGGCCGCCGCTGTTGCCGTGCCCGAAACGGTTGCGGCTGCCCCGGAAGTGCCGGCCGTTGAACCTGCTTCCGCTTCCGTGCAGCCCGCTGCTGAAAATGCTGCCGAAACTTCCGCAGGCGGTGCCGAAGCCGCCCCGGCGGCTGACGCGGCCCCGGCCGAGCGCCACCGCCGCGAGCGGGTGGGCCGCAACGGCCGCCCCATCAGCGAGAACCGGGCGGCTGAGCAAGCGGCCCAGGCCGCCCGCGACCAGGCCCGCGCCGCCCGCGCCGCCGTGGAAAGCAGCGAAGACGGCGAGGCTTTGCCCGCGCCCGCCGCTGAAACCCCGGCCGACGCCGCCGCTGGCCGCGCCAACGGGGCCCCCGCCCGCGACAACCCCCGGCGCGACTACGGCGCCGACGACTACGCCAACCGCCGCAACGACCGCGACCAGCCCCGCGCTTTCCGGCAAGACCAGCCCCGCAACGGCCAGGACCAACCCCGTGAGTACCGCAACGACCAGCCCCGCGACTACCGCAACGGCAATGGCCAGGACCAGCCCCGGCAAGACCAGCCCCGCAACGGCCAGGACCAGCCGCGCAACGACCAAGCCCGCCAGGACCAGCCCCGCAACGGCCAGGAGCAGCAGCCCCGCCTGACCCGCGAGGAGCGCCAGGTCCAGCGCGACCAGCAGCGCCAGCAGCGCCGCGACGAGCAGCGCACCAACGGCCAAAACCCCGACCAGCCCCAGGGCCAGCCGAACCAGGGCCAGAACCCCAGCCAAGGCCAGTCGAACCAGAACCAGGGGCAAAACCAGAACCAGAACCAAAACCAGCGCCCCGCCCGCCAGGAAATCGACCTGGTGGTGCCCGGCAACGGCACGTTTGAGCTGATGCCCGACGGCGGCTACGGCTTCCTGCGCTCGCCCTTTTACAACTACCTGGCCTCGCCGGACGACATTTACGTGTCGCCGCAGCAGGTGAAGCAGTTCGCCCTGAAACCCGGCGACACGGTGGTGGGCACCATCCGGCCGCCGCGCGAGGGCGAGAAGTACTTCGCCCTGGTGGGCATCGACAGCATGAACGGGCGCACAGTAGAGGAAGTCCGCGACCGGGTGCCGTTCAGCCACCTCACGCCGCTGTTTGCCGACGAGCGGATGCAGCTCAGCACCAAGCCCAGCCAGATCAGCACCCGCGTGCTCGACCTGTTTGCGCCCATCGGCAAGGGCCAGCGGGGCCTCATCGTGGCCCAGCCCAAAACCGGCAAAACGGTGCTGCTCCAGGAAATTGCCAACGCCATTTCGGAAAACCACCCCGAGGTGTACTTGATGATTCTGCTCATCGACGAGCGGCCGGAGGAAGTGACCGACATGGCCCGCACCGTGAAGGCCGAAGTGCTCAGCTCGACCTTCGACGAAACGGCCGACCGCCACGTGAAAATCGCCGAAATGGCCCTCGACAAGGCCCGCCGCCTCGTGGAGTGCGGCCACGACGTGGTGATTCTGCTCGACTCCATCACCCGCCTGGCGCGGGCCTACAACACGGTGCAACCCAGCAGCTCGCGCATCCTCTCGGGCGGCATCGACGCCGGGGCCCTGCAAAAACCCAAGCGCTTCTTTGGCGCTGCCCGCAACGTGGAGGGCGGCGGCTCGCTCACCATCATCGCCACGGCGCTGATTGAAACGGGCTCGAAAATGGACGAAGTCATCTTCGAAGAATTCAAGGGCACCGGCAACATGGAACTGCAACTGGACCGCAAGCTGGCCAACAAGCGCGTGTTCCCGGCCATCGACATCCCGGCTTCCGGCACCCGCCGCGAAGACTTGCTGATGACCAAAGAAGAGCTGGGCCGCGTGTGGGTGCTGCGCCGCTTCATGACCGACATGAGCGCCACCGAAGCCATGGAGTTCCTGAAAGACCGCATCAAAGGCACCAAGGACAACCACGAGTTCTTGCTCTCGATGAACGGCTAACGCCGATCTAGTTAAAGAAAACCAATAAGAAGCCACCGCCAAAAGCGGTGGCTTTTTGCGTGGGGCCCGAGTGAAACGGCCGGCGCTTGCCAGAAAACCTGCTTTTTGTAGGCATTAAATCTGCCCTATGAAAACGCCCCTTCTCGCGCTGTTGCTGCTGCCGGGTTGGTCGGCCGGGGCCCAAACGGCTCCTGCTCGCCCAGTATTTGCCCCCGATTCCAGCGTGCAGGCGTGGGTGGCCGGCGGCGCCAGCTGGCTGATAAAGCAGTAAATAGCCGCCTTGCAGCAGCGCGTGGCCTGCGATGCCGGCGTGCGGGGCTAGGCCCAGGTGGTATGCACTTGCCGCTTTCGGCGGTGCAGCGGCAGGCCCACGAGGAACGGTGCCGACAGGCCGAGGCAGCCGACCCGCAGCCCCGGGGCGCCGTGTTGCTCTGCGTCGTGAGCGGCCGCTTAATTGCGCCGGGGCCCCGGGTGAGTTGCAACGCCTGGTGGCCCACAAAAAAGTGCGACGTGAGTTCCTGGAAGGAGTTCCGGCGATGGCCCTGCACGGCACGCGGGGCTCAAGCGGGGTAGCTTTGGTGACCACCAACTAGCACTAACGCACGCGCACGGTTTGCTTTTTCAGGGGCGACCAGGCGAGGCGCTGCCGGTCTTCCTTGCCCTTCAGGTAGTCGAAGCCGATGGTGCCGGGGCGCCGCTTGAGGTCGGCCCAGGTGGCTTGGTCGAGGTTTTCGACGTGGTTGGGAAAGGTGGCTTGGGGCCCCACGGCGGGCGTTTGGAACTGCGCGGGCTGAAAAAACTGGTCGATGCGGCGCAGCACGTAGGCCTCGCGCTCGGCGGGGGTGGCGGCCGGGGTTTTCAGTTCGTACACCAGGGCCGCTTCAAGGTCGGGCTCGGTCAGCATTTCGCGGAAAATGACTTGGCCGCTCGGGTCGGTAATCGTGAATTCGGCGTTGCCCGCCAGCACCGAAGGGCCCCGAAACACCAGCCGGAACGCATCGGGCGGGCCCTTGGAACGGCTAAAATTGTGCCGTTGCCGCACCACGCGCAGCGTATCGCCGAGGGCCGAAACGGCCTTGGCGCGGGCCGTGTCGGGCGGGGGCAGGGCCCCGGCGGCGGGCGGCGCGGCCCGCGCCAAGGCCGTTTCGGTAGTGGCCTTGGGGGCGGCGTTGCAAGCTGCCAACAGCGGTAGCAGAAGAAGTGAGGCGAGGCGCATGGGGCTAGGAAAAGAGTGGCAGCTAGCTGCTTAGTACGCAGCCGAGGGCCCCCAGCGTTGCCGCTGGCCGCGCTGGTTTGGCCTCAGCGCCAGAGCAGCATGGCGATGAACGCCGCGCTTAGGCAGAGCGACGATACTTGGTTCATGCGCATCGTCCAGGCGAAGTTGGCGTGGGCCGCGTCGTGCCAGGCCAGCCAGGCCCAGCGCCCAAACAGTGCCACCACGGGCCCCGTGGCCACCAAAAAAAACAGGATGTTGCGCGGCTCGCCCCGCAACCAGTAGGCGAAGGCCAGGGCCCCGGCGCCGGCAAATAAGCCTACCGCCGCAAAGACAAACGTGCCCCGAATGCCCAGCCGCAAGCTCAGGGTGCGGTCGCCGCGGCGCCCGTCCTCGGCGTGCTGGTACACTTGGGTGAGCGGGTAGGAACCGCACAAAAACAAGGTGCTGACGAAGGCCAGCAGCAGGTTGGTTTTCTCGATTAATTCCGCAGGCGGGGCCCCAGCGCCCACCTGCGTCATCAAAAACGTGAACGCCCCCTGGAACACCACCACCACGGCCGTGCTCAGCAGCGGGTACTTTTTCAGGCGGATGCCGTCGTAGCTGTAGGCCTTGGAAACCAGCAAGTACACCGCCACCAGCGCCGCAAAGGCGACCGAAATCAGCGCCGCGCCGCCCACGGCCAGCAGGTCGAACAGCTGCACTAAGTGCAGCAGCTCGGGCGTGACCTTGGGCGGGGTTTTCAGGCCGCCGATGCTGTCTTCGTCTTTGTCGTAGTACGAGTTGTAGCCGTTCGACGCCGGGTAGGCCAGCAGGTGCAGCACCACGAACACACCCGCGGCCCGCGCGCCGCTCCAGGGCCCCCGCAACGCGCTGAGCCCGAACCAGAAAATCGGCATCAGGTACAGCGAGAACGGGATGCGCAGCAACGGCAGCGCCTTTCGGTAGTGGGCGATGGGCAAGGCGGAGCGGGCGGGTTGGTGAAGCGGGCAGCAAAGGTGCGGCGGCGGCGCAAAGTAACGGCCGTGCGCCCGCCCGCTACGCAGCCGCACGGCCCCAAAGCGCGGCTGCGCTCCGCGTTAGAACGCGGTCAGCGTCTCGTCTACCGTGGCCACCGCCGTGACGCCGCCGAAGCTGTACGTAGCGGTGCCGTGCAAGCGCATGGTGCTGGCCGACAAGGATATTACGTCGAACGTTTGGCCCGGGCCGGGAACGGTGGGATCGGTAATGGTGAGCTTGGCTTCGTCGTTCTCAAATTTCCAAGTGCCGGTTTGCGTCTGTGGGTCCGCTGGGTTGCACAAGACGGGGCCCTCGTCGCTGGTGATGGAGTGGTCGGCGTTGAATTTTAGAAAATCGTCGCGTTCGCACGCCGCCGCGCTGGCGTAGCTGTCGGTGGTTTTGGGCGGGTTGTTGTTGACGACGGTCGTGGTCGTTTCGGCCGACAAGCGCCAGTTGCGGGCCGTCAGCAAATCGGTGTTGGAACGCGGGGCGTTGTCGTCGTTCTTTTTGCAGGCCCCGAGCGAGGCGGCCACGAGCAGGAGGAGAAGGGCTTTTTTCACGGGTTGGGCAGGTGGGTTGGGGGTGGCAGCCGGCCCAGCAGCGCAGTTGGGTTGCGTGCCGCAAACCTATCCCGGTCCCCGGCCCCGCCGCAAACCAATAAATGGCCGTGCCGGACACTCAAATGCACCAATCAATAAAAAAATATCGCTGACAACCAGGCAAATGCACAATCCGCAGTAGACATTTGCCGGGTTGCAAATGACGGAGCGCAGCCGGCCCTACAAGGCGGTTTGGCTGCACCAAACCGCTCGGGCGGGTTGCGTTTTAAGCAGGCCAGCCCACCAAGTACGTGACCCGGGGGCCCCACCAATGGGTTTTTTTGCCGGCCTGCCACTGGTAGGAGCCAGTTGGATCAGCCAGGTTGGCCAGCACCAGCAGCTCGTTGGGCGAGTACATGCGCAGCAGCGACACGGCCCCGTCCCAGACGGTGCAGAGCGGGATGATGGGCACCAAGTACGTGAACGCCAGGCGGCTGAGCCGGAAGGGGCGAAAAAATGGCGTCAGCAGCAGCTGGGCCACGGGCAGCGCGGTGCCGGCCAGCAGCAGCTCGCCCCAGTGCTTGCCGGCCCCCTCGAACACGCCAATGCCGGTGCCGGCCCGCACGGCGTCGCGCAGCAGGGCCACGGCCGCAGCGGGCGGGAAGTGATGAAACGCTGAAAAGATGACCCGCAGCCCCGGCAGGTGCTCCGGCACGGCCAGCGCGTTCACGGGCCCGGTTTCGGCCGAAATGGCGCCGGCCGTGCGCCGGCTGATGTCGGCCCAAGCCGCGGGCTGGGGGTAGAGGTCGGTGAGGGTGATGGTGGCCGCGGGGTGGCCCTGGGCGCGCAGGGCCGCCAGCACGGTTTCGGTGCCGCCGCCGGCGCCGGCGCCCAGCTCCAGCAGGCGGGTTTGGCCGGTGCGGCGCAGGGCCTCGGCCAGCAGCGGCACAATGGGCCGGTAGGTGCCCAAGGTCGTGATCATGAACCGCAAATAGTCCATCATCCCGGCCCGCACCACGGCCGGAAACCAGGGCAAATCCTCAAATTCAAACAACCGGAGCCGCAGGCGCATGGCCCACCATACGGAAATGCCGCCGCCGTGGGTTTGGCGCGCCACGGCGCGCCTAGCCCACCAGCCGTTGCAGCCAGCGGCCGATGGGCGGCACCTGGGCCACGCGTACGCCGGCGTTCACCAGCCACGGCTTGCTGCCCAAAAACCGCATGATGCGGTAGCTGCGCGCCAGCTGGGGCCCCAGCTGAGCCTGCACGGCGCGGGCGTACTGCTGCAAAAAAGCGGTGCTAAAATCCTGCGCCTCGAAGCACGCCACGGCCTGGGCGGCGGCCAAAATGCCGCTGCGCACGGCCGTGTCGATGCCGTGGCCCTGCAGCGGGTCGATGAGCGAAGCGGCGTCGCCGCACAGCAGCCAGCGCGGGCCGGCCAGGGCGTGGGCCGGGCGGCCGGTGCCCAGCGGCAGCCCAAAGCCCGCCACGGGCCCCAGCCGCCGGGCCCCCGCGAAGCGCGGGGCCAGCTGCGGGTGCGTGCCGAGCAGCTCCAGCAACGTTTCTTTCAAGTCAACGCCTTGGGCGGCAATGTCTTTCGAGAGCATGCCGAAGCCCACGTTGTGCACGCCGCCGCCCACCGGAAACACCCAGAGGTAGCCGGCGGGGTACTTTTTCAAGAAGAAAAACTCGGTGGTGCGGCCGTCGGTGCCGCCCACGTCGGCGTAGTAGGCGCGCACGGCGGCGCAGTGGTGGGCCCGGTCGATTTGGCGGTGGGCGAGCTGGCGGGCGGCCACGGAGTTGGCCCCGTCGCAGGCGATGAGCAGCGCCGCCCGCAGCTCCCGGCCATCGGGGGCGGTCAGCGTTACCGCGCTGGGGCCCCCGGCGATGGTTTTAACGGCGAAGTTTTCGTGGACGTCGGTGGCGGTGTGGCGCTTGACGAGGGCCAGCAGGGCGGCGTCGAAGTGCAGGCGCGGGCTGTTGAAGGTGGGCAGGTGCCAGCGCACGCCCAGGCCGCGGCCGTTGGGGGCCACCACGCGGCTGGTGCGGGTTTCGGCCTTGGGGTGCAAGCCCGCCAGCAGCTCGGTGGCGTAGGCGGGGTCGAGCTGGCGCAGGGCCTTGAGGGCGGGGCCGGGAATGGCGTCGCCGCAAATCTTATCGCGCGGAAACCGGGCCTTGTCCACCAGCGCCACCCGCAGGCCGGCCCCGCGCAGGGCCAGGGCGCAGGCCGTGCCCGCCGGGCCAGCGCCGAGAATGGCAACATCGTAGGATTCGGGCACGGCGGGATTAGAATAAACGCCTAAAAGTACCGTTTTCATCCCAACAGCCCGGGGCCCCGCTTACTTTTGGTCCCGATAAGTTTCTATTTGGACCTATGCGTTTACCTCTTCTTTGGGCGTGCGTGCTGTTGAGCTTGGGCGTAATCCTCGCCGGCCCGGCCCGTGGCCAAGCCGGCGCGCCGGGGGCCCTGGTGCAAGGCGTCACCCTCACCCTCGACACCACCCGCTACGCCCTGCCGGCCCAGCAGCTGACGGTGGCCGGCGAGCCGCGGCTCTACTTCTACTACCGCACCGACGACCAGGCCGCCGAGCTGCGCGCCACGCCCACGGGCCCCGTGAAAGGCCTGCGCCTGCTGCCCTCGGCCGATTTCAAGCTGCAAGACTCGCTGGTGCGCGCCGCCGACGGCAGCTACCGCGGCACCGTGCGCTTCCGCAACCTCACGGCCACGCCCTTCGTGCAGCTGGTGTTTGTGGCCGCGGCCGACTCGGCGGGGCGGCCCGCGCGCCGGCAGCAAATCGTGAGCCTGCTGCCCCTTACCCGCAGCAGCCTCGACCTGCGGGTGCCCAACCCCGAGCTGTTCGTGGGCGAGGAGCGCATCATCGACCTCAATACCGACAACCCTGCCAACGTGCGCGTGACCAACACCTGGACGCGCGGCCAGGACATCGACTACAAAATCACCCGCGAGGGCGCCGGCCTGCGCCTGCACCTGCTGCCCAACGAGCCCGGGGCCCACCCGCTGACGCTGAACCTGCTGGCCGAGCGCCCGCGCCTGGACGCCGACGGCAAGTTGACGTACGCATACCCGCCGCTGCGCCAAGACTTTGTGGTGAAAGCCAGCCGCTTGCGCTTTCTGAGCGTGGACCGCAAGGACATTGCCTTTGACGATGCCGGGCGCTTGCAGGGCACGGAACTGATCCTGGACGACGGCCAGTCGTTTGACCTGCACCGCACCTACCGCCTGGAAGCCCAGCAAGACCCCGGCGGGGCCCTGGTGGCCGAGTTGTACACCCGCAACTACCTCACCAACAACCGGGTACTGTGCCAGCTGCGCGTCTTCAATCCCCACCGCCAAACGGCGGGCTACCTCTACATTAAGGACGGCGACGTGGCCCGCTACATCACCAACTTCGACATTGCACCGCGGCCCCGCATCACGGCCGTGAGCGTGCTGCACCGCGGCGGCGACTGGACCCAGAACCTGGCCGTGGGCCCCGGCGAAATCGTGGACGTGCGCCTCGAAGGCGAGTCGCTGCTCAAGGGCCGCTTCCACGTCGAAGACCTGCTCTCGGTGCCCTCCGACTCGTCGGTACGCTCCGACAACTCGCTGATCTACCGCATGCAAGTGCCCCTGAACGTGGTGCGCCGCCGCCTGGCCATCCTGGAGGGGGCCACCCCCACGGGCTTCGTGCTGACGGTGCGCGAGGCCCAGCGCCCGCACCCGCTCAACTTCGTGAGCGTGAGCTACGGCGAAGGGCCCCTGCCCGTCACCCGTCTCAACGGGCCGGTGCTCTACCAGCACAGCATCCCCGACGTGGTGTTTTCCTTCAACACGGCCGGTATTGACGGGGCCACGGCGCTCTACGGCAAGCAGTACCTGACGCTGGACGTGCGCGTGGTGGACGCCAAAAACAACCTGCTCGACCAAAAAACCGTCGACAACCTGGTGATTTGCCCCTCCGAGCCGTCGCCCCGCGCCGCCTATTACCAAGACAAGCAGTGCCAGAGCGGGCCGTTTAGCCTGAACACGCTGCTGGGCCGCAAAACTTACGAACTGGACGATTGGTCGCGCGTCATCATCACCATTCGGCACAACGCCAGCCAGTACGGCGAGCCTGGCTACGCGCAGGTAGTGGATTTGGTGCTGAGCCGCCGCACCAGCTTCGACATCGACGTGAGCTTCCCGGCGGGCCTGCTGACCCGCAGCCCGGGCGACACCGGCTACGGCAGCTTCGCTGGCATCAGCATCGCCACGCTGGCGCAGCTCAGCTTCTACTCGCCCGGGCGCATTAACCACCTGCGGCCCTACAAAATCGGGGCAGGTTTCGTGGCGCTTAACGCGTTCAACTTGAGCGAGAACACCACCGTGAAGCGCGACTTGGGCATTGTGGTGCTGGGCTCGGTGACGCCTGTGCGCACGGGCCGCCTCACGTTTCCGCTCTACTTGGGCGGGGGCTATTTGCTCACGGCGGGCAAGCCGTTCTTCTTGCTGGGGCCCGGCATTGGGGTGAGTTTGTAGCGGGGCGGGGCCCGGGGATACTCAACGGCTTCTGGTTTTGGTGCCAGCTGCTCGGCCCTCGGCAGCTGCCAGGTGGCCCAGAGCGTGCCCATGAGCCAAGGCGAGCTGATTAAAACGCAAAAAAATTAAACTATTGGCGCTAGTGCCTAGCGGCGCAGCCACGAGCAGTGGGGCTTCAAAAAGCAGCAGCGTGCCTGGCAGCCCCACTGGCAAGCCGGTGCCGGGCTCAGCCAGGCACACCCGTAGCAGCCACTGCATGGGCCACAACCGCAGCAAGCCAAACAGTGCGGCCGGCACCCCCACAAAGAGGGCCCCGAAGAAGAAGGTGCCCAGTGAGAATGCCCCCACGACGCCCGCTAGACTGACCCAAGAGCCGCCCGACCTGGTAGGCAGCGACGGAGGCGATAAAATTATTTCCGACGCTGATGCCGGTGCTTGGAATTGGAACGCAAAATAGGCCAGCGCACCTACCAACGCAGTGGGTAGCAATGGCACCAGGCCGTTGCGCAAGGACAACCACAAGTGTTTATAAGCAAGACCAGCAGGGGTTGAGCGTGCCATAAAATTCGTCCTGCCATCGCAAAAAAAGCCGTTTCGTGCGCCAAAGTAGCGCACGAAACGGCCGGAAAAATTGCCGCTTGGGGTTTGTCCCGGGGCCCTAGCCCAACTGCAAGCCGTGGCGGGCACGGGCCGGGGCCATCGCCGGGCGGTAAATCCAAGCCACGGCCAGCAAGGCGGCGCACAAATAGGGGCCCGAAACGCTCAGCAGGCTGCCCAATGGGCCGAGGGGTAAGAATTTCAGGAACAAATAATTGGTGAGGAAGAAGGCCACCACGGCGCCCACGCCGGCGGTGGTGCGGCAAAACCAGCTAATGCAGAAACGGTTGGCGAGGGCAAAGAAGGGGGTGATGAGCGGCACGCAGGCCAGCGACACCAGCGCGGCTACCGCGCCGATGGCCAGGGCAACGGAACAATTGGCGGGGCTGTCGCGGCAGAAATTGACCAGCAGCCAGCCGGTGCCGCCGAGGTTGCTCAGCAGCCAAACGTGGAGGGTGCGGGTGGTGGCTTTAACAGCGGGGAGGGGGCGTAGCGAACAAACATAGAGCAGAATGAAGAAGAGTGAGTGAAGAGGCGTTGTGTAGGGGTTAGTGAATAAACCGGGGTTGTTGTTTGGAATTGTGGTGCCTACGAACATCTGTGAATGAGCGTATTACATAAATTTAAAATATTTTTTTGGGAATAAATTTCCCAAATTGGCACAGATTGTTCCGGCAGTTACAAGGGCCACTGGGCGTCAGTTTTGCCGTTTTCAGGGGTGAATTCCGGCGGCGACGGCCAAGCGTCGGCAACCATTTCCCAGCGTGGGAACGAACTTTTTTTCGAAAAACTGTTTCGGGCATTTTTTAGGGCCCCGGGGGCCCGTATTTGCCCGCGCCGTGAAAACCAACGGACCAGTTTGGAATATCGGATTCTTGTTTAACTTTGCATTACAAAGCACTTCGCAATATGCATCCCGACCCGTTAGCCCAGCTCACCGAAATCCGCGCCATCATGGAGCGCAGCTCGCGCTTTTTGTCGCTTTCCGGCCTGAGCGGGGTGGGGGCGGGCGTGGTGGCGCTGCTGGGCACGGCGGCTGGCCACCTCTACTTGCAGGGCCACTACCCCGGCGAGTACAGCGCCAGCGGCTACCAGCACTTGCTGGCGAGCACCGCCGCCGAGCGGCAGGGGGCGCTGCCGTTTCTGCTGCTGCTGGCGGCCGTGATGGTGGCGGCGGCGCTGCTCGTGGCCTGGTTTTTCACGCGGCGGCGGCAGCAGCAGCAGGGCCCCGGCCAGCCGCTGTGGAACGCCCTGACGCGGCGGCTGGCGGTGGCGCTGGCGCTGCCGCTGGGGGCGGGCGGGCTGTTTTGCCTGCGCCTGTACCTGGGCGGCGACGTGGGGCTGGTGGTGCCCGGCTTGCTCGTGTTTTACGGCCTGGCGCTGCTGAACGCCAGCAAGTACACCTTCGACGAAATCCGCTGGCTGGGGCTCACCCAGCTCGGGCTGGGGCTGGTGGCCATGCTGCTGCCGGGCTGGGGCGTGGCGTTTTTTGCGCTGGGCTTCGGGCTGGGCCACATCGGCTACGGCCTGCGCATGTACCAGCGCTACGAACGGCCCGGTCCGGCCGGGGGCCCCGCCGCATCCGTACTGGGCCGGTGAAGCACCTCATCCACACCCTCAACAAAGCGTTTGACCACCGCGTGCGGCTGGGCGTCATGGCCGTGCTCTTGGCCACTGATACGGTTAGTTTCAACGACCTCAAAGAAGTGCTCGACCTCACCGACGGCAACCTCGCCAGCCACGTGGCGGCCCTCGAAAAAGCCGGCTACGTGCTGGTCAGCAAGCAGTTCATCGGTAAAAAGCCCAACACTACCTACACGGCCACCGCCGAGGGCAAAGCCGCTTTCCAGCAGCACCTGGCGGCCTTAGAAAAGCTGCTACGCCCCGGCTAGCGCGGCGCTGCCCGGGGCCCCAGCCGGGGTCCGCCAAAGGATGTTTTGGTCGACTGGCTACTGAATTCGCGCCTGATCCGCGCGTTTCTTTTTGGCATTTCACTTTGAATTACAAAGTTCTTTAATTAAAAAAATACGTTATGGAAGTGCCTCGCACCTACGAAGCCCTCTGGCACGACGCCAGCCCCAAGCCGGCCGCTGCCCCGCTCACCACTGCCCAGAAGCTGCTGTTGCCGCTGGGCTTGCTGCTGTTCAACTGGCTGTTTTGGGACGAGAAAACGGGCGTGAACGTGCTCGTTTACAACGTGTTGGTGGTGGGGGCCCAGGTGGGGCTGCGGCCGCGGCGCGCCGCGGCGCGCCGCGCGGGGCTGTTTTGGTTGGCGGCGGCGGGCAGCTTGTTCAGCGGCGCGATGGCGGCGGTGCACGGTTCGGGGGCCGCGGTGCTGGCCAGCGCGGCGTCGCTGCTGCTGCTGCTGGGCTACGCCAACCAGCCCCACCTGCGGCTGCTGGCCTACGCGCTGCTGACGGGGGCCGCCGGCACGCTGCGGGCGGCGCTGGCGGTGCCCCGCGCCTGGCAAGGGCGGGTTATGAGCGGGGCCGGGGCGCGCCGCGGCTGGTACTACGGCCGGCTGCTGCTGGGGCCCCTGGCGGTGCTGGCGGTGTTCCACGGGCTGTTTGCGGTGGCCAACCCGCGCTACGCCGACCTGAGCGGGCGGGCGCTGGCGGCGGTGGGCGAGTGGCTGGCGCGGCTCTGGCCCGATTGGTCGCTGGGCCACGCGCTGTTCCTGGGGCTGGGCTACGTGCTGACGGCGGGGGCCCTGGTGGCCGTGCCGGTGTACTGCTTCGCCGACCACGAGTCGCGGCTGGGCGAGTGGGTGCGGCGTCAGCGCGACCGGGTGGCGTCGCTGGCCGTGCGGCGGCCCGATTTTCGGGTGCGCTCGTTCGGGGCCCTGGGCCTGCGCAAAGAGTGGCTGATGGCCGTGGCCGTGCTCGGGCTGGTGAACGCGCTGCTGCTGGCGGTGAACCTCATCGACATCAACTGGCTGTGGTTTGGCTTCGAGCCCGCGCCGGGGTTCGACCTGGCGCAGTTCGTGCACGAGGGCACGTACGTGCTCATTTTCAGTATTTTGCTGGCCATGGCCCTGGTGCTGTGGTTTTTCCGGCGCAACCTGAACTTCTACGGCCCCGGGCTGCCGTGGCTGCGCGCCGGGGCCACGGCCTGGGTGCTGCAAAACGCGGTGCTGGCCGGGTCGGTGGGCCTGCGCAACTACTACTACATCGAGCGCCGGGGGCTGGCCTACAAGCGCCTGGGCGTGTGCTTCTTCCTGCTGCTCACGCTGTTTGGGCTGGGCACCATGCTGCTCAAAATCTGGCAGCGCCGCTCCGTGTACGCCCTCGTGCGCCGCAACGCGCTGGCCGCCTACGCGGTGCTGCTGGTGCTGGCCGCCGGCAACTGGGAGGTGTGGATGGCCCGCTACAACCTCCAGCTGCGCTTCCAGACCGTCGATGTCGGCTTCCTGCTGGCCCTGCCTGGCCGCGCCCTGCCCGCGCTGCTGGCCGACCGGGCCCGGCTGAACCAAATCCCGCGGCTCACCCGCGAAACCGGCTACGGCGGGGTCGTGGTCGTCGGCGCCGCCGATGCCCAGCGCCGCCTCGACGCCGCGGTGGCCGCCTGGCGGCAACGCCAGCGCACCTACGCCGGCTGGCAGGGCTGGAACTACGCCGATTGGCAGGCCGCAAAAGCCCTGCGCTAAGCGCTGGGGCCCCGCAATCAGTGACTTTAAGAATCTCCGCAAATCAATTCAATAACCCCATGACGATTAAGCAATTCGCCTGCTTGGCGCTGTGCCTGGTCACCTGCTTCGGCGACCTGGCCACTTTTGGATTTTTGCTCTCGTGGCGCGACCGGGCGGCCACGCCCGGCCTGCGGCGGGCGCGGCTGCTGCGCGGGGTGGTGCCGGGCGCGGTGGCGCTGGGGGCCCTATTGCTCGCGGCCCTGGTGCGGACCATGCTGCTTTGGTCGGACCAATAAGGAAGCAATCCACTTAAATTCCTCACTACCATGCCTTTCGTTCGCACAACCAAGCTGAACGCCTACCAGGTGCTGGCCCGCAAAATCATCGTGCACGCCCGCACGTCGTTTCTCATCCCCATTTCCCAGCGGCTGTACGGGCGGGCGCCGGGGGGCATGCAGCTGGCCGCGCTGCAAAGCCTGCCGCCCGGCACCCTGGGCCGCGGCGTGGCCGACCTGCTGGCCCGCCACGGCCTGCAACTGATTCCGCACTACGAAGACCACGACCTGAAGCACGTGCTGCTGGGCTACGACCTGACGCCGGAGGATGAGCTGAAGCTCAAGGCCTTCACGCTGGGCAACGGCGACTGGTCGCTCACCTGCATCGGGTTTTTGCTGTTCGCCGTGCTCACGCCCGAGGGGTGGCCCGGGCTGCTGCGCCACTACCGCCGCGGCCGCCGGGTGCCGCCCGTGTTCCGCTGGAAGCTGGCAGACTACGCCGCCCACGACCTGGCCGCCCTGCGCCAATCCATCGGCCTGCGCGTGGGCGCGGCCAAAAGCTGAGCCGCCGTGGAAAACCCATCGCAACCCCCGGGGCCCCAAACCCTGGCGCAGTGGCTGCAAGCCAGCGTGGGCTGGGCGCTGGCGAGCGTGGCTGCCGGCGCGGCGCTGTGGTACGCCTGCGTAATAAAAGCGGATTGCATGACGCCCAGCCGTGATTCGTCAGTACTCATTTTCCTTCTTTTGTTGGGGTGGGTGAGTGGGTGCGTGGCCGTATCAAAGCGTGCTTTGCGGGGCTTCGCCGCCGCCGCCCACGCCAGCCGCGGGCCGTTGCTGGGGCTGCGCACCGGCGCCTACGTGTGGTGCATCGCGCTGCGCTTGCTGCTAGCGGGCTGGATGGTGGCCAGCTTTTTTCTGTTCTTGATCTGGCTTTTTAGCGCCCTTGACGATGGCTCTCCTTGGCATGTTTAGGCCCGTTTTGCGCCCGGCAAACCCAATTTTGACTGATCCCCGGCCGCGCCGGACAAGCAGCCGCTTGGCTCGTTGGCTGCCGCCGTGGCCGGTGGTGCCGTCGCGGCTGTGGGCTACAGCCGCCGTGGCGGCGCTGGCCGTGCTCAGCTTGGCGCTGCGGCGCGAGCTGTGGCCCCACACGCCGCGCGCCGAGGCTGTGAGCAAGGCCGTGCTGCTGGGGGCCCTGGTGGCGGCCGGCCCGCAAGTAGCGCGGGTGCTGTGGCGCTGGCCGGCGGCCTACGCGGGGCCCCGGTGGCTGAGCATGCTGTTTGCGATGGGGGCCCGGGCCGCGGCCATTGGGCTGCTAATGCTGGAAGCACTGGGCTGCCTGGCGCTGGCGGTGCTGGTGCTGGCCAGTAGGTGAAGTGCCAGGGTACAAGCTGCTAACGCACAAGCGTTCCGGCTTTTTAATGCGTTTTAGTTGGTTTCACTACGCCCATTGGTTTGGGCCCCGCCGCGGGGCGGGGCCCCGGCTGCTACTTGCTAGTCCTTCCCTGCCATACCCCGTTTTTTCTTGTTGCTGTTGCTGTTGCTGTTCGTGGCCCTGCGCTACCTGCTGGGCGCGCGGTGGCTGGGCATCGGCGTGGGCGTCTACGCCGTGTTTGGCAAGCCCGACAACCTGGTGCTCGGCTCGCTCAAGGGGGCCCTGCTGGTGCGGCTGGCCGGGCGGTGCCAGGACGGCCGCCTGCCCTGGCGGCCCTACTAAGCCGGCGGGGTCCCTATCTTGGGGCCGGGGCCGGCTTTGCCCCGCCGCCACCTATGCCCCCTCCGCTTTCGCTGCCCGCCCCACCCAAAATCTCGCGCCTGGGCCGGGCGCTGGCCGCCGCCCAGGCCGCCAAAGAAACCCTGAGCTTCCTGCTGCTGGTGCTGCCGCTGGTCCCGGAGGCCCCGCTGGTGCTGGTGTCGGCCCTGCCGGGGCTGGGGCTGTACCTGCTGCACCTGTACCTGGCCGGCGGGCGGGCCAGCCGGATGCTGGCCGTGGCCGCCTGGGTGCTCACGCTGGCCGACGAGCTGTGGGCCGTGCTGCTCTACCACGACCTGGGGGCCCCACTGCCGGCCCGGCGCCTGCACCTCAGCCACTGCCTGGGCATTGCCATCAGCGTGCTGGCCCTCGCCGAGCTGGCGCGGCGCGGGCTGCGCCGCCGGCCGGTGGGCCCTGCTGGCCCGGGCCGGCACTTAGCGTAGGGGCCCCGGCCGGGCCGGCGGTATATTTGCATTTCCGCGTGGCGGGGCCGTGGCCCTGCCCTCCACCTGCGTTCCTGCATGGCTGTTCCTTCCCCGCCGACCCCGCCCGCTTCGCCTTCGCGCTTGCCCGCCCCTCCCCGCCGCTGGCCGCGCCGCTTGGTGCGCTGGGCATGGGTGCTGTTCGGGCTGAGCCTGGTGCTGTTCCTCGTGTACCCTATCCTGGTCAGTACCAACTTCTTGTTTCTGTTTGGGAAGTCGCCGAGCCTGGCCGAGCTGGAAGACCCCAAGGTGGAGCAAGCCTCCGAACTGTACACCGCCGACGGGGTGCTGATGGGCAAGTACTTCCGCGAAAACCGCTCGCCGGTGCCGCTGAACAAGATTTCGCCGGTGCTCATCAAGGCCCTGGTGGCCACGGAGGACGTGCGCTTCTACGACCACGCCGGCATCGACGGGCCGGCCCTGCTGGGGGCCCTGGCGGCGGCCGCGCGCGGCGAAAAGCGCGGCGGCTCGACCCTTACCCAGCAGCTGGCCAAAAACTTGTACAAAACCCGGCGCGGCGAAACCCGCGGCGGCCTCGGCCACGTCGCCGGCCTGAGCACGCTCATCAGCAAAACCAAGGAGTGGCTGACGGCCGTGGAGTTGGAGCGCCGCTACACGAAGGAAGAAATCCTGCGCATGTACCTGAACACGGTGGAGTACGGCTCGAACGCCTACGGCATCAAAGTGGCGGCCAAAACGTACTTCAACACCTCGCCCGACAGCCTCTCGGCCGCGCAGGCGGCCATGCTGGTGGGCGTGCTGAACAACCCCACGGCCTACAACCCGCGCTTCCACCCCGAAGCCGCCCGCCGCCGCCGCAACGTGGTGCTGGAGCGCATGGGCCAGGCCGGCATCCTGAAAGCCAGCGAAGTGGGGGCCCTGCAAGCCCAGCCCGTGGCGCTGGACTACCACGTGGAGCGCCACATCGACGGGCCCGACAACTACTTCCGCGGGGCCATCGGCCAGGTCGTCACCAAGTGGTGCGACGACCACGACCTGGACCTGTACCGCGACGGCCTGCGCATTTACACCACCCTCGACTCGCGGATGCAGGACCACGCCGAGGAAGCCCTGCACGAGCGCATGGAGGCGTTGCAGCGCAACTTCGACAACTTCTGGCGCAACCGCCACCAGAACCCGTGGGTGGACGACAAGGGCGAGGAAATCCCCGACTTCATCAACACCCAAATCAAGCGCACCGAGGCGTACAAAACCCTCGCCAACCGCTACCACGGCAACCAAGCCCAGATTGAAGCGGCCCTGAACGCGAAGCGCCCGATGAAGGTCTTCACCTGGAAGCACGACGACAACGACACCACGCTGGTACTGTCGTCGCTCGATTCGCTGGCCTATTACAAGCACTTTTTGCAAGCCGGCATGATGACAATGGACCCCTACACGGGCTCCATCAAGGCGTGGGTGGGGGGCCTGGACTACCGCTTTTTCCAGTACGACCACGTGAAGCAGGGCCGCCGCCAGGCCGGCTCCACCTTCAAGCCGTTCGTGTACCTCACGGCCCTCGACAACGGCTACTCGCCCTGCGACCGCATCCGGGACCAGCGCGTAACCATCAAGTACGTGGAGAACGGCCAGCCCATGGAGTGGCAGCCCGACAACGTGACCCGCGAATACACCGGCCTCAACATGACCCTGCGCCACGCCATGGCCCGCTCCGTGAACTCCGTCACGGCCCAGCTCACCGAGCTGGTGGGCTGGGACAAAGTGGCCGTGTACGCCCGCAAGGTGGGCATCACCAGCCCGTTGCTGCCGGTGCCGAGCATCGGCCTGGGCTCGGCCGGCGACGTGAGCGTGTACGAAATGGTGGACGCTTACAGCACGTTCCTGAACACGGGCTTCCGCTCGCAGCCCCGCCTTATCACCCGCATCGAAGACCGCCACGGCAACGTCATCCAGCAGTTCGACCCGGTGCAGCGCCGCGCCATTTCGCCCGAAACGGCGTGGCTGATGACGTACATGCTGCGCGGCGGCATGGAGGAGCCCGGCGGCACCTCGCAGGCCCTGTGGGACTACGACCTCTGGCACAAGGACAACCAAATCGGCGGCAAAACCGGCACCACCTCCAACTACTCCGACGGCTGGTACATGGGCCTCACCAAGGACCTCGTAACCGGCGTGTGGGTGGGCGGCGAAGACCGCAGCATTCACTTCGTGGGCTCGCAGCAGGGCGAGGGCGGCCGCACGGCCCTGCCCATCTACGGCAAGTACATGGAGAAGATCTACCAAGACAAATCCCTGGGTTACGACTACGGCCACTTCCCCGCCCCCACGGTCAAAATCAACAAAAAGTACACCTGCGTGTCGCCCAGCGAGCCCCGCCGCCGCGAAGCCGCCGCGGACACCGTTTCCGCCGACAACCTGCTGGAGCAGATGAATGGCGCCAGCAGCGCGCCGGACAGCGTGCGCTAGCGTTTTGAACCATGGCCAGCGTGCTCCACTCCTCGGCCAGTGCCGTGCATTTGGTGGCCGCCCTGGGGGCCCTGGCCGCGGGAACGTACGTTTTGCTTAAACCCAAAGGAACGCGGGCCCACCGGTGGGTCGGCTGGGGCTACGTCGCCAGCATGGCGGTTTTGCTGGTGACGGCGTTCCGGATTTATTTCCTTTTCGGGCGGTTTGGCGTGGTGCACTGGGGGGCCGTTGGTAGCGCAACTGCTCTGCTGGTGGGCGTGGGCGCGGCCGTGCTCCGGCCGCCGGGCCCAGCGTGGCTGGGGTGGCATTACTTCAGCATGAGCGCGTCCGTAACGGGGCTGTACGCTGCTTTTGCAGCCGAAAGCACGTACCGTTTTTTCGCGCTCACCTACTTCTGGTGGGCCACCTTGGGGCCAGCCAGCGCAGTGCTTGTGGTGGGCGGCGTATTGCTCTGCCGGCGCTACCCGGCGTGGAAAGCTGCCTTTGCGCCCGCCTGAAATCCTCCGCTTTTACCGTCACCTGGCAAAACTGCTCTATTCCGTCCCGTACAGCGCCTTTAGGGCCCCGCGCAGCACGGGGTAGTCAAATTCAAACCCTTGCTGCATAACTTTTTCGGCGCTTACGCGCTGGCCGGCCAGCACCATTTCGCTTTGGTCGCCCATCGCTAATTTTAGGGCGAAAGCAGGCACTTTATGCAAAATAAGCGGGCGATGCAGCACTTCGGCCAGTACTTCGGTGAAGGCTTCGTTGGTAGTAGGATAAGGGGCAACGGCGTTGTAGAGGCCCTGCCAGGCATCGTCGGTGAGCATGGCAATGAAGAGGCGGCAGAGGTCGTCGAGGTGAATCCACGACAGCCACTGTTGGCCGGTGCCCAGGGGGGCCCCCAGGCCCAGCTTCACGGTGGCGGCCAGGGGCACCAGGGCCCCACCCTTGGTGCTGAGCACCACCCCGATGCGCGGCGTGACGAGCCGGATGCCCAGTGCCGCAATGGGCGCGGCGGCTTGCTCCCACTGCTGGGTCACTTTGGCCAAAAAATTGTGCGCCGGGGGCGTGTCCTCGGTTGCCAGCTGGTCGCCGGTGTTGCCATAAAAGCCGATGGCCGACGCCGAGAGCACGGCTTGCACGCGGTGGCCGGGCTTGGCCAGTTCGCGGTGCAGCAGGGCCAGGCTGTCGAGGCGGCTGGCCACCAGCTCTTTTTTGCGGGCGTCGGTCCAGCGGCCTTCGCCCACGTTGGCCCCGGCCAAGTTCACCACTACGTCGGCGAAGGGCACGGCGGCCGGGTCGATGGTGCCGGCGGCGGGGGCCCAAACGAACGCTTTGTAGGGCCCCGCGGCGCCCGCCTCGCGGCTGAGCAGCGCTACTTCGTGGCCGGCTTCGGTAAGCAGTTGGGACAAGCGGGCGCCCACAAGGCCCGTGCCGCCGGTGATGAGAACGTTCATAATAGCCGCGGGTAAGTTGTTGAAAAGTAGCTTTCTCTACGGCAAACGTGGCCTTGGGGCAACGTTATGTCCGCGGCGCTGGGGCCCCTACTTCCCGATTTGCCGCAGAAACTCGGTGCGCAACGCTGTGTCGGTAGCAAAACGGCCACCGTACTCGCTGGTGAGCGTCGAGCTGCTGGTGTCGTTCACGCCGCGGCTCATCACGCACAAGTGGTCGGCCTCGATGAGCACGGCCACGTCGGGCGTGCCCAGGCTTTGTTTCAGCTCTTCGGCGATCTGGCGGGTGAGGCGCTCCTGCACCTGCGGGCGGCGGGCGTAGTGCTGCACCACGCGGTTGAGCTTGCTGAGGCCCACCACGTTGCCCGCCGGCAGGTAGGCCACGTGGGCCTTGCCTACGATGGGCACGAAGTGGTGCTCGCAGCACGAAAACAGGGTGATGTCGCGCTCCACCAGCAGCTGGTGGTACTGGTAACGGTTCTCGAACAGCTTCACGTCGGGCCGGTGGGCGGGGTTGAGGCCCCGGAACCACTCCTGCACGTACATTTTGGCCACCCGGCGGGGCGTGCCAGCCAGGCTGTCGTCGGCTAGGTCGAGGCCCAGCTCCTGCATGATGGCTGCGAAATGGCCCGCAATGGCCGTTATTTTGGTTTCGTCCGCCGCATCAAAGGCGTCGGGGCGTAAGGGGGTGCGCAAGCCAGTGGGCAGGTGCGCGTCGGGGGCGGGGCGGGCCCCGGAGTCGTTATCCATGGTATTCGGCAAAGTTACGCTCCGTCTCGTGGAGCGTGACCGACAGCGCCAGCTCGGCCGCCAGGTGCGGGCGCAGGCGCTGCCAGATGGCCACGGCGATGTGCTCGACCGTGGGGTTCAGGGCGCGGAACTCCGCCACGTCCAAGTTAAGATTGCGGTGGTCGTAGCGGTCGAGCACCTCGCGCTTGATGAGGTCGCTCAGCCGCTTCATGTCGTACACGTAGCCCGTGTCGGGGTCCACGGCGCCGGTGAGGCGCACCACCAGGTTGTAGTTGTGGCCGTGGTAGTTGGGGTTGTTGCAGGGCCCAAACACGCGCTGGTTCCGGGCGGCGTCCCAGGCAGGGTTGTGGAGGCGGTGGGCAGCGTTGAAGTGTTCGGCGCGGCAGACGGTTACGGGCATAGTTACATTTAACCGGGCCTTCATGAATTTTGTTCGACAGCATTGCAGGCACCTAATGCTGCCTAAGGGACCCGTTCTTGGAAGTGCAATTCTATGATATAAGAACGAGTAAATTTGAATTATCTAATAAAAATACATTTTTGAACTAAATTTTTGGTACTTTATGATGTAGACTTGCGGAATGGGCATAAATTTGAAATACCAAACTGTTCCAGTATTCTTTACGCGTTTCTAATCCTATCTTTTTAGCTTTTTCTAATATTTACTTCCATGACCCAACGCTTACTTTTCTTCCTGTTTGCGTGCCTGGTTTCCTTCGGGGCCCTGGCGCAACGCTCGCCGGTGGACGAAACCGACAATACCATCGACGGCATTCCGCGCAAAGGCCAGCGCGTATCCATTCAGCTCGACAACCGCCGCGTGGAGGCCGCCTGGCTGAAATACCTCGGCGACAAATACCCCGGCAAAGTGAAGAACGTCAAGGGCGTCATCAAGCTCGACGGCGTGGTGATTGACGACGTTTCGCCCACGCCGGTGCGCGTTATTTCCAAGGTTGACGGCATCCCGACGGGTACCACTGTGTGGTGGAGCATCGACTTGGGCAACGCCTACCTGGGCCGCGAGGCCACCCCGGTGCAGTGGAAAGCAGCCGAGAAGTACCTCAAGGATTTTGCCCGTGGCATGTACCGCGAAGACGTGGTGGCGCAGATTTCGGAGGCCGAGAAGGCCCTAGTGCAGTCGCAAAACAACCACGCGGCCATCATCGCCAAGGTCGACGTCATTAAGAAAGACGTGGACAAAAACAAGGCCCACAAGCTGGAAATCCAGCAGCAGTTGGCCCAGAACGCGGCTGAATTGCTGCAATACAACAACTTGATCGACTCCAACCTCAAGGAACAGGAGTCGGCCCGGGCCGACATTGTGAACATGCGCGTGTCGCTGGAATCGGTAAAGGACCGCATGAACAAAATTGAGTAGGGCCCCTGCCCGGCTCCGAGACCGAAAAAAGTCCCCACCGCTCGCCGGTGGGGACTTTTTTCGGTCTCGGCCAACCCTGGGCGGTGTTCCTGCGTTGGGAACAGACGTTTTACATACGATTCAGTACCATGGAAAAGACCGAAGTTCAGCACCAGAACCACCTCGACGGCGCCGTAAACATTTTATCGCAGGACTTGGTGGAAGAAGCCAGCCGCGCCGGCCTCGACAACCACCTGCAACGCTGGATTGAAGACTTGAAGGCCGCCAGCAACCCCCAGTTGCACCAGCTGGTGGTGGACCTGCAAGAATTGAAGGCCCACTTCGGCAGCGGTAGCTACGACAAAGACACCATTAGCAAGCTTTTGGCGCGCCTGGGCAAAAATACCAGCCAAGCCGCCGTGTTCGCCGACGGAAATACCCAACCCCGTGTAGAGAAGCTAGGTGAAGCCCTGACCGCTGCTGCCAAGCAAGTGCAGGACAGCGACAAGAGTACCCCCGCCAGCGACCTGGAGAATGATTCGGCCAGCAGCAAGTAAGCTTTAAAGTCTTTGTAAAAGCAAGAAGGCCAGCTCCTGCACGGGAGCTGGCCTTCTTGCTTTCATTAGGGGCCCAAGCTTGCACCCGTTCCTACCGGGCGCAAACAAAACCGGCCTTCTCCGTAAGGAAAAGGCCGGCTTGGCAAACAAATGATAACGCCTTAGGCGGCGGCTACGGGCTTGGGCGCGTTCAAGCGGCGCTCTTTGATGCGGGCTTGCTTGCCCGAAAGGCCACGCAGGTAGAACAGGCGGGCGCGGCGCACCTTGCCGCGGCGGATCACCTCGATTTTGTCGATGTTGGGCGAGAGCAGGGGGAAAATCCGCTCGGTACCGATTTGGTTGGAAATCTTGCGGACGGTGAAGGTTTCGCCGTTCGAACTGGGGTTGCGGCGCTGCAGCACCACGCCCTGGAACTGCTGGATGCGCTCCTTGTTGCCCTCGCGGATTTTCACGTGCACGTTCACGGTATCGCCGGCGGCGAAGAGGGGGAAGCTGGCGCGGCGCTCCTGCGCTTCGGCATTAATAAAGTCGAGTAGTACGCTCATGGCGAAAGAAATTGCGAAGGGACGGCGCCGCCGGCCCGGATTGATTTTACGAAACGGAGCGCAAAGATAAGGACTCTAGCGCACGATAGCAAATGCGTGGCAGATGAGGCGGATAGATAAGGTGTTATCCATTAAGAAAGCAGCGCCGGGGCCCTATTTTTCCTCTGCGCCGCCCAGCAAGTCGGGCCGGCGGGCCTGGGTGCGGGCCAGGGCCTGGGCGTGGCGCCACTCTTCGATGAGCGGCGTGTTTCCCGAAAGCAGGATGGCGGGTACTGCTTGGCCGCGCCACTCAGCGGGCCGCGTGTACACGGGCGGGGCCAGCAAATCGTCCTGAAACGAATCGGACAAAGCCGATTCTTCGTTGCCTAGCACGCCGGGCAGCAGCCGGACCACGGCATCGACCAAAACGGCGGCCCCTAGCTCGCCACCGCTTAGCACGTAGTCGCCCACACTGATTTCGTGGGTGACGTAGGCCGCGCGCAGCCGCTCGTCGATGCCTTTGTAGTGGCCGCAGAGCAGGATGACGTTGGTAAGCAGCGACAGGCGGTTGGCCAGCGGCTGGCGCAGGGTTTCGCCGTCGGGCGTGAGGTAAATTACGGCGTCGTAGGGCCGCTGGGCCAGCAACTCGTCCAGCCAAGCCGCAATGGGCTCGACGCGCAGCACCATGCCGGCCCCGCCGCCGAACACGTAGTCGTCAATTTGCCCGTGCTTGTTGATGGCGTGCCGGCGCAGGTCGTGCACGCAGATTTCGGCCAGGCCCTTGTCCTGGGCCCGCTTCACGATGGAGTGGGCAAAAGGACTGGCCAGCAGCTCGGGCTGGCAGGTGATGATGTCGATGCGCATCGTGGGGCCCTGCCGCTAGGCCGGTTCGTCGGCCTCGTCCTGCTGCCGGGTCGTGGGGGCCAGGTAAATGTCGAGCAGCCCATCGGGCAGGCGCACGAATACTTGGCGAGTGGCCAAATCGGCACGGGTCACGATTTCGTCCACCACGGGTACCAACACCTCGTGGCCTTGGTAGCGCATGGCCAACATGTCCTGCTGGGGCAACTCGTAGAAGTTCTCAACCACGCCCAACTCGCCCAGCACTTCGTCGATGACAGCAAAGCCGATGACGTCGTGGTAGTAAAACTGGTCGTCGTCGAGGGCCGGCAGCGCCTCCAGGGGCAGGTGCAGCGTGGCGTTGCGCAGCGGCTCGGCCTCTTCGATGCGCTCGATGCCTTGGAGCTTGAGCAGCACGCGGGTGCCCGATTGGGGCTGCACCTTCTCCACGGCGTGGGCCACGAGCTGGGCGGGGGCCCCAGGCAAGGCCAGGTACACAGTTTTCAGCTTTTGGTACGCGGCGGTGTCGTCCACGTCAAAATCGGCGGCCACAAAGCCGCGCAAGCCGTGGGGCTTAATAATTTTACCGAGATGGTAAGTTTCGTGGGGAAGCATGGCGGGCGAGAAAGGGGGTGAAAAAAGAATCCGGCAGCCGCTGCCCGGGCGGACAACAACTGCCGGACTTTTCAGTCGCTAGGCGGCAAAAACTAAGCGGCGTCCTCGGCCGATACTTCGGCGGTTTCGGTCGTCTCGGTTTCGGCAGGTGCCGGGGCCGGCGCAGCCGCGGCCAGGGCGGCGGCTTGCTTCTGGCGCTGGGCTTCGCTGCGGGCCTCTTTCACTTTGGTTTCGGCGGCCAGGGCAGCGGTGCGGGCGTCGGATTTGGCATCTACCAAGCCGGTGCGCTTGCCTTCGATGCGGGCGTCCTTGTCGGTCTTCCAGTCGCTGAAGCGCTGGTCGGCCACGTCCTGGGTGATGGCACCTTTGTCAACACCCAGTTGCAGGTGGCGGCGGTAGAGCACGCCGCGGTACGAGAGCATGGCGCGCACCGTGTCGGTGGGCTGGGCGCCGGTCATCATCCAATAAAAGGCGCGGTCGGCGTCGTAGTTGATGGTGGCGGGGTTGGTGTTGGGGTTGTAGGTGCCGAGTTTCTCGATGAAACGGCCGTCGCGGGGCGAGCGGGCGTCAGCTACTACGATGTCGTAAGTCGCGGCTTTTTTACGGCCGCGGCGGGCGAGGCGGATTTTAACTGCCATAAACCTTGGGGGTTGTGCAACGCAACTCGTGCGTTTGGTTGAAAATATTTGGGCCCGCAAAGGTACGCACGAAAGGGCAAGAAACCCTGGGGCCCTCTACTAATAAATATACTGCTTGGAGTTTATCAAAATGAAGAATTATCAAAAAATGGTGGGTGTAAATAATTAAGGACATGAGGCTATACTTATGCAAGTTGAATAATAATAGCCTGTTGGAATAAGGTCATTAGTCATATAAATGTGTAAATAATGAAAAATTGTCCTTAAATTTTGGGGCGAATCAGCATGCGGAGATTAATGGAGAATCAGCTTTCCCGACGAGATTTCCTGGTGAAGAGTGCCGTGCTAGGGGCTGGGGCCTACCCGGCCATGCTCGCCCTGAGCTTGCTGCCCGGGGCCCCGGCGCACGCCTTTGCCTTGCAGCCGGGCGGCGGCCAGGGCAAGCACGTAGTGGTGTTGGGCGGTGGCCTGGCCGGTATGACGGCCGCTTACGAGTTGCGCAAGCTGGGCTACCGTTGCACCATCCTGGAGGCCCGCGAGCGCAGCGGCGGGCGTTGCTGGAGCATCCGCGGGGGCAGCGTCACTGCCGAAACCCAGAACCCCCGGCACGCGGCAGGCTTCGACAAAGGCTTGTATTTCAACGCGGGGCCCTCGCGCATTCCGCACCACCACCAGCTCACCATGCACTATTGCAAGGAGCTGGGCGTGCCGCTGGAAGTGTACAACAACGTGAACGAGGGCAGCTACTACTTTGCCGAGGGCACGGGGCCCCTGTCGAACAAAAAGGTGCGGGCCCGCGAGGTGCACAACGACATGCGCGGCTACCTGAACGAGCTGCTGGCCAAGGCCGTGAGCCAGCACCAAGTAGACACCGCCCTCACGCCCGAAGATGCCGCCAAGGTGCTGGAGTACCTGCGTGCCGAGGGTGGCCTCGACATTGACAAGGCTTACAAAGCCTCGGCGCGGCGCGGCTACGCCGAGGGCCCCGGGGCCGGCAACCGCGCCGGCAAGGTGGGCGACCCGCACCGGCTGGCCGACATCGTCAGTTCGGGCCTGCTCGACCCGGACTTTTACAACGTGGCCGAGTACACGTACGAGCTGCAAATGACCATGTTCCAGGCCGTGGGGGGCATGGACCGCATTGCCGGGGCCCTGGAACAGCGCGTGGCCGACTGCCTGAAGCTGGGCGCCGAAGTGACGAGCATCCAGAACCAGGCCGAGGGCGTCAAAATCCTTTACAAAGACGCGCAGGGGCCCCACGAGCTAGCCGCCGACCTGTGCATTTGCACGGTGCCGCTGCCGGTGCTCAGCAACTTGAGCCACAACTTTTCGTCGGACGTGAGCCGGGCCATCGACTTCGTGCCCTACATCCAGACGGGCAAAATTGGGCTGCAATTCAAGCGGCGGTTTTGGGAGGAGGACGAGCAGATTTTTGGCGGCATTACGCACACCAACAACGACTTGACGCAGATTTTCTATCCGTCGTACGACTACCTCAGCCAGAAAGGCATCCTCATTGGGTACTATAATTTCAACGAAAAGGCCCAGCGCGTGGGCGAGCTGACTTACGCCCAGCGCGAGCAGTTGGCCCTGCAAAAGGGCCAGCTCATCCACCCGCAGTACCCGAAGGAGTTCGAGCAGTCGTTCTCGGTGAGCTGGCAGAAGCAGCCCTACAGCTTGGGCGGCTGGGCCCTGTACTCGCCCGAAGAGCGGCAAACGCATTACCAGGCTTTGTTGAAACCCGACGGCCACGTGTATTTCGCCGGCGAGCACACCACCTACCTCACCGCCTGGATGGCCGGGGCGTTCGAGTCGGCGCGCAGCGTGGTGGCGGCCGTGCACAGCCGCCTGAGCGAGCAGCGCGTGAGTTACCCCACGGTCAAAAGCTGATTGCACCTCACTGAAAACAAATTATTTGCACCCAAACCCCTACTCGCATGGCTTCTCTCATGAACCGCCGCCACTGGCTGAAATCGGGCGCGCTGCTGGCTGGCGGCGTATCGCTGCTGCCCACGGGCCTGGAGGCGCTGGCCGCTCCGCGCCCGGCCTCGCCCGCCGCCCCGTCGCCGCTGGCCGAGGCACTGACCGATGAGCAAGCGCTGCTGGCGGCCCCGGGGCCCCTCAAGGCGCGGCTGTCGGCCAACGAGAACCCGTTTGGGCCCTCGGACAAGGCCAAGCAAGCCATTCTGGAATCGGTGACGAGCTGTTATCAGTACCCGATGCAGTCGAAGGAATTGATTCAGAAAATCGCGGACTACGAGGGCCTCACGCCGGCCCACATCCTGCTCGACGCCGGGTCGAGCCCGCTGCTGCTGGCCGCGGCCATGCACTTCGGGCAGCAGGGGGCCATTATTACCGGCGACCCGTCGTACGCCGATTTGCCGCGCAAGGCGGAGAAATTTAAGTCGCCCATCGTGGCCGTGCCGCTCACGGCCGACTACAAGCTGGACCTCGACGCGATGGAGCAAAAGGTGGACGCGCGCACGGCCTTGGTGTACATCTGCAACCCCAACAACCCGACCGGCACGGTGCTCGACGCGGCTAAGCTGAAAGCGTTCACGGCCCGGGTGTCCCCCAAAGTGCCCGTGTTCGTGGATGAGGCCTACATCGACTACCTGCCCGACCCGCGCGGGGCCTCGCTGATGGACGCCGTGAAGCAGGGCCAGAACGTGCTGGTGGCCCGCACGTTCTCCAAACTCTACGGCTTTGCCGGGCTGCGGGTGGGCTACCTCGTGGCCCAGCCCGACACCATTGCGGCGCTGAGCAAGTACGCGGTGGGCCCCATGAGCATCTCGGCCCCGGCCGTGCGCGCGGCCGTGGTAAGCTACCAAGATCAGGTGTACATGCAGGATGCGCTGAAGAAAACGCTGGCTTCCAAGCAGTTCCTGTACGACGTGCTGAAGCGCGAAGGCTACGCCTACATTCCGTCGGCCACCAACTTCGTGATGTTTCCGCTCAAGATGGACGGCAAGCGCTTCGTGGAGGAGATGGGCAAGCGCGGCGTGAGCATCCGCAACTGGGAGTTCAACAACCAGCAGTGGTGCCGCGTGAGCATCGGACGGATGGACGAGATGCAGGCCTTCGCCACGGCCTTCACCCAGGTGTCGTAAGCGGAGCCCGGCGCCGGTTTTTTAACTTTTTTCCTTATTGAATGCGTAATTCTTTGCTGGCCGCCGGCTGGCTGCTGCTCGGCGGCAGCGGCGGGGCCCTGGCCCAAACCAACCCACGCCCGCTCACGCTCGACGAATACACGAAGGCCAAAGCCTTTCAAATCAAGGACCTGGACGCGGAGAGCTACGTCAAATTTGACAACGCCTACATCCTCGACCGCTACGAGGCCCGCAAGCCCTACTTCATCACCGGCGACGACGGCCTGAAAAAGCGCATCGACCTCTACAAGCTCGTGGCCAAGGCCGGGATGCAGGAAATCGGCACGATGGTGTTTTACACCACCGAAACCGGCAAGCGCTACCAGGCCCTGCTGCCCGATTTTACGGCCGACGGCAAGGTGTGGGAGCGGTATTTTGAAGACATCCACGCCATCGACAAGCAGGAAAAAAACTTTGTGCTGAAACTGTCCTACGTGCTGTCGAAGGAACTGAGCTACCAGCAGTTCAAAAGCCTAAACCAGGGCAAGGACCTGCACGCCGAGGCCGGCACCTACGGCAGCGACATCTGCTTCCCCGGCCACCAGCTGGTGGCCTTGGCCGACGGCAGCCACCGCCCGCTGCACGCCATCCAGCCCGGCGACCAAGTCCTAACCCTCGACCCCGTGACCCGCCAGCCCGCCGCCGCCAAGGTGCAAGCGCTGGTGGCGCACGCCGCCCAGAACTACGCCCTCACCCGGCTCGACGTGGTGGCCGTGCGCGAGCAAACCACCGGCCGCACCACCCACACGCACCTCACCAGCCAGGTGCTGGAGGCCACGCCCAACCACCCACTGCCCACCCGCACGGGCCCCAAGCCCGCCGGCGAAGTGGCGCTGGGCGACGAAATACTCTGCTTCAACGCCCACACGCAGGCCTACGAGCCCTACACCGTGCTCCGCACGCACGAGTACGCGGGCGGCAAGCAGCCCGTGTACAACCTAGTAGCGTCCGGCGGCAACTTCATGCTGAACGGCGTGCTGGTATTGCAGAAGTAGGGCAGGGCCCCCAGGGCCCTAAACGCAAAAAGAGCGGGTCCCTTCCGTGGAAGGGGCCCGCTCTTTTTGCGTTTGGCCGGTGAGCAGACTACGCTGGCACGGCTACTTTTTTGGTGCGCTGCTTGGGCTGCACGTTTTTGCGCTTGATTTTGATGATGCGGGCCTTGTCCAGGGTCCAGATGACCGAGTAGGTGGGGTCCAGCTCCCACCACTTCACGCCGAAGTTCACGCGCATCGGCAGTTTGTGGTGGTTGTTCTGAAACAATTCGCCGAAGGCCAGGAAATCCAGGGCCAGCGTGTTCTTGCTCTTGTCGTGGTTGTCGAAGTTCTGGTAGCCGTACTTATGGCCGCCCCAGTTCACAATGGCGCCGTGGATGGGGCCCATCAGGAAGTGAATCGGGAGCAGCAAGTATTGCCACCAGGCGGTGGCGAAGTTGATGTAAAACAGCACATAGGCAGTGCCCCAGCCCAAGCGCGAGTACACTGTGCCGCCGAACGCCTCCAGCGACTTCCACTCCGGAATGTCGCCCTCGAAGCGGGTGGCCAGCTCGTTTTTGTGGTTCACCACGTCGTTGTAGATGTTCTTCGTCTTCCACATCATGTCGAACGCGTTGTTCGAGAAGTGCGGCGAGTGCGGGTCCAGCGCCGTGTCGGAGTAGGCGTGGTGCATGCGGTGCAGCAGCGCGTAGGCCCGCGGCGAGAGGAAGCTGCTGCCCTGGCAGATGTAGGTGAACAAAAAGAAGAACCGTTCCCAGAACTTGTTCATCGTAAACATCTTGTGCGCCGCGTAGCGGTGCAGGTAGAACGTCTGCGTGAAGAGCGATAAATAATAATGGGCAACGAAAAAAACGAGGATGGCCATAGGTGTAGGGAGCGTGAATCGTCCGCACAAGTAAAATACCCGGCGGTTGGTTCAGCGGCTGCACTACAAAATTACGGCCGGGGCCCCAGCTTGGACTTCCTACGGGCAAAAACCCCCAAATCTTGCACGTAGTGCGGTTATTATTAAGAAAGGTTATTCGGCAATAACCGTTTATGATGCACGCCGGGGGCCCCTGAACGGGCCCAAGCGATGGGCAATTCTTAGCAGAACAGTTCGCGGGCCGGGTCCCAGTGCGGGGCGTCGGGCAGGGGGGCCACAAAGGTCAGGGCCTCTTTCGTGACGGGGTGCTGGAGTTCCAATTGGCGGGCGTGCAGGGCAATGCTGACGTCGGGCAGCGGGGCGATGAAGCCGTACTTCACGTCGCCGATGATGGGCGTGCCCAGGCCGGTGGCCAGCTGCGTCCGAATTTGGTGCGGGCGGCCCGTCACGGGGTTGATTTTCAGTAAAAAGCGGTTGGCGGCGGGCCCCAGCAGCTCGTAGCGCAGCTCGGAGCGCAGGCCCTGGGTGTGCTTTTCGGGGTAGGCTTTGGTGACGTTGCGAATCGTGTCTTTCACCAGCCAGTGCACCAGGGTACCGCTTTCCGGCACGGGTGGCTTCCCGGTGAGGGCCCAGTAGGTTTTGGTCATCAGCGAGTCGCGGAACATCTCGTTTAGGCGGCTCAGGGCCTTGCTGGTTTTGGCCAGCACCACCACGCCGCTCACCGGCCGGTCGATGCGGTGGCACACGCCCACAAAGGCCTCGCCGGGCTTTTTGTACTTGAATTTCAGGTACTCGGCGGCTTTTTTGGACAGGGGCTCGTCGCCGGTGGCGTCGCCCTGTACGAGCAGGCCCGCGGGCTTGTTGATGACGAGCAAGTGGTTGTCTTCGAACAGAATTTCTCTGCCTTCGGACCAGATGTTGGGACGGTTCACGCGGCGAATGCGGGCGGAAAATGGGGAATAGGGGCGCGAGCAGGTCAGGGCCCCGGGGGCCACCGCACATCGTCAGACCACACCAACCGGCTACCCCGCTTTTGCTTTTGCTGGCGCGAAGATACGCGCCCGGCCGGAAGCTAAAACCCCACCGCTTCAGGTACTGGCCGGCGGGCCAGCGTCCGCCCGCGTTGCGCAGTCGAAATGCAGCGGCTGCCTTGCCCCGGGGCCCCGGCCGCGCGTGGTTTGCCCGCCGTGCCACGAGCGGGGCCCGTGCACCAATGCCCGGGGCCCTAGCGCCGTTGGCAAACGGTTTCCAAGGCAAAGGGGAACTGTTGCTGCATGTAAGCCGCGTACTCGGCGTGGTTGAGGTCGGGCACAAACCCGCTCCAGCGCAGGCGGTACTCGCCGGCGCTCAGCGAAAGGGAAATGGTATCGCCGAACGTTGGGTAGTGCGTGGCGGCCACGTAGAAATTTGTCCAGTCGTCGTCGGCCGGGCCGAGCTTGAAGGGGCGGCCAAGGCAGGCCACCAGCCCGCCCGGCACGGGAAGCTCTACCTCTAAAAAGGCATCGGTTGCGCGCCATAACGCGCCATAAGTAGTCCAGCGGCTCACTTGAGCCGGGCCCGCCGCTGGCCGCTGGGTAAGCCGCCGGAAAAGCTACCTGGATGCGTAAAAAGCCAGCCGCGGCCGAAAAGGTAGCCGCCCCGGCCACCAGTCGCAGGGGCGCCCCGCCCAATATACCTTCAAGCACCAGCTCACTCATGAGACCATGCACCTGCGTTGCGCAGCCTGGCCGTTTTCGGCCCTCAGGCGGGGCCCGGCCGGCTAGTAGCCCTCCTCTTTGCTGGGAAAGTCGCGGCTCTTCACGTCGGCCACGTAGTGCTGCACGGCTTCGGTCATGACGTCGTGCAGTTCGGCGTAGCGGCGCAGGAAGCGGGGCTTGAACTCTTTGGTGATGCCGAGCAGGTCGTGCACCACCAGCACCTGGCCGTCCACGTCGGGGCCCGCGCCGATGCCGATGACGGGGATGGTGAGTTCCTCGGCCACGCGCTTGGCCAGGGCGGCCGGTATTTTTTCCAGCACCAGCGCGAAGCAGCCGATTTCCTGGAGCAGGCGGGCGTCTTCGAGCAGCTTCTGGGCCTCGTCGTCTTCTTTGGCGCGCACCGAGTAGGTGCCGAACTTGTAGATGCTCTGGGGCGTGAGGCCGAGGTGGCCCATCACGGGGATGCCGGCGGTGAGGATGCGGGTGATGGAATCCTTGATTTCGGCGCCGCCTTCGAGCTTCACGCCGTGGCCGCCGCCTTCCTTCATGATGCGGATGGCCGAGCGCAGGGCCTCCGAGCTATTGCCCTGGTAGGAGCCAAATGGCAAATCCACCACCACGAAGGCGCGCTTCACGCCGCGCACCACGCTCTGGGCGTGGTAAATCATCTGGTCGAGGGTGATGGGCAGGGTGGTTTCGTGGCCGGCCATCACGTTGGAGGCTGAATCGCCCACCAGCAGCACGTCGATGCCGGCCCCGTCCAAGATCTGGCCCATCGAGTAGTCGTAGGCCGTGAGCATGGAGATTTTCTCCCCGCGCTGCTTCATGGCCAGCATCTGGTGGGTGGTGACGAGCTTGATTTCTTTGTGCTGCGACATGGCAAGGCGGGGCAAAGGGGGCGGGTGGGGCCGCAAAGGTGGCACCGCGCGCCCAAACCCGGGGCCCTACTGGTACTGCACGTTGCGGTTGCGGTTGTATTTCAAGCTCTGGAGCAGGCTGCTCTTGGCCGAAATCGTGAAGTTGTAGCCCCGGTACGTGCCGAAGGGTGTCCACTGCCCGGCCACCTGCCAGCAGTGCAGGTCGCGGAAAAAGCTGATGGTGGTGATGGTGGCCTGCATGCTGCTGAAGTCGTAGCCCGTGTTGTAGGTCAGCTTGAGGTTCTCGGTGAGCTTGACGCTGCCCGTGGCCGTGAGCGAGGACCGGAACGGCGACTGCACCAACACGGTGCTGGTGGGCAGCAGCCGGGCGTCGAGGATGCGCTGCTGCAGGGGCACGGCGTTGGTGGTGTAGCCGGCGGTGTAGGTCAGGCTCAACTCCCACGGAATGTCGAAATCCACGTAGTCGGCGTACATCGCCGGGGGGCCTACCGTGCCCAGGGTGGGGTCGTTGGCCGGGGCCACTTGGCGGGGCACCACGCTGTGTTTCTTGCCCGACACGGGGTTAAAGGCATAGCTGGTGGTGAAGCTGGCCGACGAGAGGCGCAGCAGCTTGCGGTGGCCGGGCTGATCGAACAAGTAACGGTTGATGGTGCGCCCAGAGCTGTCGCGCTGGTAGGCTTCGAAGCTGGCGTTGGAAATGAGGCTGAGCTTGCGGGCCACCTGCGTGCGGAACGAAACCGAAAGGGGCGACAGCTTGAGGGTGTCGGCCAAGAAGTTATATGAACCGTTGAAGTCTAGCCCGTCAATCAGGCTCACTTTTTTCACCGGGTTGTTGCCCGTGGTATCCTTGTCGTCGCGCACTTTCATTTCCACCGCGTTTTGCAGCGAAAAGCTGAGCTGTTCTACCGCGCCCGAGCTGGGGGCCCCGTACAGCGAGCCTTGGAAGCGCGAATAGTAGCGGGGGTCGAGAAACGCGCCGGTGGCCGTGCGCAGGCCGCCGGTTTGGAGGCCAGTTAATGGGTCCCGCACCGTGCCAAAATCTGTGAGCTGGAACGCCGAGCCATGGGTCAGGTCGGGAGAGTAGGAGAAGTTGAGGCTGGGCGTGACCTTGTGGCGCAGGGCCTGGATTTTGTGGGTGCCCTTGCGCACCAGCGTGCCGTAGAACGTGGTGTTCAGGTTGAGGTTGGCCGAGTACGAGTAGGCCCGGCTAAACTGGTGAATGGTGTCGATGCGCACGGCCTGGGCCCGGTCGATGTACTTGTAATCCAGGCGCTGAGCGTACCAGGTTTCGCCGTAGTTGACGCCCGGGCTGATGTGCAGAAACTTGTAGGTGTACGAGCCCAGCGAGATGCCGAACTGGTGCTGCACGCCGTTCTGCGCGTTGCGCAGCAGCGAGCCGATGTTTTTGAAGCTGATCGGCAGGATACTGCTGGTCGTGGCGCCGCCCAGCAGCGGCACGCTGCCGTCGAGGGAGCGGGCGGCCACCGTGTTGGTGATCTGGTTCTGGGCCACCAGGTTGTAGCTGATGCTGATTTGGTCGTAGAATGGCCGTGCCTTCAGCTTGAACCACTGGTAGGGGTACTGCCGGGCCACGCCCACGCTCACGTCGGGCAGGGTGAAGGCCATGACGCCGGTTTGGGTGTTCTGGCTCTGGCTCAGCTTCAGGCTGTAGTTGATGGGCAAGTAGCGCAGCTGCTTTGTGTACGACACGCTGGAGCTGAACGTGGGCGAGAGGAACGCGCGCGACGACAAGCTGTTGGTGCGGTTGTAGCTGCTGCTGCCGGCCTGCACGCTGGCCGAAAAGCGCCCCCCGCCGGGCCGCGCCACCGGCGTGTGGCTCCAGCTGATCCAGAACGTTTGGGCCGCGGCCGGCTTCACGTAGTCAAGGCTGGTGTTCAGGGCCGCCGTGGACAGGATTTGGATGCCCGGGCGGTTGGTGTAGCGAAAGTTAAAGTTGCCCTGGTACTGGTAGCGCTTGAGGTAGCTCACGTCGGCCGTGACGCCGTAGCCCCCGAAGGTTTGGGCATTGCCGGCGTAGATGTCGCCGGTGAGGCGCACGCCGATGTTGTCGTTGGGCGCGAAGTAGTAGCCGCCGTTGCTGAGGTAGTAGCCCCGGTCTTGGGCCTGCCCGAAGGTGGGGATGATGACGCCCGAGCCCCGGCTTTTGTTGGGCATCGGGAAGAAGCCGAACAAGAAGCCCAGCGGCGTGGGCACGTCGCCAATCACCAGGTTGAAGGGCCCCGTTACCACCTTGTCGCCCGGAATCACCTTCATCTTGCTGGCCTGGATGTAGAAGTGCGGGTGCTCCAGGTTGCAGGTGGTGTAGCGGCCGCGCACCCCAAACAGGTCGTTGTTGGGGGCCTTCTTGATGCTCTGGGCGCTCACGTAGCCCTCGCCCTGCTGGGTCACGGTTTCGGTGATTTTGCCGCGCTTGCTCTGGAAGTTGTAGGCAATGCGGCCCGCCGCGTACTGCCCCGCCGCGTCCTTGAACACGGGCTTGTCCACCACCCGGTGCTTCACTGAGTCGCGCCGGCCCTCGGCCGTCATCACGTGGGCGGCGTAGTCGATGGTGATCAGGGCCGCTTTCAAGTCCATCGCGCCGTAGTTCACGTCGGCCTTGTTGTAGAGCTTGGCCTCCTTGCGGGCCACGTCGAACTGAATCGAATCCTTGGCCACGTAGTGCACCGTGGTTTCGATGGGGCCCTTGGGCTTGGCGGCCAGCTTGATGGAATCTTGCCGGGCCTGCTTCACCAAGATGCTGTCGGGGATGCCGGCCACGGGCTTGCGCGACGTGCCGGGCGTGCTGTGCTGGCCGGGGTTGGTGGTGCCGGGCGGCGGGGGCCCCTGGGGCAGGGTGGGGTCGGGCGATATCACGCGCACCGGGGGCATGGGCGCGCTGCCCGGCCGCTGCCCGGGAATGGAGTCGGGGTTGGCCGTGGTGGCGCGCTGGGCCAGGGCCGTGCCGGCGCTCAGCAGCAGCCAGGCCAGCGCCAGCCCGCGCAGGGCCCCGCCGCGGAGGCCCGCCCGCCGGCACAGCGCAGCACAGCGGCAGAGGACGTGGGATATAGCGGGCAATTCGGTTACTTTTGAGGCTTCTACAAAGGTAGCGGGTTGCTACCCGACCTCAACGAACGACGTGCGGATTATTGCTTCCCTGGCCGGTGCCGCGCTTTTGCTGGCCGCGGCCCCGGCTCCTTCCCGGCCCGCGGCGGGCCCGCCGGCCCCCCACCGCTACCGCCTGCGCACGGTGGTGCTCGACGCCGGCCACGGCGGCAAAGACCCCGGCTGCCACGGCCTGAAGGCCCACGAAAGCGACGTGGCCCTGGGCCTGGTGCTGGCCCTGGGCCGCCAAATCGAGCAAAACATGCCCGACGTGAAGGTGATTTACACCCGCAAAACCAACGTGTTTGTGGAGCTCGACGAGCGCGCCGCCATCGCCAACCGCCGCCACGCCGACCTGTTCGTGTCCATCCACTGCAACGCGGGGCCCCACGAGAGCCACGGCACCGAGGTGTGGACGATGGGCCTGCACAAATCGACGGCCAACCTGGGCGTGGCCCAGCGCGAAAACTCCGTTATTCTGCAAGAAGCGGACTACAAAGACCGCTACGACGGCTTCGACCCCCGCTCGCCCCAAAGCCACATCCTGTTTTCGCTGTTCCAGTCGGCCTACGTCACCAACAGCCTGCGCTTTGCCCAGCGCGTGGACGGGCAGCTGCGCCGCGACGTGGGCCGGGCCTCGCGCGGGGTGAAGCAAGCGGGCTTCATCGTGCTCTGGAAATCGACCATGCCCTCGGTCCTCATCGAGTCCGGCTTCCTCACCAACCCCACCGAAGAGCGCTACCTCAACGATAAAGCCAACCAGACGTATATGGCCGCGGGTATCTTCCGCGCCTTCCGCGCCTACAAGCGCGAACTGGAAGGCTCGTCGGCCGACGCGGCCGACGATTAGCGCGGCGAGCCCCGGCCCGGCCGTTTGCGTATCAACCGTTTTTCTGTGCATTCTAACTCTCCCCTCCGTGCTATCTAAAGAAATAAAAGTGGGCCTGCTGGCCCTCGTGGCCCTCATTATTTTATTTGTGGGCTTCAATTACCTGCGCGGCTCCAACGTGCTGTCCAGCAGCCACACGTACTTCGCCAAGTATGCCAGCGTAGACGGCCTCAACATTGGGGCCCCGGTGGTGTTCAACGGCATCAAGGTGGGCCAGGTAAAAAACCTGGAACTGCTGCCCGAGGAAGGCAACAAGGTGAAAGCCACCGTGGAACTGGAAAAAGGGATTGTGGTGGGCGATTCCACCGTGGCCAGTTTGGCGGGTTCGCTGCTGGGCACGAAGACCATCACCCTGTTCATGGGCAAAAACAGCAAAACCTTCACCGGCGGCGAGGAACTGAAGTCGTACACCGTGGCCAGCATCACCGACGCCTTCCAGTCCAAGGCGCTGCCCATGCTCGGCACCGTGGATTCGACGCTGACCCGCGTGAACGGCTTCCTGAACAAGGACGCCAAAACCAGCATTCAGGCCACGTTGCTGAACGCCCAGGGCAGTTCAGAAGCGCTGAAAAATCTGATCATTCAGAACCAGCGCAACATCAACGAAATCACCACCAACATGGCCCACCTCACCCGGGCCCTGAACGGCAGCAGCAAGAAGCTGGACGCTATTGCCAGCAATTTCGGCCAGCTGTCCGATTCGCTGAAAAATGCCCCTGTGGGTTCGGCCGTGCGCCGCCTGAACGCTACGATGGCCGAGGCCCAAACCACGGTGGCCGGCCTCAACAAGGCCCTGAACGATAAATCGGGTTCGATGGGCAAGCTGCTCAACGACTCGACGCTCTACAACAACTTAACCGCCACCACGGCCAGCACCAACTCGCTGCTCGTCGATTTCAAGGCCAATCCCAAGCGCTACGTGCATTTCTCGGTGTTCGGTGGCGGCAAGGACAAAACCAAGAAGGAAACCACCAAGAGCCCCGACGGCACCGTGACCACCGAAACCAAGAAGGTGGAAAGCTCGTCGCTGAAGTAGGGCCCCGGGGCCCCGCGCCGCCCGCCGTACCTTTGAAATCCGCCTTTGGGCGGATTTTTTTGTGCCCATTCCCGTCCCAAATCCCACCCGATTTCTATGAACGTCGAGTTCAACCGCAACGAAGACCACCTCAAGCAGCTCACCTTTCAGCTGCGCCAGAAGCTGGCCCGCGTGGCCCTGGGTGGGGGCGAAAAACGCATCGCCGCCCACAAGGCCAAGGGCAAGCTCACGGCCCGCGAGCGGATAGCGTACCTGCTCGACCAGGGCGCCGCGCAGGTTGAAATCGGGGCCTTCGCCGGCGAGGGCCTGTACCCGGAAGAAGGCGGCTGCCCCAGCGGCGGCGTGGTGGTGGTGCTGGGCTACGTGCAGGGCCGCCAGTGCGTGGTGGTGGCCAACGACGCCACCGTGAAGGCCGGCGCCTGGTTTCCCATCACCGCCAAAAAGAACCTGCGGGCCCAGGAAATCAGCCTCGAAAACCGCCTGCCCATCATCTACTTGGTCGATTCGGCCGGCGTGTACTTGCCCATGCAAGACGAGATTTTTCCCGACAAGGAGCACTTCGGCCGCATCTTCCGCAACAACGCGGTGATGTCGTCGCTGGGCATCGTGCAGATTTCGGCCATCATGGGGCCCTGCGTGGCCGGCGGGGCCTACCTGCCCATCATGAGCGACGAGGCGATGATCGTGAGCGGCACGGGCTCGGTGTTCCTGGCCGGCTCGTACCTGGTGAAGTCGGCCATCGGCGAAAACATCGACAACGAGGCCCTGGGCGGCGCGGCCATGCATTCCGAAGTGTCGGGCGTGACGGACTACAAGTTCGATACCGACGAGGAAGCGCTCGACCACATCCGTAACATCTTCGACAAGCTGGGGGCCCTGCCCACGGCCGGCTTCAGCCGCAAGGCGCCCGCCGCGCCCGCGCTGCCCGAGGCGGAGATTTACGGCCTATTGCCCGCCGACCGCGCCAAGCCCTACGACACGATGGAAATCATCAACCGGCTGGTGGATAACTCCGAATTTGAGCCTTACAAGGACCTCTACGGCCAGACGATGCTCTGCGGCCTGGCGCGCATCGACGGCTGGGCCGTGGGCATCGTGGCCAACCAGCGCAAAATTGTGAAGAGCAAAAAAATGGGTATGCAGATGGGCGGCGTCATCTACTCCGACTCGGCCGACAAGGCGGCGCGCTTCATCATGAACTGTAACCAGAAGCGCATCCCGCTGGTGTTCCTGCACGACGTGTCGGGCTTCATGGTGGGCTCGGCCAGCGAGCAGGGCGGCATCATCAAGGACGGCGCGAAGATGGTGAACGCCATGGCCAACAGCGTGGTGCCCAAGTTCACGGTCATTGTGGGCAACAGCTATGGCGCCGGCAACTACGCCATGTGCGGCAAGGCCTACGACCCGCGCCTCATCGTGGCCTGGCCCACCGCCCAGCTCGCCGTGATGAGCGGGGCCGCCGCCGCCAACACGCTGCTGCAAATCCAAGTCGCATCGCTCAAAGCCAAAGGCGAAGTCATCACCCCCGAAGCCGAAAAAGAACTCCTCGACCGCATCAAGGCCCGCTACGAGGAGCAATTATCACCCTACTATGCGGCGGCCCGGTTGTGGATTGATGCGGTTATTGACCCGCTGGAAACCCGCAAAACCATTTCGGAAGGAATTGCGGCGGCCAACCACGCGCCGATTGAAAAGGCGTATAATGTGGGCGTTATTCAGGTGTAATTTTTAGTGGTTATGGACAGTTGGCTAAATGAAAAACAGCAAGCGTTGAGCGACTTCATGAGCGAAATCTCGGAGGAAGCATGGTATGCTGGCTGGATGGAAGATTTGGAATATGTGCTGTGGTATGCAATGCTTCATGGACCGGGTAATTACGGCCGTAAATTCATTGATGAGCAAACAATTTCGCAATTAAAGCAACTGTCGGAAGAGGCGGAAAGCTGGATAATATTTGATGACGGTACACGGCCGTTACTCCGCCTGTATGGCAAGAAATGTTTCGAACAGCTGACCCGAATAAATACCTGAAGTACTATCGGCAATAATATAAAAATTTTCTACCTCATCGTCGGCTGTAGTGATGTGGGTGAAATCAACGCCGCTTAAGCTTTATCCGCCGCACCTTTTTTCTCACCGTACCTTACAAGTAGCATCCCAACTGCTTCTTATGAAAACCCTCACCCTGTTCCTGCCCGATACCCTGGACTTAGACGCCGCCGAAGTGACCATGCTGCTGGCGTCGCGGCTGTATGAGCAAGGGAAACTGTCGCTGGGGCAGTCAGCGGAACTGGCCGGGTTCAGCAAGCGCGCGTTTATGGAGCGGCTGGGTGATTATGGCGTGTCCGTCTTCAACCTGATGACGGAGGAGGACCTGAAAAACGATGCGCAGAATGCCGCCCGTTATCATCGCTGATGGCAGCTGCCTGATTCTGCTGGAGAAGATTGAGGGCCTGGAACTGCTGCCCCAGCTTTTCGGCAGCATCACCGTGACGGATATCGTGGCCGAAGAATACGGGCTGCCGCTCCCAGCGTGGGCAACTGTGCAAGCCGCGCAAGACGCCCGGCAACTACAATTGCTGGCCCTCACGCTGGACCGGGGTGAGGCCAGCGCAATTGCGCTGGCGCTGGAACAATCGGATTGCCTGCTCATCATGGATGAGCGACGGGGTCGGCTGGTGGCTCGGCGGTTGCAACTCACCATCACCGGTACTTTAGGCATTCTGCTTCAGGCAAAAAGCAGTGGCTTCATTGCTGCCGTTAAGCCGCTGTTGGAAGTTATCAGCGCTACTAATTTCGTTTGAGCGCCCAGTTGGTTCAAGCGGTACTTAATCAGGCCGGAGAATAGGCAACTCTAATGAGCGCTGATTACGTTGCGTTGGACTCGCGCCAGTGACTCATTCCAAAGCCGCCTCATCAGCGGCTTTTTTCGCGGCCAAATATTTTTTCAGTATCGCGAGAACCGAATATGAAAAAGCTTGCTTACGTTTGCGGTGTACTAGAGTATTAGTACACTAAAACAACAGACACATGGTGCGCATCAGAAACCTCCATTTTGGGTACTCCCGGCGGGTGCCGCTGTTTGAAAACCTGAGCTTGACGCTGGAACGGGGCCACATCTACGGCCTGCTGGGCAAGAACGGGGCGGGCAAATCGACGCTGCTCAAGAACATCGTGGGGCTGGCGTTTCCGCAGGCGGGCGAGTGCCTGGTGAACGGCTGGCCGGCGGCGGCGCGGCTGCCTGCGGTGCTCGAAGACTTGTTTTTCCTGCCCGAAGAGCTGCACGCGCCGGCCCTCACCGCCGACCAGTTCGTGGCCCACACGGCCGGTTTCTACCCCAAGTTCAGCGAGCCGCAGTTCCACCGCTACCTGGCCGAGCTGGAAGTGCCGCGCCAAGTAAAGCTGCCGAAGCTCTCGTTTGGGCAGCAGAAGAAGTTCATGATTGCCTTCGCGCTGGCCGCCAACACCGGCTTGCTGGTGCTCGACGAGCCCACCAACGGCCTCGACATCCCGTCGAAGGTGCAGTTCCGCAAAACCCTGGCCGGGGCCCTGAGCGAGGACCGCTGCATGATCATCTCGACCCACCAAGTGCGCGACCTGGACAGCCTCATCGACACCGTGCTGGTGGTGCACAACCGCGAAATCGTGCTCAACAGCACCCTCGACGCGCTGGCCGAGCAGCTCACCTTCGGCCCCGCCGGCCCGGCCGATGGCGCGGGGGCCCTGTACGCCGAGCCCTCGGTGCGCGGCCGCCAAGTAGTGCGCCCCAACCTGGGCGGCGCCTACGGCAAGGTCGATTTGGAGCTGCTCTTCAACGCCGTGGCCGGCGACAACCCGGCCGTCGTCAACTACTTAAACGCCAACCCCGTGCGCCATGAATCAGCTGTTTAATTTTTCGCGGTTTCGCCGCTTGTTCAGTCGGCACACGGCCGAGTTCCTGCCCAGCTACGCCATGGCCACGGCCGTGCTGGCGGGCGGCATCGGGCTGGTGCTGGGCTTCGTGGTGTACATGAACGTGCTGAACCCCAACATCCAAGGCATGTTGTTCATGCTGGGGCTGCTGGCGTCGGGGGCCCTGTTCACGGCCGGCATTTTCGCGCAGTACGGGGCCCCCAAGCAGGCCACGGTGGCCCTCACGCTGCCGGCCTCGCAGCTGGAGAAATACCTGGTGGGCTGGGTGTATTCGTTCCTGGTTTTTAGCGTGGTGTACACCGCCTGCTACTACCTGGTGGATTGGCTGATGGTGAGCGTAGACGATTGGTACGGCCGGCCCAAGGAGCTGTTCAGCCTGTTCGACGCCCAGAAAATTTACGAAGCGTATTTCTACTACGCCGCGCTGCACGCCGGGGCCCTGTGGGGCGCCATCTACTTCGAGAAGAGCCACTTCATCAAAACCGCGTTTGGGGCCCTGGTGCTGGCCGTGGTGCTGGTGGCGGCCAACTACCAGGTGGTGAAGGCCTTCGTGGGCGAGAGCTTGCAAATGGCCTCGCCGTTCAGCGGCATCACCCTCAACGACGCCACGGGCTTCTACCGTGTGAGCCTGCCCGACGCGCAGGCCCAGTGGTACGTGCTGCTGCCGCTGGCGCTGGCGGCGCTGCTGTGGCGGGCCACGTACCTGCGCCTGACGGAAAAACAGCTCTAGCCATGGAATTCAAAGACAACGAGGCCATTTACCTGCAAATTGCCGGGTACGTGAGCGAGCAGATTTTGCGCCAGCCCTGGGGCCCCGACGAGAAAATTCCGTCGGTGCGCGACCTGGCCAGCGAGCTGCAAGTGAACCCCAACACGGTGATGCGGACCTACGAATTCCTCCAAAACCAGGGCGTGGTGTACAACAAGCGCGGCATCGGCTTTTTCGTGGCCCCCGACGCCGAGGCCCGGGTGAAGCAGTTCCGCCGCGAGCGGTTTATGCAGCAGGAGCTGCCGGGGTTTTTCAACACGATTTCGCTGCTGGGCATCGGGTTCGCCGAGCTGCAGCAGCGCTACCAAGAATTTCAGGCCGGGCAAGCCGCCCTCATTCCCGCTACCACCGATGAAAAATAGTAACAAATGGGTGCTGGCGGCCGTGCTGCTGCTGCTCGGTTCGCTCACGGCGTTCAACATGGGCCTGCGGGCCGAGTACCGCACTGGTAATTACAAAGATCCGTTGCACAATTTTACGGCGCTGACTTTCAAGAACTTCACTAGCGTGAGCGTGCCCGCCGCCACCGCCTTGCCCGTGAAAATCGTGCGGGGCCCCTTCGGCGTGCGCGTCAACAACGACGCCGCCGCCGCGGTGCGCGTGGCCCAGCGGGGCGGGCAGCTGGTGGTCACGGCCCACTTTGCGGGGCAGCGCCCGTACTGGGGGCAGCGCGAAGCACTCGTTATTTCCTGCCCGCGGCTGGACAGCCTTACCACCGACGCCGTGTACGAGCTGGACGGCAAGCCCCAAACCGACAAAAACGGCACGCTGGGCCACGTGGCCGTGGAAGGCTTTGCGCAGGACAGCCTGGTGCTGCGCCAGCACCGCACCAGCCACGTGGCCCTGGCCGGCAACACGCTGCGCTACCTGCGCGCCGAGGTGGGCAGCGGCCCCGGCGGGGCGGCCCTCGCCCTGGCCGGCAGCAACCGCATTGCCGCCGCCGACCTCGACGTGCGCCGCCACGGCGAGTTAGCCATCAGCAACGTGGTTATTCCCGACCTGCGCTACCACTTCGCCGACAGCGCCCAGGCCACGCTCACGGGCGCGGCGCTGGGCCGGCTGGTGCGCTAGGGCCCCCGCGCAGCAATGACGGCGATGGAAACCTTGCAATCGTGGAAACGGCGGGCGCTGCCGGTGCTCGCCGTCGTGTACACCCGGTACCTGCTGGGCGGGGCGTTTGTGTTCGCCAGCGTGATCAAAATCAAGGGCCACCGCTTCACGCACCTGAGCGGGGCGGCCGACCCCCTCCACAGCCCGATGCACCTGTTCGAGACGCTGTACCAGTCGGGGCTCTACTGGCAGTTTCTGGGGGTGGCGCAGTGCCTGGCGGGGTTGCTGCTGCTCACGCAGCGCTTCGCCACGCTGGGGGCCCTGCTGTTCCTGCCCATCATCGCCAATATTTTCGTCATCACCCTCTCCTACAATTTTGGTGGCACGCCCATCATCACTGGGCTGATGCTGCTGGCCAACGCGCTGCTGCTGGCCTGGGATTGGCCCACGCTGCGCGGGCTGGTGGGCCGCCCGGCGCTGCTGCCCGCGCCGGGGCCCCAGGCGCCGCTGTGGGCGGCGGTGGGGTGGGTGCTGTTTGCCTTCACCGCCGGCTACCGGTTCTACACCGGTGCCTACAACTTCCTGCTGTGGGCGGGCGTCTGCATACTCGTGGGGGCCCTGGGGCTGCTGGCGTCGTGGCGCCTGCGCCGCCGCGCCGCCCTGGGGGCCCCGGCCGCCAACTTCTAGCCCGCGCAACCGACCCCATCCTTTCTCTACCGCCGCCATGCGCACCCTCACAAGCGCCCAGCTTCGGGATTATTTCGTGCTGGCGGCGCGGGTGCTGCTGGCGTACACGTTCATCAGCTACGGCTACGCCAAGCTGCACGCCGGGCAGTTCGGCCTGGCGCCCGCGCAGCTGGCGCAGCCGGTGCAGCAGCTGGGGCTGTTCAAGCTCTCGTGGTACTTGTTTGGCCAGGAGCCGTTCAGGTCCTTCGTGGGCTACTCGCAAATCGGGGCCGGCGGGCTGCTGCTTTGGCACCGCACGGCGCTGCTGGGGGCCCTGTTGCTGCTGCCCATCGCGGCCAACGTGCTGGTGGTGGACCTGACGTACCTAAAAATTCTGCCGGCGCTTCAGTGGCGGCTGGGGTACTACCTCGGGCTCCTTTTCCTGATTTTCTGGCACTACCGCGGCCGGATGCACGCCGCCTGGCGAGTGCTCACGCAGGTCCTGGCCCCGCACTTTCCGCACCCGTGGTGGGCGTACGGGCTGCTGCCCGTGGCGGCCATTGGGCTCGAAATTGTGGGGGCCCTGCCGCACGCTGCGTACGCCACCCTGCTGCACCCCGCCGACACCTGGCGCGGCACGGCCGCCCTGGTGCACGTCTTGCTGCGGTAGCGCGGCCCCGCCCAGCGCCATCAGCTGGCCACCAATGTGAACTTATTGTTAAGGTTTCCTGGAGCTGCACCGTTTGGATGGGTACTTTTGCTGGCGAGAAGGGGCCAAAAGTTGCTGCCGATTCTTCGCTTTCCGGATGAATAAACTTGTCTTCTGCGGCCTGTTGCTGGCCGTTGCCACGGGCGGGGCCCCTGCTGCCCGGGCCCAGGCGCCGGCCAACCCGGCCCAGCCCTGGGGCAGCTGGTTCATTGCCACGGTGCAGCTGCCGGGCAGCGCCGAGCACAAGTGGGGCGGCTACGCCGAGGCCCAGGCCCGCACCGACGCCGTGTTTCGGCACTACTTCTACAACGAGCTAAAGGCTGGCCTGAGCTACGACGTCGACCCCAACTTCACGGTGCTGGCGGCCGCCGGGCGCTACAGCACGTCCGACTACCGCGACCTGGGCCAGGGGCCCCTGAACGTGGAAAAACGCCTCTGGGAGCAGGTCGTCCTCACCCAGTTTTCGCACCGCCTCAAGCTGGAGCACCGCTACCGCCTCGAGCAGCGCTGGTTCCGGTTCCGCGACGATAGCACCGCGTTCCGCCAGCGGTTCCGGTACCGGCTCAACGCCTTTTTCCCGCTCAACAAGAAGACCATCACCGCCGGCACGGTGTTCCTCTCGGCCTACGACGAGCTGTTCCTTAACCCCAAGGGGCCCGTGTTCGAGCGCAACCGCCTCTACGCCGGCGTGGGCTACCAGGCCAACGCGCACCTCATCGTGCAGGTCGGCTTCGTGAACCAAGCCAACTACAACCTGCCGGCCTACCAAGCGGGCCAGTTCGTCCCCCAAATCACGTCGGCCAAAAACAACGCAGTGGTGGCCTTGACCTACAAACTGGCGCACCGCACCGGGGCCCCGGCGCAAGAGCACTTGCCCTCGCAGCAAGACTAACCGGGGCCCCGGCTGTGCACGGGCGGGTGCAGGGAAAAGCCAGCAGCAACGGTTGTGGCGGGGTACCGCAAGTTTTGCCGGGCCCTTTCCGCGGCCGTTGCGTACAATGCTTGGCTTTATCCTAGAAATTATGTCCCAAAAATCAGTAGCAGAAATCATCGTTGACACCCTGCAAGCGGCCGGGGTTAAGCGCGTGTTTGGCGTGGTGGGCGATTCGCTCAACGGCATCACCGACGTGCTGCGGGCCCGCGACGGCATCGAGTTTGTGGCCGTGCGCCACGAAGAAGGCGGCGCCTTCGCGGCCGGCGCCGAGGCCCAGCTCACCGGCGACCTGGCCGTGTGCGCCGGCTCGTGCGGGCCGGGCAACACCCACCTCATCAACGGCTTGTACGACTGCCACCGCAGCCGCGTGCCGGTGCTGGCCATCGCCGCCCAAGTTCCGAGCGTGGAAATTGGCACCGGCTACTTCCAAGAAACGCACCCCGAGCGGCTGTTCCAGGAGTGCAGCCACTACTGCGAGGTCATTGCCATGCCCGACCAAGCCGTGCGCATGATTGAATCGGCCGTGACGGCGGCCCTTAGCTTGGGCGGCGTGGCCGTGGTGGTCATCCCCGGCGACGTGGCTTACCTGAAAACCGACGCCCCGGACGTGCGCCTGCCCACGCTGCGCCGCCGCAGCGCCTTGGTGCCGTCGGAAGCCGACATCCGGCAGGCCGCCGAGCTGCTCAACGACTGCAAAAAAATCACCATCCTGGCCGGCATTGGCTGCGCCGACGCCCACGCCGAGCTGCTGCAAGTGGCCGAGGCCCTGCAAGCGCCGGTGGTGCACGCGCTGCGCGGCAAGGAGTCGGTCGAGCCCAACAACCCCTACGACGTGGGCCTGAGCGGCCTGCTGGGCATGCCCGCCGGCTACCACGCCCTCATGGACGCCGACGCCCTGCTGATGCTGGGCACCGACTTCCCGTACCGCCAGTTTTACCCCGACGACGCCCGCGTGGTGCAGGTAGACAACCGCCCCGCCCACCTCGGCCGCCGCACCCGCGTGGAAGTGGGCCTAGCCGGCGACGTGGCCGCCACCCTGCGCGAGCTGTTGCCGCACCTCATCGCCAAGGACGACGCCGACCACCTGAAAACTGCCCAGGAGCGCCACCGCAAGGACGACGAACACCTCGCCGAGCTGGCCACCGGCGACGCTGGGGCCCCCGAGCTGCACCCGCAGCACGTGGCCCGCTTGCTGAGCGAAATTGCCGCCGAAGACGCCATTTTCACCTGCGATGTGGGCACGCCCACCATCTGGGCCGCCCGCTACCTGCGCATGAACGGCCGCCGCCGCCTGGTGGGCTCCTTCGTGCACGGCAGCATGGCCGGGGCCCTCTCGCAGGCCTACGGCGCCGCCCTGGCCTACCCCGGGCGCCAAGTGGTGGCGCTGTGCGGCGACGGCGGTTTCGCCATGCTGCTGAGCGAGCTGCTAACTGTGCGCCAGCACAAAATCCCGGTTAAAATCATCATCTTCAACAACTCGGCCCTGGGCTTTGTGGAACTGGAAATGAAGGCTGCCGGCACCTTGGAATACGGCACCGAGCTGGACAACCCCAACTTTGGGGCCCTGGCCGAAGCCGCCGGCATCAAGGGCTACCGCGTGAGCGACCCCGGCCAGCTCGAAAGCGTGCTGCGCGAAGCTCTGGCCCACCCGGGGCCCGTGGTAGTCGACGCCGTGGTGCGCCGCCAGGAGTTGAGCATGCCGCCCACCATCGAGGCCAAGCAGGCCGCCGGCTTCGGCCTTTACGCCTTGAAAGCGCTGATGGACGGCCGCGGCGGCGAGCTGCTGGAAGTGGCCAAAACCAACCTGTTCCGCTAGGGGCCCTGGTCGGTACAACCCAAGAAACGGCGCGCCGGACCCCAGGGGCTGGCGCGCCGTTTTTTAATTCTCGGTCCTCAACGGAACACAAAGCCCGGTTTTGGCTGTTAAATTCGGCCGCGCTACCGTAGCGGCGGCCGTTTTGCATCCGATGACGAACAAAGAAATCAAGGCCCTTATCTCGCTGCTCGACGACCCGGAGGTGGCCCCCCAGGTGCACAGCGAAATCCAGAACCTGGGCGAAACCATCATCCCGTTTTTGGAAGAAAGCTGGGAAGAAACCCTTGACGCCCAGCAGCAACAGCGGCTCGAAGACCTCATCCACCACCTCCAGTTTGAGGGCTTGCGGCAGCGCCTGCGCGTGTGGCGCGAGGCCGGCGCCACCGACCTGCTCGAAGGCATGTGGCTGCTGAACACCTACCAGTACCCCGACGCCGATTTCCAGGCCCTGAACCGCGCCATCGAGCAGCTGCGTTTCGAGGCGTGGACGCTGATGCGGCCCGAAATGCACCCCGCCGACCAGGTGCAGGTGCTGAACTACGTGATGTTCCGCTCGCACAAGTTCGCGGCCAACACCCAGCACTTTCACTCGCCGGCCAATTCCATGCTCCAGCGCGTGATTGAAACCAAACGCGGCAACCCGCTGGCGCTCTGCGTGATTTACCTGCTGGTGGCCCAGCGGCTGCACCTGCCCGTGTTCGGCGTAAACTTGCCCAACTTGTTCGTGCTCACCTTCCGGCCCGAGCTGCCGGGGGCCGTGCCGTTCTACATCAACTGCTACAACCGGGGCCTGGTGCTCTCGCGCACCGACATCGCCCACTACGTGAGCCAGCTCAACCTGTCGCCCAACGACATCTTTTTCGAGCCCTGCGCCAACCTCGACATCGTGCGCCGGGCCCTGCGCAACCTGCAAATGAGCTTCGAGAAGCTCCAAGAGCCCGCCAAAGCCGCCGAAGTAGCCCAGCTCTTGGAGATTCTGGCGGAGGAAACGCCGGAAGAAGACGATGAGGACTGAGATTCTGGTAGTGCATAACGGTTAAAACGGTCGTGCTGAACGCAGTGAAGCATCTCTCCTGCTGAATATCCAACCGATTGGGTACTAGCGGGGGGATGCTTCACTGCGTTCAGCACGACCGTTTTTTGAACCTGGGGCCCCAGGTGCCGGCCCGTAGCGGCTGTGCTGCCGGCTACCGCTTGATGAGGCAGCCGGCGGCGCGCTTGTCGGCCACGCCGGCGGGGCGGCTGGCCAGCAGGTTGTCGAGCACCTGGCGCAGGTAGGCCTGCTGCACGCCGCTGGCCACCTGGGGGTTGTCGTCGATGGCGCCGCGGTAGCGCACCGCAAAGCCGTCGCCGCTGGGCTGGAGCACCACGGCCTCGGTGGTTTTGCTGATGCCCAGCTGGCCGCTCACCTGCTGCGAGGCGTCGGTGAGGGTGGGCAGGTCAACTTCGCCGGGGGCGGCGGCGCCGGGCGCGTCGAGGTTGATGGGCACGTTGACGAACAAAAATTGCACCCCGCGCCCGCCGAAGCTGCTGCTCAGCGAGGCCAGCCGCTCCTGGTAGAGGCGCGAGTAGGCGCAGGCGGGGTTGAGGAACACCACCACCACGGCCTTCTTGCTGGCGTAGCTTTTCAGCGACACGGTGGCGTTGTTGGCGGTTTGCAGGCTGAAGTCGGCCACGGTGCCTTGGGCCCGGGCGGCGCCCACGGCCACCGTGCAAAAGAGCAGCGCCGCGGCGGCAATGACAGAAAGGCGTCGAATTGACATGGTAAGCGGGTAGAAAAGGGGCATAAGCGGACCTACTAATAGCGTGTAGCAGTTGGGGCCCCGGGCTCCCAGCAGTGCGTGAGCACGTAGCCGGCCGCCGGTTGAAAGTAGCAAATGCGGTGCCGGCTTTGGCCGTCGGCCAAGCGCAGCGCCGCCGGAATTTCGCCCGCCGGGGCTGGGGCAAACGGGTCTAGCAGCAATTGTTCTTTAAAAATAAGGCCCCGGCGCTCCGCCAGTTTGTAGAGGGTTTCCTTGGCGCTCCACAGCAGCGTAAAGTGCGCGTCGGTGGCCACCGCTTGCGCAGCAGCCAACTCGGTGGCCGATAAAAACTTGGGGGCGATGCGCCGGGCTTTGTCGCGCACCCATTCCACGTCCACGCCCACCCGGCCACTGGTGGCCAGCAGCGCCGCGGCCCAGGCCCCGGAGTGCGACAGCGACACCACCGCGCCTGCCGGCGCGCCGGGGCCCCCCAGGCAGGGCCGGCCGGTGGCCGCGTCGTTGCGCACCCACAGCGCAGGGGCTCCGGGCCACAGCGCGGCGGCCACGGCGTGGGCCAGCACGCGGCCGGCCAGCCACTGGCCCTGGCGTTCGGGGCCGGCGGTGGGGGGCAGCAGCGCGGCGTAGGGGGCCCCCGCGGGCAGCAGGGCCCCCAGGGCGGCGGCGGTTTCGGCGCGGTGCCAGAGGCCCAGCACGGCGGTGGGGGAGAGGCGCAGCAGGCGGTGCAGGGGCATAAACGGGCGCGGGGAGCGGGGAGCGAAGGTAGGGGCCGGCCGTACCTTCGCGGCATGGTTCGCCCGGAAGTTCACAAAATTGCCGCCCTCACCGGCCACCGCGACGCGGTGTACGCGCTGGCCGGGGGCCCCGGCAGCGCGGTGTACTCGTCGGGTGCCGACGGCCTCGTGGTGGGCTGGGACGCCGCCGACCCCGCCCGCGACGGCGAGGTGCTGGCCCGCGTCGAAAACTCGGTGTATGCCCTGCGCCACGTGCCGCCGCTGAACTGGTTGGTGCTGGGCCACAACTTCCAAGGCCTCCAGGCCATCGACTTAGGCCAGAAAACGCTGGTGCGCGCCGCCGCCCTGCCGCCGGTGGCCGTCTTCGAAATTGTGGTGTCGGAGCGCCGCCAGCGCCTGTACGCGGGCCTGGCCGACGGCACGCTGGCCGTGCTCACGCTGCCCGATTTGCGCCTCGAAAAGCTGCTGCGCGTGGCCCAGGGCAAAAGCCTGCGTTGCCTGGCCTTGCACGAAGGCCGCGCCGAACTGGCCGTGGGCGGCTCCGACGCCCTCACCCGCATCCTCGACCTCGATTCGCTGGCCCTGAAATACACGCTGGGCCAGAGCACCAACTCGGTGTTTGCCGTGGCCTATTCGCCCGACGGCGGTACGCTGCTCACGGCCGGGCGCGACGCCCAGATCCGGGCCTGGGACGTGGCCGCCGGCTATGCCCTGGCCCAAACCGTGGGGGCCCACATGTACACCATCAACCACTTGGCCTTCAGCCCCGACGGGCGCTACCTGGCCTCGTGCAGCCTCGACAAAAGCATCAAAATTTGGGACGCTGCCGACCGTACGCTGCTGCGCGTGCTCGACCGGGCCCGGGCCGCCGGCCACGGCACGTCGGTGAACCGCCTGGTTTGGCCGGGCGCCGCAAACCGGCTAGTTTCGTGCAGTGACGACCGCAGCCTGGCCGTGTGGCAGGTGGGCAGTGAATAGTGAGGCCGTCATGCTGAACGCAGTGAAGCACCTCTACTGCTTCGTTGCGCGATTTAATTACTGCTGCGGTAGAGATGCTTCACTGCGTTCAGCATGACGGCCTCACTGCTCATTAATAACTGAAAACTAGATAATGAAAATCACCGCCCTTGACATCCGGCAGAAAACGTTTGAAAAGTCCTTCCGGGGCGTGGACCGCGACGAGGTGCAGGCCTTCCTCACCACCGTGTCGCAGCAATGGGAGCGGCTCGGCGACGAAAACCGCGAGCTGCGCCTCAAGCTGGAGCACGCCCAGCTGGACGTGCAGAAGCTGCGCGAAGTGGAAAGCAGCCTCTACCGCACCCTGAAAACGGCCGAAGACACCGGCCACAGCATCACCGAGCAGGCCCAGCGCGAGGCCGCCCTGCACCGACGCGAGGCCCAGCTGCAAGCCGAGCACACGCTGGCCGAGGCCCGCCAGCGCGCGCGCGCCATTGTGGACGAGGCCTACCAAACGGCCGAAAAAACCGTGGCCGACATGCAGCGCCACGCCAGCGGCCTGGGCCAGGAATGCCAGCAGCTGGAGCAGCAGTTCGACGGCTTGGTGCGCGACTTGCAGCGCCTGGCCGCCGACGCCGCCGAGAAGGCCGACAAAGCCGGCCAGCGGCCCAAAGGCGGCGCGGCGGCCATCCTTTCGCGCGCGGCCAGCGTAAAGGTGGAGCGGCCCACCGAACCGGCCGCCGCCGAAACCCCTTCCGCCATGTTTACCGCTTCTGCTCCCGTATTTACTCCGCCGGCCGCTGCCGCGCCCAGCCCGTCGGCGCTTGTCGACCGCCCCGACCAAGGGCCTGCCCTGGTGCCCGTGCCGGCCGCCTACAACCCCAAGCCCGGCCAGCAGCCCGACCCGGACCAGGCCCCGGGCCCCGACATTGAGCGCCCCGCCGCGCCGGCCGAAAACCCCGGCATCTCGCCCGCGCCCAACATCGAGCAGCCCGCGCCCTCCCAAGTGCCCGACCCGGCCCCGCCCTACGTGGAGCCCGCCGCGCCCGACATTCAGCCCATCGGCCCCGACCGCCCCGAGATTTACCAGCCCTCGCCCGTGACGCACCCCGGCCAGCCCATGGGCGCCGCAGCCGCCGAAAAATCGTTTTTTGACGAAATCTAGGCTCCGGAGTGTTCAGATGATTGGCCGGGTTTGCGGCCGATTTTCTTTTCTGGAAAGCCCGCGCCCCGCGCGGGCTTTTTTGTGCCACTTTTGCGGGCACAAGCAGGCTTTGCACCGCTACGCGGACTTTAGGCTACGCTGCTCTTCGGTTACGGCCCCCTTGTAGCCCGCCGCCATTAGTTAGGCATGGCATCCGCACTAGCGCCTGGGGGCCCCTAAACGTAAATTTTTTGCCAACCATTGACTTGAAAACCGTGGGCCAGATTGCACTCGAAGGGATGGAGTTTTTTGCCTTCCACGGCTACTACGACGAGGAGCAGCGCATCGGCAACAAGTACGGCGTGGACCTGTACATCCGCACCGATTTGCTGGCCGCGGGCGCGTCGGACAAGCTCGACAACACCGTGAACTACGAGGTGCTCTACCGCTTGGTGGCCGAGGAAATGCGGGCCTCCGCCCGGCTGCTCGAGCACGTGGCCCACCGCGTGCTCGACCGCGTGATGGCCGAGCTGCCCCACGTGCAACAGGTAAAAATCAGCGTCAGCAAGTTCAACCCGCCGCTGGGCGGCATTTGCCACCGGGCCCGCGTCACGCTGAAGCGGAAGCGCTAGCCAGGGCGAAAAGCGGGAATGAGCAATGCTTATAGAAAAATATTTGCTTAATTAGCAGACGGTTAACGCAAAGAAAGCCCATCATACGAAATTATTCGTATGATGGGCTTGTAACTACGAATGCGTTCGTAGCATATTTGCGTCGTCCTACGAAATGATTCGTAGCGCTTAGCTAATTCCGCATGAGCAAAGCCCCGCCCAAACCTACCGATTCCGAACTGGAAATACTGCACGTGCTCTGGCTGCACGGGCCCGCCACGGTGCGCGCCATCAACGACGAGCTGGGCCAGCGCCGCCAAGCCGAAGTGGGCTACACCACCACCCTGAAGCTGCTGCAGCTGATGCTCGACAAGGGCTTGGTGCGGCGCGACGACGAGGGCCGCAGCCACGTGTACCGGGCCGCCGTGCGCGAGCAAGACACCCAAAACCTGCTGCTCGACAAGTTTGTGGCGGCCACCTTCGGCGGCTCGGCCCTGAAGCTGGTGATGCAGGCCCTGGGCAACCGCCAAACCTCGGCCGACGAGCTGGCCCAGCTGCGCCGCTTGCTGAACGACATCGAGATTCAAAATTCTTCCACCCCTACTTCCGACGACGATGCGCGCGCTTGAACAAACTTTGTCGCCCGCCGTGCTGCGGGCCCTGGGCTGGACGCTGTTGCACTCGCTGTGGCAGGGCGCGCTGGCGGCGGCCGTGGTGGCGGTGGCGCTGCTGGTGCTGCGCCGGCGCCCGGCCGCGGTGCGCTACCGGGTGGCGGCCGGGGCCCTGGGGGCCCTGGTGCTGCTGGCGGTAGCCACCTTTGGCTACTACTACGGGGCCCCAGAAACGGTGGCCGCGCCCGCTTATGGCCTGGTTGCCCCGGCCCAAACCACCGCCGCGCCCGCGGCAGTTTTAACCGAGGCTGCGCATTTTGTGCCGTCTGCAATGGCTGCTAGTGCCGCGCCGCGCCTGGGCTGGCTGGCCACGGCCCGCCGCCACTTCGACCAAAACCTGCCCTGGCTGGTGCTGGCCTGGGGCCTGGGCCTGCTGGTGATGAGCCTGCGCCTGCTGGGCGGGCTATTGTACGTGCAGCGGCTGCGCCGCCACCGCACCCGGCCGCTGCCCGCCGCCTGGCAGGCGCGCCTGGGGGGCCTGGTGGCGCGCGCTGGCTTGCGCCGCCCGGTGGCGCTGCTGGAGTCGGGAATGGTGGCCGCGCCGCTGGTGGTGGGGCACTTGCGGCCTCTGGTGCTGCTGCCGTTGGGCGCGGTGGCGGGCCTGCCGGTGGCGTGCGTCGAGGCCATTTTGGCCCACGAGTTGGCCCACGTGCTGCGCCGCGACTACCTCGTGAACCTGCTGCAAACCGTAGCCGAAACCGTGTTTTTTTACCACCCGGCGGTGTGGTACCTGGGCCAGTGCCTGCGCGCCGAGCGCGAAAACTGCTGCGACGACCTCGCCACCGAGCTGGTGGGCGGCGACCCGCTGCGCCTGGCCCGGGCCCTCACCGCCCTGGCCGAGTGGAGCCAGGCCGCCGTACTGGCCCCCGCGCCGCGCCTGGCCCTGGCCGCCACCGGCGGGCGCGGCTCGCTGCTGGGCCGGGTGCGCCGGCTGGTGCAGGGCCCCCCGGCCCGCCCCACCCGCGGCGAGAGCCTGGCCGCCGTGGCCCTGCTGCTGGGCGGCCTGGGCCTGTTGGGCACCGGCGTAGCGCTGGCCGTTCCGGCCGCCCTGGCTCCGGCCGGCCAGCGCCTGCGCCAGTTGGCGCCGGCCGCGGCGGTGGCGCGGCAATCGGTGGTTAGCCCCGCCGATACCGCCAAACGCTTGGCGAAGGTGCCCGTGCCGCCAGTAGCCCCGGCCCCCCCGAGCCTGCCCGCGCCGGTGGCGCCCGAAGCACCCGAAGCACCGCCGGTGGCCGACGCCCCCGACGCACCCCAGGAGGCCCCCGACGCGCCCCAGGCGGCTCCTGACGTGTCCCAGGCGCCCGACGCCCCGCGGCCGCCGCGGCTCCGCCGGCTGCGCAGCGGGCAGCAGGGCCCCGGCAGCACCGTTATTATTGAGAAGGACAAGAAAGGTCGCCTCACCCAGCTGATTGTGGACGGGCAGCCGGTGGAAACCCAGGACCCCGGCAAGAAAAGCAAGAAGAGCAAAAACGCCCAAGTCGAGGTGATTCAGATCCCCAAAACGGGCGCTTGGGCCGTTGAACCCGGCGGCCCCGGGTCGCGAATCCAAAGCCAGGTTCGCGGCTGGACGCGGGGGCCCGGGGTGCAAGGGTTTGGGCCGGGCATGAACGCCGAGCAGCAAGCCAAGCTGTTCAAGGAGCAGGAGAAGCTATTCAAGCAGCGCGACAAGTTGTTCCAGCAGCAAAAGCAGATGTTCGGCCAGCTGGATAACTACCACCAGCAACTCAACGGGCTCGCACTCATCAAGCCGGACGTGCACGTTGACCTCGACACCGACGCCATTGAGCGCGACGCGGTGGCCTCGGCCAAGCGCAGCCTGCGCCAGTCGTTGCAAAGCCCTAACCTGAGCGACGACGACCGCCGCGCCACCGAGCAGGCGCTGGAATCGTTGGAAGGGGGCCCCGCCGACGGCAATGCCCACCAAGCCGACCGCAACGCGCGCCGCGCCGCGCTGAACGCCCGGCAGGCCGAGCGCAACGCCCGCCAAGCCGACCTGAACGCCGCGCAAGCCGACCGCAACGCCGCCCGCGTGGAGGCCGACCAGCGCCGCCGCGAATTGCAGGACCAGTTCGGGGCGCCGACCGACGACGTGCGGGAGCGCCGCCGCGAGCTGCAAACGCAAATCCGCGACGCCCAGCGCGAGCTGGCCGTGTTGCAGCGCGAAGAAGCGGCGGGCGGCGACGCTGGCTCCTTCCGGGGCCCCCGCGTGCCGCAGGCCCCGCCCGCGCCCACGTCGTCCACGAAAGTGCGCGACGAGCTGCGCCACGACGGCCTGATTGGCGCCGCCGACAAAAGCTTCTCGTTTCAGCTCAACGACAAGGGCGGGCGCGTGAACGGCCGGGCCCTGACGCCGGCCCAGTTCGAGAAGTACCGCCGGCAGTTCTTGCCGGCAACCACGGGGGCGGGCAAGTCCAAGTCCGCGATTAGCATCAACGTGGACGAACGGTAACCCGTGGTTGCCAACTGCCACTGCCCGGGCCAGTTTCTTGCAAGCCAAGAAGCTGGCCCGTTTTTTTAACCAACAACGCGCCTTTGCGGGCCGCTGCTTTTATGCCCATAAAAATATTCTCCCGGGGCCCCGTAACGAACCGCCCGCCCGGCGGTACTCCTGCCAAACCCTTCTTCTTCGCCGTTTGCTTTCCCGCGTATGCCGCTTGCCGTAGTTGATGCGCCCCCCAGCGACGAAGCCCTGATGGCCCGCGTGCGGGCCGACGAGCTGGACTGCCTCACGGCGTTGTTTGAGCGCTACCAGGGGCCCCTGTTCGGGTTTTTGGCCCGCCTGGCCAGCGGCGACCGCGACGTGGCCCAGGACCTGACCCAGAACGTGTTTGTGCGGGTGCTGCGCTACCGCGCCAGCTACCAGCCCGGGCAGCCCTTCCGGGCCTGGGTGTACCAAATGGCCCGCCACGTGTGGGCCGACCACTACCAGCGCCAGCGCCCCACCGCCGACCTGGACGACGTAGAAAAAACCGCCGCCCACGGCCGCGCCGCCCACGCCCAGCGCGCCGCCGCCGACGAGCACCAGGCCCTGCACGAAGCCCTGGCCCTGCTGCCCAGCGCCCAGCGCGAAGTGCTGGTGCTGCACCGCTTCCAGGGCTTCGACTACGCCGAAATAGGGGAGCAGCTGGGCTGCACCGCCGGCGCCGCCCGCGTAAAAGCCCACCGGGCCCTGGACGCGCTGCGCCGCATTTACTTGAGCTAATAATTTGTTAGATAAGATAATAATCGATTAAAATGAATCTCGTTAACGCCCATTCTTCCACTAACCCGGCCTGTGCGGCCCTGCGGCCCTGGCTGCCCGACCTGGCCGACGGCTTGCCGCTGCCGGCCGAGGCCCTGGCCCTGGCTGCCCACCTGCCCGGGTGCCCCGCCTGCCAGGCCGAGCTGGCCGAGCTGCGCACCCTGTTTGCCGACCTCGACGCCCTGCCTGCCGAAGTGCCCCCGCTGGCCTTGCGCGACAATTTCCTGGCCGCGCTGGCCGCGGAAAAAGCCGCCCTGGCCGCCGCCACGCCGGCCCCCGGCCTGACGGCCCAGCGCGGCGAACAGCCGCTGGCCGCCGCCCCCAAAGCGACGGCCAGTGAGCCCCGCGCCGCCACCCAGCAGTGGCTGCGCATCGCGGCCAGCGTGGCGCTGGTGGCGGTGGGGGCCCTGCTGGGCCTGCTGCTGCGCGGCGGGCAGCCGGCCGCCCAGGTGGCGGTGGCCCCGGTGCCGCAGGCGCCGGCCCTGGCCACCCAGCTGGCGGCCGCCGTGCAGCGGCCCGCCGCCGCCACCGACCGCCTGCGCCTGGTGGCCGCGGCCCCGGCCGCAGTGGTGGCCCCCGGCGACCCGGCCGTGGCCGCCCTCATCAATACCCTCGGCACCGACCCCAACCCCAACGTGCGGCTGGCCGCCTGCGAGGCCCTGTACCGCCTGCGGGCCGACCCCCGCGTGGGCCCCGCCCTGGTGGCCGCCCTGCCCCTGCAAACCGACCCCAACGTGCAGATTACCCTGATTGAAACCCTTGTGGCGCTGCGCGAGAAGCGCGCCGTGCCCCAACTCGAACAGCTCAGCCAGCAGCCGGAAGTGCTGCGCGCCGTGCGCCAGCAGGCCGAAGCCGGCATCGGGCAGCTTATTTAATTAACCGTTGATACTACGTAAGAAAATGATTGATTCCGAGATGAATATCGCCACTGCAATTGCCCCGGGGCCCCGCCGGGCCACCCGCTGGGGCCCCGGGCTGGCCGCGCCGCTGCTGCTGCTACTGGCGCTGCTGGGGGCCCCCGCCGGCCTGCGGGCCCAGGAGTTCCGCGCCAAATTTGCCAGCCCGCAGCACCGCAAGGTGGTGCTCGACATGCACGGCAGCGACGTGACGGTGGAGGGCTACGACGGCGACGAGCTGGTGGTGCGCGGCAGCGGCGGCTACACCCCGCCGCCGGCCCTCTCCAACGGCCTGCACGCGGTGTACAGCGGCGGCGGCGACGACAACACCCGCCTGGGCCTGGCCGTGGCGCCGGCCGGCGACAACACCCTGCGCGTGACGCGCACCTCGCGCAGCGACGGCCACTACACCGTACGCCTGCCCCGCCGCACCGACGTGGTGTTTTCGCAGGCCGCGTGGGGCGGGTCCGACGACCTGACCGTGCGCGACATTGCGGGGCGGGTGGAGGTGAGCTTGAAATCGGGCGACATCCGGCTGCTGAACATCGGGGGCCCGGTGGTGGCCAACACCATCAGCGGCGACATCAAGGTGGTGTTCAGCGCCACGCCCGACGAGCCCAGCGCCGTGTCGACGGTGAGCGGCGACGTGGATGTGACCCTGCCGGCCAGCGCCAAAACCACGCTCTCGATGCGCTCGGTGTCGGGCGAGATCTACACCGATTTCGACCTGAGCCTGGGCGGGCCCGACGGCCTGCGCCACGTGGGCGGCACCAGCACCATCGACGGCCGCACCAACGGCGGCGGCACCACCCTCAGCCTGAAAACGGTGAGCGGCGACATTTTCGTGCGGAAAGCTAAGTAGCTGAAAAATAATAATTATCGGCAGAAAAGTTGGGTCATGCAGAGCGCAGCGAAGCATCTCTACTGCTCAACTAATTCAATTGATTACTGCCGCAGTAGAGATGCTTCGCTGCGCTCTGCATGACCATTCTTCTGATGCCTGATTTAAACTAGCCCTTTCCTCTTTCCTCCTCCCCTTTAAAACCTTCGCCCATGCACCGCTTTGTACTTGCCGCCGGCTTGCTGCTCGGCAGCCTGGCCCCGGCCCTGGCCCAGCGCCTCATTACCCAAACGGCCGCGCTGCGCGACGGGCAAAGCGTGTTCCTCGACCTCAAGCACGCCCACCGCGTCCGGGTGCGGCCGGGCGGGGCGGGGCTGGCCGTGAAAGCCACGGTGGTGGTGAACAACAACGAGCGCAACGACGCCGTGAGCCTGCGGCTGGAGGAATCGGCCGCGGAGGTGAGCGTGGTGGAAACGCTCGACGAGGCGCTGCTGCGCAAGTTCCAGTTCTCGGGCGACTGCGGCGGCCAGGGCGGCAGCAATTACAACGGCGACGGCGACGCGGGCCAGCGCTACCACTACTGCCTGCAAATTGACTACGAGGTGACGCTGCCCGCCGGCACGGCCCTGCGCCTGGCCACCGTGACGGGCGACCTGGACTTGCAGGACCTGACGGGCGAAATCGTGGCCAAAACGGTGAGCGGCGACCTGCAATTTGCCGGCCTGAGCGGGGCCGTGACGGCCCGCACCGTCAGCGGCGACGTGAACTTTGCGCACCGGGGCCCCCGCGCCGTGAACGTGAAAACGGTGAGCGGCGACGTGAAGCTGACCACCGAAAACGGCGCGGCCACCGACGTGGCCTCGGTGAGCGGCGACGTAGACGTGCGCTGGCCCGCCGCCGAGGGCGCCGACCTGAGCCTGCGCTCGGTGACGGGCGAGGTGTACGCCGACCCGGCCGTGGCCTTCAGCAACCGGCGGGCGCGCTCGCTGCTGGGCTACACCCTCAAAGGCACGCTGGGCAGCGGCGGCGCGCCGGTGCAAATCGAGTCGGTGAGCGGCGACGTGTTCTTCCGCAAGCAATAACGCACCGGCGTTTCCCGCCGCGGCCCGGCCGCGCCTAGCCGCCCTTAGCCGCGGCCGGGCGAAGCCTTGCCCGGCGCGGGCCCACGCCGGGGCCCCCGGCTGCAAAAAATAACTTGTTTCCGAGACAACGGCCGGGCTTTCCCGGCGTCTCTGCCCCACCGAAACTTCCCCCACCCAACTTTCATGTCCCTTTTTTTGGTTTCGCGCTGGCTGCCGTGCCTGCTGGCGTGCGCCCTCTTGCTGAGCGGGGGGCCCCGGGCCGCGGCCCAGAAAAGCCCGGCCGGGGCCCCCGCGCCAGTGGCGCGCCGCCAGCTGGCCGCCCACCGCACGGCGGCCCCCGTCAAGCTCGACGGCCTGCTCGACGACGCGGCCTGGGCCGGGGCCCCGGTGGCCGGGCAGTTCACCGAGTACCGGCCCCACCCCGGGCACCGCGAGCGCCAGCCCACCGAGGTGCGCGTGCTCTACGACGACGCGGCCATGTACGTGGGCGCCAAGATGGTAGAGGCCAGCCCCGACAGCATCAAGCGCGAGCTGACGCAGCGCGACGACATCGGCAACACCGACTTCATCGGCGTGTTCCTCGACCCCTACCGCGACCACCTCAACGGCTACGGCTTCTTCGTGCTGAGCACCGGCGTGCAGTTCGACGCCCGCTACTCGCCCGCCAACGGCGAGGACGTGGCCTGGAACGCGGTGTGGGACAGCCGCGTGGCCCTGCTGCCCGACGGCCACGGCTGGAGCGTCGAAATCCGCATCCCGTACTCGGCCATCCGCTTCGCCCAGGCCCCGGTGCAAACCTGGGGCGTGCAGTTTTTTCGGCAGCGCAAGGCTGAAAACCAGCAGTTTACCTGGAACCCGATTGATCCCGCCGCGGACGGCTTCGTGAACCAGTGGGGCGAGCTGACGGGCCTCGAAAACCTGCACCCGCCGCTGCGCCTTTCCCTCGCGCCCTACGTGAGCAGCTACGTGAACCACTACCCCTACAACGAGCAGGGCAAGCGCAACACCAGCACCCGCTTCAACGGCGGCGCCGACGTGAAGTGGGGCATCAACGAGAGCTTCACGCTCGACGCCACCCTAGTGCCCGATTTCGGCCAGGTCATTAGCGACAACCAGGTGCTCAACCTCTCGCCCTTCGAGGTGCAGTACCAGGAAAACCGGCCCTTTTTCACCGAAGGCACCGAGCTGTTCAACAAGGGCGGCCTGTTCTACTCGCGGCGCGTGGGGGCCCAGCCGATCGGGTTTGACGACGTGGGCGGGCAGCTGCGCAAGGGCGAATTCGTGTACCAAAACCCGGGCGTGACGCGGCTCCTCAACGCCACCAAGGTATCGGGGCGCACCAGCAAGGGGCTGGGCATCGGGGTGTTCAACGCCGTGTCGGCGGCCAGCTACGCCACCGTGCAGGACTCGGCCAGCGGCCAGCAGCGCGAGGTGCTGACGCAGCCGCTGACCAACTACAACATCGTGGTGCTCGACCAAAGCCTGCCCCACAATTCCTACGTGTCGCTCATCAACACCAACGTGACGCGCGCCGGCCAGGCCTACGACGCCAACGTGACGGCCGGCCTGTTTCGCTTCGTCGATAAATCAAACCAGTACGCCCTCAAGGGGCAGCTCAACTACTCGCAGCGGCGCGGCACGGCCCTGAACTCGGACGCTCCCATCGACGACCGCAGCGGCTACAAGTACTACCTGAACTACGGCAAGATTTCGGGCAACTGGACCTGGAACGTGGACCACGGCATCGAGTCGAACACGTACAACCCCAACGACTTGGGTATTCTGTTCGGCAACAACAACATCACGCAGACGGCCACCGTGAACTACAACAAGTACCAGCCGTTTTGGAAGGTGAACAACCTTTCCACCACGCTGGGGGCCTACCAGTCGCTGCTGTTCCGGCCCCTGCAGTACCAGGACGCGGGCGTGTACGGCAGCGCCAACACCACCTTCACCAAGAGCTTCATTACCACGGGCTTCAACGCCAACCTCGACCTGGCCAAGCACGACTACTACGAGCCGCGCACCACGCCGCTGGGGGCCTACTACGTGCAGGTGCCCACCAGCGCCAACCTGGGGCTGTTTGTGTCGTCGGACTACCGCAAGAAGCTGGCCTACGACGCCAACGTCGGCGTGCGCTACTTTGCCCTCGACGAGCGCCTGGCGCGCCCGCGCCGCACCAGCTACGGCCTCACGCTGAGCCCCCGCTACCGGGCCAACGACCACTTTAACTTCCGCTACACGTTCGATTACAGCTTAAAGGTGAACCAGGTGGGCTACGTGAACGACGGGCTGGACGCCGGCAACCCGCTCGACCAGCCGCTGCTGGCGGCCTTTGGCGCCGACGTGCTGCTGGGCCGCCGCCGCGTGTCCACCTTCACCAACACGCTGAGCACCAACTACACCTTCACCAACCAGCTCTCGTTCACCATCCGCGTGCGGCACTACGTGAGCATGGTGCGCTACGAGGATTTCGCGCGCCTGCGCCCCGGCGGCACCGAGGAAAGCTTGCCCGACTACCGCCGCAACCACGACAACAGCTTCAGCGCCTTCAACGTGGACGCGGCCCTGGTGTGGTGGTTTGCGCCCGGCTCGCAGGTGAGCCTGGTGTGGAAGGACGCCACCTCGTCGTACCTGCTCGGCAGCGAGGCCACGCCGCTCTACTTCGACAACCTGGCCAACACCGCCAACACGCCGCATAACAACAACGTGTCGATCAAGGTGTTGTATTACCTCGACTACCTCACCCTGCGGGCCCGCCGCAAGTAGGGCCGGGGCCCCGGGGCCCGCTACTGGGTGCCGCGCACGCGGCGGGCGGCCCCGGCCAGCACCAGGGCCCCGGCGGCCGCCGCGGGCAGCGCCGCCGCCGGCCGGTGCACCAGCACGCCGCCCCCGGCCAGGGCCCCCGCCAGAAACCCCAGCCACAGCGCCGCCTGCCACAGCCAGTCCCACGACGTGTGCTGGCCGCTGAGCAAGTCGGCCAGCCCGGTACCGAACCGCACCAGGGCCCCCGTCACGAACGTGAGGCTGACCTTGACGCCGCCCACCTCGTGCACCGCCGCGTTCAGCACGCCCATGCCCAGCGTGAGGGCCCCCACGGCCAGTGCCGGGCGCAGGTGCGCCGCCAGCAGCAGCGCCGCCACCGCCCCCAAAATGGCGGACGTGGCCCAGCGCCCGGCCCGCCGGCCCAGCAGCGTGCCCAGCACCACGCCGCCCACAAACAGGCCCAGCACGCCCAGCAACTCGCGCAGCTTATCGGCGTTGTGGGTGGCGGCGGCCACGCCCAGCGACGTGGTGTTGCCGCTCATGAACGACACGAACAAGCCTTGGAAGTGCCCGAACGCGTAGGCATCGACGAAGCCGGCCAGGCCCACGATGCCCAAGGTGAGAGCAAAGGCGGCGAGCAACGAAGCGGGTGGCAAGAGTTTCATAGGCAGTGCGCGGCTGCGCCCGTGTACGGCGGGGCCCCGCCGCGGGTGCGCCCGGGGCCCCAGGCGGCCCACCCTAAAAGCCACGCCCGCCGCCGCCGACCATGACGGCCTCCCCGACGCCTGGGAAACCGCCCACCGCCTCAACCCCCACAACGCCGCCGACCGCGCCCAACCGGGCCCCGGCGGCTACCCCATGTTGGAGGTGTACTTGGCTGAGTTGGCGGGGAAGTGATGAGGCATAGCCACTCCCAATGCGTTGGAGGCTGGTTTCTGCTTTATTTGACGGAAGTGGCAGGAAATTGCCTCTGCTTTTGACTGGCTCACTTGGCGGGGAATCTTACAACCCCGCTATTCCGCCGCATGCCAACGCGGGCCCCTACTTCAGCCACAAGCCGTGGAAGCCCAGCGGAATGTGGTGCGGCAGCCGGAGGCGGGCCAGCGGGCGCAGGTCGGCCGCGTCGGCCACCAGCAGGTCGGTGGCGTCGTCGGCGGCCGAGTAGCGCAGGTACACTAGGTAGCCGTCGTCTTCGGCGGGGGCGGGGGCGCCGCTGGGGGCCCGGCGGGGCACCACCACGGGCTCGCTGCACAGGGTGCCGGGGGCGTAGGCGTGGCGCACTTCCCCGGTCTGCACGTCGAGCTTGAGCAGGTGGTCGAGCAGGGGCAGGGGGTGGCCCGGCGGGCGGCCGATGGCCCAGGCGTAGCGGTAGGGGCGGCCCACGCGGTCGGGGTGAATTTCGGGCAGCTCGCCCTCGCAGTCCGCCAGCGACTGCCGGGCCACGGTGCCGGCGGCCAGGTCGAGGCGGAAGCGCACGAAGCGCGCCTGGGGCTGGTCGTCGGGCAGGTGGCCGTGCAAGTACGCCTTGATGCTGGCCGAGTCGGGGTAGTTGCCGAGCAGCAGCGCGTCGGCCACCAGCGTGCCGTCGGCGTCCTGGAAGCCGTTCACGAAGTGAAACGTGAAGCCAAACTCGGTGCGCAGCCGGTGCACGGTGCCGTCGGGGCCCACCACCACGATTTGCGTGGGCTGGGCGGGGTTCACCTTGATGGACGCCGCCGGCGAGGTCAGCCCCGCGAAGGCCCGCAGCACGTCGAAGGCCACCGGGGTCAGGAAAAAAATCTGGTGCCCGCTCTCCGTCAGCACGAAGTCGTGGGCGAAAGTGGCCGCGGGCATGGGCAGCGCGTGGGCCAGCCGGGCCTCGCCGGCGGGGCTCACCTCGTAGAGCACCAGCCGGTGCTGGGTGCCCGCCACGGTGCCAAAATTGTGCAGCACCCCGGTGGTGGGATGCACCTTGGGGTGGGCCGAAAACGGCAGCTCGGGCGTGATGCGCCGGTCGAGCCACGAGAACGGGTTGCGCAGCACCCCGCCGTAGTCGAAGCGGCCGCGGGTGGCCAGCGTGGCGGGGTCGAGGGCGTGGGGCAGGCCGCCTTCCCACAGGGCCAGCAGCTGGCCGCCGTGCTGCACCAGGCTGGTGTTGGCGGTGTTTTTGAACCGGGTTTTGAGGAAGTTGGCCAGCAAGCCCCCGGGCAGGTTGGTGCCGAAGCTGCGGTATAGCATCCGCCCGGCCCGCTCCTCGGCCACGAACTCGTCGGTGCGCACGTAGCGGTTGCGGTAGCGCACGCTGTGCCCGTCGAACACGAACCGCGCCACCATGCCGTCGCCGTCAAACAAGTGGTCGTACAGCACGCCGTGCTGCTCGAAGTGGCCGTTGCCGTTGCGCAGCAGCGTGCCCACGAGGCCGGGCGGCAGGGTCCCTTCCCGCAGCTCCAGGGCCACGTCGTCGTGTTCGGGCGTGGTGCGGCGGTTGGCCTCCACGTAGTTGTGCAGGGTCGGGTAGTGGCGAACGGGCATGGGACTGGTCAGTTGGCAGGGAAGCAGTGAGCAAGCGGTTCAGGGCCCCGGGCCGGCAAGCTCAGCACAATGGCCTGCCCGGCTACGCTTTTAAAACCAACCCCGAAAGCTCCTTATCGGTTGCCTCGCCGAAAGTTACTCCGCTCGCAGCAGCGCGGCGGCCGCTGCCCAGGGCGTGAGCCGCCCGGCCGCCACGGCGGCCCGCACGCCGGGCAGGGCCCCCAGCACCCCCGCCCCGCCGTAGAACCGCGCCGCCAGGGCCTGCTGCACGGCGTCCTCGAACCACTGAAGCTGCTGCTGGGCCCGGCGCTGCGCGAAGTAGCCGCTGGCCTGGGCCGCGGCGGCGTAGGTTTCGATGGCGGCCCAGGTTTCGGCCAGGCCCGCGCCGCTCACGGCGGAGGTGAGCAGCACCGGCACCGCCTGGCCCGAGGGCGCGGGCGGGAACAGGTGCAGCGCGCTCTGGTAATCGACGCGGGCGCGGCGGGCGGCCAGCTCGTTGGCCTGGTCGGCCTTGGTGATGCACAGCGCGTCGGCCATTTCCATGATGCCGCGCTTGAGGCCCTGCAGTTCGTCGCCGGCCCCGGCCAGCAGCAGCAGCAGAAAAAAATCGACCAGGCCGTGCACGGCGGTTTCGGACTGCCCCACGCCCACGGTTTCGACGAAAATGACGTCGTGGCCCGCCGCCTCGCACAGCAGCAGGGCCTCGCGGGTGGCCCGCGTGACGCCCCCCAGGCTGCCCCCCGCCGGCGAGGGCCGCACGAACACCGCCGGGTGCGCCGCTAGCCACGGCATCCGCGTTTTGTCGCCCAGAATGCTGCCGCCGCCGCGCTGGCTGCTGGGGTCCACGGCCAGCACGGCCAGTTTTTTGCCCAATGTTTCCACCACGTGGTGGCCCAGGGCCTCGATAAACGTGCTTTTGCCCACGCCCGGCACCCCCGTGATGCCGATGCGCAAGCTGCGCCCGGTGCGCGGCAGCACGGCTTGCAGCACTTCCTGGCCCAGGGCCTGGTCGGCAGGCAACGTGCTTTCCACCAAAGTGATGGCCCGGCTCAACACGCCGCGTTGCCCGGCTAGCAGGCCCTCAACAAAAGCAGCAGCGGAAAGGCGGGGCGCGGGCAAAGCGGGAGCAGGGGCGGTGGGTGGGCCCCGCAAACTTACCGGCTAACGCGGCATTGGTTCGCTGGTAGAACCGAGTAGGACCAACGAAAGGGGCCGCCGTGCGGAACGCAGCTTTATTGCGTTCCGCACGGCGGCCCCTTTCGAACTGCGCTGCCCAGTATCGAACGGGGATCTAGCCGCCGAATACTTTTTTCAGCAAGGCGGTGGTACGGGCCATGGGGTTCTCGCGGATGTCGGCTTCCTGCTGGGCAATCAGGGTGAACAACCCCTCAACGGCCTTGCCGGTGGCGTACTGGTTGAGGTCGGTTTGCACGGGCGTCACCAGCGGCAGCTGGTTGTAGCGGGTGGTGAGGGTGGTGTAGTATTGCGTAGCCGCCACTTTGTCCAGGCTCTGCTGCATGATGGGCCGGAAGGCTGTGGTGAGCTGCGCGGTGGTGGTGCGCTTGAGGTACTGCGTGGCCGCGTCTTTCGAGCCGGTCAGGATGCCCCACACGTCGGAAAACGTCAGGCTTTTGATGGCGCTCAGGAAAATGGGCTTGGCGCTTTTGGCCGCGTCCTCGGCCCCGCGGTTCAGCGAGAGCTCAAACTTATCGACCTGGCCGCCCAGCCCGATGCTGCGCAGCGTGGTGGCCACGCGCTGCGCATCGGGCGGAAACGGAATGCGAATCAGGCGGTTGAGGTTGAAGCCGTCGGTTTTGGAAGCCTGGTCGGCGCCCTTGCTGATGCCCTGGATGAGGGCTTCTTTGAGGCCACTGGCGGCTTCGGTGCTGCTTACGCCCGCGGGCACGCCCGTCGTACCGGCGGCCGTAGTGGTTTTGCCCAGCGTGGGTAACTTGAGGTTGCCAATTTTGGGCAGCGAAAACTGGGCCTGGGCCCCCAGCGAGGCCCCCGACAGGGCCAGCAGCAAGGCGAAGAAGGAAGGTTTATTCATGGCAAAAACGAGGACGAAAGGCGTGGGGGATGGCCACGCCTAAGAAAAAAGCGTGCCGCAGCGTCGGGGTTAGGGCACCACCACGAAGTTGGGCAGCCCCAATTTACTGCGCCGTCCGCCCAGCTTGATTCCATCGTCGACGTACTGGCACGCTTTGCCGACGGCGTTGGGCGATTGCACGACGCCGAGGCTGGGGTTGTCTTCGCGGGCCACGTAAATTTTGCCGTCGGGGCCCCGTTGCAGGGCCCCAATCTTGCGGTTGGCCGAGTGGCCCACCAGCGTGGCGGCGCCTTTTTTGTTCAGGTCGAACTGCCAAATCTGGGTTTCGCCGCCGCCCGTGCCGTTGCAGCTGCCGTAGAGCTTGGTGCCGTCGGGCGAAAACTCTACCCCGTAGGCTTCGGCGTAGGGCCCGTAGCTGCGGGCGTTGCTGACTTTGCCGGTGGCGCGGTCGAAGTCGTACACCTCAAACTTGTTGTTTTCGCGCCACAGCGCCGCCGCCACGTGGCGGCCGTCGGGCGAGAACTTCAGGGCCCCGATGGCGTTGCGGCCAGGCCCCGAGTTCACGCTGCCCACGCTGCTGAGCACCGGCTTGCTGCCCTGCACGCCGTCGGGCGTGACGAGGTAGGCCACGAAGGCGCTGGACTGCCAGCGGTGGGCCAGCACCCAGGTGTCGCGGCCGTTGGCGTGGCGCACGGCGGCCAGCTTTTCGGCCACGGGCTGCACCAGCAGCAGGTTGGTGCGCGGCAGGTCGCCGAGGCCGTCGGCGCGCGTCATGTCCAGCAGCGAGTAGCGCAGGCCGTCGCGCCCGCCTTGCGGGGCCACCGTGAAGACGTAGAACAAGTTGCCCGAGCCGGGGTCGGGCACGATGAGCGCCGATTGGGTGCTGCTGCCGGGGCCCGTGCCGCCGGTGCCGCCCAGCAGGTGCTGGCCGTTGGGCATCACCTTGTGCTCGCGGTTCCAGACGCTGACGCCGTCGGTGTAGAACAGCAATTCGCCCTTGGCGGTGGTGGCCACGGCGCAGCCCTCGTACGTGGCCATCTTGCCGTCCATCAGGGGTTTGGGGTCGCCGTCGGCGAAGTTTAAGCCGGCCTGTTGGCCGAAGTACCAGCGGTCGGTGGGGCGCTGGGCGCGGGCCGCGCCGGCCAGCAGCAACAGCGGCAGCACGAGCAGGCGCGGGGAAAAAGCGGGAATCTTCATGGGCACAAAAAAAGCGGTACGGAACGGGAACGCACGAAAAACCGGGCCAACTGCGGGGCCCGTTCCCACAACGCCGGCGGGCCGGCGCTATTTTGCGGGGCCCTGGCCGGTTGGCCGCGGGGCCCCGTTTTCCGTTGGTACGGCCATGCAGCTTCCCCCACTCTTCGACTTTCTCGCCGCCCTGGCCGCGCACAACGACCGCGCCTGGTTCCAGGAGCGCAAGGCCGACTACACCCGCCTGCGGGCTGACTTTGAAGAAGATGCGGCCTTCTGGCGGCAGGAATTGAACCGGCGCGACCCGGCGCTGGCGGGGCCCCTGGGCCGCACCAGCGTGTTCCGCATCTACCGCGACGTGCGCTTTTCCAAGAACAAAGACCCCTACAAAACGCACTTTTCGGCCTACTTCACCGCCAGCGCGGGCAAGGACGTCGACGCGCCCGGCTACTACGTGCAGGTGGGCCCCGGCAGCACGCTGGTGGCCGCCGGCCTCTACCAGCCCGACAAAACCCAGCTGGCCGCCATCCGCCAGGAAATCGACTACAACGCCGCCGGCCTGCGCGCCGTGCTGGGGGCCCCCGGCTTCCGCCAATACTTCGCCGGCCTGGGCGGCGAGCGGCTCAAAAAAGCCCCCGCTGGCTACGACCCCGCCCACCCCGAAATTGAGTGGTTAAAACACAAGAGCTTTGTGGTCAGCCAAGAAATTCCCAATGCCGAAGCAATGGCTCAGAAGGATTTCCGCTGTTACGTGCTGGCGCGGCTGGCGGCGCTGGTGCCGTTCTGCGGCTTTTTGCGCGAGGCGCTGGGCGAGTAGCGCTGCCCCTGCGGGCCTGGCCTACTGCTTACCAGCTCAGCGTTTCCTGCTCGTGGCCCTGGCGTAGCAAGGCGCTGACCTTCTTGCCGTTGGCTTCTACATTCACGATGTTCATTTGGTCGGTAAACGAATCGAGCAGCAGGGAATTTCGCACCTGTACGCCGGTGGCTTTGCCCACCAAGCTTACTTTGCTGTACAGCCAGTACGAGTCTTTTTCGGGCTGCATGCCGATGAATTGCAGCGCCAGCGGGGCCCCGGCGGGCGTCTTCAGCACCAGGGTGCGGCGCAGGTACTCGGCGGCGACGATGGCCCCCACGGGGCCCGCCGTTTGCAAATCGACGTGGGCCGGGCGGCCTTCCGACAAGCCGCGCTCAAAGTCGTCGGTGAAGACTTTAGTAGCCAGCTCCAGCTGCTGCTTGGCCGCGTTGTAGCGCAGCTCCGTGATGCTGGCGTGGTAGGCGTGCCGCGCCGGGCGGGCGGGCGCGGGGGGGGCCAGCAGCGTCAAAACCAAGCCGAGCAGCGGCGCGAGGGACAGCATGACGACTTTGTAAATGATTCGTTTTAGTGGATGGCCTTGAGCAGCGGCTTGAGGATGATGACGTAGGCCATCAGCATCAAAATCAGAACCGTACCAATCTGCTGGGCCACGCCCAGGAACTTGTCGGACGGCTTGCGGCGCGCAATCATCTCGTAGAGCAAGAACACCACGTGGCCGCCGTCGAGGGCCGGAATGGGCAGCAAGTTCATGAAGGCCAGCACCATGCTCAGGCCGCCGGTGAGGCCCCAGAAGCGCTGCCAGTCCCACTGCCCGCCGTACTGCTGGGCAATTTCCACGGGGCCCCCGAGGCTTTCCGACGCCTTGGCTTCGCCGCGAAAGATCTTGGCAATGGCCCGGCCTTGCAGGCTGATGACGCCAAAGGCTTTGCTGGCGCCCGCCGGCACGGCTTGGGCCAGGGTGAATTGGCGCTGCTCGAAGTGCATGGTGGGCTTGGGCTCGAAGCCTAGCTTGCCCGCGGCCGTCACGGCTGCCGTCAGGGCCAGGGGCTGGCCGTCGCGCTCCACGGCCAGCGCGGTTTTCTTGCCGGCGTTGGCCACCAGGGCGGTTTGCAGCTCGTCGAAAAACTGAATGGGTTTGCCCGCAATGGCCACGATGTGGTCGCCGGGCTTGAGGCCTGCTTCGGCGGCCGGGTTGCCGGCCACCACGCGGCCCACGGTGAAGGGCTCGCGGGGCCGCACAAACAGGCTGTCTTGCTGCTGGGCGAAGTGGTCCATGAAATTGGCGGGCACGTTCACATCCACCAGCTGGCCGGCGCGGTCCACCGTGAAGTAGGAGTGCGAGCCCAGTAGCACGTCGGGCTTGTACACCTCGTCGAACTCGGCAAACGGCCGGCCGTTGATTTTCACGATTTTATCGCCGGTGCGGAAGCCGATGCTGCGGCCCAGGCCGTTGGGCAGGATGCCGTAGCGGGCCTCGGAGGCGGGCAGGTAGTTTTCGCCGTAGTGCACGGTGATGGCCGAGAAAATGACGATGCCCGTGATCACGTTCATGATGATGCCGCCGAGCATCACCAGCAGGCGCTGCCAGGCCGGCTTCGAGCGGAACTCGTCGGGCTGCGGGGGCCCAGCCAGGGCGTCGGCATCCTGGGTTTCGTCGATCATGCCGTGGATTTGCACATAGCCGCCCAGCGGGAACCAGCCGATGCCGTACTCCGTCTCGCCGATTTTTTTCTTGGCCAGGGCGAAGTTCATCACCGCCGGCAGCGGGAACAGGAAGTCGAAGAAGATGTAGAACTTATCGACCCGGATCTTAAACAGCTTGGCGAAGGCGAAGTGGCCGAATTCGTGCAAGCCCACCAACAGCGACAGGCCCAGCAAAAGCTGGCCGGCCATAACGAGAATTTCCAAAGGAGGTAGCGAGGAAAGTAAAAGAAAAAGGCGGCCGGGCCGCCGGTTATACTGCGGCCACCAACGCCGTAGCCGCCCGCCGCGTTTCCGCGTCGGTCTGAATTAAGTCGTCCAGCGAAGGACTCGCAAGGTACGACACCCGCGCCAGGCACCCGGCCACTAGGTCGGACATCTGGCGAAAGCCGACCTCGTCCCGCAAAAATGCGGCCACGGCTATCTCGTTGGCAGCGTTGAGGATACAGGCGGCGTTGCCGCCCCGGCGCATGGCCCCGAAGGCCAGTTCCAGGTTGGGGAAGGCGGCCCGGTCGGGGGCCTCAAACGTGAGCGTGGGATGGTCGAGAAACGAGAACCGCGGGAACGTGTTGGCCAGCCGCTGCGGGTAGCCGAGGGCGTACTGGATGGGCAGCTTCATGTCGGGCAGGCCCAGTTGGGCCTTCAGCGAGCCGTCGGCGAACTGCACCAGCGAATGCACGATGCTTTGGGGGTGCACCACTACGTCAATCTGCTCATCGCCCAGCCCAAACAGCCACTTGGCTTCAATCACTTCCAGGCCCTTGTTCATGAGCGAGGCCGAGTCGATGGTGATTTTGGCGCCCATGTCCCAGTTGGGGTGCTTGAGGGCCTGGGCCTTGGTCACGGCCTCCATCTCGCGGGCCGAACGGCCGCGGAAGGGGCCCCCAGAGGCGGTGAGAACGATCTTCTCGATGGGGTTTTTTTCTTCGCCCACTAGGCACTGGAAGATGGCCGAGTGCTCGGAATCGACGGGCAGCAGGCGCACGTTGTGCTGCTGCACCAATTGGGTAATCAGCTCACCGGCCACCACCAAAGTTTCCTTGTTGGCGAGGGCAATGCCCTTGCCGGCCCGGATGGCGGCCACCGTGGGCAGCAGCCCGGCGTAGCCCACCAGGGCCGTGAGCACCACGTCGATTTCGGGGCGCGTGACGACCTCGGCCAGGGCAGCCGGCCCGGCCAGCACCTCGGTTTCGGGCTGCCCGGCCAGGGCCGCCTGCACGGGCCCCCGGAGGCGTTCGTCGCCGATGACCACCGCGGCGGGGCGGAACTCCTGCGCCTGCCGCACCAGCAGCTCCCACTGCCGCTGGGCGCTGAGCACGGCCACCCGGAAGCGGCCCGGCTGCTGGCGCACCACTTCCAGCGCCTGCGTGCCGATGGAGCCGGTGCTACCCAGCAGGGCCAGGGTTTTTACGGTAAAATCAGGAGTCATGCAGCGAGTGGGAAAGAAGTGGGCAAAGGTAGGGCGGGGGCGGGCGGCTCGCTTTTCGCCGGCGGCCCGCTGCTCGGGGCATTGGTCGGAATACGCTGAATCGCTTGGATCGTCCCAGGGGCCCTGCCCATTCCCGGGCGGCGGGCAGAGAGCCAGCGGCCTTGGGCCCCAATAAGCTCGGCATATCCAACCGGGGCGCGGCCGCGTAAGCAAGGGCATTGTTAACGTGACAAAAAATCTGAATTTCCTTTATTTCCTCTTTTCCATGCCCCACCAACCCAAACCGCTCGACCAGCAAATCATTGTCATTACCGGGGCCACCAGCGGCATCGGCCTGGCCACGGCCCGCGCCGCCGCCAAAGCAGGGGCCCGCCTCGTGCTGGCCGCCCGCTCCGAAAAAGACCTGCGCGCCGTGGCCGAGCAGCTCGAAAAAGCCGGCGGCCACGTGGCCACCGTGGCCGCCGACGTGGCCAAGCCCGAAGACGTGGCCCGCATCGCCGAAGCCGCCCGCAGCCACTTCGGCGGCTTCGATACGTGGGTGAACAACGCCGGCGTGGGCATTTTTGGCCGCATCGAAGACGGCAACCCCGACGACCACCACCGCTTGTTCGAAACCAATTTCTGGGGCATCGTCAACGGTTCGCTGGAGGCCCTCAAGCACCTCAAGCAGCACGGCGGGGCCCTCATCAACCTGGGCAGCGTGGTGTCGGACGTGGCCATTCCCATGCAGGGCATGTACTCGGCCAGCAAGCACGCCGTCAAGGGCTTCACCGACGCGCTGCGCATCGAGCTGGAGCACGAAAAAGCTCCGGTCACGGTCACGCTCATCAAGCCGGCCAGCATCGACACGCCCTTTAACAAGAACGTGCGCAACTACACCGACAGCGAATTGCAGTTGCCCCCGCCCGTGTACGCGCCCGAAGAAGTGGCCAACGCCATTCTGCACGCCGTGGTGCACCCCATGCGCGACATTTACGTGGGCGGCGGCGGAAAAGTAATGAGCGTTACCAACAAGTTTGCGCCCGGCGTGATGGACTGGATCAGCGCCAAAGCCATCCCGGGCCAGGAAAAAAGCGACAAGCCCGCTGGCAACCCCGCCGGCGGCCTGCAACAGCCCGGCTTGGGCGGCCACGCGCACAGCGACTACCCCGGCCACGTCATGCAGAAGAGCTTTTACACCCGCACCACGCTGCACCCCCTGTTGGCCGGGGCGCTGGCCGCCGTGGGCGTGGCCGCTGCGGCCACGCTGCTAACCGGCAATTTCTCGTGGGGCAAGCTGAAGGACGCCGGGGTGCGGGTCAAAGATTCTGGGGCCCCCGAGCCTGCGCCCGTGCCTGCCCCTGCCCCGCCGGCCAGTAGCGCCAACGGTTCGGTGGCGCCGAAAGACCCCAAAGAGTCGGCCATCCCCCAGTCTTAAATCGCGCTGCTCTTGCGCTGTGCATAAGAAAGCCTTTCCCACCGGAAAGGCTTTCTTATGGCCCCAGGCCAAACCCATTCGGCGCAAAGTTGTCTTGCTCCGTAGTAAGCGGCGCTTTGCCTTTCGTTTTAAATCGTTTCCCATGGAATTTCACTCCTCCCGCCCCGAAGATTTGCTGTTCGACGCCGCCCGCAAGGGCGATGTAGCCGCAATCGAGCAACTGCTGCAAGACCCAGCGGTCGACATCAACACCCAGAACGGCAAGGGCTTCTCGGCCCTCATCCTGGCCACCTACGACGACCACATCGACGCCGCCCGCGTGCTGCTCGACCGCCACGCCAACCCCGATTTGCAGGACGCCAGCGGCAACTCGGCCCTGATGGGCGTCAGCTTCAAGGGCTACGCCGAAATTGCTCGCCTGCTCATCGCCCGCGGCGCCGACCTCAACCTCACCAATGGCAACGGCGGCACGGCCCTCATGTTCGCCACGCTGTTTGGCCGCAACGAGTTGGTCAAAATCCTGCTTGAAGCCGGGGCCGACGCCACCCTCCAGGACGCCCGGGGCCTCACCGCCCTGCACCTGGCCGGCCAGCAAGGCAACGACGAAGCCTGGGCCCTGCTCGGCGGCGCGCCCGAAGCCGCGGAATAAGTTTTCCCAGGGGCCCCACGAAAAAGGTCCGCCGCGCCCGAACGTCGTTCGGGCGCGGCGGACCTTTTTCGTGTCGGCGCAGAAAGTTAAATGCTGCGCACCACGCCGCCGTCGGCCCGCACCGCGGCCCCGTTGGTGGCCGCTGCCAGCGGGCTGACGAGGTAGGCCGCCGCGTTGGCAATTTCCTCGACGGTGATGAAGCGCTGGAGCAGCGACGAGGGCCGCGCGTCGCGGAAGAATTCGTGCTCGGCCTCGGCGCGGGTTTTGCCCTCACCGGCCAGCTTTTTCAGGAATTCCTCCACGCCCTCGGATGCCGTGGGGCCCGGCAGCAGCGAATTGACGGTGACGGCCGTGCCCTTGGTGAGTTCGGCCAGGCCCCGGGCCACGGCCAGCTGGGCCGTTTTGGTGGTGCCGTAGTGGATCATCTCGGCCGGAATTTGCAGCGCCGACTCGCTCGAAACGAACAAGATGCGGCCCCAGTCCTGGGCCAGCATCTGCGGGAAGTACTGGCGCGCCAGCCGCACCCCGCTCAACACGTTCACTTCAAAAAAGCGCAGCCAGTCGGCATCGGTGATGTCGGCAAAGGGCTTAGGCTCGAAAATGCCCACGTTGTTGACCAAGATGTCCACCGCGGGCACGGCCTTTAGCAACGCATCAACCTGCGCCGCTTCGCCAAAATCGACGGCCACGCCGCGCACGGCCGCCGCCGGGGTGCGCTGCAAAATAGCGGTCTTGGCTTTGGCCAAGCGCGCCTCGGTGCGCCCGGTGAGGACGATTTGGGCCCCCTCGGCCGCCAGCTGCTGAGCAATGGCCAAGCCGATGCCCGCCGTAGAGCCGGTCACGAGGGCCGTTTTATTGATGAGTTGAAGATCCATGGGGCAAAAAAGGGAGTAAGGAAAACCAGTTGGCATCATAACTGCCATACCGGGCCTTTGTCAGCAGAAGCGAGTCATCTCCCACCTTCTTCGGGGTAGAAGTGCAGCACATAAACCTGTTGTAGCGATGCAAATTATTGTAAATATTATAGTTTAGATTACGAGAAAACAATAACATTGATATAACAAAAATTTATTTTATAAAAATTAGTTGTAGAGATAAAAAATGTTTTAATTTGTCAGGGGCTTCAAAAAAAGAGTAAAGTGTTTGTAGTTCAAGATGATTATCCATTGTAATCAATTGTATTATATTAATAATTAGACTATTTTGTCATTTTGATTTTCATTCTAGGAACATGTTATTAGACAATTTTATTCTGCGGCTGTTGGCTTTCGTTTTCTTGTCTTTCGGTTGCGGCTTTGCCATGGCAAAGGCTGTTCGCAAAACTGCTCAGATGCCCGGTGTTTCTTCTTCCCACCCCAGCCATTATTTCTATGCTATTACACCTCTACACTGGTCTGTTGCTCCTGGGCCAAGCCCTTGCGCCCGCACTTGCGCCGCTGCCTAACGCTCCCCTGAGCCCTGGCCGCAGCCACGGGGCCCCCCGTCCCGCGGCCGCGCTGGCGGGCCAAGTGCTGAACGAAGCGGGTGCGCCCCTGCCGGGGGTCGTCATCGTGGTGCAGGGCTCGCCCAATGTGGCGAGCACGAATTCTGACGGTCGCTTTCTGGTGCCCGTGCCCGGGGCCGATCCGGTACTCGTGTTCAGTTGCTCGGGCTACCGGGCCCAAACCGTGGTGGCCCCGGACAACGGACCCCTGGCCGTGACGATGTACGCGCTGACGGGCAGCGGCTCGGACGCTTCCACGTCCACCACGGGCGCCACCGTGTCGGCCGGGGGTAGCACCCGCGCCGCCGCCCTGGCCTTTGCCGAGGTGATGCCGGCCTTCACCGGTGGCGACGCGGCTTACTACGCTTACCTGCACCAAAACGCCCACTACCCAGAGAAGGCCTTGGCGCAGCAACTCGCCGGTGCGGTGTTCGTGGGTTTCGTGATCGACGAGCAGGGGCGCATTTGCGACGCCGAAGTGGTGAAAGGCTGCGGCCACGGCTTCGACGAGGAAGCTTTGCGTTTGGTGCGCCTCATGCCCTGGTGGCAACCCGGCCGCGTAGCCGGCAAGCCCGTGCGGGTGGCCCGCACCCTACGCATCGCGTTTAAGACCGAGATGAGGTAACGCTGAGCCCGCGGCTGTGCCCGGGGCCCGGTACCGGTGGGACCGGGCCAAAATCAGCACGTACGGCTACTTTTGCCGGGGCCTGCCAGTAACGATTCCTGGCACCATCAGGCGTATAAGCAGAAATGACGTTTTTTCCCGTGCCGGCCACCGCGCCGCCGCGGCTTGAAGTAGTGGACGTATTGCGCGGCTTTGCCTTGCTGGGCATTTGGTTGGTGCACTTTCTAATAACTTTTGTGGGCCAGCGCGGCGACGGCCGGGGCCCCGCTGGCCTGCTGAGCGCTGACGAAACGGCCGTCCGGCTGGGCGTTGATTCGTTCGTGGCGGGGAAGTTCTTCAGCATCTTCTCGCTGCTTTTTGGGCTAGGGCGTGTGAACAGTTTTCAACCAAATCAAAGTAGCTGCCAATTGATACCAGGCGAAAAAACAGTCGGCTCGTTTGTCGTAGCGGGTGGCAAAGCGGCGGAACTGCTTGAGCCGGGCAAAGGTGCGTTCGATGGCGTTGCGTTGGCGGTAGCGGTTCGCGTCGTAGCCGTGGCGGGCCGGCGTGTAGGCCGTGTCGCCGCGCTTGCGCTGGGCGGGGATGACGGCCAGCGTGCCGCGAGCGGCCAAATGAGCCCGCCACGCGCGGGCGTCGTAGCCGCGGTCGGCGACCAAGCAAGCGGGCCGCAACTCGGCCAGTACTTGCTCGGCCGGGGTCCGGTCGTGCACGGAACCGGCCGTCAGCAGCGCCCGCACGGGCCGGCCGAGCGCGTCGGTGAGCAGGTGCAGCTTCGTGCTCAGCCCGCCGCGGCTGCGCCCGAGGGCCGGGTCCGCCCCGTTTTTTTTCGCGCCCCGGCCGCGTGCTGGTGGGCCCGGACGGTGGTCGAGTCCAGCAAGAGCGTGCCCAGGCCCGCGTCGCGGGCCTGCACGGCGGCCAGCAACCGGCCCCACGCGCCGCTCTTGGCCCACCGCGCAAAACGCGTGTACGTCGTGTGCCAGTTGCCCCAGGCCGGCGGTAAGGCCCGCCAGTGGGCCCCGCTGCGGGCCAGCCACCGCACGGCTTCGACAAAGCGGCGGTTGTCCTGCCCAGCCGGCCCCCGCCGCCCCGGCAGCAGTGGGGCCAGCACCGACCACTGCGCCTCACTCAACACATACTGCGTTTCCATGCCCCTAAATTAACTGTTCACACGCTCTAGGCTTTGCCTTGCAGTTGCGTAGCGCCAGCGCCAAAGGCCAGTCCTACACCAGGCGCTTCGTGTGGCGGCTGGTGCTGCTGGGGGCCATTGGCTGGCTGCACCGGCAGCTGTTTGAGGTCGAAATCCTGCATGCTTACGCCGTGGTGGGCCTGCTGCTGGTGCTGGTGTACCGGTGGCGCAATGCGTGGCTACTGCTCACAAGCGCCCTGCTCTTTGCTGGTGGGTTGGGCTTTTCCTTCTGGCTGGCGCCAGTCACGGCGCTGCCCACCCGGGCCTTTGGGAAAACGGCGGGCAGTTTTTTAGTGGACGAATTTTCTGGGTTTCGGATGTTCACCGTTGCGGCCATGTTTGTGCTCGGCTTGTATCTGGGCCGTCGCAATGCGTTTGCCGATACCGCTCCCAACCGGGTATATTTCAACCGCGTCTTGGTCGTAGCGGCGGTCTTTTTCGTTGGCCTAAAGGTGTTTGACAGCCAGCTGGCCTCGGTTGCGGGCCCCGGCGAAAGCCCCGTGCTGCGCTTTTACGACCTCTTCTTCGTGTTGAAAAGCCTCGCCGTTTCGGCGCTGTACGTGGCCGGCCTGGTCCTATTGTACCGGCAGCCCCTGTTTCGGCGGGCCCTGGCGTGGCTGGGGCCCCTGGGCAAAATGGGCTTAACCATTTACGTGCTGCAATCCTTGTGCTTGCTACTCTTTGCTTGCTATTGCCAACGTTCCGTAGGCCCCGCCGCCGTGCCACTGAAAGGAGTGCTGGGGGCTGCTGTGCTCATGTTCGCCGCGCAAGCCGCCGCGGCGCACGCTTGGATGCGCCGCTTCCGCTATGGACCCCTGGAGTGGCTGTGGCGCAGCGCTACTTACCTGCGATGGCAGCCGCTGCGGCGGAGGTAATGTTGGGTTATGTGGGCTTTACTTCAGACAAATTTTTTGTGATATATATAAAAATTATAATAATCGTGTTATAATATTTATCATAAACCTTATTGGTTTTAATCATCATGTACAAGTGTGTGAATAGGAATAATTGCAAGGAAAATTATGGTATAAGCTAAGTAATAGTTGTGTTGCCTTCTGCTAATTTAGTTGTAATAAAATTATATAATCTATTAGCGAGTCTATAATTAATTTCGCTTATGATTTTGAAATCGTATGAATACCGATAAATTGAATTGAATACTTCTTCTTCTCGCCAATATGCACTCGAAGATTGTGTAGTGAAGTTGGTTAGAATAGCAACGTTTACTATGAAATGGTCTAAACTAAATTGAAAATTGACTACTAAACCAGCATCAAAACTATTCTTTCTTTGACGAAAATGAACCCATTTTTTTAAGATGCTTATAATTTCAATGTCAGCATTTGATGATGACAAATTATTTCGAAAAGTTTTCTTAAATTCTTCCGAATTGCTTATACTTCCAAACCTGTCTGGTTGCAAATGTGCGGAATAGATAGCACCGATATATTCATGGCTCATAAATAATTCGTCAAATTTTTGAGTTTGTTGATGCAAATCATCAAACCATGAACTGATTAGCGAGTCATAAATGCCTTCTTGAACTTCATCGTCCCAAAGCATTTTGACACTGTCTTCCCGACTTAATACTTGCTTCTTTAGCAGTGCCAGTTTCTTGTCTAAGTCATCCGGCTCGTCAATAGATTCACCCTTGGCGGCGCGAATCATCAACCGCAACGATGATTCTACATTTTCAATTATGAAACGCAAGAAAGGCTCTAGCTCGCCTGCGTCGGCCTCGGCTAGGGCGGCCAAATAGCGGTTGCGGTCGGCGGCTTTGATAACAGTTACCGAGTAGCCGTGGCGTAATAAAATCAGGTTCATTAATAGGCGCGACATGCGGCCGTTACCATCGTCGAAGGGATGGATGCGCACGAAACGGTAATGGAATTCAGCGGCCAGGGCCACAGGATGCAATGCAACGTTCTCGGTTTCATGGCGGTACCAATCCACCAAGTCCGTCATGCGGCTCGGCGTTTCTTCGGGACTGGCGAAGTAGAACATTTCGCCGGTTGCGGTCAGCACATTGTTTGGCTGCCGTTTGTACTGGCCCGGCTGAATCAGTTTGCGGGTAGGTTGGCCATCAGGCGTTTGAGCTTGTACTTCGTAAGGCTCACCTAATAATACTTGGTGCATTCCGCGAATAAACTGCTCCGTTAATGGCCGCTCGTCACGCACAAAATCTTCGAGCCACAATACTGCCTCGTTGTGGCCTTTAATGTCCAGATGGTCGCGCATGGGCTTACCGGCGGCCGTGAGGCCGTGCAATAACAACGAACGAGTTTCGCCCAGCGTGAGTGAGTTTCCTTCAATAGCATTGGAATTGTAATTCCAATCAAGCCGAAATTTTTGCAGCACCCGTTGCTCCTGTTCTGGAGAGAGTGGACGTAGAGCATCAAGCTCATTCTTAAGGCTACGTAGTGTTGCAAACAACGCCATATAACTATTGTAAATTAAAGCGACTGAACACGAAAAAACAGTTTAATATTTACCCTTCTAGCTTCTGCAAAATCTCCTGCGCGGCCTTGGCAATCACCGTCCCGGGGCCGTACACGCCGGCCACGCCGGCGTCGAACAGAAACTGGTAGTCCTGGGCGGGGATGACGCCGCCGGCAATGACCAGGATGTTGGGCCGGCCTTGCGCTGTCAGCTCGCGGATGAGCTGGGGCAGCAGGGTTTTGTGGCCGGCGGCGAGGCTGCTCACGCCCACCACGTGCACGTCGTTGTCCACGGCCTGGCGGGCCACTTCGGCGGGGGTTTGGAAGAGGGGGGCCAGGTCCACGTCGAAGCCCACGTCGGCGAAGCTGGTGGCGATAATTTTTGCGCCCCGGTCGTGGCCGTCCTGGCCCATTTTGGCTACCAGCATGCGCGGGCGGCGGCCTTCCTGGGCGGCGAAGGCATCGGCGGCGGCCCGGGCCCGGGCAAATTCCTCGTTGTGGCTCATTTCCTGCGAGTACACGCCCGCCACGGTGCGCGTGGTGGCCTGGTGGCGGCCGTACATGGCCTCCAGCGCGTCGGATATTTCGCCCAGCGTGGCGCGGGCCCGGGCGGCCGTCACGGCCAGGGCCAGCAGGTTGTGGGTGATGGGGGGCCCGTCGTTCCCCGATGAGTCGCTTTTAGCTTTTAACTCTTCTAATTCCTCCAGGCGCAGGCCGGCGGCTTCGGTGAGGGCGGCCAGGGCCACTTTCACGGCCACGGCGTCGCGGGTGGCCTTCACGTGGGTGAGGCGCGCAATCTGGCTTTCGCGCACGGCGTCGTTGTCGATGTCGAGCACTTCGACCTCGGTTTTCTCATCGGTCTGGTACTTGTTCACGCCCACAATCACCTCCTTGCCCGCGTCGATGCGGGCCTGCTTGCGGGCGGCGGCTTCCTCGATGCGCAACTTGGGCAGGCCGGTTTCGATGGCCTGGGCCATGCCGCCGAGCTGCTCCACTTCCTGGATGAGGGCCCACGCCTTGTCGGCCAGCTCATGGGTCAAGGCCTCGACGTAGTACGAGCCGCCCCAGGGGTCCACCACTTTCGTCACGTCGGTTTCGTGCTGCAAATACAGCTGGGTGTTGCGGGCAATGCGGGCCGAGAAGTCGGTGGGCAGGGCAATGGCCTCGTCCAGGGCGTTGGTGTGCAGGCTCTGGGTGCCGCCGAGCACGGCCGCCAGGGCCTCGATGGCGGTGCGGGCCACGTTGTTGTAGGGGTCTTGCTCGGTGAGGGAGTAGCCCGAGGTTTGGCAGTGCGTGCGCAGGGCCAAGCTCTTGGGGTTCTGGGGGTTGAACTGCTGCATGAGCTTGGCCCAGAGCAGGCGGCCGGCGCGCAGCTTGGCAATTTCCATGAAGTGGTTCATGCCGATGGCCCAGAAAAACGACAGGCGCGGGGCAAAGTCGTCCACCGGCAAGCCCACGGCCAGGCCGGCGCGCACGTACTCCAGGCCGTCGGCCAGGGTGTAGGCCAGCTCCAGGTCGGCGGTGGCGCCGGCTTCCTGCATGTGGTAGCCGCTGATGCTGATGGAGTTGAACTTGGGCATGTGCGCCGCCGTGTAGCTGAAAATGTCGGCGATGATGCGCATGCTGGGCCCCGGCGGGTAGATGTAGGTGTTGCGCACCATGAACTCCTTCAGGATGTCGTTCTGGATGGTGCCGGTCAGCTTTGCGGGCGGCACGCCCTGCTCCTCGGCCGCCACGATGAAAAAGGCCAGCACCGGCAGCACCGCCCCGTTCATGGTCATGCTCACCGACATCTCGGCCAGCGGAATCTGGTCGAACAGGATTTTCATGTCCTCTACCGAGTCGATGGCCACGCCGGCCTTGCCCACGTCGCCCTGCACGCGCGGGTGGTCCGAGTCGTAGCCGCGGTGCGTGGCCAAATCAAACGCCACGCTCAGCCCTTTCTGCCCGCCGGCCAGGTTGCGGCAGTAGAAGGCGTTGCTGGCCTCGGCCGTCGAAAAGCCCGCGTACTGCCGAATCGTCCACGGGTTTTGGGTGTACATGCTGGCGTAGGGCCCCCGCAGGTAGGGGGCCTGCCCGGCCCCGAAGCCCAGGTGGTCGAGGTGGGCCACGTCGGCGGCGGTGTAGCGGGGCTGCAGCGCAATGCCTTCGGGCGTGGCGTGGGCCGGCGCTTCGGGGCCCGGGGCGGGCTGGGGCGGCGCGGCGTCGTAGGCAATGGCGGCGAAGTCGGGTTTCATCGGAAGGAAGCGGTGGCGGCGCAACGGGAAGGCTGCGAACCGGGTCAGCGAATAAAAAAAATGGGGTGCCTCGGGGCCCCGGGCGACGGTTGGCCGGCGGTTCGCCGGGCGGGCCTTGGGGCCCGCCGTTACCGTCCTTGGATGCGGGCCAGCACTTCGTCGGTGGTGTAGCCCTGCACCCGCATTTCCTGGAAGCCGAACACGCGCAGGGCTTCCTGCAACGTGGCCAGATCGGAGGAAAGCAGCACCGGCGGCATGAACACCTGGCGCTCGACCGGGACGCGGTAGAGGAAGCGGGCGAAGCGCTGGAACTGCTCGGGCGTGGCGTACATAAGCGTGGCTTCTTCGGGCGAAGAGAACAGGAACGAGAGGGTGCCCTCGGGGTGGCTGGCGGCCAGCTCGGGGCGCTCCTGGGCCGGCAGCGACCGGTAGAACGAGTCTTCGATGTGGCGGTTGACGCCCGCGCCCAGCAGCACTATTGCCGCTTGCTTGGTTTTGCGCTCGCGCCGCTCGAAGTGCAGGGCCGTGGCCAGGCGCAGCACTTCGGACGGGTAGGTGGCGCGCGTGGTGTCGAAGGTGGCCGAGCGCAGCAGCTTCTTGGGGTTGAAGGCGTACTGCTCGGCGCGGTTTTCGAAGCGGTTGGTGCCCACCACCACTTGCCTGCCGGCGGCGATGCGCTGGAACGTGGCCGCGGCCGCGGCGTGCACGGCCTCCAGCACCTGCGGGCGGGCCCCCGGCAGCCCGCCCGCCGCTTCGGTTTGCTGGAACAGGGCCCAGGCCGCGCGGGCCAATTCGTCGGTCAGGGTTTCGACGAAGTACGAGCCGGCGGCGGGGTCTTGCACGGCGCCGAAGTGGGCTTCCTCGCGCAGCACCAGCGAGAGGTTGCGCGCCAGGCGCCCCGAAAATTCGTTGGGCGCGGCGTACAAGCTGTCGAACGTGCCCACGGACAGCGAGTCGGCGCCGCCGAGCACGGCGCTCATGGCCTCGGTGGTGGCGCGCAGCAGGTTGGTGTGCGGGTCGAGGGTGGTTTGCGTCCAGGTGGCGGTGGCGGCGTGCACGCGCAGGCCAGCGGCCGCGGCGGGCGGCAGGCCGTAGGCGTGCAGCAGCGTGGGCCAGAGGCGGCGCAGGGCCCGCAGCTTGGCCAGCTCGGGGAAGTAGCTGGGGCCCACGGCCACGTGCCAGTGCAGGGCCCCGGCCACGGCGGCCAGGGGCGTGGCCGCGTCGGGCAGGGCGGCCAGCAGGGCGGCGGCGGTGCTCAGGCCGTTGGCCAGCTGTTGCCCGCCGGTGGCCCCGGCGTTGCCGAAGTACGCGGCGTTCACGGCCAGGGCCCGGAAGTCGGGCCACGTTTGGGCCAGCGCCACGCAGCGCCGCAGCGCCCCGGCGTACTGCGGCGGCGTGCCGCCCTCGGGCCCCAGCAGCGGCGCAAACCGCAGGAAGCCGCGCAGCGCCACGCCCGGCGCGGTGGCCGCCAGGCGGGCCAGCAATTCGTCGGGGCCCTCGGCCACGGTGTAGCCCACGAACGTAGCGGCCAGCGGCAGCCGCTGGGCCAGGTACTCAGTGTCAAACGCCGAAGCCGTGGCCAGCTCGAAGTGCACGCCGTCGGCCCCGTGGGCCAGGGCCGTCACGGCGCGTTCCACCTCGAAGCGGCCGTCGGAGCTTGCCGGCACCGGCAGGGCGGGCACGTTCAGCCAAGGCCGGGCCGGGAAGGGGAGGGGCGCGGGCGGGCCCCCCAGCGCGTCGAGGGCCTCGCGGTGGTAAAACGGCTCCAGCACCGGGCCGTCGGGCAGGGGCCAGCGCAGCACGGCCGGGTCCTGGCCCTTGAGGTCGTGGGCCAAGCGAGCCTGCCAATCGGCGGTGGTCAGGGCCGGGAATTCAACGAAAGTAACTGGCGCCGCCGGCAGGGGTTCGGACATGGGGAAGGACGAAAAACCGCGGCCCGGCCGGGCCGCGGGGTGCCCGCAAGATACCGCCCCGGCCGGGAAAGGCCCGCCCACCGGGCCCCGCCAAACCTGGCCGGGGCCGTACCTTCGCTGCCCGGCGGGCGCCCGCCGCCCGCCGTTGTTGCCCACCGCTTTCGTGCTTTCCATGCTGCGCTCCCTTCGTTTCGCGGCCGCTGCGCTGGCCCTGGTGGCCGCCGCCGGCTGCCAGCGGGGCCCCTACCGGCCCACCGCCCACTTCGCGCCCGCCACGAGCCAGCCGGTGGGCAAAACCCAGGCCGAAGACCCCGCCGTGGTCGCCCTTATCCAGCCCTACCACGACAAGGTGACGGCCGAAATGCAGGGCGTGCTGGGCACCGCCCCGGTGGCCCTGACGAAAAAACCGGGCGAGTCGCCGCTGGCCAATTTCGTGGCCGACTTGCAGCGCCAGCGCGCCGCCGAGGTGCTGCACGAGCCCGTGCCGCTGGGCGTGATGTCGAACGGCGGCCTGCGCGCCAGCCTGCCCGCGGGGCCCGTCACGCTGGGCAACGTGTTCGAGCTGATGCCGTTCGAGAACGAGCTGGTGGTGCTCGACGCGCCAGCCGCCACCGTGCAGCAACTCTTCGACTACGCCGCCCACGTGAAAATGGCCATTTCGGGGGCCACCTACACGGCCACGCCCGACGGCCACGCCCTGGACATCCGCATCGGCGGCCAGCCCTTCGACGCCGCCCAGGCCAAGCCCTACGCCATTGCCATTTCCGATTACCTGGCCGGCGGCGGCGACAACATGGTGTTTTTCAAGAGCATCGCCCCGCGCCACACCGGCGTGCTGCTGCGCACCGCCATTGCCGACCACATCCGGGCCCTGACCAAGGCCGGCCAGCCTGTCACCGCCCAGGTTGAGGGCCGGGTGAAAGTGCAGTAGCTGAGGACCAGATCAGCGCCATAGATGAAAAATTTATTTATTCATATTATTGCTTAAATAACCCGTCATGCAACGCCGCGATTTCCTCCGTAATTCTTTGCTGGGCACCGCCGGCCTCACCGCGCTGGGGGCCCTAACCAATGCCGCCGTCGCGGCCCCCGCCGCCAAGGCGCCGGTGAAGCTCACCATCTTGCACACCAACGACATGCACTCGCGCATCGAGCCGTTTCCCGAGGGCGGCGGGCAGTGGGCGGGCCTGGGCGGCATGGCCCGGCGCTCGGCCCTGATTGCCGACGTGCGCGCCCGGGAGGCCAACGTGCTGCTGCTCGACTCGGGCGATATTTTCCAAGGCACGCCGTACTTCAACTTCTTCGGCGGCGAGCTGGAATACAAGCTGATGACCCGCATGGGCTACGACGCCAGCACCCTCGGCAACCACGACTTCGACAACGGCCTCGACGGCCTCGGGCGCCAGCTGCCCAACGCCGGCTTCCCGTTCCTCATCGCCAACTACGACTTCGCGCAGACGCCGCTGGCCGGTAAGTTTCAGTCCTGCAAGGTGTTTGTGAAGCAGGGCGTGCGCGTGGGCGTGTTCGGGCTGGGCATTGAACTGGCCGGGCTGGTGGGCGACAAAAACTTTGGCCAAACCCAGTACCTCGACCCCGTGGCCAAGGCCAAAGAAATGGTGGCCCAGCTGCGGGGCCCCGAAAAATGCGACATGGTGATTTGCCTCTCGCACCTGGGCTACAAGTACGACAACGAAAAAATAGACGACCGCAAGCTGGCCGCCCAGGTGGCCGGCCTCGACCTGATTTTGGGCGGCCACACCCACACGTTCATGGACGCGCCCGAGCCCATCCCGGGCCCCGACGGCCACGCCGCCCTCATCAACCAAGTGGGCTGGTCGGGCATCAACTTGGGGCGGCTCGACTACGAATTTACGCCCGGCGCCAAACGGGCCGGGCTGGCCAGCGCCGCCGTGGTGCCCGTGCGCGGGGCCTGCTAAAAGCCCCACATAAGCAAGGAAGAACCGACTTTTTTTCCTGCTAAGTTTTCCACAATTTTGTTCCCCCCTAACCCCAACGCCTCCACGTTCGGGATGGGTTCGGTTGTCTTTCTACCCTCGTTTGGCTCTGCCCAGCTCGCTGGCGGCCTTGTCCCATGCTCAAAGATTTTCGCACCGTTTGGGCAGGCTGTCTGCGCACGATTGCGGCCGAAATCGGCGAGCAGAGCTTTAAGACGTGGTTCCGGCCCATCGTGCCGGTCGAGCTGAAAGACAACGTGCTCACCATCCAAGTGCCGAGCAACTACTTCTACGACTGGCTCGAAGAGCACTACGTGGACGAGCTGCGCCGGGCCCTGTTCCAGGAGCTGGGCCCCGCCGGCCGCCTTGAGTACAGCGTGGTGGTGGACCAAGGCACGGCCCTCGACCAGCCCAAAACCTTGCACCTGCCCCCGGCCCGCAAGCAGGCGGCCCCCGAGCGCGACGCCCCGCCGCCCGACGCGCGGCCCCGCCCCGTGCCCGGCAACGGCCCCGCCAGCGGCCCGCGCTACTACCAGGCCGCTGGCAGCAACCGCCCCGTGCTGGCCCCAACTGCCGCAGCGACCGCTGAAGCCGCCCCGCGCAACCCCTTCCAGCAAGCGCGCGCCGTGGATGGCAACCTGGTGCCCTCGCAGCTCAACGGCTCCTACACGTTCGACAACTACATCGAGGGCGACTGCAACCGCCTGGCCCGCTCGGCGGGCATTGCCGTGGCCAACAAGCCCGGCACCACCAGCTTCAACCCGCTGATGGTGTACGGCGGCGTGGGGCTGGGCAAAACGCACCTGGTGCAAGCCATCGGCAACCACATCAAGGCCTCCACGCCCGAGCGGTTTGTGCTGTACGTGTCGGCCGAGAAGTTCACGAACCAGTTCATCGAGAGCGTGAAGTCGCACAAGGTGCAGGACTTCGCCAACTTCTACCTGCAAGTGGACGTGCTGATCCTGGACGACGTGCAGTTTCTGGCCGACAAGGACAAAACGCAGGAAATGTTCTTCCACATCTTCAACCACTTGCAGCAGTCGGCCAAGCAGATTGTGCTGACCTCCGACCGGCCGCCCAAGGACTTGCAGGGGCTGGAAGACCGGCTGCTTTCGCGCTTCAAGTGGGGCCTGACGGCCGACGTGCAAACGCCCGACTTTGAAACCCGCGTGGCCATCATCCGCAACAAGATGGAGCAGGACGGGATTGACATTCCGGCCCCGCACGTGGTCGATTACCTGGCCAACTCGGTGCACACCAACGTGCGCGAGCTGGAGGGCGTCATCGCCTCGCTGGTGGCCCAGAGCAGCCTCAGCCGGCGCGACATCGACCTGGAAATGGTGAAGCAGGCCCTACGCCACATCATCGAGGAAGTGGAGGCGGAGGTGAACCTCGACTTCATCCAGAAAACGGTGGCCGCGTACTTTAACGTGTCGGTGGACTTGCTGAAGGACAAAACCCGCAAAAAGGAAGTGGTGACGGCCCGGCAGGTGGCCATGTATTTTGCCAAGCACCACACCAGCCACACGCTGAAAACCATCGGGTTCCACTTCGGCGGGCGCGACCATACCACCGTCATGCACTCGGTGCAAACCGTGTCGGACCTGGTGGACTTGGACAAGAAGTTTCGCACCCAGGTGGACGACCTACGCAAGAAATTCGCCAAGTAGGGGCCCCGGGTTTTCACGGCCCGGCGGGTTATCTTTGAAAAAACCTACTGCTCACCCATGGAAACGCTTGCCGTCGAACTTTCCGAATACGAGTTGGAACGCGGAAAACCTATGCCCAGCACAAACCACAGTGCCGTGCAGGCAAATGCAATATTCGAGTTGAAAACCCGCTACCGCGACCAATTCCGTTTCATGTCGGAAATTAACATCGAGGTTGCAGGCCGGGTGATGGTGCCCGACATCGGTATTTTTCCTTCAATGGCCCTTGACATGGCCAACGACAGTATTGTGGCGCAGCAATTGCCGCTCACCACCATCGAAATTCTCTCGCCCACGCAGGCCCTGGCCGACTTAATAAGCAAAGCAGCCAGCTACTTCCGGGCCGGCGTAAAATCGTGCTGGATTGTGGTGCCCGAAGTGAGCGGCATTTTCATGTATTCCGCGCCGGGCGAGTACCTGTTTTTTCACAAAGGGCAAGCCCTGGCCGACCCGGCCACGGGCATCGAACTGCCGCTGGGGCCCCTGTTCGAGTAGCGGGCTACCCGCGCAGCGGGTTGGGCTCCAGCAGGTTGATGCCGTAACGGGCGGCGAAGCGGCGCACCTGCTCGCGGAACACCAGCTTGCGGCGCTTGCCCTTCACTTCCTTCAGGTCGAGGGCGTACAACTCATTGTCTTTCAGGCGCACGCGCAGCACCGACGCCAGCAGTTCCAGGCTGGCAATGTTCTCGACGGCGAACACTTGCTTGGGCCGGAACAGGCCGTTTTTGTGTACTAAGTAGCCGGGTGTGAATTCGAGGTAGCTCTGGGTGCCGAAGATGGGGGCGTTGTTCACCAGCACGTAGCCGATGTACACCAGGCTGAACACCAAAAACACCCAGTGCAGGAAGTGGTAGTCGTGGGCCGTGGTGTCGCCCCAAGCCATGGCCGAAACGTAGACCACCCAGAACAAGCCAATGGCCAGTTGGCCCCAAAACGGGACGCGCGAGGTGTTGGCGGGGCGGAGGCGGATGCGGGTAGAACCAGTGGGCATGGGGCAAAAATAGTTTCCCGCTGCCGGTTTCGCGCCAGAGCCGCCAAGTGGGGCCCCGGCGCGAACCGGCAGCGGGAAATAAAAGCAACGAACCTACGCCAGCTTGGCTTCCAGCGTCATGCTGGGCACGGCGCTCAGCACCTTCGACACCGGGCAGTTGGCCTTGGCGTCTTCGGCGTGCTTCTGGAAGTCCTCGGGCGTGATGTTGCCGCCGGTCACCTGGCCCACGGTGTTCACGTGGATGTGCTCGATGACCGGGTGGCCGCCGTTGGGGTTCATCGTCACGGTGCTGGTCGTGGTGATGTTCTCGATGGTGTGGCCGTGCTTGGTGAGCACGCTGGTGAGGTACATGGTGTAGCAACCGGCGTGGGCGGCGCCAATCAGTTCTTCGGGGTTGGTGCCGGGCTTGCCCTCAAAGCGGCTGCCGGCCGAATACGGGGCGTTGAGGTGGCCGCTGTCGGTGGTGAGGGTGCCGCTGCCTTTGATGTCGCCGTTCCAAACGGCCTTGCCTGCATGGTCTGCCATGATCGTGGTGTTTTTTAATGAGTGGGTGAACGTGTGGGTAGGAAACGGGGCCCCCGGGCGAAGGTTGCTGCCCGGCGGGCGGCGGGGGCCCCGGGCGTACTTTCGCCCCGCTTTCAAAAGGACGTTTTTGCTCGGGTTATGGGAATTAAATCAGCGCTGAGCCGGCCCCTGGCGGCCTACGTTGCCCACCGCGACCGGCAGTGGCAGCGCGACCCGGTGGGCACGCAGCTGCGGCTGCTGCGGCGGCTGGCGGCGGCCGGGGCCCCCACGGCCTTTGGCCAGGCCCACGGGCTGGGGGCCCTGCGCACGCCCGCCGACCTGGCCCGCCTGGTGCCCGTGCGCGACTACGAAGGCCTGAAGCCGTACTTCGACCGCACCCAGGCCGGCGAGGCCGACGTACTCTGGCCCGGCCGGCCGCTGTACCTGGCCAAAACCAGCGGCACCACCAGCGGCACCAAGTACATCCCCATCACCCGCGCCAGCATCGGCAACCACATCAACGGGGCCCGCGACGCGCTGCTGCACTACGTGCACGCCACCGGCCGTAGCCAGTTCTTGGACGGTAAGCTCATGTTTCTCAGCGGCTCGCCGGCCCTGGAGGAGCACCACGGCATTGCCACCGGCCGCCTCTCGGGCATTGCCAACCACCACGTGCCGGCCTACCTGCGCCGCAACCAGCTGCCGAGCTACGACGCGAACGTCATCGAGGACTGGGAGGCCAAGCTCGACCGCATCGTGGAGGAAACGCTGCCCGAGGACTTGACGCTGATTTCGGGCATTCCGCCCTGGGTGCAGATGTACTTCGACAAGCTCCTCCAGCTCACCGGCCGGCCCATCAAGGACGTTTTCCCGCACCTCAACCTGTTTGTGTACGGCGGCGTCAACTTCGAACCGTACCGCGCCAAGCTCTTCGAAAGCATCGGCCGGCCCATCGACAGCATCGAGCTGTTTCCGGCCTCCGAAGGCTTCCTGGCCTTCCAGGACGAGCCCGGCAACCCCGGCCTGCTGTTGCTGCTGAACAGCGGCATTTTCTTTGAATTTGTGCCCGCCGAAAGGTTTTTCGAGGAAAACCCGCCCCGCCTCACCGTCGCCGACGTCGAGCTGGATAAGCAGTACGCCGTCGTGCTCACCTCCAACGCCGGCCTGTGGGGCTACTCGCTCGGCGACACGGTGCGCTTCGTGGACCTGGCCCCGCACCGGGTGGTGGTCACGGGCCGCCTCAAGCACTTCCTCTCGGCCTTCGGCGAGCACGTCATCGGCGAGGAAGTAGAAGGGGCCCTGCGCGAAGCCATGCGGCAGTTTCCGGCGGTGGAAGTGGTGGAGTTCACCGTGGCCCCGCTTGTGAGCGCCGACCCTGCGCAGCCCTCGAGCCACGAGTGGCTGGTGGAATTCGCGCGAGCCCCGGCCGACGCGGCCGCCTTCGCCGGGGCCCTGGACGGGGCCCTGCGCCAGCGCAACACCTACTACGACGACCTGCGCCAAGGCAGCATATTGGTGCCGCTGCTGCTCACGCCGCTGCCGCCCGGCGCGTTCCAGCGCCACATGAAACGCCTGGGCAAGCTCGGCGGCCAAAACAAAGTGCCCCGCCTGAGCAACGACAGGGCCCTGGCGGAGGGGCTGGTCGGGAATTTGTAACTTCATCCATGCTCCGCCTCGACAAAACCGCGACTCGCAAAACCACGCTGCACGCCGACCACAGCGCCAAAGACGCGCCCCGGTGGCAAACGATGACGGCCGAGGAAAAGCAGGAGGTACCGGTGTACCTCCGGTGGCAAGCCAAGTCGCTTCGTGCCATTCGGGAAGTGTGCCGCCAGCAAGACCGTGACAAGGGCGCTGGGCAGTCAGCAAACGGCGAACCGACTACTTGAACGCGCATCGCCCATAACGGCGAACTACATTTGTTGGGTGCAAACCAAGTAAACCAGCGCCGCCTCAATGGGTCTTTTTGATTTTGGTAAGAAGCAGAAGCAACGGGCAGCTCCTGATGAGCCCCTGAGAAACTACCCGCAGATGTTGACGGCTAAGTTGCTGCTTATTGATAAACCAATTGTTGATAAGCAACGCATCGTTAATGAACTGGAAATAACGCATCCCGGGGTTCACAGTCCTGCTGCTGGAAGCGTACTGCTTTATTTCTTTCCTGATATCGAAGTAAAGTTTGGAGACGGGGTTCTCGCTGCGCAGTGCACTGTTTTATTGCCAAATGCCGGCAATGAAAAAGCGGAAGTTGCGCCCGAAGCACTGCAACAAAACTGGCATTGGCCGGAAGCTAGTGAGTACGCAGCCGCTTGCGGATTTGAATTGCTGGTATCGGATTTTATGTCCCGAACATTGGATTATAAGACCCGCCTCACACTATTTATGGATTTTTTGGTCGCAGTAGCCAATGCCACCGGCCCGCAAGTAGTTTATTCGGTAGCAGCTCAGAAACTGATTGCTCTTGCTGACTTGGTCGATGCCTGGACCAATCCTGACCAACGAACCTTGCATGGGCTGGTGAACGTGCGGCTTTTTAATATTAGCAACGGGCCGGCGGGTGAAATCCTGATGGATACCGTTGGTTTGCACTTATTAGGCTTGCCCGATTTTCAAATTCGTTTTGCAAATTTGAACGAGAGTGCCGTTGGGGAGGCTTTGTGGAATTATGCCTACTATGTGTATGAGCATGGCGATATTATCGCCGACGGGAGCACGATTCAAGGATTAACGTCGCAGTCGAAATGGAAATGTGAGCGGCAAATAGCTTCGGTTGCTCCTGAGCGGGTAGTCATTCACTTAGATCCCTCTTAAATAGCTCTGATTAAATCCGTCCTCCACGCCACTTTATTCTTCTGGTTTGGTTAAAAGCCATCGCCGCGGTTAGGCCAAATTCTCACGCGTCCAGCAGGCCGTGCCTCACGGCGTACACTACCAGGCCGGCCGAGTTGGGGGCGTGGGTTTTTTCGAGCAGGTTTTGGCGGTGGCCTTCCACGGTGCGGCGGCTGATGAAGAGCTGGTCAGCAATTTCGGCCGCTGTGCGGCCCTCGCAGATGAGGCGCAGGATTTCCTCCTCGCGCGGGGTAAGCTGCACCAGCACCGAGCGCGGCGGCACGGGCCCCGGGGCCGCCGGGGCCCCGCGCAGCAGTGCCCGCGCCATGTGCGGCGTGACGTGGTAGCCCGTGGTGAGCACGTCTTCCAGGGCCTGGCGGAGCTGGTCCTGGTCGGCGTCCTTGGGCAGGTAGCTGCGGGCCCCCAGCTTCAGCATTTGGCTGATAAACTTGTCGGCGGAAAACATCGAGAGGACGATGATTTTCAGGTCGGGGAATTCGGCGAGCAGGGCTTTGGCCACCTCGGGGCCGTCCACGCCGGGCATTTGCAAGTCGAGGAGCAGCACGTCGGGTAGGCGCTGGCGGCAGAGGGCCAGCAGCTCCGGGAACGCGCCCGCCTCGTCCACGGCCGCCACGTAGGGCAGGGCCTGCAAAATGTAGCGCAGCCCCTGCCGAAACAGCAGGTGGTCGTCGAGCAGCGCAATGCGGACCGGAAAATCGATGGCAGCCATGGGGAAGGGAAGGAAACGGTGGCGAAATGCGGGCTTACACCACGAACGCCGAGGGCAGCTCGACGCGGGTGTGGGTGCCCTGGCCGGGGCCCGAGGCCCGGTGCAAGCGGGCGCGCAGCAGCTGCACCCGCACGTCGATGCTGCGCAGGCCCGCGCCCGGGGCGGCGGGTGCGGGGGCCCCCGGCGCGGGCAGCGCAAAGCCGCAGCCGTCGTCGTCCACGGCCAGCGTGAGCAGCGTGCCGCGCTGCCGCAGCTGCACGCCCAGGCGCGTGGCCCCGGCGGCGTGCTTGAAGGCGTTGTGCATCAGCTCTTGGCAAATGCGGTACAGGGCCAGCTCCTGGGCCAGGGCCAGCGGGCGGGGGTACTCCACCTCCAGCTGCACGGCCAGCGTGCCGGCCTCGTTCGACACGTCGACGAGGTGCTGCAAGGCCTCGGCCAGGCCGAAGCGGGCCAGCACCACCGGGTAGAGGCTGTGCGACACGGTGCGCACGTCCTGCACGGCGGTGCCCATTATTTCCTTCACCAGCCCGAGCAAGTCGGCGCGGTCGGCCAGGGGCTGGGGGCCCTCCAGGCGGTGCACCAGCAGCTTGGCCGTGGCAATGGTCGAGCCGATGCCGTCGTGCAGGTCGCGGCCGATGCGCTCCCGCTCCCGCTCCTGGGCCTCCACCACGGCGGCCAGCAGCGCCTGCTGGTGCGCGGCCTCGGCCGCGCGCAGGCGCAGCTGCTGTTGCAGCAGCCGCTTTTGGTACACCACCAAAAACAGCACCAGGCCCCCCGCCGCCAGCAGCATGAACGCAATGCAACTGAACAGCAGCGGGGCAAAGGTTACTTCCGGGGGCGAATCCATAGGGCGGTGCAATAACAGGCATACAGCACCACGTTGAGCAGTGAGTGAACGGCCCAGGCGTACCGGCTCAGTTGGGGGGAATAATGCGTGAGCAAGTAGTTGCTAAACAGGTGAATCTGGAGGCTGCCCAGAAAGTTAATGACGATTCCCACCGAAACCCAGAACATCGGCTCCTGGTCCAGGCGCGCCACGCGCAGCTCGTGGAGCAGCTTGCGGAAGTACAGCCCCACCAAACTTAGCACCAGCACGCTTTCTACGAGTTGCAGCGCGGGCTTGAAGCGGGCCACCTCGGGAAAGAACCAGCTGTCGAGCGCGCAGTAGGCCACAAACGCGCCGGCCAGCCACGGCCGCCACCGCGAAAAGGCGCGCCACTGCAACGCCCGGTCGTAGACCAACGCCAAAAACCACACCTCAACCGCCAAAAAAATCGGAAACAGGATCAGGTTGGGCCGGTGCAAATACCCCAGCCAAGTGGCGGCAATTTCCGTCGCCGCGTCAAACCCTAAAAACACGGCCAAAAAGCGCAGCTCTGGCGGCAGCCGGCGGAAGCGGACCACACCGCTCAGGAACGCTACCGCCAGCGCGGCCCGCGACAAATCCCCGCTTAGATGGACTAATGCTTGGCCAGTCATGCCACTTGAGGTGGGGTAAGTAGAACAAATGAAAAGACCCGCCAATCAGCATTCGCCCAGGGCCCTGGCAATACGGTGGGCAGGGCTGGTTGACGAACAACGGGGCGTCGGAGCCGCCGTCCACCTGCCGGGGCGTGCAGGCGCAGCACCAGCCCGAAAGTGGGCGCCAGGGGGCCCGCGGTGGGGCAGTATTCGTAGCAGGCCAAAGCTAATCCGCAGCGTTTGGTTGCCGAAGGGCTGGTCGGCGAACAACGGCTCCAGGAAATCGCCCAGTTCGAAGGTGCCGCCTTGCCGGGCCCCGTAGCTGGCAGCAAACAGGGCGGCCGTCGAAGGGGTGGCCCAACCGCCGCTGCCCGCGCGCTGCGCGGGGCCCCGGGGGCAAGCGCCGGTGTGAACAGAAGGCTCATGCGCGGGGGTGGGATGGGTGGCTTTCCGGCGCGTGGTGGGGCAAAAAGCCGGGGCCACGCGCCGGTTCGGATCAACCTTGCAAAGAACCAAGGCGCGGCCAACTGTTTAGCGCGTAGAATTACCCGATTTTGGTGCCCGCCGCGGCTGCGCGGCGGTTGCCGGGGCCCGGCCGGGCCTGCTCTCACCTCTTCCGCTTCGCCCCCATGGCCGATTTCCCGCCCAAACCCGTCCTGCACGCCGCTTGCCAGGCCTTCATCGAGCAACGCATGGCCGCCGCCGCCCTGGCCATGCAGGCCGCCCAGGAATCGGCCAACTCCGACACCAAAAGCAGCGCGGGCGACAAGTACGAAACCGGCCGCGAAATGGCCACCCAGGAGCGCGACCGCAACGCCACCCAGCTGCACCAGGCCCGGCAGCTGGCCGCCGAGCTGGCCCGCATCAGCCCCGACGCGCCCTGCGACGCGGTGCGCCCGGGGGCCCTGGTGCACACCTCGCTGGGCTGGTTCTACGTGGCCATCAGCGCGGGCCGGCTGGTGGTGGCGGGGCAGGAATGCTTCGCCGTGTCGGGGGCCGCGCCGGTGGCCCTGGCCCTGAAGGGCAAGCGCGCCGGCGAGGCGGCCGCCTTCAACGGCCAAACGGTGCAGGTATTGGCCGTGGCCTAGGGCCCCTAAAACATAGCTGGGCCCCGGCCGTCTATGCCCCAGTGGGCCCGGTAAGGCCCCGTTTCGCACGAATGAAAATCCTCGGTAAAAGCCCCTCGGCGGCACAGGCGCAGCAATTTGCGGCGCTGCCCAACTTCAAAAGCGGCAAGTTTCAGAACCTGGGCGGCGTGCGGTTCAGCCCCGGCGACGCGCCGGTGGGCAAGCTGCTGCGGGGTTTTTTGGCCCGGCCCAAAACCAGCCGTCCCAGCCGCCCGCTGCCGTCGGTGGCCACCAACCTGCGGGCCCCGGGGCCCTTCGAGCGGCCCACCATCATCTGGTTCGGCCACTCGTCGTATTTGATTAAGTACCAGAAAATCAACATCCTGGTTGACCCCGTGTTCAGCGGCAATGCCTCGCCGGTGCCGGGCTCGGTGCGGGCCTTTGCGGGCAGCAACGGCTACGGCGTGGCCGACCTGCCGCCCATCGACGTGCTGGTGCTGACCCACGACCACTACGACCACCTCGACTACGCCACCGTGGCCGCGCTGCGCCCCCAGGTGGCCCGCGTGGTCACGGCCCTGGGCGTGGGGGCCCACCTGCGCTACTGGGGCTACGCCGCCGACCAGGTCACCGAGCTGAACTGGCACGAAACCGCCGCGCCGTGGCCCGGCGTGCAGCTCACGGCCGTGCCGGCGCAGCACATGTCGGGCCGCGGCTTCTCGCCCCAAAACACGCTGTGGGCCGCCTTCGTGCTTCAGCTGGGGCCCTACCGCCTGTACCTGGGCGGCGACAGCGGCTACGGTCCGCACTTCAAGGCCACCGGCGCCCAGTACGGGCCTTTCGACCTGGCCCTGCTCGAAAACGGGCAGTACAACGAGCTGTGGCACGCCATCCACACCCTGCCCGAGGAAACGGCCCAGGCCGCCCACGACTTGCGCGCCGCCACGCTCTGGCCCGTGCACTGGGCCAAGTTCGTGCTCGGCTACCACCCTTGGAACGAGCCAATTAAGCGCCTGCTGCCCGCTGCCGGGGCCTTGGGCGTGCCCGTCACGGCTCCCCGCATCGGCGAGCCCTACGCCGTGGGCGACCCCGTGCGGCAAGAGCCGTGGTGGGAGTTTGAGCAGGAATGACCGCGGTTATTTCCAGCCGGCCCCGCCGGCCGGGGCGGCGCCCTCGGGCTGGAGGATGCGGAACTCCACGCGGCGGTTCACGCGGGCGTCGGCTTCGTTGGCTTCGTCTTTCAGGGGCTGGGCGCTACCGAAGCCGCCGCTTTCGAGGCGGGCGGGCGCAATTTTGCCCCGGCGCTCGATGTACTGGCGGATGGCCTCGGCGCGGGCCTGCGAGAGCAGCAGGTTGGCGTCGGGGTCGCCCTGGGCGTCGGTGTGGCCCGCAATGCTGAGGCGGTAGGTGGGGTGGTCGGCCAGGAAGGTCGTCAGGCGGTCGAGGGTGGGGTGCATGGCCGGCAGCACGTTGGCCTTGCCGGCCTCAAACTCGATGTTTTTGAACACCAGCGGCAGCTTGTAGTTCAGGCTGTTGGTCAGCAGGCTCACCACGGTGTCGCCCTTCAGCTCGAACTTTTTCTCGACGCTGAAAAAATCGGGGCTCTGGATGAGCAGCACGTAGTGCGAGCCCTCCATCAGCTCGAAGTCGAAGCTGCCGTCGGGCCGCAGGTACTTGCTGGCCACTTCCACGCCGTTGTCGGTGTCAATCACGCTCACAATGCCGTGCAACGGCTTGTGGGTCACGGAGTCGCGCAGGGTGCCGGCCACGGTGGTGGTGGCCAGCGGCTGGGCCTCCATCGGCAGCGGGAAGGAGTAGAGGTCGAGGTTGCCCACCTCGGTGGCTTCGGAGCGGGCGTAGTAGAGGTTTTTGCTTTCGCGGTCGATGGTAAAGTAATACTCGGGCCCCTTGCCGTTCACCAGGGGCCCGATGTTGCGCGGCTCCTGCCAGCGCCCCTGCACGCGGTAGGTTTTGTAAATGTCGAAGTCGCCGAAGTTCAGCAACTGCCCGCGCGAGCTGAAGTACAGCACGTGGTAGAGGGGGTGGTAGAAGGGGCTGACCTCGCTCTCGCGGGTGTTCACCACGGGCCCCAGGTTTTGGGCAGGGCCCCACTGGCCGTTTTTCTGGCGGGCAGTGAAGTAAATGTCGCTGGCCCCAAAGCCGCCCAGGCGGTCGGAGGCAAAGTACAGGGTGTCTTCGGTTTGCGAGAGCGCGGGCTGCGAATCCCAGGCCACCGAATTCACGGCGGGGCCCAGGCCGCGGGGCACGCTCCACTGGCCGTCTTTGCCCAGCTTGGCGGTGTACAGGTCGCAGTTGCCGTGGCAGGTGGGGCACTCGCAGCGGGCAAAAAAGATGGTGCGCCCGTCCTTGCTGAAGCACGCCGAGCCCTCGTTGTAGGGCGAGTTGATGGGCTTGGGCAGCGGCTCGGCGTCGGTCCAGTTCACGCCCTCGCGCCGCGAGGTGTACAAGTCCTCGTCCACGGTGCCGGCCAGGCCCCGGCGCTTGCGCTTGCTGCTGAACAGCAGCAGCGAGTCGCGCCCCGCCAGGGTGGGGCCGTAGTCGGGGGCCTTGCTGTTCACGGCGTCGCCCATGCTCGTGTACACGCCCTTGGGCGGGTGAAACGTGTTGAGGTTCTTGCGGTACTCCACCAGGTCGTAGTACGTTTGCAGGGGCACGTACAAGGCGGTGGTTTTTTGCTCCAGCGAATCGTAGTACAATTGCACTTTGGTAACATTTGTCCGGCAATGTTTCAAGGCCAGTCGGTAGTACGCCTTGGCTTTTACCAGTTGGCTGTCGCGTTCCAGCAGCTGGCCCGTGCGCCAGAGCAGCCCCGTGCCGCGCCCAAAGTTTTCGGGCCCGAACCGCGCCACGTAGTCTTCGAGCAGCAGGCGGGCTTGGTGGTAGCGGTGGCGCTTTTCGGCATGGGCGATGACGCGCAGGGCTTTTTTGTCTTCGTAGAAGCGGTACTGGTTGAGGTACACAAAATCAGGCGTGCCGTCGGGGCGCAGGCGCAGCCGGCGGCTGGTGGGGCTGCCCAGGCCGCGCACTTTGTAGGCCCCGGGGGCAATGGCCGGGCGCGGCGTTTGGGCCCACGCGCCGGGGCCCAGGGCCAGGCCCCACGCAAAGACGAACCACCGCAGCGCCCGCCGACAAAACATTACAGGCATGGCCCGGAGACAAAGAGTTGAATAGCGGCTGCAAGTTGTTCAAAAAAATATAATTATCCGGGTAAGCGTCGCTTTGGCGGGCCCCTGGCTTTGGCACGGCGCTTGACCAGCCAGGGCCGCTATCCGACGTATCTTGTCGGCTAGTTCTGTATGCGCGGTGGGCTGCCAATCTGGCACCCGCGGCGTTCTTCCTCTGATTCTCTCTGCCATGCACCTGGCTTCTCTTTCAATCGCCGCGGCGCCCGTCCACCGGTTGCGCGGCGAAGCCAATCCCCAACCCGAGGCCATTGCCATCATGGCGGCCGACCCCGACCACCTGCTCAACGGCGACGACGCGCCCGCCAAGCTGCCGCTGCTGCCCGTGCGCAACACCGTGCTGTTTCCGGGCGTGGTGCTGCCCGTCACCGTCACGCGCAAGAAAAGCGCCAAGCTGGTGCGCGCCATTTACGCCAGCGGCGACAAGTTGCTCGGCGTGGTGGCCCAGCGCAGCCCCGACGACGCCGAGCCCACCGTGGCCGAGCTGCACCCCGTGGGCACGCTGGCCCGCATCCTCAAGCTCATCGACCAGCCCGACGGGCAGGTGACCATCATCATCCAGGGCCAGGTGCGGTTCTCAATCGAGGAGGAGCTGACCTACGCGCCCCGCCTCACGGCCCGGGTGCAGTACTTCGCCGAAACGGCGCTGAACGTGGACGTGCCCGCCGACTTTGCCTTGCTGCAAAGCCTGCGCGAAGCCGCCGGTAAGGTGGTGGAACTGAGCCCCGAAATTCCGTCGGAAGCGCGCAGCATGCTCGAAGGCATCCAATCGCCGGCCTTCCTCACGCACTTTTTGTGCTCGAACGTGCAGCTCGACCTGCCCGCCAAGCAGCGCCTGCTCGAGCTGAGCGACCCCGAGCAGCAGGCCCGCCAGCTGCTCGAGGCCCTGCTGAACCAGGTGGAGCTGCTCGAAATAAAGCAGGACATCCGCACCAAAACCCACACCGGCATCGACGCCCAGCAGCGCGAATATTTTCTGCGCCAGCAGCTCAAAACCTTGCAGGACGAGCTGGGCCAGGAGGGCCCCGACCAGGACATCGGCCGCTACCGCGACCGGGCCCTGACCAAAAACTGGCCCGAGCCGGTGGCCCTGCACTTCGCCAAGGAGATGGAAAAGCTGGCCCGCACCAACCCCATGGCGCCCGACTTTTCGGTGATTTCCAACTACGTAGAGTTCCTGCTCGACTTGCCTTGGAACGAGTACACGAAGGACAAAATCAACCTCAAGCAAACCCGCAAAATCCTCGACGCCGACCACTTCGGCCTCGAAAAAGTGAAGGAGCGCATCCTCGAGTACCTGGCCGTGCTCAAGCTGAAGCAGGACCTGAAGTCGCCGATTCTGTGCCTGTACGGGCCCCCCGGCGTGGGCAAAACCTCCCTCGGGCGCAGCATTGCCACGGCCCTGGGCCGCAAGTACGTGCGCCTGAGCCTGGGCGGCGTGCGCGACGAAGCCGAAATCCGCGGGCACCGCAAAACCTACGTGGGGGCCATGCCGGGCCGCATCATCGCCCAGATTAAGAAGGCCGGGGCCAGCAACCCGGTCATCATCCTCGACGAGATTGACAAGGTGAGCGCCGACTTCCGCGGCGACCCCAGCTCGGCCCTGCTCGAAGTGCTCGACCCGGAGCAAAACTCGACCTTCGTGGACAACTACCTGGAGGTGGAGTACGACCTGAGCAAGGTGCTGTTCATTGCCACGGCCAACTCGCTCGACACCATCCAGCCCGCCCTGCGCGACCGGATGGAGATCATCGACCTGACCGGCTACACCCAGGAAGAAAAGGTGCAGATTGCCAAGAAGCACCTGTGGCCCAAGCAATTGCGCGAACACGGCCTGGGGCCCCAGGAAGTAAAAATCAGCGACGGGGCCCTGCACCGCGTGGCCGACGACTACACCCGCGAGAGCGGCGTGCGCGGCCTGGAGCGCAAGCTGGCCGCCGTGACGCGCAACCTGGCCCGCCGCAAGGCCGGCAAGGAGCCGCTGCCCGCCGCCCTCGACCCCGCCGAGGTGCGCCGCATCCTGGGGGCCCCCATTTACGACCGCGACATGTACCAGGACAACGACACGGCCGGCGTGGTGACGGGCCTGGCCTGGACCAGCGTGGGCGGCGACATCCTGTTCGTAGAAAGCCTCTTGAGCCGCGGCCGGGGCAAGCTTACGCTCTCGGGCCAGCTCGGCGACGTGATGAAAGAATCGGCCATCACGGCCCTGAGCTTTTTGCGCAGCCGGTCCGACGAAATCGGCATCGACTACCGCTTGTTCGACCAGTACGACTTGCACATCCACTTCCCCGAGGGCGCCGTGCCCAAGGACGGGCCCAGCGCGGGCATTGCCATTTTCACGAGCATGGCCTCGGCTTTCACCCAGCGCCGGGTGCGCCCGCGCCTGGCCATGACGGGCGAAATTACGCTCCGCGGCAAGGTGCTGCCGGTGGGCGGCATCAAGGAAAAGCTGCTGGCCGCTCGCCGCGCCGGCATGACGGACATTATTTTGTGCGCCAAGAACCGCAAGGACGTGGACGAAATCACGGCCGATTACCTCCAGGGCCTGCACATCCACTACGTTGACCGGGTGCTGGACGTGCTGGGCGTGGCCCTGCTCGAAGAGTTGGTGCCGCACCCCCAGAAGCTGCCCGTGCGCGACGAGCCGGTGGCGGCCCCGGGCCCCAGCGTGGAGGTGCAGTAGGAGCGGCGGGGCCCGAAACAAATGCCCGGGCCCCACGTTCCGGTTCCGCTGTTCCGGCGTTTTACCTTAGGTTGATGAAGCACTTTTCCGCCCGCCGGCCCGCCGGTTTTGCCGTTGCCTTGCTGGGCCTGCTGGGGGCCCTGCCCGCCGCCGCCCAACTCGGCGGGCGGTCGGTGCTGCCGTTTCTGGACCTGCCGCCCGGGGCCCAGCTGGCGGCCTGGGGCGGCATGAACCCGTCGGCCCGCAGCTCGGACCCCACCATGCTCTTCGGCAACCCCGCGCTGCTGAACGCCGACATGGACCACCGCCTGGCCCTGAGCTACGTGGGCTATGTGGCCGACATCAAGCAGAGCACCGCCGCCTACGTGTTCAACACGGCCAAGGCCGGTCGTTTCGGCCTGGCCCTGACGTACCTCAACTACGCCGACCTGCCCAGCTACGACGCGGCCGGCAACAGCTTGGGCTCGTTTGTGGTGAACGAGTACACGGCCGGCGTGAGCGACAGCTACACCAAGGGCAAATTCACGTTCGGCCTCACCGCCAAGCTGGCCGTGTCGAGCATTGCCGGCAACCGCTCGCTGGCCGGCGTGGCCGACGCCGGCGTGCTCTACAAGCACCCCACGCAGGACGTCACGCTGGGCCTGGTGGCCAAAAACGTGGGCTACCAGTTCGTGCCCTACGACGGCACTGCCCGGGGCCCCCTGCCGCTCGACGTGCAGCTGGGCGCCACCGCCAAGCCCGCGCACATGCCGGTGCGCTTCTCGCTTACGGCCCACCACTTGCAGCACTGGGACATCCAGTACCTCGACCCCGCCGCCACCACCCTCGACGCCAACGGCACCGCCCAGGCCCCCACCAAAAGCTTCGGCGACAACCTGGCCCGGCACTTCACGGTGGGCGCGGCCCTGGTGCTCAGCCAAAACCTGCAGCTGCGCGTGGGCTACAACCACCTCCAGCGCCGCGAGTTGCGCCTGGCCAGCACCGGCGGCGGGGCCGGCCTCAGTTTCGGGGCGATGGTGGCCATCAGCGGCTTTCAGCTCGATTACACGTACGCGACCCTGCAGGCGTCGGGCGCTAGCAACTATTTCACCCTGGCGCACGCTTTGGTTAAGAAGAAAGACTAGCCCGCGGGTTATCAACCATCATTCCCCGGGCCCCGGGGCGGCGGCCGTTCGCCGGCCCGGGGCCCCCACCTTTGCCCATGCTCCAAGAACATTTCCTGACCCCGGCCCAGATCGTGGCCGAACTCGACAAGTACATCATCGGCCAGCACGAGGCCAAGCGCCACGTGGCCATTGCCCTGCGCAACCGCTGGCGCCGCCTGCACGCGCCGGCCGACATGCAGGCCGAAATCGTGCCCAACAACATCCTCATGATCGGGGCCACCGGCGTGGGCAAAACCGAAATTGCCCGCCGCCTGGCCCACCTCGCCGACGCGCCCTTTGTGAAGGTGGAAGCCAGCAAGTTCACCGAAGTGGGCTACGTGGGCCGCGACGTGGAAAGCATGGTGCGCGACTTGGCCGAGCAAAGCGTGAACCGCGTGCGCCAGCGCCGCCAGGAAGCCGTGAAGGCCCAGGCCGCCCAGGCCGTGGAGGACCTGATCCTCGACGCCCTCATCCCGCCCCTCAAGGCCCCCGCCAAAGACGGCGCCGCCGCGCGCGTGAACGTGGGCTTCAGCGGCAGCAGCGAGAACATTGTGGCCGATGCCCTGCCCACGTCCGACCAGGAATTGAACGAGCGCACCCGCGAACGGTTCCGCCAAAAAATCCGCAACGGCGAACTGGAAGACCGCCACATCGAGATCCAAGTGGCCCAAGCCGGGCCCAACGTGGGCGTGATGGGGGCCCCGGGCATGGACGAGGCCGCCCTCTCAGGCCTGCAAGACATGCTGGGCAGCATGCTGCCCAAGAAGTCGCGCAAGCGCAAGGTGACCGTGGCCGAGGCCCGCAAGGTTCTCCTCGAAGAGGAAGCCGCCAAGCTCGTTGACATGGACGAGGTGAAGGAGGAAGCCATCCGCCAAGCCGAAAATGCCGGCATCATCTTCATCGACGAAATCGACAAAGTAGCCACCAGCGGCGGCAGCAAAAACGGGGGCCCCGACGTGAGCCGCCAGGGCGTGCAGCGCGACTTGCTGCCCATCGTCGAGGGCTCGGCCGTGAGCACCAAGTACGGCATCGTCAACACCGACCACATCCTGTTCATCGCCGCCGGCGCCTTCCACGTCAGCAAGCCCAGCGACTTGATACCCGAGCTGCAAGGCCGTTTCCCCATCCGCGTTGAGCTGCAAAGCCTGACCAAGGACGACTTCTACCGCATCCTCAAAGACCCCAAAAACGCCCTCACCAAGCAGTACGAAGCCTTGCTTAAGGCCGAGGAAGTGGAGTTGACATTCGACGACGACGCCCTGGAGCGCGTGGCCCAAATCGCCTTTGAGGTGAACGCCGAAGTAGAAAACATCGGGGCCCGCCGCCTGCACACCGTCATGAGCCGCTTGCTCAACGACTTGCTCTTCGACGTGCCCGACAAAATAGGGCCCCACGCCCACATCCAAATCACCGCCGACCTGGTAGAGGAACGCTTGGCTAGCATGGTCAAAAACCGCGACCTGAGCCAGTACATCCTTTGAGGTTTTGCGCGGATTGCGGCGAACACAAAAAAGCCCCGGCCAACTTGGCCGGGGCTTTTTTAAAGGAATGGTTCGCTGAGTTAGTAAAGCGGATTCTGTGCAATTAGGCCATTGGTTAGGTTGACCTCACGCAACGGAATTGGGAACAGGTTCCGGAAGGTTTGGGTATAGTTTGGCAATGCGGTTTGCACCGTGTTGGTGCGGCGTAAGTCGAACCAGTACATGCCTTCGTAAGCAAACTCCAAACGGCGCTGCAGTACGATGTCAGCAATAAGGTCAGCGGCCGTGGTGGCCGTGGTGGCGCTTAGGCCCGCCCGCGTGCGGATGATGTTGAGCTGGGCGGTTGCCGTAGCTAGGTCACCGGTTTGGGCAGCAGCTTCGGCAATGGTAAGCACTATTTCGGCGTAGCGCACAACGTTGAACGGATCGTCACGGGTAGAAGTGCGGGTGTACTTCAGGGTCGTTCCTGCCGGGGTTGCCACGTTGACCGCCAAGCGACGGTCGCCAGCCGGGTGGGCAGCGGCAATGGTAATGCCCGGGTCAAATTCATTGCGTCCACCAGGTGCAGGATACCAGTAGAACGCGTAAGAATTCTGGTCAGTGTTAGAAAATGCCAATTGGAAAATAGCGTCGGGCGAAGTGGTTGCAGTGGCCGCAGCGGTAGCGAAGCCAGCGATGGCAGGCACTTGCTTAGCAAATGATAATGCATCCGCATAATTGCGCATCCGCAACTCAAAACGGGCCCGAAGAGCCAGTGCAGAACTCTTAGTGATGCGGTTGCCAGTGCCAGTTGCTAAGTTGGCAATGGCAAAATCTAGGTCAGCCCGAATTGCTGCCGCCACATCCGCTTCCGAAGAGCGCGCAATAGCCGCTGTTTCCGTGCCGATGGCCGTTGTAGGTGTAAGGCGCAGCGGTACCCCCAGGCCCCCCGCATAGCCGTAGCCTTGGGTGCTACCACCCCATAAACCCAGTAGGTTCATATAGTGGAGCGCCCGTAGGCCTCGGGCCTGGGCTTGCGTGGTCAGTTTAGGAAAATTCGGGTCGGTAATTTTATCGCTCTGCTGCAGTAAGTAATTAGTGCGGTTGATTGCACCGTAAATAGAGTTCCATGTGTTGCCAACCTGAATGTTGTCGGGCAAGACTTGGTTTTGGCCAATTACCCCGTAGGTAGTCACGAAAGTGCCTACTTCCCGAATCTCTCCGGCTATCAAATCTGCCATCGAAGGGTAAGCCAAGCCATCATAATCACCGGCTTGCAAGCCATCATAGCAACCGAGCAAACCAGCCGCGGCGTCTTCTTTGGTGCTGTAACCGGCATCTGAGCTGACGCTGTTCGACGGTTGTACGTTCACTGCCTTGTCACAGGATCCTACCATTAGCCCCAAACCCAGCAGCAAAGCCGAACGGGTGGTAAGCCGACGAAAATTAATTATTTGCATGGTTATAAAGAAGCAAAAGATTAGAAGCCGAGCGTAACACCACCAGTGATAGTGCGGGCCTGAGGATAGGTAAAGAAGTCGGTTCCAATCGCCGTATTCGTGCCGCTGAAGGTGTTGACTTCGGGGTCAGAGCCCGAGTACTTGGTAAAGGTTACCAAGTTCTGCGCTTGTGCGTAGATGCGGACCGTGCGCAGATGCGCGCGAGTGGCCAATGCTAATGGCAAAGTGTAGCCCAGCGTCACGCTCTTGAAGCGAGCATATGACCCATTCTCTAGGAAACGGTCCGAGTTGCGGTTGTTAACGTTGGGGTCCCCATACACAGCCCGCGGAATGTTGGTGTCGGTGTTGGTAGGCGTCCAACGGTTCAGCACGGCTACATCTTGGCCGTAAGTTGTGCTCATACCTTGCGTATAGCTGGCCGTGGAGTTGTATGTCTTGTTGCCGACGTTGTATTGGAGAAGAGCACTCAGGTCAAAGTTCATGAACCGGAACGTGTTGGTAAAGCCCCCGTAAAATTTAGGCTGGGCGTTACCCAGGATTTCCTGGTCAGCAGCCGTAATGCGGCCGTCACCGTTCAGGTCTTTGAATTTGATGTCGCCGGGCCGAGTAGCAGTAGATTGATAAGTGGCTGTGCTGGAACCGGTAGCCGTTCTGGCTGCTGCATTCAGGGTGTTAATTTCTTCCTGGGTTTGGAAAATGTGTTCAACGCGGTAGCCGTAAAACGCGCCCAGCGGCTGGCCAACAATGAGGCGGCTGGCAAAGCCTTGGGCAACGCCCGTAATGCTGGGGTCAGACAACTGCGTCACTTCGTTGCGGTTGAAACTAATGTTCAAGTTGCTTTCCCAATTGAATCCCGTCCCTTCGTGGCGGAAGTTGATGGTCGTCAAAGCAATCTCCAAACCTTTGTTCTGGATACTGCCAACGTTGGAGCTATAGCTCAAGAAGCCAGTATCTGAGGTGAGGTTCTGCGCCAGGAGTAGGTTATCCGTCTTGCGCTGGTAGATGTCGGCCGATACATACAAGCGGTTTTGCAAAAAGCCAAAGTCTAAGCCGATGTCAGTTTGGCGCGTCCGCTCCCATTTTAGGTTAGGGTTGGCTAGCTGTGAGAGCACCAAGCCACCTTGTTCAAGGTAGTTAGCGCCGGGGCTGATCAAGCCGCGCGAACCGAAGTTTCCGAGGGGCTGGTTGCCCGTTACCCCGTAGCTACCCCGAAGCTTCAATTCGCTCAGGGCCGTTTGGTCTTTAAAGAAATTTTCCTCAATTATGCGCCAGCCTGCCGAAGCGGCGGGAAAGTAACCTACCTGATTATCTGCACCAAAAGTTGAGGATTGGTCGCGGCGCACCGATGCACCAATCAAATAACGGCCTTTGTAAGCGTAGTCCACTTTAGCCAATGCGCCAAATAAGGCGCGGCCAGTAGAGGTTGAAGACGCTGCCGTTTTGGTAGCACCGGCCGAAAGCTCACGGATGGCGTTGCTAGGGAAGCCAGTTACTTCAGTAAAGACGTCACTCTCCGCATCACGTTGAAATTCAGCTACTACTAATGCGCTTAGGCTGTGGTCGGTGCCAAAAGTTTTGGTGTAGTTCAGTGAGCTAATGTGATTGTAGTTCAGATCTTGCAAGGTGGCTGCCGTAGCATCGCCGCGCACTGCCGCACCGGCGTTGGTTAGGGTTGAATAGAAACGGTCGTCGCGGCCATAGGTGTAGTCGATGCCGAACGTGGCCCGATACCGCAGGTTTTTGATGAATTCAAATTCAGTGTACTGACTGCCAATTAAACGGTTGTTCGTCGTCTTGATGTACGGCTCTTTAGCCGCAGCTACCGGATTTTCTAGTGAGCCGTTTTTGTAGTAGGTACCGTCGGCATTGTATACAGGCAGATCGGCGGCGTATAGGCCAGCCGTTGTGAGCACCCCGTAAATGCTGTTATCGTTGTTGATACGGTTGTTAACGCTTTGGGTAAGGCCGATAGAAACACCCATGCGTACTTTTTCTGACAACTTATTGTCTACCGACAGACGGGCGCTGCCTCGCGTATAGCCCGAGCCAATAATGGTCCCTTGCTGATCAAAGTAGTTTACCGCCAGGCGATAGCGGCTAGCGTCCGAACCACCCGAAAAAGTTAGGCCATAGTTGGTGATGGGGGCTGTGCGTAGTACCTCGTCGGTCCAGTTAGTGCTGGTAGCCGTGCTGGGATTTTGGAATTGGCTAAGTGGGCGAATTGCGCCAGCATCCACGTACTGAGCTAAGCCATTGACGACCGTTGCGCCACCAGGGCCATAGATGTAAGCGGCAAGGTCGGCATTGCTACGAAAGATGGTTCCGAAAGCTGGGTAGTTACCGTTGGCATTGGCCGGATAGGCATTAGCCGCGGCGTCCAAAAATAATTGAGTTTGCTGTTCACCGTTTATCCGTTTGGGGCGTTTCCACAACGATTGCGTGCCTCTGTAGTAGTCCAAATCAATGCGAGCTTTGCCGCTCTTGCCCCGCTTGGTGGTAATGAGAACTACACCATTCGAACCCCGCGACCCGTAGATAGCGGCCGAAGCAGCATCTTTCAGTACCTCAATCGATTCGATGTCATTCGGGTTGAGGTCATTCAGTCCGTTGGTCAACTGGTTGCCGGCACCGAGTTGGGACGTATTGCCCGAGTTGACGGGGAGGCCGTCTACTACATACAGTGGCTCGTTGCTGGCTCCAATGGAGGCTGCCCCGCGCACCCGAACACTAATACCCGAGCCGGGAGTACCGGAGGCTTGGCTCACTTGTACCCCCGCTGCCCGGCCTTGCAAAGCTTGGTCAACGCCAATAATGGGCTGGTCTTTGTAATCTGCCGAGTTCACCGTGGACACGGCGCTTTTGACTTCGCTACGGTTTTGCTGGGTGCCATACCCCATTACCACAATTTCATTCAGCTGCTTGGTATCCGTGGCCAAAGCCACCGACATAGCCGCTGAGCTGCCAATGGGCTGCTCCTGGGTGATGAAGCCCACTGAGCTGAACACCAGCGTGCCACCGCTGGTAGGAGCGGTCAGTGTAAAACCGCCGTCGGCGTTGGTTGATACACCGGTGGTGGTCCCTTTCAGCAGCACGGTTACGCCCGGTAGGCCGCCGCCATTGGCTTGGTCAATTACTCTTCCCGAAATGGTCCGTGTTTGGGCCATTACTTGATGGAGAAGCGCGAACATGAGCACCAAACTAATAAGTAGTGTTCTTTTCATAAGTATGAAAAAAGAAGAGAGTAAGTGAAGTAACGGTGGTCTTTGAATTAAAAAATTATTGCGCTGGCTAAAAGTATGACGAATGAGTGAATAAAAAAAATTATATTTTATCTTAAAAAATAGTAAATTTCTAAAACAAAACCAGAATATATAGTAAACTATTAACTGATTAAGTATTTGTGCGTGTGAAGATTAGTTCGTATAACTATTAATATTATGATAAATGATTTGCCAGAATTATAAGGAGGCTGATTTGCTGAAAATAAATTATTAGACCGTAATGCATTTTGTTATGAACCCGATTATTGCTATACAGCTGTTTCGGTTTTAGGCCTTGGTATGGCTCAGGCAGTTGGGTTTGCTGTGGCGCTCGGATGAGAAAAGCTATTGGGCGCTGCCTCCAAACACGAAGCCCGCCGGGGCTGGGGCCCCTGGGAAGGCCACCAGCCCCGGCGGGCTTCGTGTTTGGAGGACTATGGGGCCCCTAGTGTTGCATCAAAAAGCCTTTGATGTACTCGTCTAAGTCGCCGTCCAGCACATTTTGCACGTCGGTGCGCTCGATGCCGGTGCGCAGGTCCTTGATGAGTTTGTAGGGGTGCAGCACGTAGTTGCGGATTTGCGAGCCGAAGTCGATGCGCTTTTTGGTGGCTTCGATTTTGTCGCGTTCGGCGTGGCGCTTGTCCATCTCCACTTGGTAGAGGCGCGAGCGGAGCATGCGCAAGGCGTGCTCCTTGTTCATGAGCTGGCTGCGCTCGATTTGCACGGCAATGATGATGCCGGAGGGGGCGTGGGTGAGGCGCACGGCGGTTTCAACCTTGTTCACGTTCTGGCCGCCCGCGCCGCCGGCCCGGAACGTGTCCCAGGAAATGTCGGCGGGGTTGATGTCGATGACGATCGTGTCGTCGACCACGGGGTAGGCGAACACCGACGCGAACGAGGTGTGCCGCCGGCCGCTGCTGTCGAACGGCGACATGCGCACGAGGCGGTGCACGCCAATTTCGCTTTTGAGGTAGCCGTAGGCGAAGGGCCCGTCGATTTCCAGCGAGGCCGACTTGATGCCGGCGCCCTCGCCGGGCTGGTAGCTGAGCTGGCGCACGCCAAAGCCGTGGCGCTCGCCCCACATGATGTACATGCGCATGAGCATCTCGGCCCAGTCCTGGCTTTCGGTACCGCCCGCGCCGGGGTTGATTTCGATGACGGCCGGCAGCTGGTCTTCCTCGTTGGACAGCATCCGCTTGAATTCCAGAGCCTCCACTTTCTGCTGGGCCCCGTCGAACTCGGCCTGGATTTCGGCCTCGGTGGCGTCGCCCTCTTTGTAGAAGTCGAAGAGCACTTCCACGTCGGCCACGGCTTGCTGCACGGCCTCGAAGTCGTCGGTCCAGGTCTTAACGGCCTTGATTTCGCGGAGCTTGGTTTCGGCCGCCTTGGAGTCGTCCCAGAAGTCGGGGGCCAGGGTTTCGGCCTCGGCCGTGGTCACTTGGTCTTTGCGGGTATCGTAGTCAAAGATACCTCCTTAGGGCCTCGGCGCGGCCCTTCAAGTCCCGCACGTGGTCTTGAGTCATTCTTAGGAGTGTTAAATGGTAAGGGTGGAATGGGAACGGGCAAAGGTCCGCAAAAAAAGGCAGCCGGCCCGTTGCGGGGCCGGCTGCCTTTGGTAAATCGGTGCATTGTATCGTTAAGCTGCGTTGGGCCCCCAGGGCAAGGCCAAGCACCGCTTGGCAGGGCAAGCGCCTGCTTACTCGCCCACCGGCACCACCCAGCCGTACGGGTCGGGGGCCTGCCCGGTGCGGATGGCCCCGAGGGCGGCCCCGATGCGCTTCGACAGCGCGTCGGGGCCCGGGGTGGGCAGCTCGTATTCCTGCCCCTCGTGGCCGATGACGGCGATGGGGGCGATGGTGGCCGCCGTGCCCACGCCGAACGCTTCTTGCAGCGTGCCGGCTTGCAGGGCCCCGATGACTTCGCGGCTGCTCACGCGGCGCTCCTCCACGGCCACGCCCAGGTCGCGGGCCAGCTGAAGCACCGAGCGGCGGGTAATGCCGTCGAGGATGGACGTGCTGAGCGCGGGCGTAACGATCTTACCGTCAATGACGAACACGATGTTCATCGTGCCCGATTCCTCCACGTACTGGTGCTCGGAGGCATCGGTCCAGATGAGCTGGTGGTAGCCCTCCTGCTGGGCCAGCTTGGTGGGGTACATGGCGGCGCCGTAGTTGCCCGCGTTTTTGGCGAAGCCCGCGCCGCCCTCGGCCGAGCGCACGTACTTCTGCTCGAAGCGCACGCGCAGCGGGTTGCTGTAGTATAGGTTGACCGGGCAGGTGATGATGGCGAACAGGTAGGTTTCGGAGGGCCGCACGCCCAGCATGCCGTCGGTGGCGAACATGAACGGGCGGATGTAGAGGGCCCCGCCGGGCACCTCGGGCAGCCAGGGCGCATCGAGGCGCACCAACTCCTTGAGGCCCTGCATGAACAGCTCCTCGGGGACGGTGGGCATGCACATGCGCTCGGCCGAGGCGTTGAGGCGGGCCCAGTTGTCGAGGGGCCGGAACAGGGCCACGCCGCCGCCGGCGGTGGGGTAGGCCTTCATGCCCTCAAAAATGGCCTGGCCGTAGTGCAGGGCCGAGTTGGCTGGGCTCACGGGCAGGTCGCCGAAGGGCAAAATCTGGGCGTCGTGCCACTCGCCGTCGCGGTACTCGGCGAGGAACATGTGGTCGGAAAATACTTTGCCGAACTCCAGCGGAGCGGCGTCGCGCTCGGCGATGCGGGAAGCATTGGTGCGCTGGGTGCGAATGGCGAGGGTGTCGAGCATAACTAAAAAAGTAACGAACGAAGAATGGGTGGGAGGGGGGACGGCGAAGGTACGACCGGGGCCCCAGCCGGTTGGGCGGGCTACACCCGGGCCTTCCAGGTCACTTCCTCCACGCCCAGCTCGTGGGCCATGTAGCGGCTCAGCACGAATAGGTAATCAGAAAGGCGGTTGAGGTACATCACCACCAGGTCGGCCACGAACGACTCTTCGCGCAGGTGGATGGCCAGGCGCTCGGCCCGGCGGCACACGCAGCGGGCCACGTGGGCCATGCTCACGGCGGGGTGGCCGCCGGGCAGGACGAACGCCCGCAGCTCGGGCAGCGCCTCGTTCATGCGGTCCATTTCGTCTTCCAGCAGCTTCACGTCGGCGCCGTGCAGGTCGGGCAGCTTCATGCGCGACTTTTCGGGGTCGGCGGCCAAGGCCGAGCCGATGGTGAACAGCCGGTCCTGGATTTCTTTCAGCAGGGGCCGGCGCGGGGCGTTGACGTCCTGGTCGCGCACCAGGCCCACGTGTGAATTCAGCTCATCGACGGTGCCGTAGGCCTCGATGCGCAGGCTGCTCTTGGGCACGCGGGTGCCGCCGATGAGCGACGTGAGGCCCTGGTCGCCGGTGCGGGTATAGATTTTCATGGCAGCAAAGCGTTGGGTTAGCTGGGCACCGCGTGCCGGGCCACTTCGGTGTTTACTTCGTCGGTTTCCACCAAGCCGTCGCGCAGGCGCACGATGCGGTGGGCGTAGCGGGCAATGTCCTCTTCGTGCGTCACCATAATGATGGTGTTGCCCTTCGCGTACAGTGCCTCGAACAGGTCCATGATTTCGTAGCTGGTTTTCGAGTCGAGGTTGCCCGTGGGTTCGTCAGCCAGGATGATGCTGGGGTTGTTGACCAGGGCCCTCGCGATGGCCACGCGCTGGCGCTGGCCGCCGCTGAGCTCGTTGGGGCGGTGCTTGGCGCGGTCGCCCAGGCCCACGCTTTGCAGCGCGTGCATGGCCCGCTCGTCGCGCTCGCGCTTGCCGAAGCCGGCGTAAATCAGGGGCAGAGCCACGTTGTCGAGCGACGAGGCGCGGGGCAACAGGTTGAAGGTCTGGAAGACGAAGCCGATTTCTTTGTTGCGCACCTGGGCCAGGTCGTTGTCGCTCATGCGGCTCACGTCTTGGCCGTTGAGGACGTACTGGCCGCCGCTGGGCGTGTCGAGGCAGCCCACGATGTTCATCAGCGTGGACTTGCCCGAGCCCGAGGGCCCCATAAATGCCACGTATTCGCCGCGCGGAATGGTGATGCTGACGGAGCGCAGGGCGTGGATTTCCTCGGCGCCCATGCGGTACATCCGGGAAATGTTGTGGGTTTCGATGACGTTCGGTTGCATAAGCGGGCGCGGAAAACGGTCGAAAGAAACGCTTAAAAAGCCGCGTGGGCCGCCCGGCGCGCGGCAAACTGGGCTTGAAGTGCCGCGAAGGCCGGCACCGGCAGCTGCTGGCGCACCCGGGCCAGGGCATCGGCGGCGTAGTCCGACAAGCCGGCGTCGGCCGCGGCCAGCACATAGGCTTGCAACAGCGCCAGCGAGCCGGGGTTTTCGGCCAGGCCCGTTTGCAACGCGTTGTAAGCCGCCGCGTAGTCGCGCCGCTGGGTGTAAAAGGCCGCCGCCGCCCGCACCGCCGGCTCGTTGAACGGGGCTTCGCGCACGATGCGCTGGTACAAGGCCGCCGCCCGGGGCCCCGCGCCGGCTGCTTGCGCCTGCGCCAGCCAAGCTGCCCCCACCCGTGGGTAGCGGGCCGCAAAATCGGTGCGCCACCGGTTCACATCGGTCCCGGGCAGGGCCCCCGCCAGCGGCGCGGCGGCGCGGCGCAGCGCCGTGTCGGGCGCCGCGGCGATGCGCGCCAGCGCAGCGCGGGCCGAGTCGGCCTGGCCGGCCAGCAGCAGGGCCCCGGCACGCGCCAGGGGGGCGGTAGTCGCGCCGTGGCTGGCCGCCAGGGCCAACTGGTTGGCAGCTGTGGCGTACTGGCCCTGCTGTAACTGCCACAGGCCCAGCAGTTGCTGGTAGTAGCCGGCCGTGGCGCTGGTGCCCGCCGCCAGCGGGGCCAGCAGCTGCCGGGCCACCTGCTCTTGCCCCAGCGCGTGGCGCGTGAGGGCCTGCAAAAACAGCAGCTGCTCGTAGTACGGTGCGTTGGCCGGGCGGGCCGCCAAGCGCGTGAGCGCCGGCAGCAGCGCGGGGCGCGCCTGGCCGGCCGCCGCCAGCGCCGCGTGGTACACCGCCGCAAACTGCGCCGCGTCCAGGTCGCCGTCGGCCCCGCCGGGGGCCCCAGCTGCGGGCCGGTGCAGCCGCAGCCGCAGCAACTGGAGGTTGCTGGCGAGGGCCGGCTCATCGGCCGTGGGCTGGAAGTCAGCGGCTAGCTTTTGGGCGTCGGGCAGTAAATTCTGTTGCAGCAAGAAGGCCAAGCGGTTGGTGCGGCTGGGGTAGGCGCCGGGGGCCAGCCGCTCGGTCCGGTCCAGGTAAATGGCCACCGAATCGGTGAGGGCCGTTTGGGTGAACAGCTGGGCCAGGTCGCCGGACAGGGCAGCGCTGCCGGGCTGGCGGCGCAGGCCCAGGCGCAGGGCGTCGAGGTTGTCGAACAAATCCTGGGGCGCGGTGCCAAGGGCCGCCACGCGCAGCGATACCTTCTGGTTGGGCGCGGGCAGTAGGGCCCGGCGCAGGGCATTCAGCTCGTTCTGGCGCTGCTCGCGGAAGCGGTACAGCGCCGCGCGGCCCAGTTGGGCGTGCAAGTTGTTGCGGTCGAGCACGTCGCCGCTTTCGGCGTAGTAGCGCTCGGCCAGTAAGGCCAGGCCCAGGTCGTCGGGGCGGGCTTCGCTTTGCCGGCGGCCCAGGTCGCCCAGGTAATTGAACAGCCCGGCGCGCACCTGCGCCACCAGCGGCCAGTCGAGGCGCAGCTGCACGGCCAGCAGGGCCCCCACGCCCAGCACGTACACCGTATAGAACGGCAGCCGCCGCGGGGCAAACGCCACCCGGTACACCGGCAGCCGCTGCCGCACCAGGGGCCCGAAATTGATGAGCACGTACCCAAAAAACGCCAGCCCCAGCCCCAGCAGCGCCAGGCCGCTGAAGCTGCGCGCCGCCGCCAGCAGCGGCGTGTTGTCGGTGGCCAGGGCGTAGGCCAGGGTGCTGCCGGCGGCCATCAGCAGCAGCGGGTACAACTGGGCTACGCCCGGCGCGTAGGGTACCCAGGCGGCGTAGCTTGGGGCCCGCAAGCGCAGGCCCAGCCCGCCCACCAGCGCGGCCGGCAGCAGCAGCACCAGCGGGTCGAGGCCCACGCTACGGTACAGCGTCAGCTGGCCGTTGGTCCAGAACCACCAGGCCAGCAAGCCGATGTACACCAAACTGGCGCCCACGAAGGGCCCCAGGCCCAGCCCCGTGCCCGGCGTGGGCCCGCGGCCGGCCAGCCACAGCAGGCCGCGCACGTTTTCGATGCCCACCCACAGCACCAGCGCGGCCACCAGCACCGCCCCGCCCGGCGTGGCGTAGGCCGCCAGGTGCAGGGCCAGCTCGGCGGGCGGCAGCTGGCCGCGAAAGGCCAGTAGGGCCCCCAGCCCGGCCACCAGCGCCGCGCACAGCGCCACGCGCCCGGCCAGCGGCACCCGCTCGCCGTAGGCGTGCAGACCGAAGGCCAGCCCGCCCACCAGCGCCAGGCTCAAGGCCAAGAAGTACTGCTTTTCCACCGAAAAAACGCCCACCAGGTCCAGGTTGAGCGACATCAGCAGGAAGATGACCGGCGCCAGCGCGGCCACGAACGCCGTGCGCCGCAGCGTGGTGGCCACCGCCACCCAGCCCGCCAGGGCCCCCGCCAGCAGCGCCACCAGCCACGTGGCGGCCGCCGGCTGCGCAAAGGGCCCCGCCAAGTCGTGCGTCAAACTCACCACGAAGCCGCTGGCTTGCACGGGCAGCGCCAGGGGCCCCACAGCCAGGGTTTGCAGGGTGAGGGGCTGGGCCAGCAGGTGCGGCACCAGCAGCAGGGGCAGCGTGGCGGCCGGCCCCGTGAAATAATAATAAACCGCCAGGCCCACGGCCAGCGCCGCCAGCCCGGCCAGCGGCTGGGGCCGCCCGGGGCCCCCGGGAAGTGCAGGGAGCGCCAACTAGTCGAGCACTTTGGGCACCCGGAAGTAGTCCGAATCCTTGCGCGGGGCGTTGCGCAGGCCCTCCTGGTGGCTCACGGTGTTGCGGCCCTCGTCGTCGCGCAGCACGTTGATTTCCTGCGACAAGTGCACCAGCGGCTCCACATCGGTCGTGTCCACGGCCTCCAGTTGGGCCACGAAGTCGAGGATGTTGTTCAGGTCGCCGAGCATTTGCTGCTCGTGGGAGGCGTCAAATTCGAGGCGGGCCAGGTGGGCGAGGCCGCGCAGGGTGGCTAGGTCGGTGCTCATGGACTAAAATTAAGCGGGCTGGGCTGGCAAAATGCCAAAAGGGTTCGGGTCGGTAATCAAGCAGCGCGCCACGTGCTGGGGCCCGGTTTCTCGGCGCCTTCGGGCAGGAAGTCGGCGGTGAGCTGGGCGGCCACGCGGGCCCTGAGGGCGGGCACGTCGGCAGCGGTGAGGCCGGCGGTGGCGATGGCGGGGTGGAACACGATTTTGAGGCGGTGGTGGCGCACCCGCAAGCTGCCCTTCACGTCGGGCATGAACAGGTGGTTCAGCGGCATGCCCACCGGCACGATGGGCACGCCGGCGGCAATGGCCAGCTGAAACGCGCCGTCCTGAAACGGCAGCAGCTCGCGGCCGGGCGTGGGCGAAATGCGTCCTTCGGCAAAAATGGCGATGCTGCGCCCGGCGGTCAGGCCCTGGCGGGCGGCTACCAGAGCCCGGCCCCGGCTCACGGCGCTGGCCCGGTCCACGGTGATGTAGACCTTGGCAAACAAGGGGCCCCACAGCGGCACCTTGGCCAGCGAGTGCTTGCCCATCATGTTCAGGAAGCCGGGTACTGTTTTGAACAGCAGCATGATGTCGATGTACGAGCCGTGGTTGGCCACGTACACGCAGGGGTGGGGCAGGGCCCCCGCTTCCTCGTGCACTTCCTCCACGGGCACGCCCCACATCGCAATCGAGAACTTGGCCCAGCCGCTGTAGATGCGGTGCAGCGCCGGGTAGCCGGCCGGCGAGCGCCCCAGCCACCGCTGCCAGGGGTAGGTGGCGAAAAACGGCAGCACGAACCAAAACGTGGCCCAGGTGGTGTACAGCCGGTGCCCGATGTAGCAAAACAGGTGGCGCATATTCCGGGCAAAGTTAGCCCTTGACGCGCGCCGCCAGAATGCGCTCGGCCTTCAGCAAGCCCGCCACGCTGATGCCGTCGGTGATGCGGTCGTCCATGGCCATGCGCACGGCCTCGGCCAGGGGCAGCTTCCACAGGCGCAGGTCCTCGGTTTCTTCGGGCTCGGTTTCGCCCATGGTCAGCTCCTCGGCCAGGTACACGAAGCCCTCTTCGTCGGTAACGGAGTTGGACGTATGCAGGCGGGCGATGCGCGTCCAGCGGGCGGCCAGCAGGCCGGTTTCCTCGCGCAGCTCGCGCTGGGCCGATTCCAGCACGTCGAGCGCCACGGGCCCCCCGCCCATCGGAATCTCCCAGCTGTACTCGCTGAGCGGGTAGCGGTACTGGCCCACCAGCCAGGTATTGCCCGCGGCGTCAACCGGAATGATGCCAATGGCCTTGTTCTTCATGCTCACCACCCCGTAGATGCCGGGGCCCCCGGCGGGGTTCAGTACCTGGTCTTCGCGCACTGATATCCAGGGATTTTGGTACTTGACGGCGCTGGTGAGCACGCGCCAGGGGTTGTGGGTTTCGTCGAATTCGGCGTCGGAGGGCATGGGCAAGGGCGGCGCGGGCAAAGGCCGCGCGCCCGGCAAAACTACGCGGTGCCCATCGCCACGGCGCCATTCGGAGAGGAATATTGTCATTTGGCAGAGTACAAGACGGAATTGGTCTAAATCAAGAATCAGCCACCGGCGGGCTCCGCTAGCTTTGTGTTCATAAGTGCCCCGCACGGGCTGGAAATGTGGAAAGGAAGGACCTCTCGTGCGCTGGCGGGGTTGGCCAAAAAGCTGGGGTAGACAGCTTCCGGCCGGCCCTGCTGCTTATAAGGCCGTTGCCCCTGGGCAACGGCCTTTTTTTGTGCCGGCGGGTTTACGGGGTCCCGAACCCCGTTTGGGCCGCGTGCGTAAACCCGGGCAGCCCCGTGCCGCCCACCTCCCGGCCCCGGGGCCTTGCCCATGGCCCAACCCCCGCCCAACAAAGCCGCCCCCGACCCATCTGACCCGCTTTTTACCCTCAAGCACGCCCAGGCCGAAGCCGAACTGGAAGCCAAAAATGCCCTCGGCCCCACCACCAACGAATACATAACCACCGAAGAAGAGGACGAGATTTCCGACGCCGAGGGCCCCCGCGACAGCCAGGGCCAGCGCCGCGGCGAAGACGACGTAGTTAAAGGCGATTCGGCCGGTAAGGACTAGCCGCCAAGCCGCCGAAAACCGCAGGGGCCCCGCCGGCACAAGCCGGCGGGGCCCCTGCGCGTGCGCCTCACAACAATCGAAAGCCCAGCCGGTGCCGCGGCGAAGGCCCGTGGGCTCGGATGGCCGCCCGGTGGGCGGCGGTGGGGTAGCCCGCGTTTTGGGCCCAGCCGTAGGCGGGAAAGTCAAGGGCAAGGGCCGCCATGCGCTCGTCGCGGAAGGTTTTGGCGAGCACCGAGGCGGCGGCGATGCTGCGGTAGAGGCCGTCGCCGCCCACCACGCAGGTGTGCGCGAAGCCCGCCAGGGGCCGGAAGCGGTTGCCGTCAACCAGCAGGTGGGCCGGCGCCACGGGCAGCGCTGCTACGGCCCGGTGCATGGCCAGGTAGGTGGCCTGGGCAATGTTCAGGGCCCCAATTTCATCCTCCGAGGCCTCGCCCACGGCCCAGGCCACGGCTTCGGCGCAAATGAGCGGGCGCAGCAACTCGCGCTGCCGGGCGCTGAGCTGCTTGGAGTCGCGCAGCAGGGGCGGGGCGAAATCGGGCGGCAAAATGACGGCCGCCGCAAACACGGGCCCGGCCAGGCAGCCCCGCCCGGCCTCGTCGAGGCCAGCTTCGAGCGGCCGGCCGGTGTGGGTGGCCAGCAGCGCGGGCCGGGGCCCCGGGGGCCTCACCGCTTCAGCTGAATCAGGTCGAGGAACAGGCTGAACCCGTCGACGCTGGTGCCGCCTTCGCCAAAGGTTTCGAAGCTCAGGGGCTTGATGATGTAGCCGCTCACGGCCAGTTGCTGGGCCTTGTAACGGTCCGAGTCGAGGTCGGACGTTGTCATGATGAACACGTTCAGATTGGCAAACTCGGGGTCGGCGCGCAGGACCTCCAGCAGTTCCAGGCCGTTCATGCGGGGCATGTTGATGTCGAGCATCACCAAGCTGGGCTTGGCAATTTTTGCCTGGCCGTTCTCGCCGCGCAGCAAATCCAGGGCCTCGCGGCCGTTGCGGGCGTGCGTGAGCGGCACTTCGATGTGCTGGCGGCGCAGCTCGCGCTGTACGTTCATGACGTCCATCTGATCGTCTTCAACCAACAAGATGCTCGGGATAGATTCGGGGGACATAAACGGGGAAAAGAATTCGGCGGGGCCGGGGCATGGAAGGAGCAAAATAACGGCCTTACGCGGCCAGGGCGGGCGCGGCGGCGCTGGCCTTGGCGGTTTTGGCTTGGCTATGGAACGGCTGCTTGGGCCAAGTGAACGCGAAGGTGGCCCCCTGGCCGGGCACCGATTCGATGCCGATGGTGCCGCCCTGGCGCTCCACAATTTTCTTCACAATGGCCAGCCCCACGCCGGTGCTCTCCAGCGTGTCGCGCTCCACCAGGGTTTGGAAAATGACAAAAATTCGCTCGTGGTACTCCGCCGCGATGCCCGGCCCGTCGTCCGTCACCGAGAAGCGATAAAAGTCGCCCGCGTCGTCGCAGCCGATGGTGACGTTGGCCTGCTCGGGGTGCTCGTGGTACTTCACGGCGTTGCTGATGAGGTTGGTGAACACCTGCTCCAGCTGCACCCGCGTGGTGACGAGGGTGGGCAAAAAGAACGGCAGTTCGAAGTGCAGCCCCGCGGGCAGGTTGAGGTTGGCCGCGATTTCGCGCAGCAGCTGGCGCACAAACACCGTTTCGTGCACCTCCGCCGCGCGGCCCACCCGCGCCAAGTCGAGGATGCCGGTGATGAGGTTTTCCATGCGGTGCACGCGCTGGCGCATCAGCCCCAAAAACTCGCGCACGTGGGCCGGCAGGTTGTCGGGGCCCATGTCTTCCTCAATCCAGCGCGAAGCGCTTTCGATGCCGCGCAGGGGCGCCTTCAAATCGTGTGATACCACGTAGGCGAACTGGTCCAGTTCGCGGTTGCGGGTTTCGAGCTGGCCGATGTTGGTGCTTATGGTGCGCCCCAGGCCGTTAAGGGCCCCGGTGAGCACGCTCAGCTCGTCCTGGTTGTCGTCGGTGAGCTGGGCGTCGTACTCGCCGGCGCCGAGGCGCTGGGCCAAGCCCGCCAGCCCCGTGAGGCGCCGCGCCAGCCCCCGCACCAGGTACACGGCCCAGGCCAACCCGAGCACCAGCGCCGCCACGGCCGCGCTCACCGAGATCCACTGGGCGCGGCCGATGCTGGCGTCGCGCCGCGCGTCGAGGCGCCGGCGGGTGGCGTTTTCCACCACGTCGAACTGGCCGAGGTGGAAGCGCACGTTGTCCATGATTTGCTTGCCCGTGAGGCCTTCTACCAGCCGGCGGTGGGGCAGGTCCTCCAAGGCCTCCAAGGCCGGGTTCTTCAGGTGCACCCGGCGCTTCTCCGTGATGATGAGGTGCGTGTACGCGCTCCACTGCTGAAACAGGCGCTGCGAGCGGCGCAGGTGGTCTACCTGCGCCGGGTTGTGGGCCACCAAGACGCGCAGGTCGTTGAAGCGGCCCACCAGCCGCCGCTCGCCCTGATAGTAAGGGTCGAGCGATTCCTCGTCGCCCGTGAGCAGGTAGCCGCGGAAGCCGGTTTCCATGTCCACGATGTTGCGCAGCAGGCCGTTGGCTTCTTCCGACACGCGCTGCGACGCCGCCACGGCCCGGGCGTTGCCCACCACTTGCACCGCCAACCGATAATTCACGAACAGCACCGCCGCAAACAGCCCCAGCAGCAGCAAAATGCCGGCAAATAACTTGGTGCTTAGCTTGATTTTCATGGAGTTGCCGGGCCGCAAGCCCGGCGCTGGATGGGGCCCCGCGCTTAGGCTTCGGTACGTAGCGTGCGTTCAATGGTTCGCAGGAGGTCGGCAATGCCTTCGGCCTGGGCCAGCACAGCGGGCAGGCCCGCGGCGGCGGCGTCGGGCCGGCCGGCCAGGCGGTGGTCCATCAGCACGTTGGCGTCGCGGTGGATGTGGCGGTGGGCAGCGTCGAGGGTGGCCATTTCGGGCACGTCCTTATAGGCCCCGGCCCGGCGCTCGGCAATCCAATGGCCCAGGCTGCACTGGTCGGGGTCGCGCAGGGGCCCCTCGTCGTAGCCGTTGCCGTACAAAAACGAGCGCAGCTTCGTCTTAAACGACAGGTGCCGGGTCATTGCCGACTCAAAGTCCTGCTTGATTTCGTTGGGGGTCATGGGGGCGGTAACGGCGTAAGGTCCTCTACGGCTGTGGGCCGAAAGTAGCTACTTTCGCGGGCCGAAGCCGCGGCCGCGGCCCGCCCCTTCTCCCGTACCCCATGACCGTTTCTTCGCTCAAAACCGTTGCCCTCGACGCCACCCACCAGCAGCTGGGGGCCAAAATGGTGCCCTTTGCCGGCTACAACATGCCCGTGCGCTACTCCTCTGACCTCGACGAGCACCACACCGTGCGCCGGGCCGTGGGCATGTTCGACGTGTCGCACATGGGCGAGTTCCGGGTGCGGGGCCCCCAGGCGCTGGGCCTCATCCAGCGCGTGACGACCAACGACGCCGCCAAGCTCCAGCCCGGCAAGGCCCAGTACTCGGCCTTGCCCAACCACACCGGCGGCCTCGTCGACGACCTGCTGGTGTACATGCTGGCCGAAAACGATTACCTGCTGGTCGTCAACGCCTCCAACATCGAAAAGGATTGGAACTGGATCCAGCAGTTCAACACCGACGGCGCCGAAATGGAAGACATTTCCGACCGCACCAGCCTGTTTGCCGTGCAGGGCCCCAAGGCCGTGGCCGCCCTGCAAGGCCTCACCAACGTGGACCTGGGCGCCATTCCGTACTACTCGTTCACGCAGGGCCCTTTCGCCGGGGCCCCCGACGTCATCATCTCCGCCACGGGCTACACCGGCGCGGGCGGCTTCGAGCTGTACGTGCCCAACGAGTACGCCCAGCGCGTGTGGGACGCCATCATGCTGGCCGGCCGGCCCCACGGCCTCAAGCCCATCGGCCTGGGCGCGCGCGACACGCTGCGCCTCGAAATGGGCTACAGCCTCTACGGCAACGACATCGACGACACCACCTCGCCCCTCGAAGCCGGCTTGGGTTGGATCACCAAGTTCACCAAGGAGTTTACCAACAGCGCCGCCTTCCAGGCCCAGAAAGCCGCCGGCGTGACCAAAAAGCTGGTCGGCTTCGTGATGGACGGCCCCGGCATCCCGCGCGGCCACTACGAACTGGTGGACGCCGACGGCCAGAAAATCGGCGACGTCACCAGCGGCACGCAGTCGCCGAGCCTGGGCAAGGGCGTCGGCCTGGGCTACGTGCGCGCCGAGCTGGCCGCGCCCGGCACCCAAATCTTCGTGCAAATCCGGGGCAAAAACCTGCCCGCCACCGTGCAAAAGCTGCCGCTGGTGAAGGGCACGGAAGAGGCATAAACTTTGATCAAAGAACGGTCATCCTGGGCACCGCGAAGGACTCGGGGACGAGGGAACGGCTTGCGGTATATGAATGCTGCGCGTCGTTCTCTCGTCCCCAAGTCCTTCGCGGTGCCCAGGATGCCCCGTTTCTCGTCGCTCATTGAAATCTAACAAAATTCTAAAATGCCTGCCTTAGACATCTGCTTTTCGCCCGATTTGTTGCCGTTGTACGATTTACGGGGCCGGGTGGCGGTCATCGTCGACGTGCTGCGGGCCAGCACCACCATCGTCACGGCCCTGGTGGCGGGCGTCACGCACGTATTTCCGGTGGGCAACCTCGACGAGTGCGCGGCGCTGGGGGCCCAAGGCTGCCTCACCGCCGCCGAGCGCGACGGCGTGCCCGCCGCCGGCTTCGACTTGGGCAACTCGCCCTTCGGCTTCCTCGACCCCGCCCGGCCGGTGCGGGGCCGGGCCCTGGCCATCAGCACCACCAACGGCACCCAGGCCCTGCGCCGCTCGCTGGCGGCCGAGGCCGTGGTGATTGGCTGCTTCGTGAACTTGACGGCCGTGACCAATTTTGCCCAGCAGCAGCAGCGCGACGTGCTGGTGGTGTGCGCCGGCTGGAAGGGCCAGTTCTGCCTCGAAGACAGCCTGTTCGGTGGGGCCCTGGCCGCCCGCCTGGGGCCCCTGGGCTTCGACGTGCAGCACTCCGACAGCACCCTGGCCGCGCTGCACCTGTGGCAGCAAGCCCAGGCCGACTTGCCGGGCTACTTGCTGCAATCGGCCGCCGTGCGCCGCCTCAACGCGCTGGAAGCCAACGACGACTTCCTGTTCTGCACGAAAATCGACACCTACGCCAACGCCCTGCCCGTGCTGAAAAACGACCGCCTGGTGCTAGCGTAGCCGCAGCGGGAAGTGGGGCCGGGAAGTGAATAGCAAAAGGTCGTCATGCTGAGCGCAGCCGAAGCATCTTTCCCGCTAACTATTTATGGATCACTGCCGCAGTAGAGATGCTTCGGCTGCGCTCGGCATGACGTACCATTAGCCAGGTTCTTACCTGCGTATTGTTAGCTACCTCAGCTTCTCGTTGTCTTTGTGCCGCTGGGCGTCGCGCTGGGTTTTCTTGGCCAGGTTGCGGGCCAGGGCGTCGGTGAGGTTGACGCCGGTTTGGTTGGCCAGGCAGATGACGACGAACAGCACGTCGGCCAGCTCGTCGCCGAGCTCGTGGCCTTTGTCCGACTCTTTAAAGGACTGCTCGCCGTACTGCCGGGCGATGAGCCGGGCCACCTCGCCGACTTCCTCGGTGAGGATGGCCAGGTTGGTGAGTTCGTTGAAGTAGCGCACGCCGGTGGTCGTAATCCACTGGTCAACGGTATGTTGAGCTTGCTCGATGGTCATAAAAAAAATTCTTAAGTAGGAAGGAAACTACCCGGCGGGTGAGTCGAGGACGATGGTAACGGGGCCGTCGTTCACCAAGCTCACCTGCATGTCGGCCCCGAAGACGCCGGTGGGCACGGGCCGGCCCAGCAGCTCGGCCACCAGGGCCACAAATTGCTGGTAGAGCGGCTCGGCCACGGCCGGCGGGGCGGCGCCCGCGTAGCTGGGGCGGTTGCCCTTGCGGGAGTCGGCCAGCAGCGTGAACTGGCTCACCACCAGCACGTCGCCGCCGGCGTCGAGCACGCTGCGGTTCATCTGGCCCGCTTCGTCGGCAAAAATGCGGAGCTGCACCAGCTTGCGCGCCCCCCAGGCCAGCTGGGCGGGCCCGTCGGCGGGCGCAAAGCCGGCCAGCACCAGCAAGCCCGGCCCGATGCGGCCCGTGACGGCCGCCGCCACGGTAACCTGCGCGCTGCGAACGCGCTGAATGACAAGGCGCATAAGAAAAAATAAGTGAAATGCTGGGCCGCCGGGTCCCCACCGGGCGCCCGTGCCGACCTTTGCGGCGGCCCGGCCCCGGGGCCCCACCGCTCCCGAATGCCCGCAAATAACGCCGCGCCGCCGCTTCCTGCCCCGCCCACCGCCCGCTGGGGCCTGGCCTTGGCGCTGCTGGCGGTGCTGGGCCTGCGGCTGGGGCACCTGTTTGCCGCCGGCCTGCCCGACTACGACTCGGTGCGCAACTGGCAGCTGGTGCAGGAGCTGGCGCACGGCGACGGCCGGCCGCTGTTCTTCACGGCCGGGCCGGGCTTCAACCTGCTGTTTGCCCTGCTGGCCGGCGTCACTTCGAACGTGCGGGCGTTCCAGGTGGCCAACGCGTTGCTGGGCGTGGCGGGGCTGGGGCTGTTTGCGCAGTTTGTGGGGCAGGCGGTGGCGGCCAGCGGGCAGCCCTGGCGCAACGCCGAGGCCGCGGCGCTGGTGCTGCTGGGCGGCACCGGGCTGCTGCTCACGTTTTCGGGGCGCGATTTCACGGCCGGCGCGGGCGGGCTGGTGCTGGCGGCGGGCCTGCTGCGCAGCCACTTCCGGCGGGTGCAGGCGGGGCCCCTGGCCGGGCGGCAGGCGGCGCTGCGGCAGGCTGCGTGGTGGCTGGCGGCGGGCCTGTGCTACAGCTACAAGTTTTTGCTGATGCTGCCCATCCTGGGGGCCCTGGAAGTGTGGCGGGCCGACTGGCCGGCCTGGCGCGGGGCCGTGAAGTGGCAGGTGCTGGGCCGCCTGGCGCTGCCCTACGCGGTGCTGATGGCCGCCGGGGCCCTGCTGGCCGGCCTGCCGTGGTACCGCTGGCCGGCCACCTACGTGCGCCTGGTGCTGCCCAACGCGCCTAACCCCGCCGGCCGGCAACTGGTGCTCAGCCCCGATTTTTTCTTCTACTTCCGCTACCTGTGGGCGTTCGAGTCGCCGCTGCTGCTGCCGGGGCTGGCGGCGGGCGCGTGGCTGGGGTGGCGGCAGTGGCGGGCGCGGCCGCCGGGGCCCGCGGGGCGGCCGCTGCCGCTGCTGCTGTACCTGGGCATCTGGGCGGGGTGCTGGCTGGCGGGCATGGCCCTGCTGCAAAAAGCGCCCCGGGGCCTCACCTACGCCTACCTGCCCCTGGCGGCGCTGGCGGTGCTGAGCCTGCGCCACGTGCCCGGCCGCTGGCGGGGCCCCGGGGCCGCCGTGTTGCTGGCCGCCCTGGCCCTGAACGGCTACCGGCTCTGGCAGCACCTCTACCGCTACCCGCCCAGCCACTACCCCGCGGTGGCCGCCTGGCTGCGCGCCCACGGGGCCCGGCGCGTGGCCAGCACCGTGGGCCTGGGACTGGCGCCGTATTTGGCAGGAGAAGAAACTTTTAGCAGCGTAACGAATGAGCGCGACCTGGGAGCCCTGCGCCGCCAGGGCTACGACTACGTGGTGCTCGATGCCTACTGGCAAGTGGCCCACGTGGCGCAGTTCGACTCGTTGCGCCGCCAGCCGCCGCTGGCCGCCTGGCCCGAAGCCCGCCTCGCCGAGCCGCTGCTGTTCCTGGAGCACTCCGAGTTCACCGGCCTCAACTACGGCCAAACCCTGGAGTGGCAGCGCGAAGCCGCACACGATTCACTCCAGCTCCGCGTGTACCGCCTGGGCCCCCGGTAGGTGTTGGTTATCATAAACGTAAGGTAGCCATCCAGCCATTCGTGAGAACGTCATGCTGAACGTAGTGAAGCATCTCTTTCGCAGCGGTAAACCAAATGATAGAATTAGTTGAGCAGCAGAGATGCTTCGCTGCGCTCTGCATGACGTTCTTATGGCCTGGTGATTAGCTATTAACCGGCAAAAGACAACCAGCAACTAATATCTTCACCGTTTCACGCCCAGGCTGTCGAGGTGGTGCTGGTAGCGGCGGGCGTTGCGCTTGTGCTGGGCGTAGGTGGCGGCAAAATCGGAAAAGCCGCTGCCGTCGGGGCGGGCGCAGAAGAACAGGTTGTCGTTGTGGGCCGGGCGCAGCACGGCGTCGAGCGAGCTGGCGCGGGGCGTGGTGATGGGCCCCGGCGGCAGGCCCTTGTGGCGGTAGGTGTTGTAGGGCGAATCGACTTTTTTATCCACGTTCAGCACGCGCTTGCGGGTGCCGAGGCCGTGCAGGGGCCACAGCAGGGTGGGGTCGGCCTGCAAGGGCTGGCCCCGGCGCAGGCGGTTGAGGTACACGGCGGCAATCAGTGGCTTGTCGGCCGGCTGGGCCGTTTCGCGCTGCACAATGCTGGCCAGCACGCCCACCTGCACCGGCGTGAGGCCCAGCGAATCGGCCCGGGCCCGGCGCGCCTTCGACCAAAACCGGCGGTGCCGCGCCGCCACCGTGTCGAGGAAGGCCGCGGCGCCGGTGTTCCACAGCAGGCGGTAGGGCCCCGGAATGAACAGCGTGCGCACCGTGCAGGTATCGAGGCCGTAGCGGGCGCGCAGGCCGGCGTTGTTGTTCAGCAGCAAGCTGAGCTTGAACGAATCCGCCTCAAGCTGGCGGCTGACCTGCCGGGGCAGGTTTTCGAGGTAGTGAAACGGCGCCAGCTCGAACTGCACCGTGTCTTGCCGCCCGCTTTCGAGCAACTCTACCAAGGCCAGGTTGCCCAGCCCGGGGCCCAGGCGGTAGCGGCCGGGCCGCACGTGCGCCGGGTAGCCGCGCCAACGCGCCACCCGTTCGAACGCGCCCAACTCGCGCAGCAGCCCCTGCCGCCGCAGCGAGTCGCGCACCGCCCCGAAGCCGCTGCCGGTGCGGATGTACAGGTAGGCGTCGCCTTCCACAAACGCCACCACGTTGGGCCGGTACAGCACCCGCCACGCCGCGTAGCCGCCCGCCGCCAGCAGCCCGAGCACCCCCAAACATCCAATCAACAGCCAGCGGCGCATTGCACTCAGGTAATGAAGTAAAGCCGCCCCCGGGGCCCCAGACGCAGGGACGGGCCGGAAGGTTCGGGGCCCCAGCAGCGCAACGGCGGCGCTGGCCAAGCCCGCGCCTACTCCCAACACGGCTGGCCGCACGGGGCCCCCGCGCGGAATGCGCGGCCTCAGCAGCGTCCACCTTGGCAGGGGGCGACTGCCGATGATGCGCAAACAGGCCCGCCCGATCCGTTCTTATCCGTTAAATCGACTTAGCCTGCGGCCTAGAAAGGTGCAGCGACTTGGTCGTAGTCTTCGCCGTGCTTTTCGGCGGCGGCTTTCAGCAACTGCTGCTGCCAGGGGCGCAGGGCCCCGGCGGCGCCCTGCTCCACGATGTCGGCGATGAGGCGGTTGCTGAGCACCATGTTGGCCATCACGGGGCCCTGGTCGGCGGCCAAGTGGGCCTTGAGGGCCAGCAGCAGGGTTTCGCGGGCCTCGGCGCGGTTGGCGGCGGCCCCGTTCAGGCGGCGGCGAAACGGGAACTTGCGCTGGTCGGGGGGCAGCGGGGCCTCGTCGGGCAGGTCGGTGGTGCCGATGGCCAGCAGCTGCTCGGCGTAGGGCGCGCGCTTCAGTTCGGGGTGCAGGCCGTTGGCGGCGCGCAGCTGGTTGGCGGTTTCGATGGGCTGGCGGGCCAGCTCGGCCAGCCGGTCGTTGCTGATGACGTGGTAGGGCGGGCGGTCGAGCTGCCGGGCCACCGCGTCGCGCAGCTTGTACAGCTCCCGGAACACCGGCATTTCCTGGGGCGCAATCTTGAACTTGGCGGCGTTGCGGGCCCAGGGGCGGGGCTCGTCGCGGCCGTAGCGCACGGCTTCCAGGGCCTGGTTTTCCTCGGCGGCCCACTGGGCGCGGCCCATGTCGGCGAGACGGGCGGCCAGGCGGTCGGTCAGCTCAAACAGGTACAGCACGTCGTTGGCAGCGTACTCCTTCTGGGCCTCGGTGAGGGGCCGCTTCAGCCAGTTCGACTTCTGCTCGCCCTTGTCCACTTCGAAGCCCAACTCGCTCTGGATGAGGCGGCCCAGGGAAATGTTGTTGTCTTCGGCGGCCAACAGGCTGAACTGCACGCTGGTGTCAACAATGGTGCGGCAGTTGACGCCAAACACTTCGTCGAGCAGCAAAATGTCCGACTTGCAGGAGTGGAACACCTTGGCCACGGCCGGGTCGCGCAGCACGGCAAACAGCGGCTCCAGGCCGGCGGCCATGTCGGGCTCCAGCGGGAGCGGGTCGATGAGGTACACCTCCTGCCCGTCGAACACCTGGATGAGCGCCAAGTGCCGGCCGTAGCGGTAGCGCATGTCGTCAAACTCCAAATCGATGCCGATGCGCGGCAGGGTGGCGAAGTGGGCGGCCGCGGCGGCAATGGCGTCGGCGGCAGTGAGGTAGTGGATTGTGGGCATCGCTGGCAAAAGTAGGGATCCGGGGCCCCGTTGCCCAGCAAAAGCCAGTTAGCTTGCCAGTGTGGATAGTTTATTATGGCACGATAGGGATAAAAAATAGGGCATTGGATGATTCTTTTATTAATTACTAATAGATTTGCCCTTTGAGATTGATGCTGTTTTAAGAAAAAGTGTTGGTTTTGGGTGATAAGCCCTCTTCATTTCGTTTCTTCAACTTTAACCACTGCCGTATGAAAATGAAACATTTTACGCACTACCGGCTGCTGCTGCTGCTGCTGAGTTGGCTACTGGCCACCCCCGTTTGGGCCCAAACCCAAGCCATTAGCGGCCGCGTGTTGGGCTCGGACAGCGGGGCCCTGCCCGGCGTAACCGTGCTGGAGCAAGGCACCACCAACGGCGCCACCACCGGTGCCGACGGCATCTTCCGGCTGAGTGTGGGGCCCCGGGCCTCGCTGGTGTTCAGCTCGGTGGGCTACGCCACCCAAACCATTGCCGTGGGCAGCCAGTCCACCATCAACGTGACGCTGCAAGCCAGCGCCACCGAGCTGAGCGAGGCCGTGGTGGTGGGCTACGGCACCCAAAACAAGGCCGACCTCACGGGCTCGGTAACGCAGCTGTCGAGCCGCGACGTGGGCAACCAGCCGGTACAGTCGTTCGAGCAGTCCATCCAGGGCAAGGCGGCCGGGGTGTTCATCGAGAGCGGCAGCGGCAAGCTGGGCCAGGGCATCCGGGTGCGGGTGCGCGGCGTGTCCAGCATCAGCGGCGACACGCAGCCGCTGTACGTGGTGGACGGCATCCCGGTGCTCGCCGACAACCTGTCGTCGACGTCGGGCGCGACCAACCCGCTCGCCGACATCAACCCCAACGACATCGAAAGCATCAACGTGCTGAAGGACGCTTCGGCCACGGCCATCTACGGCTCGCGCGCTACCAACGGCGTGGTCATCGTGACGACCAAGCGCGGCCGGGTGGGGGCCACCAAGTTCACCATAGCGTACCAAACCGGCCTGAGCAGCCCCACCCACACGCGCGATTTCCTGAACGGGGCGCAGTACATCGAGCTGCTGACCGAGGCGCGCAACAACAGCGGCTACTCGGCTGCGTCCACGGCCGCCCGGTTGCGCATCATCGCCGCCGGCCAGGACCCAACGACTTACGACACCAACTGGCAGCACCAAGCGTTCCAGCGGGCCCCGTTTGCGCAGTACGACCTGAGCGCCAGCGGTGGCTCGGAGAAGACGCGGTTTTTCATCTCGGGCCAGTACAGCGACCAGCACGGCATCTTGGTGAGCAACCGCTACCAGCGCATGAACGCGCGCTTCAACCTCGACCACCAGGCCACCGACAAGCTGTCGTTCGGCACCAACGTGGGGGCCACCCGCTCGGTGAACAACCGCCTGCCCAACGACAACGCCTTCAGCACGCCGATGCAGATTGTGGCGCTCTCGCCCCTGACGCCCGTTGACGACCCGCGCACGGGCCAGCCCAGCGGGGCCATCGACCCCACCACCGGCACCTACAGCACCAACTTCCCGTACTACTACAACCCCTTGCTGAGCATTGCGGGCGGTGCGTACACCACCACTATCTACCGGTTGCTGGGCAACGTGTACGCGCAGTACAAATTCACGCCGGACCTGTATTTCCGCTCCGAAGTGGGCGTGGACTTCACCAACTACAACGAGGACCAGTACCAGGGCCGCATCACCTCGCGCAACAGTGGCAACACGAACGGCTTTAGCTACAACGCAGCCCAGGTCAACGCCAAGCTGGTGGTGAACAACTACCTCAACTACCACAAAACGTTTGCCGAGCAGCACTTGGTGGACGTAACCGTCGGCACGGCCTACGAGCAAGGCCAAATCACGGGCAACAACGTGACCGGCACCCAGTTTGCGTCGGATGCCTACCGAACCATTGCCAACGCCTCTTCCATCACGGCCGGCAGCTCGTTCAACAACGGCGGCAACACGCTGGTGTCGTACTTCGGCCGGCTGTCCTACGCCTACGCCGGCAAGTACCTGGTGGGCGGCAGCGCCCGCCTCGACGGCTCGTCGCGCTTCGGCGTCAACCACCGCTACGGCTTGTTCTCGGCCGGTTCGCTGGGCTGGCTCATCTCGGAGGAAGACTTTCTGAAGGGCAATTCTACGCTGAGCTTGCTCAAGGTGCGGGCCAGCATTGGCAAGACCGGCAACCAGGGCTTCAGCAACTTCCCGTCGCGCAACCTGTTCAGCGGCACCACGGGCTACGTGGGCGTGCCGGGCCAGTCGCCGTTGCAGCTCGGCAACCCCGACCTGACCTGGGAATCGACCACCCAGTACGACGCGGGCCTGGAGTACGGTTTCCTCGACAACCGCATTTCGGGCGAGTTTGACATCTACCTGAAAAATACCAACGGCCTGGCCCTGAACCAGCCCGTGCCGCTGACCACGGGCTTCGGCTCGATTTTTCGCAACGTGGGCAGCCTGCAAAACAAAGGCATTGAGTTCACGCTGACGACCCGCAACTTCGTGGGCGACTTCGCCTGGACGACCAGCTTCAACGCGGCCATCAACCGCAACAAAATCACCAACCTCAACGGGCCGTCCATCTTGGGCAGCAACCTCAGCCGGGCCCAGGAAGGCCAGCCGCTGGGCGTGTTTGTGGGCCCCGAGTACGCCGGCGTGGACCCCGCCAACGGCGACGCGCTGTACTACTCCAACGCCACGATGGCCGACGGCAGCCTCGACCGCTCCACCACCAACGACATCAACGGCGCCACCTACGTGGTGGTGGGCAACCCTAACCCGACCTGGACGGGCGGCATCACCAACACGTTCTCGTACAAGGGCATCGACCTGTCGGCGACGCTGGTAGGCGTGTTTGGCAACCAGATTTACGACGGCGGGGCCCAGTACTACTCGGTGGCCTTCAACAACGGCTACGACAACCAAACCACCGATCAGCTCAACCGCTGGCAGAAGCCGGGCGATATTACCAACGTGCCCAAGGCCTACCTGTTCAACGGCAACGGCACCGGCGCTTCGTCGCGCTTCGTGCGCAACGGCGACTACGGCCGCCTGCGCACCGTGCTGCTGGGCTACAACCTGCCCACCAGCGTGGTGAAGCGCGGCTACCTGCAGTCGGCCCGCATCTTCGTGCAGGCCTTGAACTTGCTGACGTTCACCAAGTACAAAGGTTGGGACCCCGAGGTGAGCACCGACTACCTGACGGGTACCACCAGCACGAGCCAGAACAACATCAACCAGGGCACGGACTTCTACACCGCGCCGCAGCCGCGCACCTTCACGGTGGGCGTCAACCTGGGCTTTTAAGCCGCCGGGGCCCCTCTTCTTCTCAACGCGCTACTCTTATGAAAAAAATAGTATTTGGGCTGCTGGCAGCCTGCCTGGCCACGGGCTCGGTGACGAGCTGCAACAACAAGCTCGACGTGAAACCCGTCGATTCCATTGACGCCGCCAACGCCCTGAACACTTCAGACGACGTGCAGGCCGCCCTGGTGGGCAGCTACACCAGCCTGCAATCGGCGGATGCGTACGGCGGGTACATCCAGTTCCTTTCCGACCTGCTGGCCGACGACGGCGACATCACCTTCGTGGGTACTTTCTCCAGCCCCTACCAGTTCCAGCGCAAAACCATTCGCCGCGACAACGGCAACGCACAAAACACCTGGGCCCGTGGCTACACCACCATCAACCGCGTCAACAACGTGCTGGCCAACCTGGACAAGGTGACGGCTGCCGCCAGCAAAACGCGGATTGAGGGCGAAGCCCGGTTCATGCGGGGCCTGACGTACTTCGACTTGGTGCGCCTGTACGCCCGCGCCTGGAACGACGGCACGCCCAGCAGCAACCCCGGCGTGCCCGTGGTGGTGACGCCGACCACTACCGTGACGGATGCCAACCTGCTGGCCCGCAACACGGTGGCCGAGGTGTACACCCAAGTCATCGCCGACCTGATGGCGGCCGAAGCGCAGCTGCCCGCCAACAACGGCATCTTTGCCAATAAGTACGCCGCGGCGGCTATCCTCTCGCGGGTGTACCTGCAGCAGGGCCGCTTTGCGGAGGCCGCCGCGGCTGCCAACCGCGCCGCCGCGGGGCCCTTTTCGCTCAACCCCGACTACGACACCGAGTTCTACCAGGGTGCCGATTTGCTAGCCAACACGGCGGAAGACATTTTCACCATCCAAAACTCGGCCCAAAGCGGCACCAACCAGCTGAACGTGTTCTACTCGCAGAACCAACGGGGCGACGTGAGCATCAACAGCAAGCTGCTGGACCAATTTGAGGCCGGCGACGACCGCGAGGGCTTGTTCACCGTGACGACCAACCAGACCTACTCCGACAAGTACGACGCCCAGTACGGCAGCGTCAAGCTCATCCGCTTGGCGGAAATGTACCTGACCCGCGCCGAGGGCAACTTCCGCGCCGGCACGGCCGTGGGCGCCTCGCCGCTCAGCGACGTCAACCGCGTCCGGGCCCGCGTGGGCCTGCCCGTGCTGGCCACCGTCACGCTGCCTATTATCCTCAAAGAGCGCAAGCTAGAGTTGGCCTTCGAAGGCTTCCGCCTCGGCGACCTCAAGCGCAACCAGGAGTCCACCATCGACCCCATTTCCGGCGCTGCCGTGGCCTGGAACTCGCCGCGCTTGGTGCTGCCCATCCCACTGGCGGAAATCAACGTGAACCCCAACCTGGTGCAGAACCCGGGGTACTAAATTAGTGTTTGCGTAAACGCAAAAAGGCCCGCAACACTCGTTGCGGGCCTTTTTTGTGGTTCAAGCCGGTGCTTATTTCTCGCCGATGAGCAACTGCGGGGTGGCCCCGCGGCCGCCGCCCATGATGATGACTTTGGCATTGGGCGAAGTGGCGATGGCTTGGTTGGCCTTGATGTTTTCGTATTGCAGCAGCTTGTCGCTCAGCTCGGTGTTCACGATGCGCTGGTAATCGGCGATGCCCTGGGCCTCCACGCGCTTGCGCTCGGCTTCCTGCTTCTCCTTTTGCAGCACGAACTGCATTTTCTGGGCGTCCTGCTCGGCCGAAATCTTGCTCTCGATGCTGGCCTTCACCGACTGGGGCAGCTGGATATTACGAATAAGGAGCTGATCGAGTTGAAGGCCGTTGGTGCGGAAGTCCTTCTCAATGGCCGCCAAAATGCGGGCCTGGAACTCCTCGCGGCGCGTGGAGTACAGCGCCACGGCGTCGTAGTACACGGCGTTGTCGCGGATGCGGGTGCGCGAAATGGCCCGCACAATCTTGTCCTGGTAGTCCTCGCCGATAGTGGCCAGGATTTTAGGGGCCTGGGCGGGCACCACGTGGTAGAGCACGGTGAGGTCGATGACCACCTCCAGCCCGTCGGCCGACAGCACCCGGATGGCGTCGTCGCCGGCCTGCTGGCCCTCGGTGCGCACCGCCGACATGGTGTAGTTCTGGGTGCGGGTGTCGAAGCGCGTCACGTCCACCAGCGGGTTCACCAGGCTCAGGCCGGGCTGGAGTACGCGCGTTTGCACCTGCCCAAACAGCGTTTGCACGCCCACCTGGCCCACGCCCACCTGCACCAGCGTGCTGAAGGCAGCCCCGAGGATGAGCAGCGCGCTGCCCAGGAAAATGAGGCCGCCGCGCAGCCGCTCCACGCGCTCCGAGAACCGGCCCGCATTTAGCCCCACCATTAAAATAAAGAAACCAATTACAACGAGAAACATGGGTTGGGTAGAAGAATGTTGGGGGCCCCACGGCGCGTGGGCACGCAGCGGTGCCCGGGCCGGAAGCCGTTAATTTTCAACAACTAAAACCCGCAATTCATTCGTTGTCCGCGTCGTCTTCGTAGTTGAGGTTGCGGGCCAGGTCCACGCCCTCGCGGGCAATTTTGTCGAGCAGGTGGGGCGCGTCGGCGTCCAGGGTGCGGCCGAAGAGGTTGAGCAATTCCTCGCCCTGCTCGTTCACGTACAGGTTGTCGTAGAGCTGGTCGAATAGCCGGGCCTCGCGGCCGATAATGCGGTCGATGTCTTCGGGCGAGCGGCTCTGCTCCAAGGCCCGGTGCAGCACGGCTAGGGCCCGGCGGCTCTCGTCGTGGTCGCCGAGGTCGGCCAGCAGCTTGAGCAGGCCCATGGCCAGGCCCAAGCGCAGCTGCTCGAAGCGAAACGGCTGCTCACGCGGCGCGGCGGCCCGGAACTGGTCGTGGGCCCCACGGGCGGTGGGGGTGAGGTACTGGGCGGCCTCGGCCGGGGCAGCGAAGGCTAGGTGCAGGAGTTGTTCGTAGGGCGACATGGGGGTGGAAAGCACGGCCCGGGGCCGTGGGCAAACAAAGGCAAACGCGTTACCTTCGCGCCGAAAGTTACGAGGCGAACGGGCCCCGGCTTTTTTCCCTCACCTTGGACTCTACTACCATGACGCACAAGAAAAAATGGTTACTGTTCGCGCCCGCCGGGCTGCTCGCCATCGGGGCCGGGGCCAGCATGGTGCACTGGGCCGGGGGCTTGAAGGACCGCCGCATGCCCGCCACGCAGTGGGTGGCCGCCGGCACCGCCGCCCTTGTGGTGCTGAACGCCGGCATCAGCCTGTTTGGGCGTGGGGTGGCGGAAAATGTGCTCTACCAAGTGCGGGAGAAGTCCGCACCGGACGCGTAGGGCCCCTGACCCAACAAAAAAGCCCCGGATGACTCCAGGGCTTTTTTATTAGGCAGTGAGTTGAGCTATTCGCTCTTTTTTTCCATTTTAGCCGTGCTGGCTTTGGCTTTGCGGCCGGCTTTCTGGGTGTCTTTTTTTACTTTGCGGCCAGCTTTCTTGGCGCCTTTCTCCACGGCATTTGCGCCTTTTTTGACTAAATTACCAGCGGCATCGGCCGTGTTGTCGAGGGCCTGGCCCACGTTGGTTTTGCCGGTCGTGGTCACTATTTTCTTCGTACCGTTGTCACGCACTTTTACTTCGGTGGTAGGCGTGGTTTGAGCGAAAGCAGCGGTCGTGAAAGCGAGGCTGGCGAGCAACAGAAGTGCTTTTTTCATGGTTGGGAGGGTGAAAATTGTGATGGGGTTTTGTACGATCCCGCTAGGCAAAAGTTATTGGCAAGGAACGTGCCAGAGCAACAAATCTAGTTCAAAATTCCACTTTTACCCGGGCAGTAGCAGCGAGCTGTCGCCGTAGCTCAAAAACCGGTAGCCGTGGGCCAGGGCGTGGTCGTACACGGCGCGCCAGCCGGGGCCCAGCAGGGCCGCCACCAGCAGCAGCAGAGTGCTTTCGGGCTGATGAAAGTTGGTGACCAGCCCTTGCACTAATTGGAAGCGGTAGCCCGGCCCAATCAGTAGCCGGGTGCTGGCCTGGAGGGTATCGGTGCCGCTGGCTTCGAGGTGGTGGAGCAGGGCCCCCAGGGCTTCTTCGGCGGAGGCAGCGGCGGCGTTTTCGTAAGGCTGCCACTGGCCCACGGCCAGCTCGGGCCCTACGGGGCCCCCTGCAGCCAGTGCGGCGCCCAGCCAGTATAAGCTTTCGAGGGTGCGCAAACTGGTGGTGCCCACGGCGATGACCGGCCGGGGCCGGTGGGCCAGCAGCTGGCGCAGCAAATCGGCCGTGACGAGCAGCGGCTCGGTGTGCATGGGGTGCTCGGCCATGCGGGCGGCCTTCACGGGCTGGAAGGTGCCGGCGCCCACGTGCAGCGTGACGTGCGCCGTGGCAAACCCTTGGGCGCGCAGTTCGGCCAGCAGCTCGGGCGTGAAGTGCAGGCCGGCGGTGGGCGCGGCCACGGCGCCTTCATGGGCAGCGTACACGGTTTGGTAGCGCACGGCGTCGGCGTCGGTGTCGGGGCGGCCCAGGTAGGGCGGCAGCGGCAGGCGGCCAGCGGCTTGCAGCACTTCGGCAAACGTGAGGGCCCCGGGTGCCCAGTGGAAGTCGACGAGGGCCGTGCCGCCGACTTCGCGGGACTGGCGGGTGGCCCACAGGGTGGCGGGCTGGCCGTCGGGAGCAACGAATTCGACGGCCACGGGGCCCTCTTTCCAGCGGCGGCCGTTGCCCACCAGGCAGCGCCAGGTGCAGGCTTCGGCTTGGGCCAGGGCGGGCTCCAGGGCCCGGTGCGGGGCCACGGGTTCGAGGCAAAACAGTTCCACCGCCCCGCCGGTGGGCCGGTGGGCCAGCAGCCGCGCCCGTACTACTTTGGTATCGTTGAACACCAGCAGGGCCCCAGCGGGCAGTTCAGCGGGCAAGTCGCGGAAGGTGCGGTCCTGGATGACGCCGTCCCGGCTCACCAGCAAGCGGCTGGCGGCGCGGTCGGGTAGAGGCGCAGGGGCAATGCGCCCGGGCGGCAAGTCGTAAACAAAGTCTTGGATGGCGAGCTGGCGCGGGTCCGTCGGCGGGTTCATGGGCCCAAAGGTCGGGCCTTTTTAGAAGTGGAAACGGGAAAAGAAGGAATAGGAGACGCCAAAATTCTTGCCTCACTTTCCGTTTCTCATTTCCCACCTGCCTACTTGGGCCGACGAAACAGCAGCAGGTGCTGCTGCGGTAGGGTTTCGATGGTGCCGGCAAACTCCAGGCCGATGGCCGCCATTTCCTTGCGGGCCTGGGCCACGTCCATCTTGTGGATGCGCTTGATGGGCACGTTGGGGTCTTCGGCGCGGTACTCCACCAGGGCCAGGCGGCCGGTGCCGGGGCGCAGGGCCTGCCGGATGGCGCGGCCCATTTCGCGCGGGTAGTCAAACTCGTGGTAGGCGTCCACGATCAGCACTAAATCCACGGCGCCGGCGGGCAGGTTGGGGTTGTTGGCCGCGCCCAGTACGGGGCGCACGTTGGCCAAGTGGTTTTTGGCTTTGTTGGCGTTCAGCTCGGCAATCATTTCGGGCTGAATGTCGACGGCCAGCACTTGACCCTTGGGCACCAGCCGGGCCATCCGAAACGAAAAATAGCCCGTGCCGGCGCCAATGTCGGCCACCACGTCGGTGGGTTTCAGCTTCAGTTCTTTTAGCAGCTGGTCGGTGCCTTCTTCCTGGCTGCGGTCGCTGCGTTCCAGCCAGTCGGCGCCTTCGTGGCCCATCACGTGGGCAATTTGGCGGCCCAGGTAATACTTGCCAATGCCGTTGGGGTCGCGGGGCGGGGCCAGCTCGTAGCCGCTGGTGTCGGGCAGGGGCGAGGCAGGTGCTGACGCAGCCAGGGCCCCCACGCGGCCGGTGGTGGCGGTTTCGGTAGGCATCTGAGCACAAGCAGCCAAGAGGGCACCCACGGCCGGGCCAAGCAACCGAATCACAGAATATTTACGCATAAGAAGAAGCAGCTATTCGCGCCGTGCTCAACAGCAAACTGGGCTATCCCGTTCAGCAGGCCTAGCCAGTGCCGGGGTTAATTGCACTGAATGGGGGCTACAGCTACCCGCCACCTGGGGCCCCTGATTCCAAAAAAACAGCGCGAGGAAACCAATTAGCGAATACTTTTGCCCATAGAACGCCGTAATCTGGTTTTCATTTTACCCTTATCCACACTCCATGAAAAAACTGTTTTCTCCCTTCGCTCGCCTGCTGGCCGTGGCTGGCTGCGCCCTCGCTTTGGGCAGCTGCAACCGCGCCGAGTACGCCATGCTCCCCAAAACGTCGACCTACTACGGCGAGGCCGCGCACCACCGCACAGCCCCCGCGCCCGCCGCTACCGAGCAGTCGGCTGCCGTAGTTGCCGCTCCGGTAGCTGCCCAGGTGCCCACCGCAGGGGCCCCTGCGCCCGTGGCCGCCGCCGCGTCCCAAGCCGTTGCTCCTCAGGCTTTAGCCACGCCGGCAGCCGCCGCCACTGCCGTGGTAGCGGCGCCCAAGCCCACGCTGGTGCAGCGCATGATGGCCAAGAAGGTGATGAAAAAGTTAGATAAAATGGTGGCCAAGGTGCAGGGCAACGACGCCACCGCGTCCACGGCCCGCATCGACGGCAACCTGCGCACAGGCATCCTCGCGCTGCTGGTAGCGTTGATTGCCGGCATCTTGGGCGGGATCAGCGGCTTCGTGGGCACGCTATTCGCCATCATCGCAGTTATTGCCGCCATCATCGGCATTGTCTTTATCGTGTTGTGGTTGCTCGATAACGTATAACCCCAAGCACGTCCGCCGCAAGCACAAACGGGGCCCTGGCTATGCAGCCAGGGCCCCGTTTGTTGTAACTGCTAATGTCCAGGGCCCTACATGGGGTCCACGTCGGCCACCAGGCGGGCTTGCTTGAACTCCTTTTGGTCGCGCACCACGTCCATGGCCTCGCCGATTTGCTCCTTGGCGTGGCGAAGCACGGTGTGGGCGCGCGCGAGCTTGATGGTGATTTCCTGCAGGAAGAAGTTGCGGATGCGGAAAATATACGGGGCCTCGGGGCCTAGCACGGCGCCCGCGCCCAGGCGCGCCACCAGCTCCTGGGCCAGCAGGATGGCGGCCTTTTCGGCCACGCCCTGCTCCACGTGCTTCACCGTCATTTTGATGATGCGGGTGAACGGCGGGTAGCCGTGCTCGTGGCGCTGCGTGATTTCGTAGTTGTAAAACTCCTCGTAGTCGTTGCGCATCACCTTGTCGAAGATGACCTGCGTGGGGTCGGCGGTCTGGATCAGCACCTTGCCTTTTTTGCCCTTGCGCCCGGCCCGGCCGCTCACCTGCACAAACATTTGGTAGGCCCGCTCGTGGGCCCGGAAGTCGGGGTAATGGATGATGCTGTCGGCGTTGATGATGCCCACTAGGCTCACGTTGGCAAAGTCGAGGCCCTTGGTCACCATCTGGGTGCCCACCAGCACGTTGGTGCTCTGCTTTTCGAAGTCGGAAATGATTTGTTGGTACGAGTTTTTGGCGCGGGTCGTGTCCAGGTCCATGCGCTGCACGTTGGCCTGGGGCAGCATGATTTTGAGGTCGTCCTCGATCTTTTCGGTGCCGAAGCCCACCGTTTTCACGGCCCTTGAGCCACAGGCGGGGCACTTGGTCACCATGCTTTCGTGGTAGCCGCAGTAGTGGCAGCGCAGCTCGTGGCTGTGCTTGTGGTAGCTCAGGCTCACGGCGCAGTTGGCGCACTTCGGAATCCAGCCGCAGTCGTCGCAGGCCACCACCGGGGCGTAGCCGCGCCGGTTCTGGAACAGAATAACCTGTTCCTGGGCCCCCAGCTTGCGCTCGATTTCGCCCAGCAAATCGGCCGAGAAGTGGTTGTGCATCGTCTTCTGCTCGCGGGCCTTGCGGGTGTCCACCAGCTCCACGTCGGGCATGCCGGCCTCGCCGAAGCGCTTGCTGAGCGTGACGAGCCCGTAGCGGCCCTGGCGCGCCTGGTAGTAGGTTTCGACGGCCGGCGTGGCCGAGCCCAGCAGCACCTTGGCGCCCTGGAAGCTACCCATCATCAGGGCCACTTCGCGGGCGTTGTAGCGCGGGGCGGGGTCGTACTGCTTGTAGCTCGACTCGTGCTCTTCGTCCACGATGATGAGCGAGAGGTTGTCGAATGGCAGAAACACCGCCGAGCGCACGCCCACCACCACCTGGAAGCGCCCGCCGAGCACGCCGTTCCACACCTCCACCCGCTCGTTGTCGGAGAATTTGGAGTGGTACACGCCCAGCCGGGCCCCAAACACGCGCAGCAGCCGGGTCACGATTTGGGCCGTGAGGGCGATTTCGGGCAGCAGGTACAGCACCTGCCCGCCGCCGGCCAGCGCCTGCTGGATCAGGTCGATGTAAATCTCGGTCTTGCCCGAGCCCGTTACGCCGTGCAGCAACGCAATGTCGCGGGCCCCAAAGTGCAGCATGATCTCGTCGCGCGCCGCGAGCTGGGCCGCGGTGAGGTCAAAATTGGGCTGGGTGGTCGCGCCGTCGTCCAGCGGGAAGCGCGACACAATTTGGTCGAACTGCTCCAGCACGCCGTTCTTAATCAGCGTGTTCACCGCCGAAGCCGACAGGCGCGGGCTGCTGGTGAGGGACGCTTTTTCGAGGCCCGCGTGGTTGGCGTGCTCGTTCTGCACCACCGGCACGCGCTGCAAGTAGTGCAGCAGCGCGTCGAGCTGCTTGGGCTTGCTGCCCAGCCCGTTGAACAGTTCTTCCAGGGCCCCGGCGGTCACGTAGCGGTGGACCAAGCGCACCTTTTTCAGCACCTTGGGCGCGTACTTGTCGGCGGTGTGCTCGAAGAGGAAAATGACGTCCTTGTGCATCAACGACTTGATGACCTTGTGGAACGAAGCAATGCCCAGCAGGTCGCCCACTTCGGTAAAGGTCAGCGCCTTGCCGTCGCTCACCGTGCCCAGTGCGTCGATGATGAGTTCCTCCTGGGCCGTGAGCGGATACTCGTTTTCCTCGCGCGCAAAGCCTGGGTGCAGCTGAATGCGCGATTCGGAGCTGAGCTTGAGCGCCGCCGGCAGCGCGGCGTTGATGACCTCGCCCAGCGTGCAGAGGTAGTAGTCGGCCATCCAGCGGAATAGCTTGAGTTGAGGCTGGGTGACAACGGGCGCGTCGTCGATGAATTCGAGGATGTACTTGGCCTGGTAGTTGGCCGGTGGCGTTTCATGCACGGCGGCCACGATGCAGCTCAGCGTCTTTTTGGCGCCAAACTGCACGATGACGCGTCCCCCGATCACCACGTTGTCGTTCAGCTCAAACGGCACCCGGTAGGTGTAGAGCCGGGGCAGCGGCAGGGGCAAAATCACGTCCACGAACAGCGTCACCCGGTCGGGCGCGCTGGCCGGGGTCGGCGAAACAAAATCGAGCGCTAAAGTCAAAACGGCGGCAGGGCAGGGGAGGGCCCGGAAAGTTGTGGTGTAAGTAATTGTCGTTCCGCGCACCACAAAAGACCGGCGGCCGGCTGCCCGGCGCGCCGCCCAACGTTCCCGCGGCGCGCGGAATAACAGCTTACCCTAAAGATAGCGCTGCCCGGGCGTCGGCCACGGTCTGCACCGGCGCCAGGCAGGCGTAGTCGCGGCACACGTACACGTCGGTGTGGCCCGGGCGCGCCGGGCGGTGCTGGAGCAGCGGCAGCTTGCCCATCCTGGGGCCCCCGGCCAGCACAGTATCAAACAAAAACTGTTGGTTCAGCTCGGCGCGGAAGGCCTCGGCGCGGTGGCCCACGATGGCGATTTCGGGCCCCGGGTGCAGCAGCGCGGCGTACAGCGACGCCCAATTGGCGAGGTGCTGGGGTTCTTTCACCACCAGTTCGCGCACCTGGGCGAGCATGGCGGCGGCCAGCGCCACGTAGTCGGCCCGGTCGAGGTGGCGGCCCAGGCGGCGCAGGTTGTGCGCCATCACCGAGTTGGAGGCGGGAACCACGTTGTCAAACAACTCCTTTTTGCGGGCGATGAGCGGTTCGGCGCTGCTGTCGGTGTAAAAGAATTGCTGCTCAGCGGGGTCGAAAAAATGCGCCAGCGCGTACTCCGCCAGGGTTTCGGCCGTACGCAGCCACTGCTCACGAAACGTGACCTCGTACAGGCTGATGTAAGCCTGAACAACCAGCGCGTAATCTTCCAGAAAGCCGTCGATGTGCGCCATACCGGCCTTGAACGTGCGCCACAACTGGGGCCCCCGGCGCAGGTTTTTTTCAATAAAAGCCGCGCTGCGCTCGGCCATGGCCAAAAATTCGGGTTCGCCAAACGCCCGGTAAGCGTCGGTAAGGCCTTGCAGCATCAGGGCGTTCCAGCCGGTCAGGATCTTGTCGTCGAGGCCGAGATGCACCCGGCCGGCGCGCACGGCCATTATTTTTTGCTTCCAGCTACGCACCAGCTCCGCCAGGGCCCCCGGGGCGAGTTGGTGGTGGGCAGCAAAGTCGGCGTCGGACGCGCGGCGGTGCAAAATGTTGCGGCCGTGCTCCCAGTTGCCCGCCGCGGTGCAGTTGTAGTAGTCAGAAAACAACGGCTCCTCGGGGCCCAAAATGGCGTGCAGCTCGTCTTTGGTGAAGACGTAAAACTTGCCTTCCTCGCCCTCGCTGTCGGCGTCGAGCGACGAGAAAAAACCGCCGTCTTCGCTCGTAAGCTCCAGGCGCACAAATTCCACGGTATCGTACACCACGGCGCGAAACAAGGGATCGTTCGTCAGTTGAAAAGCTTCGCTGTAGAGGCTCACCAGCTGGCCGTTGTCGTAGAGCATCTTCTCGAAGTGCGGGGCCGGCCACTCGCCGTCCACCGAGTAGCGGGCGAAGCCGCCGTGGGCTTGGTCGTAAATGCCGCCCCAGGCCATTTCGCGCAGCGTAAGCACGGCTTGGCTCAGGGCCCCGGCGCTGCCCGTGGCAGCGTGGGCGCGCAGCAAAAACCGCCAGATGCTGGGCATTGGAAACTTGGGGGCCCGGTTGGTGCCGCCCCGCTCGCGGTCAAATTTTAGCCCGAGGTGGTACAGCAACAGCTCGAACTCGTCGGCCGACACGCCGCCGCCCACCGTGGCGCCGTATTTCTCCAATTCGCTGGCCCCAATGGCCGCCACAAACCGGGCCGCCGATTGCTCTAGCTCGTCGCGGTGCTCGCCGGCGTAGGCCTCGCCGATGTTGGCGAGCAGCTGCGTCCAGCTGGCCTGGGGGAAGTACGTGCCGCCGTAGAACGGCTTGGCGTCGGCCGTGAGGAACACGTTCAGCGGCCAGCCGCCCTGCACGCCCATGGCGTGGAGCGCGTCCATGTACACCTGGTCCACGTCGGGCCGTTCCTCGCGGTCCACCTTGATGCACACGAAATGCGTATTCATCACCGCCGCTACCGCCTCGTGCTCAAACGATTCGCGCTCCATCACGTGGCACCAGTGGCAGGCCGCGTAGCCAATGCTCACCAAGATGGGCTTCTGCTCGGCCCGGGCGCGGGCCAGCGCCTCGGGGCCCCACGGGTACCAGTCCACGGGGTTGTAGGCGTGCTGGAGCAGGTAGGGGCTGGTCTCGCGGGCGAGGCGATTGGGGGCGTGTTCGGGCATGAGCGGGGCAAAACTGGCGCAGCGGTGAAACAACAAACCCGGCTAACGAAGCCGGGTTTGAATAAATGCCGGCTAAGCCGGGGAATTTGAATCTGCCGCCGAATCGGGAGGGCTGGCGGCCTTTTTTGCCCGGGGCTTGGCCGGTCGCTTCGCGGCAGGCGCTGGTATTTCTGGCGCAGCCGAGGCCGGCGCAGCAGCTTTGCGGCGCGGCGCGGCTTTTGGCGCCTTAGCTTTTGGTGCCTTGGCCTTGGGAGCGTTAGGCGCAGCCACTAAGGTTGCTGGGGCCATAACTTCTGGTACGGGGGCTTCTACCGCCGCAGTTTCTGGCTTGGCAGCTTTCGGTGCAGACTTTTTCGGTGCGGCTGCTTTCGGCGGCGCGGCGGCCTTTGGCGCAGCAGCTTTCGAAACGGCAGCTTTTGGCGCCGCGGCTTTTTTGGCTGGTACGCTGGCTACCAGCGTCGCGTCGGAGCCGCGCATTCGGCCAGCGGCCACGCCAGTGGTTCGCGTTTCGGTCCGAATCGGCACGATGGGCGTCATGGGCGGCGTCTCGGTAATAAGCGAAGGCCGGCGGCGATTCGACTTCTTTGCTCCTGCTGCCGGCGCTGATTGGTTCGTAGCGGCCGTGGTGCCGGCTGCTTCCAGGCTATCTAAAGCGTCCGGGGCCCCTGGCGCCGGCGTAGCAAACAGAGGCCTGGTTTTGGGCCCCTGGTTGCGCCGATTGCTCGGCCGGTCGTCTGCAGGAGTAGTCGGTTCGCTGGCCGGTGCCGCTGCTTGAGCAGTTGGCTCGTTGATATCTGCCTGTGGCGCCGCGTCTTCCATTGGCACCGTTGGGTACTCATTGGGTGTTGCCTCAAACGGGGCTGCATCGCCTTGCGAACGGTCACGTCCGCCCCGTTTCACGGGTACTGATTTAGTGATGACGCTCGACTTGCGAGCTTCTGGCTGCGGGTTGCGTGGCAACGCTGGGGCCCCCTCAACTGCCGCATCCGGTTCGGTAGCGGCCAGTGTTTCGCCGTCGCCACTAGCAGCTAGCTTTGCGGCGTTTTTGCGGGCTGTGCGCTTAGCGCCACCCCGTGAACGGCGCTTTTTCTTCTTCGCTGGGTCCAGTTCGGCCCCGTCAACAGTTGGCGAAGCTTCAACGGCATTATCGTCGAACGCCTCGATTAACGTAGTTAAGCCAGCAGTCACTGGAGCATCAGTGGTTGCGGCCGCTTCGGCAACGGGTTGCTCGGGGCCCGAGCCCGCATTGCGATCCTCGCGCCGGCCGCGCCCCGGCCGGTTATTGCGCGCCGCGCGCTGCGCCCGAAACTCCTCCGGCGATAAGCATGCGGGCCGCTCCACGTCCGTTGCCGGGCCCCCATCCGCATTGGCCGCCGTTGCGGCAGAAGCATCTGCCACGTCAGTGCTGCCAACGTCCACCCGTTCTTCCCCGTCAACCTCCAGTTCGGGCGCTACCACTTCGGCGGGTACGGGCAGCGTAGCTAATCGCTCGTCTACCTCACGCAGTTCGGCGGCCACATTTACGCGCTGGCGGCTTAGGCGTTCCAGCCGCTCGCGGGTGGCAACTAAGAACTGCCGGTGCTCGGGTGCGGCCGCGTTTAGGGGCCGGTGACCCAGGGCTTGGCTTAGCCCGGCCCATTCCTTGCGGAAACGCCCAAAATCGGCGTCGAAATACGTGCGGGCAAATTTTTCCCACACGTAGTCCTCCGCTACTTCCGACGGGTGAAGCATATCAGCGGCGTAAAACCGGTAGTCGCGCAGGTCGTCAGTCAGCAGCTCGTAAGCCGGGAAATAACTCACCTCAGGCAGCAACTCGCTGAGATAATGGCAGGCCACACGCAGCACCGATTTGCTCACCGCGTTCAGCGGTAGCGTGTCGCGCAGGTGGCGCACCGGGCTCACCGTTAGAATGATGCGTAGTTTGGGGTTAATGCGCCGCAAGTAAGCGTGCGTTTCAGCTAGGGCGTTGATGATTTCATCCGGGGTCAGCAACTCCTTTTCGAACAATTCGGCGGGCATCTTATGGCAGTTGCTCACCAGCTCGCCGGTTTCGCGCAGGCGGTAGGCCCAGGCCGTGCCCAGCGTAAGCAGCACCGCGTCGGCCCCGCGCAGGAATTCGCCCGTGCGGTGCACCGTCTGCTGGATGTCGTGCAGCAGTTCTACCGGCGTGGGGGCCCCCTGGCTGCCGTGCAGGTCGTAGCTCTGCCAGCGTCCCCTGGCTTCTACTAGGTGCTGCTGCCAGTCCACTTCTTCGCCCAGCGCTGCCCGCAGCAGCCGGCCCACCGCTAAGGGTTGGAACACCGTGCCGAAAGGGTTCACCACTACGTTCACTTTGTGCGCAGCCAGGCGGGTGCCAATGCTGTCGGCAAAGCAGGAGCCCAGCGTGAGCACCCGCGCCGACGGCGGCAGCTGTTGCGCCACTGGCGCAATTATCAGTTCAGTTCTAAACATTGTGGCAAAAATAACCGCCCTGCAGCATTAAAAAGCAAAAGGCCCTGCCGTCACGGCAGGGCCTTTTGAAACAGGGCCGAGCCCAGGTAAGTTACTCAGCAACCACGCGGAAGTTCACAGTGTGCTTAACTTCTTTGTGCAGGCTCAGGGTAGCGGTGTAGTCGCCAGCCGCCGAAGGCTCTTGGTCAAACGACAGACGCTTGCGGTCTACGTCGATGCCCTTAGCTTTCAGAGCTTCTGCCAACTGCAATGTAGTGACACGGCCAAAGATTTTGCCGCTTTCACCCACCTTCGCTGGAATATCCAACACCATGCCGCCAATTTGGTCGGCTACGGCCTGGGCATCGCCCTTCACTTTATCGGCTTTGTGAGCTGCTTGGCGCACATTTTCAGCCGTAATCTTTTTGTTCGTCTTATCGGCCAGCATAGCCAAGCCCTGCGGCAACAAGAAGTTGCGGCCGTAGCCTGACTTCACGGTCACGATGTCGTTTTTGTAGCCGAGGCCCTTAACGTCGTCTTTGAGGATGATTTCCATGTCTTGTTTTAATTATGAGTTTTGAATCATGAATCATGAACTATCAACCACTGTATTAGCGGCTTATAACTCATAGTTTATAACTCATAATTTATTTCAGGGCGTCGGCGATATACGGCATTAGGGCCAAGTGGCGGGCCTTGGCCACAGCTTGGGTCACTTTGCGCTGGAACTTAAGGCTAGTGCCCGTGAGGCGACGGGGCAACACACGGCCCTGCTCGTTCACGAACTTCAGCAGGAAGTTCGGGTCTTTATAGTCCACGTACTTAATGCCGTTCTTCTTAAAGCGGCAGTATTTCTTACGCGTATCCACCGGCTTGTTCATGGCCGAGCGGTCGTTGTTGTTGCGGTTATTCGAGGGCGTTGCCATATCTCTTCTAAAGTTATTGGGCTACGGCTTCGGTTTCTTTCGCAGCCTTTTGCTGGTTCATCTCACCGTTACGACGACGGCGGTTGTAATCTACGGCGTGTTTATCGAGCACCGTAGTCAGAAAACGAATGATGCGCTCGTCGCGGCGATAAGCCAGCTCTAGCAGATCAACAATATTACCCGAACCCGTGAATTCCAAGCAGAAGTAATAACCAGTGGTTTTCTTCTGGATGGGGTAGGCGAGCTTGCGCAGGCCCCAAGCTTCGGTGGACAAAATGTCGGCGCTATTTTCCTTAAGCACCTGGGTGAACTTCTCGACCGTCTCTTGCACCTGGCCCTCGTTCAATACGGGGGTTACGATGAAGACCGTCTCGTAATTTCTTACTTCCATTACGACGGGGTGAATTTGGTGAAAAAATTTTGTTTGGGGCGCAAAGGTACTGACTTTGCAACAGAATGCCAAGCTGTTGCCAGCTTTTTCCCAGAGGCAGTATTTTTAGTTGAAACCCCTGAACAAGTTGTCTACCAACTTTGTCCAATAAATGCGGATAACCACGAAACAGGAGCCTTACTCAAAGCTCCTAATTGTCGAGTTAGTTGGTTAATATAATTGGGAAATTGGTATCTAAATAAGACGATTTTAGCTTATTTAGCTCCATTCCAAATAATGCCATATGGTCTTTTCCAAGCCCATAAAACCCCCACTAGCTTTTGCCGCCCGCAATTCGTATATTACCTTTGTGGCCCTGAAATGCTTCGACATTTCGTTATTTCTGCTTGTTTTTGTATGAATAGCAACCGACTACGTTCGTTATCTCACCTGTTGCTGGCTCTGTTGCTCACGTTTGCTGGAGCTCAGCAAGTCGTGGCACAAGATGCAAGTGCTAGCACTGCCACTGTGAGCAAAGCAGGCTCGACCCCAGGCGCTACTGCCGGGGCTACGCCTGCTGCTGCTGCTGCCCCAGCAGCTGGTAGCGCCGACGCTGCCACTGTGCAGGCCGGCGATGCACTATTCAAGGCCAATTGTACCCAATGCCACGCCGTGAACGAGCAGGTAGTTGGCCCTGCCCTTGGTGGCATCAGCAAACGCCGCCCCATTACCTGGATCATTCCGTGGGTCAAGAATTCGGCCAAAGTTGTTGCCAGCGGTGATGAGTATGCAGTGGCTTTGTATAACAAGTTTCAAAAGCAGCAGATGCCCAGCTTTGGGCTGTCAGATAAAGAGATTACTTCGATTGTTGCATATATCACTTCTGAAGAAGGAAAAGCTAGTAATGTTGCTGCACAAGGTGCGACGACACAAAATGCCGGTGCAGTTGACGGTCAGCAGGCCGCAGGTGATGGCGCTGGTGGCGCTGGAGCTGGTAAATACGTCGATATGCTGCTCATCGCGCTGGTAGTGGTATTGATAGTGATGGTTGTAACGCTCATCATTATTGGTAACCTGATGAAGGATGTGTTACGGGGACGCAAAGATCTTGACGGCCGCGACACTGAAATCCTGGAGCAACGTTTTGATTGGGGCAAGTTTTACCGTTCGCCGGTACTGCGTGGTATTGTAGGCGTCGTATTCGCCCTAGTGCTACTTTATGAGGGCGTGCAAAGCGTAATGGCTGTGGGCCTAACCCAGGGATACCAACCAACCCAACCCATTGCTTTCTCACACAAGCTGCATGCTGGAGAGCATCAAATCAACTGCGCTTATTGTCACACGTCTGTGTATAAAGGCAAGTCAGCAAATATTCCTTCAGCCAATATCTGCATGAACTGCCATTCGCAGATCAAAACGGAATCGCCGGAGATTAAGAAAATTTACCGTGCTATCGAGCGCAAACAGCCAGTGCAATGGGTTCGCATTCACAACCTGCCTGACTTGGCTTACTTTAACCACTCGCAGCACACCCAGGTAGCGGGTCTCCAGTGCCAGACTTGCCACGGTCCAATCCAGAATATGGAAGTGGTATATCAATACTCTGCCCTGACAATGGGTTGGTGCATCAATTGCCACCGCGAATCGCCGCTCAACACCAAGGGCAATGCTTATTACGACAACTTGGTAAAGTTGCACGATACCAAAAATGCAGGTGCCCCTTTCACTGTATCATCTAATGGTGGTACTGAGTGCTCAAAGTGTCACTATTAATCAGTATAGGTTAAGATTTGCAATTTGGAGTATTCGTGCGTCGGGTTGCAAACCCCAACAGCTACTTAATAAAAATTCCGCTTAAAAATTAAGTACCTCTCGGCTTAGTTGGCTTATGGCCCCTAAGACCTAGAGTCTCTAAGTCCCCGAAAATGAAGTACTGGAAAGGAATTGAGGAACTAGAAAGCACTCCGGAATTTATGAGCACGGCTTTCGCCGAGTTCTTGCCGGTAAAGGAAAGCCATGGAAGCAATGATGCTACATCGGCTCCCCGCCGTGATTTTTTAAAGCTGATGGGTTTCGGAGTAGGAGCTGTAGCACTAGCTTCTTGCGAAACTCCGGTGCACAAAGCCATCCCTTACCTCAACAAGCCGGAGGAAGTAGATCCTACTATCTCTAATTTCTACGCTTCGACTTACTTTACGGGGTCTGATTACAACGCTGTATTGGTTAAAAACCGTGACGGTCGTCCTATCAAGTTAGAAGGCAACCCAGAGTCGCCTATTACGCGGGGTGGTCTTTCGGCACGGGCTCAAGCCGCTGTTCTTGACCTATATGATGGGGGCCGCTTACAGCATTTCGCTGTTAAAGGCCAGCGCACTGAAACGGCTGAAGTAGACCGTCAAATTCAATCTAGACTGGCCGCAACGACGGGCAAAATTGCTATCGTTTCGCCTACTATTATTAGCCCTAGCACTAAAAAAGCCATTGCAGCTTTCGCCGCCCGCTATCATTCTACTGAGCACGTGATGTACGATGCGCAGTCAGCTAGCGGCTTGCTTCAGGCAAACAACGGTGTACTGCCAGGCTACGATTTTAGCCGCGCCAACGTAATTGTAAGCATTGGGGCTGACTTCTTGGGTACCTGGATCTCTCCTGTAGAATTCGCCAAGCAGTACGTTAAAAACCGTAAGGTAAGCAACGACAAGCGTTCGATGTCGCGTCACTTTCAGTTTGAAACTGCTATGTCGCTCACTGGCTCGAACGCCGATGTACGCGAGTCAGTCAAACCGTCGGAATGGGGTACTGTAACAATCGCGTTGTATAACGCAGTAGTAGGCGGAGGAAGCACACCTACTTTTAGTAACCCACGTGTAGCTCCGCAAATCGCCAAAGCGGCGGCTGAGTTAAAGGCGAACCGGGGTACCAGCCTTGTGGTATCAGGGTCTAACGACCCAGCAGTGCAGTCGTTGGTAACTGCGCTAAACCAAAGTTTAGGCAACGTAGGCACAACAGTTGATCTAACCGCTCCTAGCAATGTGCGCCAAGGTGACGATGTCCGTATGGCAGCATTGATAAAGGAGATGAATGCTGGCACTGTCGGTGCAGTAATTTTTTACAACGCTAACCCAGCCTACAATCATCCTTTATCTGCCCAAGTAAAGTCGGGTATTGCTAAAGTGCCGCTGAGCATTTCGTTCAACGATCGCCTTGACGAAACCGGTAGCTTGTGTGAATACGCTACTCCAGACCACCACTGGTTAGAGTCGTGGAATGACTTCGAACCCAAACGCGGATTTTTAAGTTTATCGCAGCCAGCAATCACCCCAATCTTTGCTACTCGTCAAGCTCAAGAGAGCCTGTTGCATTGGGCAGGTAATAACGAAACTTATTATAGCTTCCTGCGCAATAATTGGCGCGGAGTATTAGGCGGTAGCAATTTCAACGCCGCATGGGACAAAGCTGTTCATGATGGTGTAGCCTCTGGTTCCAGCTTACCAGCTGCTCCAGCTATGAGCACGCCCGCCTTGAGTGCTAACGAAGCAATAGTTCGCATTACTGGTGCCCCTAAACCCGTTGCTAATATGGTAGAGGTTTCGCTCTACGAAAAAGTTGGCTTGCCTACCAGCGGCTCGGGTGCTAATAATCCTTTTTTACAAGAGTTACCTGACCCGATTTCTAAAGCTACTTGGGGTAATTATCTTGCTGTACCGCGTGCAATGGCAGTAGTCAACAAGTGGGAGCAAGGTGACGTCATCAAGATTTCGGCTCCTAATGTGGCCCCTATTGAGTTGCCAGTATTAGTACAGCCTGGTCAGGCAGTAGGTACAGTTAGTATTGCATTGGGCTATGGACGTACCTTAAGTGGTAAGGCTGGAGATGGTGTGGGTGCTAATGCAGCACCTCTGCTAATGGCTACGCCTAACGGCATTATGTATGCCACAGCGGTGACGCTGGAAAAGACGTCGGCCAAATCGCCCATCGCTCAGACTCAGACTCACCATACCATTATGGACCGCCGTTCGGTGGTGCAAGAAAGTACGCTGGCTAAGTACAAGGAAAACCCTAAAGAGGTAACTGAGTACGAGAAAGTTACTACTCCTGACGGTTTAGAAAAACCCAATAAAGTATCACTTTGGCAAGACTACCAGTATAATAACCACCACTGGGGTATGGCCATTGACCTCAATTCGTGCATTGGCTGCGGTTCGTGTGTGTTGGGGTGTCAAACGGAAAATAATATTGCCGTAGTTGGCAAGCAGCAGGTTATTAACCGCCGCGAGATGCATTGGATGCGCATCGACCGTTATTATTCGTCAGACCATCACAAGAGTGAGTTCGATTCAAAAGGCAAGCTGTCAACTTACAGTGCCATGGAAGATCCTTCGGACAACCCGCAGGTAATCTTCCAACCAATGATGTGCCAGCAGTGCAACCATGCGCCGTGTGAAACGGTATGCCCAGTGTTGGCTACTACGCATAGCTCGGAGGGCTTGAACCAGATGACCTACAATCGTTGCGTAGGTACGCGTTACTGCGCGAACAACTGTCCTTATAAAGTGCGTCGTTTCAACTGGTTTTCTTACTATTCTAACGAAAAGTTCGAAACAGTTAATGGGCACATGTTTACCGATCTAGGTCGTATGGTCCTCAACCCTGACGTAACAGTACGTGCTAGGGGAGTAATGGAAAAATGCTCTTTCTGCATCCAGCGCATTCAGTTGGGAAAGTTAGAAGCTAAGAAGCAAAAGCGCCGTCCTCAAGATGGAGAAATTGTATCAGCTTGCGCACAATCGTGCCCTACTGATGCAATAGTATTTGGCGATATGCGCGATGCTACCAGTCGCATTAGCCAGTTGTTGCGCCGCGAAGATGGTGAACGGGCTTTCCATTCACTTGATTCTATCAACGTGCAGCCAAACGTGACATATTTAACGAAGATTCGTAATTCGACGTCCGAAATGTTTGGACCTGAAGAAGAAGCTTGATTGCATCGGAGTACTTAGTTTTTTACACCTAAGCCCCCAATACCCATTATGCAACACGTATCAGCCATTCGTGAGCCGCTCATCACTGGGGGCAAAACGCTACATGACGTAACCCAGGATATTTGCTACCAAGTAGAAGCTAAACCTAACATTCGTTGGATTGGCGCTATGAGCGTAGCCCTGTTTTTCCTAGGAATCTTTTTTTACTCTGTTTACCGTACTCTGTGGTACGGCATCGGAGAATGGGGCTTGAACAAGACTGTGGGTTGGGCTTGGGATATTACCAACTTTGTATGGTGGGTAGGTATTGGTCACGCTGGTACGCTCATTTCGGCGGTGCTCTTATTGTTCCGTCAAAAATGGCGTTCGTCTATCAACCGGGCAGCGGAGGCCATGACAATTTTTGCAGTTATCTGCGCTGCCATGTTCCCAGTATTGCACATGGGCCGTCCTTGGCTTGCCTTTTATGTGTTTCCACTACAGAACACATTAGGGTCTTTATGGGTAAACTTCAATTCCCCTTTGCTCTGGGATGTGTTTGCTATCTCGACCTATTTTACGGTGTCATTAGTATTCTGGTACACAGGTTTGGTTCCTGATTTTGCTAGCATTCGCGACCGTGCTAAGGGGCCTATTGCTAAGTTTAGTTATTCTATGCTGAGTTTTGGTTGGACCGGTTCCGCTAAAGCTTGGTCGCGCTATGAAACGGTATCGTTGATTTTGGCCGGTGTCTCTACACCATTGGTGCTTTCAGTGCATACTATTGTATCGATGGACTTTGCCACATCCGTTGTACCGGGTTGGCACACTACTATTTTTCCGCCCTATTTTGTTGCTGGCGCTATTTTTTCTGGGTTTGCTATGGTGCTAACGCTGATGCTTATCACCCGTGTTGTTTTCAAACTTGAAGACTATATAACCCTTGAACACATCGCCCTCATGAATAAAATTATGATGGTAACAGGATCTATCGTAGGCGTTGCTTATATCACAGAATTCTTCATTGCATGGTATTCACAAGTAGAGTTTGAGCAGTATGCCTTCATCAACCGCGCTACGGGCCCCTACTGGTGGGCTTATGCTTCCATGATGACTTGTAATGTGATTACGCCACAGCTAGTGTGGTTCCGCCGGGTACGTTACAGCATTGGCCTCACATTCATCTTGTCTATTATCGTTAACATTGGGATGTGGTTTGAACGCTTCGTAATTATTGTTACTTCACTCCATCGTGACTATCTGCCTTCGAGTTGGGCGATGTTCTCGCCTTCAATGATTGACATTGGAGTATACGTAGGCACGTTGGGGCTGTTTTTTACGCTCTTTCTGTTATTCGCTAAGTTTTTCCCTGTCATCAATATGGCTGAGGTCAAAACTATCCTAAAGTATACCGTTGATAACGGTCCTACTTATACTGGTAACCATGGTCACCACGCGCCGGTTACTACCCATTCCGTAACTCCTGGTGTACCTGCCTCGGCCCCTGTAACCTACAACAAGCATGACTAAACGTTTCGCCCTAGGCGTCTTTGAAGACGAGGACGTTCTCCTGCACGCCATTGACAATGTGCGTGGTGCAGGGGTTAAGATCTACGATGTATTTTCCCCATATCCAGTGCACGGCATCGACGATGCATTAGGGATTGAACGCTCACGTTTGCCTATTGCCGCTTTCTTTTACGGAATGTGCGGACTGGCTTTTGCACTTTGGCTACAGATTTATACTTTGGGTTTTGACTGGCCAATGATTATTGGTGGCAAGCCGCATATTGCACTGCCTGCTTTTATACCTGTTGCTTTTGAGTTAACGGTGTTTTTTACTTGTCACGGGATGGTGATAACGTTTTACACTATCACTGGGCTGTATCCACGTTTCAAAACGCCGGTGATGGATGTGCGTTCGACTGATGATAAATTCGTAATGGCCATCGAGTTGGACGAAAATAGTTCGGCACTGCCAAAGTTGACTCAATTGTTGCGCGAGAATGGTGCATCAGAAGTCAATCAGAAAGAAATGACTAAGAACTAATGACGTACCCGCTGAACTTGAGTCTGCGCGTTTCGGCGCTGTTACTATCACTAGGGGCTTTAGCGGCGTCTTGTACGCCGCAAGCTGATAACCCCGGTGTAGAGTATGCCCCAGAAATGTATGAATCTATTCCGTATGAGCCATTGCGCCAAACGGGTTATAATACCATTAATGCTTTTGGTATTAACGAGCGGACCCCTGCTACTGGTACTGTAGCCCGTGGTAAACTGAACTATTATGACCACATCCCTAAGGACAGTGTGGGTATTGCTGAGCGTACGTTACGCAATCCTTTTGCCTATACCAAAATAAATTTGGAAGAAGGCAAATTGCTATATTCGCGTTACTGCCAGCACTGCCACGGTGAACAGGGAAACGGACAGGGTCCAGTAGGCCTTAAATTCAAAGGAGTGCCAAATTACGCAGCTGGCCAGTATACAAAGATGAACGATGGACACATATACCACGTCATCCAATGGGGTCGCAACCGTATGATGCCTCATGGTTCGCAAGTAAATCCGGAGGAGCGTTGGAAAATTGCTATGTATGTGAGAGCGTTGGAACTGGGCAAAGGTCCAGACGGACTCACTGAAATGATTGCTAAAGGCTCCAAATCTTCTGCTAGCGATACTACCGTTACCGCGGCGGAAGCAGGCACTACTGCCACAAGCAAAGCTGGCTCTAGTACAGGTTCTGAAACGCCTGGTCAGGGCAACACAAAAGGCCATAACGGTTCCGCTAATTAATCCATCTCGCACGCAATATGGCAACTCTGACGCATCAAGAAAGCGCCACGGCTGAGCAACTCGTCGTTACGGATGGCGCCCGTAAAATATTCTTTACTATCATCCTAGCAGGCGTAACTCTACTAGTAGTGGGGTTGATTGCTGCCATTTTCCATTTAGGAGAAGCGCACGGAGCTGTTGGTTCTGTTACCAACGAAGAGGGTAATCCCATTTGGCTTAAACGGCTACTAATAAGCCTGTGGCATAGTAACCTATTCTTTTTAGGTATATCGGCCGTTGGTACTGTTTTTATGGCTATCAACTACGTGGCCTATGCTGGATGGTCAGTCATTGTGAAACGTATTGCTGAAGCATTTAGCGCATGGATTTTACCAGGGGGCGTAATCATGCTCGTAGTATTCTTATTAGGGCGTCACGACATTTTTCATTGGACGCATGAAGGGATAATGACTAAAGGCTCGTCTAATTATGATGCAATCATCGCAGGTAAAAGCGGTTTCTTGAGCATACCATTCTATCTAATTCGGATGGTATCATATTTAGTTATTTGGTGGGCCTTCTCATGGAAGTTGCGTAAGCTTTCAATAGAAGAGGATTTGAATGGTGGTACCCAATATTTCCACACCAGTGTGACCACAGCGGCCTTATTTTTAGTACTTTATGCTGTAACTTCTTCAATGTCAGCATGGGATTGGGTTATGTCAGTTGATGTGCATTGGTTCAGTACTATGTTCGGCTGGTATGTGTTTGCTTCTTGGTGGGTATCCGGTATTGCTGGTATTACACTGACCGCAATTTTTCTAAAGCAAAATGGTTACCTGCGCTTTCTAAACGCTAACCACTTGCACGATTTGGGCAAGTTAATGTTTGGTTTTAGCATCTTCTGGTGCTATGTATGGTTCGCTCAATTCATGCTGATATGGTATGCGAACTTGCCCGAAGAGGCTGTTTATTTCAACCAACGTCTTGGCGGTTTTAATGGTCAGTACACAGGTCTGTTTTTCTTTAATATAATCATCAACTTCGTTTTCCCATTCCTTGGGTTGATGACTCGTGATGCTAAGCGGCAGATGATTATTCTTAAAATTGTTTGCATTGCTATCCTAGCAGGCCATTGGAGTGACTTTTATTTGATGCTGATGCCGGGCACTCTAAAGGGTGAAAATGGGTTCTTAATAGAAATAGGCGTAGCAGCAATATTTTTGGGTGCCTTCTTGTTATTAATGACCCGTCGGTTATCGGAGGTCTCACTAGTCCCAGTTAATCATCCTTTTATTGACGAAAGTGTGCATCATACCACGTAGAGAGTGGCTTGCCTACATAAGCCAGTTTTGGTATAACTTAAGCTGCTTAGACATGTTCTTAAAACGGTTACTAGTTAATCCTTGCTGACTACCAAATAAATCATAATGTCTGCTCTTACCATCATAGCGGTTCTGGTACTGCTGCTAGTCGTATTCGGCTTGCTGTTCCGTCTTCAGATTCTGTCCTCCATTTTTTCTGGATCATTCACTCGTGATATTGGCATGAGCAACAGCGTAAATGCTGTGCTAATGCTTGTCTTTCTAATTGGTGGTGGTAGCTGGTTTGCTTATTCTTTTGTCGAGAATTACAGCAAAATGAATCCTCCAATTGCATCGGTTCATGGGCATCACATGGAAACAATGTTTTGGACAACAATGGCTGTCATTGGTGTTGCTTTTGCAATTACCCAGACATTGCTTTTTGTCTACGCTTACCAATACCAGTATAAAGAAAGTCGCCGTGCTTATTTCTTTTCTCACAATAACAAGATAGAAGTAATCTGGACGATTATTCCAGCCATCGTAATGGCCTCACTCATTTTCGCTGGCTGGAAAGCTTGGACCCGTATTACGGGTCCAGCTCCTAAAGATTCCGTGGTAGTCGAGTTGATGGGCAAGCAGTTCAATTGGTTGGTGCGCTACCCTGGTCGGGATTTGAAATTGGGCGTCATTAATTATCGGTTGATTGATGCTTCAAATGATTTCGGCATTGATTTGAATGATCAAGCCTCACAAGACGACTTTACAGTAACTGAGATACACGTACCCAAAGGCCATCCGGTACTGTTTAAAATACGTTCGCGCGATGTTTTGCACGCAGTGTATATGCCAAACTTCCGAGTACAGATGTACGCAGTACCTGGAATGCCTACGCGTTTTTGGTTTACACCAACCACATCCACTGATGAAATGCGGGCTAAATTGGGTAATCCAAAGTTTAATTATGAGTTAGCATGTAACCAAATCTGTGGCAAAAGTCATTTCGCGATGAAGGCAACCATTGTTGTAGATGAGCCTGATGATTACCAAAACTGGTTTGCTTCACAAAAATCATTTGCCTCACAGAATCCTGATCTAGTTGCTTCTTTTAAAAAGAAAGCTATCCAGGATATTGCAAAGCCAAATACTCCTGTTGAAGCAAAGGAAGTAGCCCCAGTTCCTCTGGCTAACGCCTCGTTTTAAATAACAAATCAAAAGCCTTTCGATATGTCAGATATGTCACCTAAGCCGAATTTGTCAGCTGGGGTTCAGGCGGCTGGTGGTGTAGGCACTGCCCCTGTATCACACACAGAGCACGGCGATATGCACCATGATGAGCACGAGCACCATGACCAGCATTGGTTGTGGAAATATGTGTTCAGCCAAGATCATAAGGTCATCGGTAAGCAGTTCCTTATTACTGGAATATTTTGGGCTATTATCGGCGGCACCCTATCTAGTCTTTTTCGTTTGCAATTAGGTTGGCCAGAAGGCACAATGGAATGGCTTACTCCTCTACTTGGTAAATGGGTAGAAGGAGGGAAGCTTAACCCTGAGTTTTATTTGGCCTTGGTGACTATGCACGGTACCATTATGGTATTTTTTGTGCTTACTGCAGGTCTTAGCGGAACGTTCTCTAACTTTTTGATTCCGCTACAAGTTGGGGCCCGTGATATGGCGTCAGGGTTCATGAACATGCTCTCGTATTGGTTCTTTTTCCTGTCGAGTCTGATCATGTTTCTCTCGTTATTTTTGGAAACTGGACCTGCCGCTTCAGGCTGGACAATCTATCCGCCACTTTCTGCACTACCACAAGCTATTCCAGGCTCAGGTATGGGTATGACGATGTGGTTGGTAAGCATGGTGTTTTTCATCGTGTCGCAGTTATTAGGTGGGGTTAATTACGTTACTACCGTTATTAATCTCCGGACACGTGGCATGAGCATGAGCAAATTGCCCCTCACCATTTGGGCGTTTTTCTTAACGGCTATCCTTGGGATTCTGTCTTTCCCAGTACTTTTCTCGGCAGCTCTGCTTTTGGTATTCGATCGTTCCTTTGGTACCTCGTTTTTCCTTTCAGATATCTATATTGCTGGACAAGCCTTGCCTAACCAAGGAGGTTCGCCCGTGCTTTTTCAGCACTTGTTTTGGTTCTTGGGTCATCCCGAAGTATACATTGTGATTATGCCGGCGATGGGCATGGTCTCGGAAATACTAGCTACTAACGCTCGTAAGCCGATATTTGGATACCGGGCTATGATTGGTTCGTTGATTGGTATTTCGCTGTTGTCGTTTGTAGTATGGGCGCATCATATGTTCGTGACTGGCATGAATCCTTTTCTGGGTTCGGTATTCATGTTTTTAACATTAATTATTGCTGTACCATCTGGTGTAAAGGTTTTCAATTGGTTGGCGACTCTGTGGCGTGGTAACATCCGATTTACTACTGCTATGTTGTTCAGCATTGGATTTGTATCCCTATTCATCTCGGGTGGCTTGACCGGCATTATTCTGGGCAATGCTACGTTGGACATCCAAATGCACAACACTTACTTCGTGGTTGCTCACTTCCACTTAGTGATGGGATCTTCGGCATTCTTTGGCCTGTTTGCTGGCGTTTATCACTGGTTCCCGAAGATGTTTGGCCGTATGATGGACGAAAAGCTTGGCTACATCCATTTTTGGTTGACGTTTGCAGGCGTCTATTTGGTATTTCTGCCAATGCACTACATCGGTATTGCTGGATTTCCCCGCCGTTATTACGCTTGGACTGGGTTCGATTCTTTTTCGCAGTTCGCTGATATGAATAAGTTCATCTCAGTAGCCGCAATTATTGCTTTCGCTGCCCAATTTATTTTCATATTCAACTTCTTCTACAGTATTTTCCGGGGCCGTCGCGCCACGCAGAATCCTTGGAGTTCTAACACGTTGGAATGGACTACTCCTATTGTACCAGGTCATGGTAATTGGCCAGGTGAGATTCCTGCTGTGTATCGTTGGCCTTATGATTACAGCAAGCCTGGTTCAGAATCTGACTTCATTCCACAGAATATCCCCTATTCCCAGACACAGTCGTCTAACTTGCCTTATGAGCAAGAGCTAGCTGATTAGGTGGGTAGATAGATTAAAGTCCCGAGCGGGCCGCCTGATCGGCGGCCCGTTTTTTTGTGGCGTGGTGCACAGTGCAACGTGCATTACAATTGCTATTCAAAGTTTATTGATTATGCAAAATATTGCTTACCGACGTTTTCGCTTTGTTGGATTGCTTACTGTAGTAGCAATCTATTTGTTAATTCTAGTAGGGGGGATAGTCCGGAGCACTGGCTCGGGGATGGGGTGTCCAGATTGGCCTAAGTGCTTTGGTACTTGGGTGCCACCTACTAACATTAGTCAGCTTCCTGTTGATTACAAAGAAGTTTATACAGCACAACGCGTAGCAAAAAACCGAAAACTCGCTCTCACGCTGCAACAGTTAGGTTTTGTTCAGGTAGCGAGTGGCATTTTTGCTCATCCTACGCAATACATAGAAACTGATTTCAATCCCGTTAAAACCTGGATTGAGTATGTGAATCGCTTATTGGGTGCCCTGATCGGCATTTTTGTGTTTCTAACGGCCGTATTTGCCTGGTCCTATCGGCAACGCAATCCACCAGTATTTTGGCTAGCTCTTGGAGCTTGGGTGCTAACGGGCGTACAAGGTTGGTTAGGTTCATTAGTGGTTTCAACCAACCTCCTGCCAGTGATGGTGACCTTTCACATGGGGTTAGCCCTGCTAATTGTGGCTATGCTGCTATATGCGGTGGCCCGGGCTCAGATGCAGGATAATTCGTCGAATAAGTTTCAGGCGCAACGCACGCCGAATGGTGGGTTGCGTGTTGTGTTATGGATAGGACTTGCAGTAACATTTGGGCAAATCGTGCTAGGGACTCAGGTGCGCGAACAAGTGGACATAGTGTCAGCAATGGCTAACTATGCTAATCGTACCAGTTGGGTTGCCCAACTAGGTAGCCGTTTTACTACACATCGGGCATTTTCAGCGGCGGTGGTGGTATTATCCTTGTACACGGCTTACGAGTTGTGGTTTTTAGGGCCCTACTTACGGCGGTTAGCGCAAGGCATAGTGGCTGTGCTGGCGGTGGAGTTGATAGCTGGCTTAGTGCTAGCTTATGGGGCCTTGCCTCCAGCAGTACAACCGGTTCACCTTACGTTGGCTACCGTGCTGTTTGGGCTGCAATTTCTAGCACTGTTGGCAGTAGGACGATTAGGTATTAAAACAGAAATTGGCGTACCAACCCGGCCAGCCCACGGGGTTGTTGCGTAACTTTGCTGACCCGTTTGGCTTTTATTAGGCTGAGCGGTTCTTGTAGTCACCGTATTGAATGATCAAGGCCCGCGCCTACTTTCAGCTGCTCAAGTTCCGGCTTTCGCTCACAGTGGCATTTTCTAGTGCCATTGGTTACATGCTGCGGATATCGGAGTTTCGCTGGGCCAATGTGCTATTAGTAATGCTGGGTGGGCTGCTGGTGACGGGGGCAGCGAACATCATTAACCAAGTCCACGAAAAGGACTTGGACAAGTTGATGACCCGTACGGCTAAACGGCCGCTCCCGCTAGGCATCATATCGCCGGCTGAGGCGTGGGTATTTTGTGTATTACTTGGTGTTTCCGGGTTGGCGCTTTTGGCATTGCGGTTCAATTACCTCACAGCGGCGCTATCATTGCTATCGCTGGTATTATACGGGTTTGTGTATACGCCCCTTAAAACGATCTCGCCCGTTTGCGTGGCGGTGGGGGCCCTACCGGGTGGGTTGCCGCCACTTATTGGCTGGGTCGCGGGCATGGGCCCTGCCGCCACATTTGCGGCCATGGGGCCCCAGCCGTGGATACTATTTGGGATTCAGTTCATGTGGCAGTTCCCACACTTCTGGGCCATTGCCTGGGTAGCCGATGATGACTATAAACGAGCAGGATTTAGAATGCTGCCTTCACCGGGTAAGCGTGACCTGCGCACGGCTTTTCAAATAATGACTTATACACTGCTGCTCATCCCGCTGAGTTTATTGCCGCTTGAATTCAAAATCGCCGGCCGTATCTCAGCGGGGGTAGCAGTAGTGTGCGGCGTGTTGTTTCTGCTACTTACGTTCCAACTCATGCGTACCCAGGACCGCAAAGCCGCACTGCGCATCATGTTTGCCTCTTTTCTGTACCTCCCCATCGTGCAAATTGCGCTGGTGTTGGACAAAATACAGTAATTTCTTGTTGTACACTCAGGGGCAAATTGCTCTTGCTGGCGCAATTGCCGGCTGAATTTTGCAATTCGCTAAACAACCGTATGAATCCCATCGAAACCTTCTCCGAAAAGGAAATCGGCCTGGGCTGGCACCCGAAGCGTGTGCTGCTGATTTTACTCATGGTGTCGAGCACTATGATTTTTGCCTCGCTCACCAGCGGCTTCATCGTGCGGCGCGACGAAGGCAATTGGCGCGAATTTGACCTGCCTACTATCATGGGCTTCAATACCATCGTAATTGCTTTGAGCAGCATTGCATTGCAGTGGGCCTACAGCTCAGCCAAGAAAGATGAAATAGGTCGGGTTAAAACGGGTTTGGCCCTTACCTTGGCGCTGGGATTGGTGTTTTTAGTAGGGCAATGGCTTTGCTGGGGCGATTTGATAGCAGGCCGTACTTTTTTCGGCGGAATGGATGCCAACGTATCCGGCTCGTTCGTATACGTTCTCATGGGGATGCACGCTTTTCACTTGCTGGCGGGGCTAATTTTTCTAATAGTTGTATTGCGCCGAACCTTCAACTATCAGGTGCATTCGCGAGCGTTACTGTCCATCGGCAATGCCTCTATCCTGTGGCACTTCCTGGGGGCCCTTTGGCTGTACCTGTATTTGTTCTTACTTTTGAATCACTAAAACGCCCTATTTGTGTCCGCTATGGCCCAAACCACCACCTTGCAGCCCACTGCGGCCTCCACCCTCGACGCTCCCCGCACTGGTAACTGGGACGGCGGCAATGAACCCTTCAAGGCAAGCTACGGCAAGCTAATGATGTGGTTCTTCCTGTTGTCGGATGCTTTCACGTTCGGGGCCTTCCTGACAACTTATGGCATGATTCGCCACAAACACGAGGTGTTTGCTGGTGAAGCTTCCGCGTTCCATTTTAGCACGAAATGGTGGCCGATCCCCGATCACGTATTCAATGCTTTCCCTGGAATGGGCCACGCCAACATACCGCTAGGGTTTGTGGCGTTGATGACCATGATTCTCATCTTCAGCTCCGTGACAATGGTACTGGCTGTGGAAGCCGGCCACCGCATGGATAAAAAAGACGTGCAGAAATGGCTTCTCTGGACCATCCTTTTCGGGACAATATTCCTGCTCAGCCAAGCGTGGGAGTGGGGCCACTTCATTCGCGGCCACGAGGAGGGTACGCTAATGGCTGATGGGACAGTGTTTCACGGCGCCAACTTGTCGATGAACCAGTATGGCCCCGTACTATTTGCCGACTTATTCTTTTTTATTACTGGCTTCCACGGCACGCACGTGTTTTCGGGGGTGTGCTTGCTTATCTGGTGCTTTGTTGCTACTACCAATGGCACGTTTGAGAAGCGTGGGCACTACGAAATGGTAGAAAAAATCGGCCTTTACTGGCACTTCGTTGACTTAGTGTGGGTGTTCGTCTTCACCTTCTTTTATTTGGTTTAATAGTGAGTAAGCACTTGGGCAATTGAGCGGAACTACCCGTTCAATTGCCCACGTTGCTGAGATTGTTCACTTATTTTTGTTCGTGTATTATGTCTGCTCCCGTTGCTCCTGATCACGCCTTCACTGGCGAAATTGCCAAACCCAACACGGGTGGGATTTGGAAAATATTTTTCGTATTAGTTGGCATCACGGCCATTGAGTTCGCTGTCACGTTCGCTATGGAAGCCCAAAGTGTGCGCACGTTGCGCAACAGCATCCTGATTGGCCTGACTATTCTGAAGGCGTTTTTCATTGTGGGTGAGTTCATGCACTTGAAACACGAAACCAAGGGCCTCATCTGGACCATTTTGGTGCCAACCGTACTCTTGGTGTGGCTATTGGTTGCTTTGGTAACCGAAGGCTCGTTCATCGGCGAAACGCTGAGCAATATGTTCAGCTAACGAATGCGGCCCCGCCAAACCTTATTGCTGGGCCTTCTGCTGCTGGTGCCGGTACTGGCTTTTCTTTTCCTGTACCGTTTTGGTTCTAACCGTTACGCGCTGCCAACTTACTTGCCCGAACGCGTGGATTCCACGCAGGTTGGCAGTAAGTGGCAGCGCGATACTGTTTTCCACCAAATCCAGCCGTTCCAATTACTAGCCTCAAACGGGCGCGAGCTGACCAGCGGAAGCCTTGGCCGCGGCGTGTGGGTGGCCCAATTATTTGGGCCTGATGAAGCCAGTGCTCGCGTGGCGCGCGAGTTATTGCAGGTGCAGGAGAAGTTTCGGCAGGAACCCTTGGTGCGTTTGGTTTCAATTGTATTGGAACCAGGCCCGGCGCCAACTGCCACGTTGGCTCAATTAGCCGAGCAATACGGCACCATCGCTGGCAAGTGGATGTTTGCAACTGGAACAGCCGACGCGTTGAAGCAGATGGCGCAGCGAGAACTGGGCCGTGCGGCTCAGCCTCATCAGCTCTCGCCTGTTGCGGGGCCCAACTTGCCGACCGGTACGTTGTTGTTAGTCGACCGTGACCGCCGGGTACGGGGCATTTACGATGGCACCAAGCCCCGGGAAATTGACCGGCTGCTCACCGAAATTAACGTGCAACTCTACGAATATGCCCACCCCCACTGACCAATTGCACCCGCCCGTGTTGCCCGCTGGCGACTATGCGCGTTACAAAATAATTCTGGGCACTTTGGGCATAGTGGTGCCGCTGTTGGTGGCTGTGCTGTTCTCGTTTCCTAGCCTGTTTCGCATTCCGGGGGCCCAGGTTAAGTTTTTGCCCGCCGTGAACGCTGGGCTAAACTCACTGACGGCGGTGGCATTGTTGGTTGGGTTCTATTTTATCAAGCAGAAAAATGTGCTGGCGCACCGCGCCGCCATGGGTACGGCTTTTGGGCTGGGGGCCCTATTTTTGCTTTCGTACGTGGCCTACCATTCGCAGGTGGATAGCACCAAGTTTGGCGGGGTGGGAGCAGTACGCTATGCGTATTTCTTCTTGCTGCTGACCCACATCAGCTTGGCTGTGGTGACAGTGGGTTTGGTGTTGTTTACCTTGTACTTCGCCCTTACTGGCCAGTACACCAAGCACAAATCCATTGCAAAATGGACGTTTCCGGTGTGGCTGTACGTATCGGTTACGGGCGTGGTGGTATACTTTATGATTGCCCCATACTACACCTGAGCCCAGGATTTAGGGCCCCGGTGCAGCGAAAACTTTCTTTTTAAAAACCTGTTGGTGAATTATATGAAAACGAAAGCAATTTTCCGGGGAGTAGCGGCATTGGCGCTGGCTTTCATGCTGGGCCTGGCCCCGATGGTGGCAGGGGCCCAGTGCATTATGTGCAAAGCCCAGGTAGAAGCAGCCAAGGCTGAGCGCGACGATTACGACGTTACAGGCCTTAACAAGGGCATTGTGTACATGATGACCGTGCCTTACTTGTTGATGGGCGCCGTGGGCTACTTCTGGTACCGGCGCACGCACCCAAAAACGACCAAAGCGTAATCAGCTTGGGCCGTGGGGCGCTGCGGTACTGAAACAGTTTTGTGAGAATGCCGCCAATTGGCGGCATTTTTGTTGAAAATGCGTTTCGTACCAGCCCTTCGCCCGTGAGAAAATTGTTAGCCGCCCTGCGCCCGGGCCCGGTGGCGCTCCTGGTGCTGGCGGCAATGTGCTTTGCGGGCGGCTTTTTGGCCAACCGGTACGGGCAACTGCCGGGGGTGGTACGCCGCACCGACCTGCGCCGCCTGCACCAGCTGGTGCGCGTCACCGAAACCGTAGCCAGGCGCGACGCTGACACCGTGGCTGCCCAGGTGCAGCGCGGCAACTACAGCTTCGCGCGGTTGTTGCGCCAAGCGTACTATCCCACGTTTGTCTATCAGGACGGGAAGCTACGCTACTGGTCGTCGGCCGCGCTGCGCCCCAACCCGGACGATTTGATTGGGGCCCTGCCCGAGACGGCGGTGGAAACCACGTTCGGGCAGTTTCTGCTGGTGCGTCGCCGCGTGGGCCGCTGGCAAGTGCTGGCCTACGTGCCGCTGGAGCGCCACTACGGCATCAGCAACCGCTACCTACGCGAGGGCAGCGGTGCCGACGTGTTTCAAGGCCTGCGCCTGCGGGTGGTGCTTGACAGTGCCAACCGGCGGCTGCCAGCGTTTCGGGGCCCGGGCGGGCGGTACTTGTTTTCCATCCAGCAGCAGGCGCCGTACCGCCTCACGGGCCAGTACGCGCCGCTGGGGCTGCTGCTGCTGGGCGTGCTGTGCTACGCGGCCGGGTGGGGGTGGCTGGCGCTGCGCTACTGGCGGGCCGGTCGCGCGGGGGTAGCCTTGGCCGTGCTGGCCGGGCCGCTGCTGTTGCTGCGCGGGGCCCTGCTGTACTGGGGGTTGCCGTTTTCCCTCATCGAACTGCCGCTGTTTGACCCGCGGGTGTACGCCGCTTCGCGGCTTTCCCCCTCGCTGGGCGACTTGCTGCTGAACGCGGTGCTGGTGTTTGGGGCGGCAGCGGCGGGGGGCGTGCTGTGGGTGCGGGGCCGGGTGGCGGCGCGGGTGCGGGCGCCGCGCACCCTGCGGGGGCAAGTGGTGGTCATTGCCGGGGTAGTACTGTTGTTTTGGGCCCTGCTGCAATTGCTCTACGGCGATTACACCGACATGCTGAACAGCAGCCAGCTTAGCCTGGACGTGACGCGGGGCCTGCCCGTGACCGGGTTTCGGCTGGCCTTGGCTTTGGCTATGGTGGTGCAAACGGGCGCTTATCTGATCGGGTTCTTCCTGCTCACGCAGCTCGCCGATGCGACGATGCGGTACGTGTCCGAATCGTTTTTGGTCCCCGCCACGGCCCTCACGGCGGCGGCGGTGTTGGGGGTGGGGGTGGCCACGGGCTCGGTGCAATGGCAGCTGTTGGGCCTGCTGGCCACTTTTGGGGCGCTGGTGCGGCTGGCGCGGCTGCGTGCCGCTGTGCTGGGCGGCTACCAGCTGGGGGCCCTGGGCGTGCTGCTGGGGGCCCTGGCCGCGGCCACCGGGGCCCTGGCGCTGCACCAGCAGTTCGAGCAGCAGCTGCTGGCCGACAAGCAGCGCCTGGCTAATAGCTTATTGGTGGACAACGACTTCCAGGGAGAATTTTTGTTGGAGGAGCGCATTCACAAGATTGCGGCCGACCCGTTTGTGCGGCAGGCGCTGGCCGGGGCGTTTGGCCAGGCGGGCGACGCCGAGCGGCGCGTGGACCGCCAGTACCTGGGCGACTACTTCGACAAGTACGAGAGCCAGGTGACGCTGTACGACGCGGCCGGCCAGCCGCTCGATGCCCCGGCCGGGGCCCCCAGCCTGGCCAGCCTCCGGCGGGCCATCCGGCGCAACGCCACCCGCACCGACCAGCGCGGCGTGTACCTGTTGCGCTCCGACAACTCGTTCAGTTCGCGGCACTACGTGGCGCTGGCCGCGGTGGGGGGCCCCGGGCCGGGCCGCGTGGGGCCGGTGCTGGGCGCGGTGCGGGTTGACTTAACGCTGAAAAAGCTGTCGTCGTACAGCGTGCTGCCCGAGCTGCTCGTTGACCAGAAGTTCTTCCAACCCAGCGTGGTCAGCCAGTTCAGCTACGCCGGCTACGACCACGGCCGCCTCGTGTACAGCGAAGGCGAGTTCGACTACGCCAACCGCTTGCCCGCCTCCCGCCTGCGCGACCCGCGCCTGTACACCAACGGGCTGGAACTGGGGGGCTTCCAGCACCTGGCCGTGCGCGGGGCCCGGCAGCGCACCGTGGTGATGACCACCGCCCGCTACTCGCTGGCCGACGGACTGGCCAACTTTTCGTTTCAATTTTTGCTCGCGGCCGGGTTTTGGCTGGCGGTGGGCGGGGCGTGGCTGCTGCTGCGCCGGCGCGCCGGGGCCCGGCTGCGGCTCAACTTCAGCGGGCGCATCCAGTTGCTGCTGAACATGGGCATTGTGGTGCCGCTGCTGGTGGTGAGCATCGCCACGGCCAGCCAGCTCATCGCTTCCTACCGCCTCGACCTGCTCCGCACCTACGAGCGGCGCGGCCGCTTGGCCCTGGGCAGCGTGCGCGCCCAGCGCCGCCTGCTGGCCGATTCCACGGCCCGGCCCGTGCTGGCCCAGCTGGCCCGCACCGTGGCCGCCCTCACCGAAACCGACGTCAACCTCTACAACGCCCGCGGCGAGCTGCTGGCCAGCAGCCAGCCCCTCATCTTCGAAGCCGGGCTGCTGGGGCCCCTGCTGAACCCCGAGGCCGTGGCCACCCTGCGCGAGCGCGGGGCCCCGCGGGCGCTGCTCACCGAGCAGGCCGGCTCGCTGGCTTTCACGGCGCTGTACCTGCCGGTGCGGGCCAGCGCGGGCGAGGCGGCCGACAGCGCCGGCTACCCGCTGGCCGGCCGCCTGCGCCGGGCCCCGGCCGACGACGAACTGCTGCCCGACGACGCGGCGGGGCCCATCGTGGGCTACGTGGGCATCCCGTTTTTCGACTCGGCCAAGAACCTCGACACCAAGCTCACGGGGCTGTTCACGACGCTGCTCAACATCGTCACGCTCATGTTCTTGCTGTTTTTGGGGCTGGCCTTCGTGGCGGCGCGCCAGCTCACGGCGCCGCTCAAGCGCATCACCGAGCGGCTCACGCGCACCACGCTCACGGGCGAGAACGAGCCGATTCCGTACCGCAGCAGCGACGACGAGATTGGCCTGCTCGTGCGCGAGTACAACGCCATGATTGGCAAGCTCGAAGCCAGCCGCCGCGAGCTGGCCGCCCAGGAAAAAGAAGTGGCCTGGCGCGAAATGGCCCGCCAGGTGGCCCACGAAATCAAGAACCCGCTCACGCCGATGAAGCTCAGCCTGCAATTTTTGCAGAAGGCCATCGCCGAGCGCCGCCCCAACGCCGAGGAACTCATCGGCCGCATCAGCCAAACGCTCATCACGCAGGTGGACGTGCTGAGCGACATCGCCACCTCGTTCAGCACCTTCACCAACCTGCCCGCCATGCGCCCCGAGCGCCTCGACGTGGTGGCCGTGCTGCGGCAATCGGCCGACTTGTTCCGGCAGAGCGACGGCGACGACGACGGCGAGCTGCGCCTGGAAGTGCCGCCGGACGGCACCTTCACCGTGTTTGCCGACGAGAACCTGCTGGTGCGCACCTTCAACAACCTGCTGCTGAACGCCAAGCAGGCCGTGCCCCCCGGCCGGCCGCCCCGCCAAGCAGTGGCCCTGCGCGCCGAGGGCCCCCACAAGGTGCTCATCACCATCGCCGACAACGGCGCGGGCATCGCCGACGACGTGCGCGCCAAGGTGTTCGTGCCCAACTTCACCACCAAAGAAAGCGGCTCGGGCATCGGGCTGGCCGTGGCCAAGCGCGGCATCGAGAGCGCCGGGGGCCGCATTTGGTTCGAAACCGTGGTGGGGGAGGGCACGCAGTTTTTCATCGAGCTGCCGCTGGCGGGCTGAGGCGCCGCCGCATGACACGAAACGGGGCCCCCCAGCGTTACGGCCGCGTTCCGACCTTTACTGCATGGCCCACCTGTACCGCTTGCGCTTTCCTTGGCTGGGCCTGCTCGTGGCGGCGTGGGCCCTGCTGAGCGCCCTGGGGGCCCGGGCCCAGGAAAAAACGGCCGTGCCCGCCGCGCCGGTGGCGCCCGCGGCCGCGCCGGCACTAGGCGCACCGGCCCCCGCCGCCGGGGCCCCGCGCCTGGCCACCACGGCGTTGCCCCCGCCCAGCAGCCGGCGCTGCCGCTACCTGCGCCTGGCCCCGGGCCGCGATACCACCGACTTTGCCCTGGCCGACACGCTGACCGTGGTGCCCGCCTCGGTGACGGGCGCCGACGGCCGCGCCGTGCCTTACGATGCGCGCACCAACCGCTACCGCTGGGTGCGCCCCGCCCCGCGCGACAGCGCCGGGGCCCCCCGCCCCGATTCGGTGCTGCTCTGCTACCGGGTGCTGCCGCTGCGGCTGGAGGCGGCCCGCTACCGGCGGCCGCTGCGGCTGATGGACAGCCTGGACTTCCGGCGGGCGCCGATTGGGTACGAGGATTTCTCGGTGAAGGAGCAGATCCTCAACACGCCGGGCATCAGCAAAACCGGCAACCTGGCGCGGGGCATCAGCTTCGGCAACACCCAGAACGTGTTCGTGAACTCGGCCCTGAACCTGCAGCTGGAAGGCCAGCTCACGGACGGCATTCACCTCACGGCGGCCATTTCCGACCAGAACGTGCCGTTTCAGCCCGAGGGCAACACCCAGCAGCTCCAGCAGTTCGACAAGATTTACATCACCCTCACCAGCCAGCAGGGCAGCCTGACGGCCGGCGACGTGGTGCTGCGCAACAAACCCGATTACTTCCTGCGCTACTACAAAAACATCCAGGGCGCGGCCCTGGAGGCCAATTTTGGGCCCCCGCTGCCGGGCCTCGTCAGCGGCCCGGCGGCCCAGGGCGTGGCCAACACGGTGTTTCTGAACGGGCAGGCCGGGCAGCTGCCGGTGGCCCCCGGGGGCGCGGTGCCCACCCTCAACCCCGCCGCCATTGCCCAGCCCCAGCTGGCCGACCCCAACCGCCAGGTGCCGCTGGCCGGGGCCACCGCCACGGCCAGCGGGCGCACGGCCAAGGGCCTGGCCTGGCAGTCGTCCACGGCCATCGCAGGCGGGGTGGCCAAGGGCAAATTCGCCAGCCTCGACGTGGCCCCGCTCGAAAACGTGCAGGGGCCCTACCGCCTCACGGGGCCCAACGGCGAGCAGTACATCATCGTGCTGGCCAACTCGGAGCGCGTGTACCTGGACGGGCGCTTGCAGGTGCGGGGCTTCGACGCCGACTACACCATCGACTACAACCTGGCCGAGGTCACCTTCACGCCGCGCCACCTCATCACCCGCAACTCGCGGATTAAAATCGACTTCGAATACTCCGACCTCAACTATTCCCGCTCGCTCTACGCCCTGAGCCACTACCAGCAAATCGGCAAGCTCAGCCTGCACGCCAACTACTACCAGGAGGCCGACAACCCCGACAACGCTGCCAACCTGGAGCTGAGCCCCACCGACCGCCAGCGCCTGCGCCAGGCCGGCAACGTGGCCGCCGTGGACGCGCCGGGCGCCGACTCCACGGCCTTCAACCGCACCATCGTGCAGTACCACCGCGACGTGCTGCTGCCACCCGGGGCCCTGCTGCCGGTGGCCGTGTTCACCTACGTGGGGGCCACTTCGCCGGTTGATTCGGTGCGCGGCGTGTACACGGTGCGCTTCACCGACCTGGGCCCGGGCAACGGCGACTACGTGGCCAGCACCCGGTTTGTGGCCGCCAACGGGCGCGTGTACGAGTACGTGGCCCCCGTGGGCGGCGTGCGCCAGGGGCGCTACCAGCCGGTGCGCCGCCTGCCCACGCCCCAGCTCAAGCAGCTGGTGAGCGCCGGGGCCAGCTACGAGGTGGCGCGCGGGGCCACCGTGTTCGTGGACGCGGCCACCTCGCGGCTCGACCGCAACCGCTTCTCGCCCGAGAGCGACCGCGGCGGGGCCGTGCACGTGGGCTACGTGGTGCAGGACCGCCGCCTGAACTTGCCCGGCCTGCGCGACTACCGCGTGCGCTCGGCCCTGGACTACGAATACACGGCCCCGCGCTTCGCGCCCATCGACCGCTACCGCGACATCGAGTTTGACCGCAACTGGAGCACGGCCAGCACCGTGCAGGGCAACGCCGTGGGCGGTGTGCCGCGTGCGGACAACGTGCTGAACTTCAGTGTGGGATTGGCCAAAAACGTGAACAACAATTTCAGCTACCGCCTCAGCCACCGCTACCGGCCGGGCGAGGTGAACGGCACCCAGCACTGGCTCGACGGGGCCCAGAAGTTTGGGGCCCTGGAGCTGCGCGGCTCGCTGTTCTTGCTGAACTCCGACGCCGGGCGCTTTCACTCCAGCTGGGCGCGGGGCGAGGGCACGGCCCGCTTCGTGGGCGGGGCCCTGGTGCCGGGCTACGCCTACCGCTTCGACAAAAACCGGGTGGCCCTGCCCGGCGGCGACAGCACCAGCACGGTGAACTACTTCGACGAGCACAACGTGTTTTTGCAGAGCCGCGACTCGGCCCGCACCAAGTTCCGCCTCGACTACAGCTACCGCCGCGACCAGGGCCCCACCGCCGACCGCCGGGCCCTGGCCGAGCGCAGCGCCGCCCAAACCTGGCAGGGCAGCCTGGCCGCCCGCCCCGGCAAAACCCAGGACCTGCGCATCGTGGCCACTTACCGCAGCCTGGCCCAGCGCGACAGCGCCCTGAGCCGCACGGCGCTGGGCAAAATCGACTACAACGTGGGCCTGTTCCAGAACCAGGTGCGCTCGGAGCTGAGCTACAGCGTGGCCACTGGCCGCGAGCTGCGCCGCGACTATTCCTACCTGGCCGTGCCCGCCGGCCAGGGCACCCACTACTGGCAGGACGTGAACGGCGACGGCATCCAGCAGAAGAACGAGTTTTTCGAGGCCCAAACCGCTGATGCCCAGTACCGCACCTACATCAAGGTGTACCTGCCCACGGCCGATTACCTCATTGCCTTCACCAACCGCCTCAGCTACCGCCTCACCGCGGGGGCCCCGCGGGGCTGGCGCGAGGCCCGCGGCTGGCGGGCCGTGGCCGCGCGCTTCGCCACGCTCAGCAGCGTGACCGTGGACCGCCGCACCGCCAACCCCAACCTGGGCCAGCGCCTGAGCCCCTTCGGCTACGGCCCCGACGACGACCAGCTGCTGGCCTTCAACCAGCTCATGCGCAACACGGTGTACTTCAACCGCTCCAACCCCATCTTCGGGGCCGAGGTCACGGTGCAGCAAACCCAGCAGAAAACCTTGCTCACCCAGGGCTTCGACCTGCGCAACCTGGCCACCCAGAGCCTGCTGGTGCGCCGCACGCTGGCCCAGTTCTTCACCGGGCGCCTCACCCTCACGCGCGACATCCGCGAGGCCCAGAGCGACTACCTCACCACGGCCACCACCAGCCGCAACTTCCGCCTGCTGAACTACGCCGTGCAGCCCGAAATCAGCTACCAGCCTTCGCCCGCCCTGCGCCTCACCGGCACCTACCTGCGCACCACCAAGCGCAACGTGCGCGACGACGCCTACTACGGCACGGCCGGCGTGTTCGACGAGCTGGGCCTCGAAACCCGCGTCAGCCAGGTCAGCAAGCGCACCCTCACGGCGGCCACCCGCTTCACCCGCGTGGCCTTCACCGGCGACCCCACCTCGGCCGTGGGCATCGAAATCCTCAACGCCCTGCGCGCCGGGGCCAACTTCACCTGGACCCTGAACGTGGAGCAGCGCCTCAGCAACGGCCTGAACCTGACGCTGGCCTACGACGGCCGCAAGGCCAGCACCCTCAACGTGGTGCACACCGGGCGCATGCAGGTGGCGGTGCTGTTTTAGGGGCCCCAGCGGCCGGGCCGGTTATCGGCACCGTTCGCCGCGCAACGTGCGAGAAAAATAGCGGTTTGTGGGAGGATTCTTGCAAAATATGAGGACCTTCGCCTTTTAGAGGGCGGGCGAGTTGGCCAAAACGGGCCGGGCTTGCGCGTCTTTGGTTGCCATTTTCGTCCCACCCACCCGCCCGTCCGCACGGGCCCCCACCCATTTTTGTATGCAGCAACACCAACTCGCTACGGCCGATTACGTCGTCTTTCTCATCTACTTCGTCGTCGTGTCGGGCTACGGGCTGTGGATTTACCAGCGCAAAAAATCCGAAGCCAGCGGCTCGAAGGACTATTTCCTGGCCGAGGGCTCGCTGACGTGGTGGGCCATCGGCGCCTCGCTCATCGCCTCCAACATCTCGGCCGAGCAAATGGTGGGCATGTCGGGCTCGGGCTTTAAAATGGGCCTGGCCATCGCCACCTACGAGTGGATGGCCTCCATCACGCTCATCATCGTGGCCGTGTTCTTCATCCCGGTCTACCTCAAGAACCGCATCTTCACGATGCCCCAGTTCCTGAGCCAGCGCTACAACGACACGGTGGCCATGATCATGGCCGTGTTTTGGCTGCTGCTCTACGTCATCGTCAACCTCACCTCCATCCTCTACCTGGGGGCCCTGGCCGTGAACAGCGTGTCGGGCTTCGACCTGAACTTCTGCATGTACGCCATGGCCGTGTTCGCCGTCATCATCACGCTGGGCGGCATGAAAGTGATTGGCTTTACGGACGTTATCCAGGTATTTTTCCTGATTTTGGGCGGCCTGGCCACCACCTACCTGGCCTTGAACTTGGTGGCCACGCACAACGGCAGTTCGGGCGTGCTCAACGGCTTCCACCTGATGACCCAGCAGGCCAGCGACCACTTCAAGATGATCCTGCACCGCGACAACCCCAACTACCTCGACCTGCCCGGCCTCACGGTGCTCGTGGGCGGCATGTGGATCGTGAACCTCAACTACTGGGGCTGCAACCAGTATATCACCCAGCGGGCCCTGGGCGCCGACCTGCCCACCGCCCGCGGCGGCCTGCTGTTCGCCGCGTTCCTCAAGCTGCTCATGCCCGTCATCGTGGTGCTGCCCGGCATCGCGGCCTTCATCCTCTACAAGCAAAACGTGTTCGGCCAGGAGATGATGCAAGGCGGCGAGCTGAACCCCGACCGCGCCTACCCCGTGCTGCTCAACTTGTTGCCCGTGGGCCTCAAGGGCCTGTCCTTCGCGGCCCTCACCGCCGCCGTGGTGGCCTCGCTGGCCGGCAAAACCAACTCCATCGCCACCATTTTCACGCTCGACATTTACAAGAAGAAGCTGCGCCCCGACGCCTCCGAGGCCCAGTTGGTGCGCGTGGGCAAAATCACGGTGGCGGTGGCCATGCTGCTGGGCGTGCTCATCGCCCCGCACCTGGGCATCGACAAAAAAGGTGGTTTCCAGTTCATTCAGGAGTACACGGGCTTCGTGTCGCCGGGCATTTTCGCCATGTTCATCCTGGGCTTTTTCTGGAAGAAGGCCACGTCCAGCGCCGCGCTCTTCGCCACCGTGGGCGGCTTCGTGTTCTCGATCGTCCTGAAGTTTTTGCCCAAGATGACGGACCTGTCGTGGCTGGCGCCGTTCGGCTTCGCCTCGAAAAGCGCCGACGAGGGCGGCCGCTACGTCATCCCGTTCCTCGACCGCATGGGCATCGTGTTCGTGATTTGCATCGTGGGCATGGTGCTCATCAGCCTATTCCAAACCAGCCGCGGCGCCAAAACCAACGGCCTGGAGGTCGACCGCAGCATGTTCCGGCCCACGCCCACCTTCACGGTGGGGGCCCTGCTCATCTTCGGGATGATTGTGGCGCTCTACACCGTGTTCTGGTAAGAAATTCTGCCATCTTTACGGGCCGTTTGCCTGCGCATGGCGCGGGCGGGCGGCCCGTTTTTTTGCTGCTTCTTATCACCTTTTTTCTTTTCTATGAGCACCCCCGACCCCCAAAAGCACCTCGTGTTTGAGGAAGTGGCCCAGCGCCTGCGCGGCGAAGGCTTCGGCATCGACAAGCAGGACGAAACGCGCCCCTGGGGCGGTTTCTTCGTGATCGACGAGACCCAGGCCCAGCAGTTTGCCGACACGTACTTCGACGGCCTCTCCATCGAAGGCCTGAAAATTTCGGGCAAGCTCAGCCCTAAAATCCTGGTTGTGGCGCCCTTGCAGCGCCTCTCGTGGCAGTACCACCACCGCCGCGCCGAAATCTGGCGCGTGGTGCAGGGCCCCATCGCCGTGGCCACCAGCGACACGGACGAGCAAAACGAGCCCCGGCACTACGGCCCCGGCGAGCAAATCACCCTGCAGCAAGGCGAGCGCCACCGCCTCATCGGCCTCGACGGCTGGGGCATCGTGGCCGAAATCTGGCAGCACACCCACGCCGACCAGCCCTCCGACGAGGACGACATCGTCCGCGTGCAAGACGACTTCGGCCGCTAAGCCAGGCCCCCGGGCACAAAAAAACCGGCCGCGTGCGAGGCCGGTTTTTTTGTGCCCGGGGGCCTGGGAAACGTTGAACGCTGCTTGGCGCGGCCCACCAACGCCGCCTGGTGCGGGTTGGGTTAGTACTTGAACACCTTGCCGCCCACCATCACTTCCTGCGTTTTGTCGTCGAAGGTGGCCTTCATGCCCGTGCGGGCCGCGGCGGTGGTCATGATGTTGGCGATGGAGTGGCTGTAGCCCGCTTCCACGGGGGCGTGGGGCGGCTGGCGGCTGCGCACGCACTCCATCCAGTTGCGCACGTGGTTGGAGGTGAGCACGTCGCCGCCGGTGTTGGCCGACGCCACCACGGCGGCGGTGTTGGCTAGGCTGAACTCAGGCAGTAGGTTGGGGGCCAGGTGCATGGCGTCGGCAAATTGCTTGGTGAGGCCCCCGCGGGGCGACACGGTGTTGGTGTTCAGGTTCAACTCGCCGCCGTTGGAGTAGTAGATTTCGGCCGGGTGCTCGTCGCCGTTGTCCATGCGCGCGCCGAACGTGACCTGGAAGCCCTCGGCCGGGTTGTCCAGGGGCCCGTAGTCGAACACCGCCGTGAGGGTGTCCCAGTTGCGGCGGCCGTCCTGCCACATGTAGATGCCGCCGTTGGCCACCACGCTGCGCGGGTGGGGCAGGCCCGTGAACCAGTGCACGGTGTCGATCTGGTGGCTCATCCACTGGCCCGGCAGGCCCGACGAATAGGGCCAGAACAGGCGGTATTCCAAGTACTTGCGCGGGTCGTAGGCCTCGGCGGGGCGGTTCATGAGGTAGCGCTTCCAGTCCACGTCGGCCTCGCGGAGCTGGGCCACCAGCTCGGGCCGCCGCCAGCGGCCGGGCTGGTTCACGTTCCAGGTCAGCTCGACCATTTTGATGGGGCCAAACTTGCCCGACTTGATGAACCGCTCGGCGGCGAGGTAGTTGTCGCCGCTCCGGCGCTGCGAGCCGATTTGCACAATCTGCTTCGTGCCCTTGATGGCCTTGCGGGCGGCCCGGTTGTCGGCCATGGTTTCGGCAAAGGGCTTCTCCACGTAGGCGTCGCAGCCGGCCTGCACGGCCTCAATGGCGTGCAGCGCGTGTTGAAAATCGGCGGTGCCGATGAACACCGCGTCCACGGTTTTGCTGGCGTACAGTTCGTCGTTGTTGCGGTAGGCGGCCACGTCGTGGCCCAGCTTTTCTTTCCAGAGGGCCGCACCTTCCGCCCGGCGCTTGCTCCAGATGTCGGACACGCCCACGATGTCGAAGTTCAGCTCCTTGTAGTGGTTGAGAAAGCTGGGCATGTGCGAGCCCCGGTGCCGGTCGGAGAAGCCGACCACGCCGACCCGCACCCGGTCGTTGGCCCCCACAATGCGCTTGTAGCTGCCGGCCGACCAAGCCATCGGCGCCACCAGGGCCCCGGCGCTGGCCAGGGCCGCTTGCTTGAGAAAAAGACGGCGCGGGTTGGGTTCGTTGAACATGGAGAAAAGTTGGTGGAAAGGAGAAAGGTGGGGTTACAACTGCTTGATTTTGATGCTCCGAAACGATACCTCGTTGCCGTGGTCTTGCAGCAAAATGTGGCCCTGGGGCGCCATGCCGAAGTTGGGCCAGATGTGGTACTTGCTCTGCGCCACTAGGTCCAGGTATTCCTTCGAGCCGCGGGTGTACTCCAGCACTTTCAGCCCGTTGAGGTAGTGCTCCACGCGGTTGTCGGGGTACACCACCACGCGCCCCACGTTCCACTCGCCAATGGGGTGGACGAAGCGCGGGGGCTTGTTGGCCGTTTTTAGGTCGTAGAGCGACGCCAGCGTCCGATCGCCGTCGCGCCCGAGCTTGGCGTCGGGGTGCAGCGCATCGTCGAGCACCTGGTATTCCAGGCCGATGGCCGAGCCCTCGGTTTTCTCGTCCAGCGTCACGAAGTACTTCACGCCGCTGTTGGCCCCGGGCGTGAGCTTGAACTCGAACGACAAATCGAAGGCCTTGTACTGCGCGTCCGTCACGATGTCGCCGCCGTTGGCCGCCTCTTTCCCGGCCGAGGGCTGCACGGTCATCGTGCCCGCGTTCACCTGCCAGCCCGTGGCCGGGAACGCAGGGCCCTTGGCGCTGCGCCAGCCCTGCGCCGAATGGCCGTCGAACAGCAGCTTCCAGCCGTGCTGCTTTTCGTACGCGTTCAAGTAGTTGGGCACGAAGTTGACCACGTAGATGTCCGCCGGAAACGCGCTGGGTTTCAAGTTGGTGGTCTTGATTTTGATGTTCTTGAAGTAGACCTTCTTGCCTTCCTGCTCCTTGGCGGTGATGCCGTGCACCTGCAAGCCGATGAAGCCCGTGGGGTCCACGGGGTCCACCACGTAGGCAATGGGCACGCCGTTGATCCACGTTTTCATTTCGTTGCCGATGCACTCCACCCGGACGTGGTTGTACTGGCCCACATGAAAGGCCGTTTTGGCCTGCGGGTGCAGGTCCAGCGGGTACAGCCACTGGCGGCGGGCCTCGTCGTACACCCCGCCCGACCAGGCGCGCTCCGAAGGGTCGATTTCCAGCTGCCGGCCAAATACCACGCCCTTGTGCTCCGGGGTGTCGAAGTGGCTGCGGGTCTGCACGCCCGAGTTGCTCACCGGGCTCTCGATCATCAGGTCCAGTTCGAGCGCAAAGTCGCCGTATTCCTTCTCCGTTACCAAAAAAGTGTTGCCGGAATTCAGCACGGTGGTGCCCACAATGGCCCCGTTTTCTACTTTGTAATCGGCCGTGCCGGCCAGGCGTTTCCAGCCCGTCAGGGTTTTGCCGTCAAACAAATTCTGCCACGAATCAGCCGTTTGGGCAAAGCCCGGCCGGGGGCTGGCAAACGCCAGCGCCGCCGCAACTACGCTGGCGGTGAGGGTCATCGGTTTTTTCAAGGACGTAGGTTTTTGGGAGGGAACATAAATTAACGCACAAGTAGCTGGTTGGCAAGGCCAGCCAGGGCCCCAAGTTTGGGGAAGGACGCACTTGCGCCCGCCGTCCGGTCAATTTGATCCGGCGAAATGAGCGTAGCCCGGGCCGGCCGGCCCGGGTGTTGGGGCCTCATCGGGGGTGCAGCACTTGACGCGCTCGACCAGGCTCTCACCGAGAAACGGCGCGCGGAGAACGACTTGGCGCAGGGCCCCGGGGCCAATAAAAGCGGTTGCTTACAGCCCTGCCAGCCGCCGCGCGGCCTTCACCACGGCCAGCTCGGCCTGGCCGGCGGGCAGCTGCGCATCGTCGAGGATGGCGCGGGCCGTCATTTGCCACACGGGCAGGGCGGGCTGGTTGGCGTCGAGCTGGGCGAGGCGCTCGAGCAGCACCGTGGCCAGGGCCCCCAGCCGCGTCGAGAGCGGGGCGTACTCGCTGAGTGCGGGGCTGGCCAGCAGCAGCGGGTGCAAGGCCGCGTCGTTGGCCTGCCAGCGCAGCAGCTGGGCACGCAGCGGCCCCAGCTGCCGGGCCAGGGCGGGCGGGCGCACGGGGGCGGCCAGGCCGGCCAGCACGCTGTCTACGGCCGCGCCAAACTGCCGGGCCACGTCCGATTCGGCCGGGGCGGCGTCCACGAGGCGGGTCAAGGGCGTCTGGGTGGTGTACTTGAAGCCCTGGAAGTGGCGCTTGTATTCCTTCACCGGCTCCAGCACGTCGGCCAGGGTGGTGAGGGCCCCCAGGGCCCCAGCCGGCGCCATTTGCCGCAGCAGCTGCGCCGGGGCCCGGCGGTGGTGCAGGCCCAGCGCGTCGAGCTGCCCCGACACCAGGGCCAGGCGGCGGTACAGGTCGGGCACGTCCTGGGTGGTGGCCTGGGGCGACCACAGCCGCTCGGCCACGGCCGCGGCCCGGGGCCACACCCGCGATTCGTAGATGACCGAATCGGCGTATTCGCTCCACATGGCCGCCTCGCCGCCCAGCACCAGCTTTTGCTGGGCCGCGTCGAGGGGCGCGGCGGCGGGGAGCGGGTCGGCGGCGTAGTAGGCGGCGGCGGCGTAGTTCAGGTCGAGGTAGTAGCCGCTGGAAAGCAGGGCGCGGTGGCCCAGGCGCACGGCTTCGTTCAAGCCCTTGGCCCCGCGCCAGCTCTGCACGATGACCTCCTGGGGCAGGTCGGGGCCCAGAATCTCGTCCCAGCCCACCATGGTTTTGCCGCGGGCTTGCAGCAGGGCCAGCATTTTGCGGTTGAAGTAGGTTTGGAGCTGGTGCTTGTCCACATCGGCCGTGCCGGCCTTCAGCATTTTGTTGTCGCGCATGAACGCCGCAATGCGCGGGTTGTGGCGCCACTGCCGCCCGTCGTTTTCGTCGCCCCCGATGTGGAAGTACGGGTCGGGAAACAGCCCGCTCATCTCCGTCAGCAGCGAATCGAGGAAGGCGTAGGTGGTGGGCCGGGTGGGGTCGAGGGCGATGTTGAGCACGCCCCACCGCACGGGCACGGCCTTGATGGAGTCGTTCGAGGCCACCCGCGGGTAGGCCGCCGCCAGGGCCCCGGCGTGGCCCGGCAGGTCGAACTCGGGCACCACCCGGATGCCGCGCGCCGCGGCGTAGGCCACCACCTCGCGCACCTGCGCCTGGGTGTAGTAGCCGTCGGCGCCGGCCACTTGCTGCAAGCGCGGCAGCAGCTTGCTTTCCACCCGGAAGCCCTGGTCGTCGCACAGGTGCCAGTGCAGCACGTTCAGCTTCACGGCCGCCATGCCGTCGAGGGTGCGCTTGACGACGGCCACCGGCAGGAAGTGCCGGGCGGGGTCCACCAGCAGGCCGCGCCAGGCAAAGCGCGGCTGGTCCAGCACGTCGGCTTCGGGCAGGAAGCGGCCGGTTTTGTCGGTGCGCGGCAGCTGCTCCAGCGTGGCCAGGGCCCGCAGCACGCCCAAGCCGGTGGGCGCGTCGATGAGCACGCCGCCCGGCGTCACGCGCAGGCTGTAGCGCTCCTCGCCCGGCTGGGCCAGCTGGCCCGCCCGTCCGTAGCGGATTTGCAGCACCGGGCCCGGGGTTGTGGCCGGGCGGGCGGGGGCCCCCGGGCGGAGGCGGGCCAGGGTGCGCAGCGCGGCGGGCCGCACGGCCGGGTCGGGCGCGGCGGGCGGGGTGATTTGCAGCCGCAGCGCGGTTTTCAGGGCCAGGCGGCCGGCGCCCCAGTGCAGCTCGGTGGGCTGGGGCAGCAGGGGCGAGGGGCCCCCCGGCGACTGGGCCCGGGCGGCGGTTCCGCCAAAAATTGCCAGCAGCGAAGCCACGAAAACGCGCGCCCAGGGCCGAAAAATTTGCGGGGCGCCGCCTTGGTTCGCGGCCCTCACGTGCTCGGTGCCTGGTGCCGTTGGTAGCCTCATAGTAGTCCGCGTGCCTTGAATTCCAGGTACTTGTTGATGGTATTGACGTTCAAATCCTTCGGGGCCGTCAGCAGCGCGTGGATGCCGTAGCGCTGCAATTCGAGCACAATTTGGCGCTTTTCCTGGGCAAATTTCTCGGCGATGGTCTGGTTGTACACGTCCTCGGTGGTTTCGGCGGGGGCCCCCAGGTAGGCGCGCAGCTCGGTGTTTTCGAAGAACACGACCAGCAGCAAGTGGTCCTGGGCGAGGCGGCGCAGGTAGGGCAGCTGGCGCTGCATGCCGTGCAGGGTTTCGAAGTTGGTGAACAGCACCAGCAGGCTGCGCTGCCGGATGCGGGCCCGCACGGTGGCGTAGAGCAGCGCAAAATCCGTTTCCAGGTACTGCGTCTTTTGGCGGTACAGCACCTCCAAAATCTTCAGCAGGTGGCCGGGGCGGCGGTCGGCCAGCAGGGCGGCCCCGGGCTGGTTGGAAAACGTAATCAGCCCCGCCTTGTCGTGCTTGAGCAGGGCGATGTTGCTGAGCACCAGCGTGGCGTTGATGGCGTAGTCGAGCAGGCTGAGGCCGTCGAAGGGCATGCGCATCACGCGGCCCTTGTCGATGAGGCAGTACACGGGCTGGGCGCGCTCGTCCTGGAAGTGGTTCACCACCAGGGCGTCGGCCGCGCCGGTGCCGGCGCGGCGGGCGGTGGCTTTCCAGTTGAGGGTGCGCGGGTCGTCGCCGGCCGCGTAGGGCCGGATTTGCTCGAACTCCTGGCTGTGGCCCACCCGCCGGATGCGCTTCACGCCCACCTCCGTGAGGCGGTTGTGGCTGGCCAGCAGCTCGTACTGCCGCATCTGCAGAAACGACGGGTACACCGGCACTACGCGGTGCGCGTCGTAGCGGAACCGGCGGCGCACCAGCCCCAGCGGCGAAGCGGCGTAGATGTTCAGGGCCCCAAACGCGTACTCGCCGCGCTTGGTGGGCCGCAACTGGTAGCGAATCACCTGCGTTTCGCCCGGTTTTATCGGGGCCTTGAACAGCACGTCGCGCCGCTGAAACTGGTGCGGAATCTCGTCAATCGTTTCCGTCTGCACCGCAAACCGGTAGCGGTTTTCGAGGTACAGCTCGATGTCGTTGTCCGAGCCGTTGGCCAGCTTGTCGCCCAGCACCCGCCGCCCAAAAATTGGGGCCCGCCGGTCCTTGGCCGGCGCGTAGAGCAGGGCCGCGTCCAGCCCCACCAGGGCCCCCAGCAGCAGCCCCACCACCTGCACCGGCCCCAACAGCCACGGCAGAAAAAACGCCACCGTGAAGCCGACGACGAGCGCCGCGAGGAGCAGGAAAAAACGACGCGTCAGGAAAAAGCTCATCGGTCGCGTAGTTGGTCCCGGACTTCCATCAGCGCAAACCCCAGCAAATTCGGCCCCTGCCAGCGGGCCGGGTGCTCGGCGTCGGCCGCGTCGGCGGCCAGGCCAATGCCCCAAACCGTATCCACCGGACTGGCCTCCACCAACACCCGGTCGCCGGTTGCCAACAGGAAAGCCGCCAAGTTTTCATGCTGGCCAAACTTGAGCAAATTGCCGGCCTTCACAATCCCGTACTTGTGCGCCTCCCACACCTCCGGCGCGAAGCCGCGAATCCCGCGCCCCAGCTTCTTGGCCTCAGCGGGGCTTTTGGCGGCCAGTACTTGACGCTCAACGGGCACATCGTTGAATAACCGAGCCTTTTCGGCCATCATCCAGTGCTCGGTGGAACGGTACGTAACGCCCGCCGTGGCAAAATCGGCTGGCCACCACTGGCTCAGGCAGGACTTGGTGATGGTGCCGTCCGCGCTGGGCTGGTGGCCCCAGAAGAACAAGTACTTCGCGCGGTGCCCCTGGGCAAGCTGGCCAAGTAGCCACTCGGTTGAATACTTCACAATGAACCAGTTAACAGCAATGGAGTGTAGAGACGCCGCCTGGCGCCTTGGCCGTCGAACGACGCGGGAGTTAGCCGCCTCACGGTAATTGTTTTACGGTAATCGTGCACCGATGGAAGCGCGAAGCACCGCTTCGCGCTTCCATTTTGCGCTTCGTTATCAGCGCGGAACCTCGACGCTCTGCACAATTTGCTGCACCACTTCGTCGGGCGTGCCGCCTTCCATTTCGCGCTCGGGCGTGAGCAGGATGCGGTGGCGCAGCACGCTGGGGGCCAGAAACTGCACGTCTTCGGGCGTCACGAAGTCGCGGCCGCGCAGGGCGGCCAGGGCCTTGGCGCCGTTCAGCAGGGCCAGCGAGGCGCGGGGCGAGGCCCCCAGGTACAGGGCGCGGTGGGCGCGGGTCTGGCCCACGAGCTTGGCGATGTACTCCAGGATGTTGGGCTCGACGCGCTGCTGGCGCACTTGCGCGCGCAGGGCCCCCAGGTCGGCGGCCGACAGGATGGGCCGCACCGAATCGAGCGCCGCGCCGCCGAAGCCGGCGTGGTGGCCCTGCAAAATCTGCACTTCCTCGGCCAGGGTGGGGTAGCCCACGCTGAGCTTGAACAGGAAGCGGTCGAGCTGGGCCTCGGGCAAGCGGTAGGTGCCTTCCTGCTCGACGGGGTTTTGGGTGGCCAGCACCAAAAACGGCTCCTGCATGGCGTAGGTGGTGCCGTCCTGCGTCACGGTGCGCTCCTCCATCACCTCAAACAGGGCCGATTGCGTCTTGGCCGGGGCCCGGTTGATCTCGTCAATCAGCACCACGCTGGCGAAAATGGGGCCCCGCCGAAACTCAAACTCGCCGGTGTTTTGCCGGAAGATGGAGGTGCCCAGCACGTCGGCCGGCATCAAGTCGGGCGTGAACTGGATGCGGCTGAACGGCACGGCCAGCGTGCGGGCCAGCAGCTTGGCCGTGAGGGTTTTGGCCACGCCCGGCACGCCCTCCAGCAGCACGTGCCCGTCGGCCAGCACGGCCGTGAGCAGCAGCTCCAGCAACTCGGTTTGGCCAACGATGATTTTGCCTATCTCGGCGCGCACGGCCTCGGCGCGGGCCGCAAGCTGGGCAAAATCGGTGCGGGGCGCGAAACCGGTGGCCGTTTCGGGTGCCGCCGTAGCTTCGGCCAAAGGTGTATTATTGCCAGCAGCGAGGGCCAGCGGGGCGGCGTCAGGGGCGAGGTCAGTGGGTTCCATGCGGTAAAAAAGGCGGCCCCAAGCGGCAAAACGAGCGGTAAAAAGTCCGTTTCCACGTCAACAAGGCACTATAGCGGAATAATACAATCGATTAAAGACGGGCTTTCTGGGTTCTGTGCAAAAAGCCAAAGCTAGCCGGCTTCGCGCCGGAAATCGGTAATGGCCCGGCTGAGCTGGAGCAGCGCCCGGTCGTCGATTTGGGGCGCGGTGCGGGCGAAATTTACGAGCCGCAGCAGCTCGTCCACGCGGGTGCGGGGCAAGCCAGCCTTCTGGCTCAGCCGCTCGCGAAAGTCGTGGTCGCCCAGGTCGGGGCTGGTTTCGTGGAAGCGCACCCGCAAGTAATCCAGGAACAGGGCCACCCGCTTCTCGGCGATCAGCGCGTGGTTGCGGCCCTGGCGGTACAGCCCCGCCACGGTGCGCGTAAACAGCAGCGTGGTGTTGGGCAACGGCTTGATGGTGGGGATGATGCGCTGGCGGCGGCGCGCCTCCACCAGCACGAACAGCAGGGCCCCCAGCAGCGTGAGGTAGTACGCCGCGCGCAGGGCCGGGTGGGCCAGCAGCACCCGTAGCAGCGACTGCTCGCCCAGGGGCCCCTGCTTCTGGTACTCGTCCCACCAGGCGGCGCGGGCGGGCAGGTAGGCCAGGGCCCCGGCGGCGAACCCCGCAGTGCGGGGCCGCAGCAGATAGTAGTTGGTGAAGGCCAACGGCACCGAGCAGAGGTAGAAATGGCCCGCCCCGTGGTCGAGGCGAATGAAGACGGCGCGGCCCTGGGCGTCGGTGGCCAGCGTGCGGCCCGCCCGCCCGGCCTTCACCACCAGGCGGGCCCGGGCCAGCAGGGCCGGCAGCCGGTAGCGCGCGCTGGCCAGGGCCGGGTGGGTGAAGCGCACCGCCACCGAGTCGGCGGTGAGCAGGCCGCGGGGGCCGGGGCGGGAAGCCACCGCCACGTCGTCGGTGTAAAAGCCCAGCGAATCGCACAGCACGGGGCCCCGGAAGTCGTCGGCTGCGATGAACACGTCGTTGCCCTGGGCCACGAAGCGCAGCAGGGCCCGCGCGTCGGGTTCCGAAGCGCCGAAGCCGTCGTTGACAAACAAGTAGTTGGCCCGCGCGGCCCCCACCGCCGGCCCGCCGGCCGCGGCGCGCGGCGGGGAAGGCGTTTCCGCCGCGGTCGTGTCGTTGGCGGGGTCCGGTTGGCCAAGGCTGTCCACCCCGGCGGGCTCCGGCGCCCCGGTGAGCTGGGTGTAGGCCGAGCGGCGCACGGTGGCGACAGAATCGGTGCCCAGCAGGCGCGGCAGCTGGTCGAACAGCACAAAGGTGCCGTACGGAATCTTGTCCTTGTTGACGTAGGTCGGCGACCAGTCCAGGGGTTTGGGGCGGTAGTATTCCAGGGCCACGTAGGCCCCAAACAAGGCCAGCAACCCGAGCACGTACCAGCGAAATTTGGTCATGGGCACAGCGAAAATAAAAATCAGGCGGGCCGGCGGGCCGGGGCCCCCGCCAGCTGGCTGGCCAGGGCCCGGTGCCCGGCCCGTACGTGCGCGTATTGCCCGGCCGTCAGCCCCAGCTCGCCGTACCACACGTACTCGAACTGCCGGGTGATTTCGCGGAAATCGGCGCGCAGGGGCCCCTGCGCGGGCAACTCGGCCAAATAGGCGTGGTTGGTTTTGTTGGGTTGCCAGTCGATGAAGCCACCGTCGGCCAGCTGCTTGAGCAGCTGCAAGTAGCCCAGGCGCACGGCCAGCCGGAAGTTGCCGGTGGCCTCGGCCTCGGCCAGGCGGGCGGTGAAATCGACCGCGTGGATGTTCTCGGCGGCGGCGTCGTAGGCCAACGGGGCCCGGCGCGGCCCGCGCCCAAACACGCCGGTGAGGTCCACCTGCAACAGCTTCAGCACCACGAATACCCCCGCCGCCACGAACAGGGCGTAGAATACCCAGCGCCAAAAGTGCGTGTAGCTCCGCTGCTGCAACCAGTTTTGCACCCGCTGCCACAGCCGCGCCCAAAACAAATCCCAGGCGCTGAGCTGGGGCACCGCCTCGGCGTAATTAAAATCGCGTTGGCCGCTCAGTTCCCGCAGCCGCGCCGCGTCGGGCCGGCGGGCGGGCAGCGGCGTAGCGCGGTCGGCCGGCAGCGGGCGGGTGGCCGTATCGGCCAGCGCCGGCGCGGGGGCTGCCGCAGAATCCGCCGCGGGCGGGCTCGCCGGGGCCCCCGCGGCGCCCACAGCGGCGAGCAAGCCCGCGGCCAGCACCGCGGGGCGCAGCCAGGGCAACGGAAGCAGGGCAAGCGGGCGAGACGTTTTCAAGCGGAAGGGATTGAGCGCTGGCCGGCGCGGCGCCGGCGCAACGGCTTAGTATTCGCCTTCGTCATCGGCGCGGTAGGTGTGGGGCGCGGCGGCCACCGGCGCCTGGCCGAGTTGGTCCACCAAGGCGTGCAGGCCCCGGCTTTCCTTGCGCTCCACCAGGTTGAAGTACTGAAAGGCCAGCACCAGCAGGATGGGCGGGTACACCAGGAGCGTGAAAAGGGTGGTGATGGCCGCGACGGTGACGGAGAACAGCGGCGATTTGACGGACTGCACCATCGACGTGAGGCCGCCCGCCAGCAGCGCGGCCACGCTGCCGGCAGCCGCCAGCAGCACGTACAGCAGCAGCACCATGATGAAAAGCACGCCAAACGTGGACCACCACTTGCCCCGCGTCAGGAACAGGCAGCGGCTGACGGTGGCCCCGAAGCCCGTGCCTTCCACCAGCCGCACCACGAAAAACAAGCTCAGGGCCACCATCAGGTACAGGCCCGGCAGGAAAAACACCACCAGCCCAAGTCCTACGAGGACGCCCAAGCCCCAAAGCGAGAAAAACGTGCCTAAGAATTCGCGCTTCACCACGGCCCACACGTCGGCCACCGTGGCGGGCCGGCCCGAGCCGGCGGGGCCCGCCAAGCAGTGCAGCAAGTAGCCGTACACGCTCAGGATGAGCAGGGTGGTGAAAACCTGGCTCACCACCGTGTTGAGGTAGTAGGTGGGCGAGGTGAACATGGTGCCGTACAGGGCGCCCTGCCGCTGCCACACGCCGCCGGCGCCCGCGCCCGTAGCCGTTTGCATGCGGGCCACGAGCTGGGTTTGCAGCAGGCCGGAGAGTACGCCCTGCACCAGGGCAGCGGGCAGGGCAATGTAGAGTAGGACCCGGCCCAGGGGCCGAAAATGCACGCCGATGAACTCGAACGTGGCGCTGATTTTTTGCCCAAAGTCCCGCTCTTGGCGAAAATCTGATTCTTGCGAGTAAGTGTTGGCCATAGCGCGGGGAAAGAAGTGAAGGAGTAAATATATGAAGAGAAGGAAGTAAGATTAAACGTCTCTTAATCAGCGGCCGGCGGGGCCCCCGGCTGCCGCCGCAACTGGATGGGGTACCACACGAAGTACCACCCCAGAAACGCCGCCGACCCGCCGATAATGGCCAGGCTGGCCGCTACTGGCATCTCGGTGTGGCGCGTGACGAAGCTCTCCAGGAAACCTGCCACGAAGAACAGCGGCACCAGGCCCATGGCCAGCTTCAGGCCCTCGCGGGCCGCGCGCCGGAACGCCTCGGCCCGGCTGTAGGTGCCCGGAAACAGCAGGCCCCGGGCCATCACGAAGCCGGCGCCGCCGGCCAGCACAATGGACGAAATCTCGAGCGTGCCGTGGATCCAGATGGTGAGCAGCGATTGCCGCAGCACGTGCTGCTGGTAAAAGAAATACTGGAACGAGCCCAGCATCACCCCGTTTTTGAACAGCATGAACGCCGTGCCCACGCCCCCGGTGACGCCCGCCGCGAAGGTGAGCAGCGCCACGCGCACGTTGTTGGCGGTGATTTGCAGGAACATCGAGGCCTGGCCGGCGCTCTTGTAAATGGCCATGGGGTCGCCGCGGTGGATGTTTTCCAGGGTCTGGTCCACGTAGCCGTCGCCGAGCACGGCCCGCACAAACGTGTCGTCGTAGGCCGCCGACAGGGCCCCCAGCGCCGTGAAAAGCAGGAACACGGCCAGCGCCCACGCCAGCGTGCGGTGGTGGCGGCCCACCACCAGCGGCACCTCCCGGGCCCAGAACTGCCCGAAGCGCCCGCTTGCCTCCCGCTTGTTGCGGTACAGGGCCTGGTGCTGCTGGGCAGCCAGCGCGTTGAGGTACGCCGTGGTGGGCGAGGCGGGGTAAAACGTTTGGGCGTAGGCCAGGTCGTCGGTCAGGGCCACGAAGCGGGCCGCCAGCTCGTTGGGGCCGGCGGCGGGGCCGGCCTCGTACTGCTGCCAGCGGGCTTGGTTTTGGCGGAGAAAAAGGGCTTCGCGCATGATGGAACAATGGGCCTTAAAGGTAGCAGCCGGCGCCGAAGCATCATTATTTATTCATCACCCGCGCGCGGCGCAAACATCTTGGCAGCGGGCCGTATTTTTCGGGGCCCTACCGCCGCCTTTCGCCACCCCTTGCCCATGAGCACCCTCCGCATCCACACCACCCAAAACGTCAGCCTGGAGTACGAAGTCGCCAGCGTGGGCGAGCGCCTGCTGGCCACGCTCATCGATTACGCCCTCTACCTAGTGTGGTTTGCGCTGTGCGGCGTGCTGCTTTACAAGCTGGGCGCCACCCAGGACCGGGTGGCGCTGACCCTGATGCTGGTGCCCACCACATTTTACTTCTTGGCCTGCGAGGTGTTTTTCAACGGCCAAACGCTGGGCAAGAAAGCGCGCCACCTGCGCGTGGTGCGCCTCGACGGCACGGCCCCCGGCCTCGGCGACTACTGCCTGCGCTGGCTGCTGCGTCCCTTCGAAGTGCTGCTCTTTTTTGGGGCCCCGGCGCTGCTCACCGTCCTCATCAACGGCAAGGGCCAGCGCCTGGGCGACCTGGCCGCCGGCACCGCCGTCGTCAGCCTGCGCCCGGGCGCGGCGCGCGCCGGGGCCCTGGGCCTAGCCGCTGTGCCGGCCGACTACCAGCCCGTTTTTGCGCAAGCCGCCCACCTCGCCGACCACGACGTGGCCCTGCTGCGCCGGCTGGTGCACCAGGCCAACGCCCGCGGCAACTTCCTGTTACTGCGCGAAACCGCCACCAAAGTGAAGGCCCTTACCGGCATCGCCACCGACCTGCCCGACCTGCCCTTCCTGCAAACCGTGCTGCGCGACCACGCCCACCTGGCCGCCCAGGCCTAGGGCCCCGGGCCCTCAGCGCTGCCAGTAGGGACCATGCGCCCAAAAAAAGGCTTGCCCGGTAGGGCAAGCCTTTTTGCGTTTAGCGAACCTGCCAGGTCCCTAGTTGCGGGTCATCAAAGCGTTGGTGGCCAACTCCGTGGACGGGATGGGCCACACGTAGAGCACGTTGGTAGGGGCGATGGCAGGAACGGAGCCCTTGCCGGGAATCGTGGCGTTGAGGCGCATGATGTCGATGTTGCGCAGGCCTTCGCCCAAAAACTCGATGCGCCGCTCCAGCAGCAAGGCGTCAACCATGGCACTGGCGGAGGCAAAGCTGGCCGCCGTGTACACGGCGGCCAGCTTTGCCTCCGCACCGCGTTGAGCAACAGCAAGGCCTGCGGGTCGACGGTGTTGGTGGAGCGCACCCGGGCCTCGGCCAGGTTCAGCAGCACTTCCGCGTAGCGGATCACGGGGGCCTTGTCGGTGTAGGGGGTGCCGGTGGGGTACTTTGTCAGGAAGTGTTCGGTGCCCGATTTTGCCACGAAGCTCGTGGTTTTGTGACGACTCGTTTTCCGTGTGGTTCCACACCAGCTGGCCGGTGACGGAGTTGGACGTGCGGTTGATGAAATCGTTGGCCCGGATTTCGCTGAAGATTTGGTGCCGGCCCCCAAGAAACCGCCGGTCTTCGTGTAGCTGTACAAGTTGTTGACTTGCGCGAGCACGCGCGAAGGCGTGCCAAAAGCCAGCGGCGCCAACAGGCTGGTCTTGGGCACCGGGCTAAGCAAATCGTTCTGGCAGGAAAAGGTGCCCAGCGCCAGGAGCGCAGCGAAGGCCGCGGCCGCCGCTTTTTTCTTTATAAGTAGCTTCATCAGGAAGGAGTAGTAGAAACCAATGTTGAGGCCGACGGTGTACGTCCGGGCCTGGCCCACCGAGTTGCGGTCGACGCCCGCGCCCGTGTTCGAGTTGGTGCCCGACGAGTTGGTCGAAATCTCCGGGTCGATGCCCGAGTACTTCGTCAGCAAGGCGGCGTTCTGCACCTGCACGTAAATCCGGGTGCTCGCCACGCTGATGCGGTTGGGCAGGGCCGGGGCGATGGTGTAGCCCAGCGACACGTTGCGCAGGCGGGCAAAATCGCCTTTTTCTACGTTCGACGACATCTCGATGGTCGACCCGTTCGATACGTTGTCGCCGTACACTACCCGGGGCCGCTTGGCGCCGGTATTGTCGGCCGTCCAGTGGTCGAGGATATCCGTTTGGTTGTTCCAGAAACGCTGGTCGTGCAGGCCGGCTTTCGTGCCGTTGTAGATGTAGTTGCCGCCCGAGAATTGAATGAACACGCCCAAATCGAAGCCCCTGTAAGTAAAAGTGTTGTCGAAGCCGCCGTACCAGGTGGGCAGCGTGGGGCCGTAGTACACGCCGTCGACGAGCTGCGACGGGGCCGAGGTGTTCTTGCCGTCCGTGGTGGTGTTGTTGGGGTCCACGATCGTCCAGCCGGTCGAGCCCGCACCGGTCGTGCCCTGGTAGTTGTACTCCACCACCGTGCCGTCGGCTTTCTGGAGCACGCGCCGGCCGTTGCGGGGTCCACGCCGAGCGAAGGCACCGCCAGGATTTCGCCCACCGAGTGGCTTACCTCCGTGTAGTTGGAGGTTCCGAGGCCCGACGTGGTCGTGCCGATGCGCTGGCCCTGGGTGGCCAGCGACAACCCCCGGTTTTTGAGCGTCGTCACGTTGCCACCCACCGTCCAGGTAAAGGCTTTGTTCCGAATTGCGTTGAAGCGCAGGCTAAGCTCGACGCCGGTGTTTTGCATCGAACCCACGTTGGCCGGCAGGATGTTGCCCAGCGTCCCGGGGCCCGTAGAACCGTTGGGAATGCCCTTCGAGGGCGCCTGGGGGACGTTCAGAATCAGCCCGTCCACAAGGTTGCGGTAGTAGGCAAAATCGCCCTGCAAGCGGCCCTGCAGGAAGCCGAACGACAAGCCCACGTCGGTCTTTTTGCTGGTTTCCCAGGTCAGGTTTGCGTTGCCAGCTTGCGCCAGGTAAAAGGAGGCGTTGGCCCCGTACAAGCCCGAGGAGTAGAGTTGCAGCGAAGCAAAATCGTCGATGCCCTGGTTGTTGCCCACGCTGCCGTAGCTACCCGTGATTTTCAGAAAGTCGAAGGCTTGGGCGAACGGCGAATTCTTCCAGAAATCTTCCTCCGAAATGGCGTAGCCCAGCGAAGCGCCGTAGAAGTTGCTCCACTTTTTGGCCCAGGCCGAGTAGCCGTCGCGGCGGACGTTGACCGTGGCCAGGTACTTCCGGTTGTAATTGTAGTTCACCCGCCCAAAAAACGACACCAGGTAGTTGTTGTTCTGGAAGTTGCCCGACGAGGCGATGTTGGTGAAGTTGCCCTGGAAGGTGGTAAAGAACGGGTCGGCTATCGAGGTGCGGGTGGCGCCCCAGCGCTCGGCGTCGGAGTACTGCTGCTCGTTGCCGAGCAGGAGCGAGAAGTTGTGCTTCTCCCCAAAGGTGTGGTCGTACTGGGCCGTGTTCTGCCAGTTCCAGCGCCGGTTGGCGCGGAAGTAGTTGCTGGCCGAGCCGCCCGTCGAATAGCCGTCGCCGGCCAGGGCCGTGTAAAACGCTTTGTCCTCAAAAGCGAGGTTGTCGATGCCGTAGGTCGAGCGCAGGTTCAGGCCCTTGATAATTTCCCAGTTGGCGTACACGCTGCCTTAGATTTCGCTGCCGTCGGAGTTGAAGTAGTTGTTGTCCAGGTCGACCACCGGGTTGTAATAGCCCGGCAGCAGGGCCGCGCCCGTGGTGGGGTTGATGTTGGCCCCGGCCCGATGCCCGAGCCGCTCGTGTTGTAGCTGCCGTCGGGGTTGTAGGCGGGAAGGTTGGGGGGCAGCACCAGGGGCACGCGGCCCAGGCCGCCCGTACCAAAGGCGCCGTCGGCCACCGAGCCCGAGTTGGGCGCGGCGTTGTGGGTGTTGGAGTAGCCCACGCGAACGCCCACCGTAAAAGTCTTGAACACTTTGTGGTCAATGTTCAACCGGGACGAGAAACGCTGGAAGTTGTTGCGCACCAGCATGCCCTTCTGTTTGGTGTAGCCCACCGACGTGTAGTAGTTGGTTTTGTCGGTGCCGCCCGAGAAGTTCACGTTGTGGGAGCTGGAAAAGCCCGTGCGGTAGATGTAGTCGTACCAGCGCGTGTCCACGGGGTTGCCGTTGGCGTCCAGCGTTGGCTTGAAGCCTTCGATGTTGGTCGCGGCGGCGCCCACCGACTGGCGGTTGGCGTTCAGGTTGCGAACCGCCTCGTTTTTGATGTTGATGTAGTCAGCCGCCCCGAGGACGTCGTACAGCCGGACGGCCGTCGTCAGGCCGGCCCAGCCGTCGTAAGAGATGCGGCTTTGGCCCTTTTTGCCCTGCTTGGTGGTCACCAAAATGACCCCGCCGGCCCCGCGCGAGCCGTAAATGGCCGTGGCCGAGGCGTCTTTCAGCACTTCGATGTTCTCGATGTCGGCGGGGTTGATGTTGCCCAGCGGGTTGTTGGGCACGCTGCCCACGGCGGAGGAGTTGCCGCTGAAAGCGGGAATGCCGTCGATGACGATCAGGGGCGTTGAGCTCAGCGAAATGGAGCTTACCTCGCGGATGCGGATAACGGGCGGGTTGTTCAGCACCCCGTTGGGCGTGGTGATGTTCACGCCCGCGGCCCGGCCCTGCAATGCCTGGTCAAAGCTCTGCACTGGCAAATTCGCAATTCCTCTGCCCGTTACGGTCGCCACGCTGCCCGTCAGGTCGCGGCGCGACTGCGTGCCGTAGCCCACCACTACCGCTTCGTCGAGGCCCGTGGGGTTGGCAACCAGCTGAATGCTGATGGTTGATTGGTCGCCGATCCGGGCCTCCTGGCTGTCGTAGCCCACGAAGGAGAAAACCAGCGAGGTGGCCGTGGCCGGCACCGAAAAGCTGTACTTGCCATCGGCATTAGTGGAAGCCCCGAGCGAAGTGCCTTTGGCTACCACGATCACGCCCGGAATAGCGGTCCAGTCGCTGCCGGTTACGGTACCCGATACGGTACCCTGCAGGTCCTGCGCCGCGAAGACCAGGATCAAGGAGAAAAACAACAGCAGTATTCTTCTCGTGGATTTAATTGTATGGGAAATGGTGACTATGCTTGCGAATGTAGTTGCGCAATCCCAATCACTACATGTATCCTTCACAATTAAATCATCCAATATTCATAATTTTAATACAGTTTACTAACGATCAATTGTTTGTGTAGGTGAAGCTATTAAATGTTACTTTTTGACTTATTCAAATAATAAGGCCCTGCTCACCAAGTTCCATGTCTATCGGAACTTGGTGAGTAGGGCCCCTGCTTCAAATAATGCATAATTAAATTGCTGCACCCCGATGGATAAGTAGGGAATAACCTAAAAACGAAGGCCATTGCACGCAGCAACCCTTTTAAAACAGTGGGTGATTGAATAAAGGTACTTTTTTGTCTAATCCTCTTCACAGCGCAATGAATGACGCAATTTTTGGCCTGTGTGTGAACATTTTCGTTATTTTATTGCGTAATTCAGCTAACGTATTTCGTTCCAGTAGCGCTGCTCAGCCACAGCAGCTTACCACGGCACGGGCTGGTTTTGCCAAGTCACAAAGCTGCCGTTCTCTTCGGCGTGGAGCTGCTCGGCCAAGCGGATGATGCCGCGGGCCGAGTCGCCGGGCTCCTGGGTGGCGTGGTCGCCGCCCATGCCGGTGCGCATCCAGCCCGGGTCCACCACCACCGAAAGGATGCCTTGGTGGCCCACTTCGGCGGCCAGGCTGCGCATGTACATGTTCAGGGCGGCCTTGCTGGCGCTGTAGTGGTAGGGGTCGCCGGAGGCTTTCCAAGTGAGCGAGCCCAAGCCCGACGAGATGCTGACGATGCGGGCCTTGCCGCCTGCTCGCAGCAGCGGCAGCAGCGCCTGCGACACCAGCAGGGGCCCCACGGCGTTGATGCGGAAGGTTTCGACGGCGGCCGCCGCCGTGAGCTGGCCCAGGGGCTGGGCTTGGCCGCCGGGTTGGTACACGCCGGCGTTGTTGATGAGCACGTCCAAGCTGTCCACAGTTTGGGCGGCGGCCTGGGCGGCGGCGGCGATGGAAGCGTCGTTGGTCACGTCGAGCGTGAGCAGCGTCAGGCGTTCGGCGTACTGCCGGCGCAGGGCTTGCAGTTCGCGGGCGGCGTCGGGCTGGCGGCTGGCGGCCAGCACGTGGGCGCCGCGCTCGAGGTACTGGCGGGTGAGTTCGAGGCCCAGGCCCCGGTTGGCCCCGGTGATGAGAATGCGTTGCATGGAAGGTGAGAAGGGTGAAAACCGCCCGTCCGAAACCCCGGCCGGGGCCCTGAAACCGCCATGGCTTCGGAAAGTTGGGCCGAAAACGGTCTTCCCGCCAAAGGCCGGGGGCCCCGCGTGCCCCGGGGCCCCCGCGGCCGGCGGCTAGTGGTGGGCCAGCCCGGGCACCACCAGCGGCAGGGCCCAGTTGAGCAGCAACACGCCGGCCAGGCCCACCACCGACACGATGGTTTCCATGGCCGTCCACGAGCGCAGCGTGTCCTTCACCGACAGGTTGAAGTACTCCTTGAACAGCCAAAACCCGCCGTCGTTGAAGTGCGAGAGCAGCAGGCTGCCCGCCCCGATGGCCAGCACCATCAGGTTGGGGTCGGCGTGCGACTGGGCCATGGTGGGCAGCATCATGCCCGCCGCCGTGAGGCCGGCGATGGTGGCCGAGCCCAGGCTCACGCGAATAACGGCCGCAATCAGCCAGCCCAGCAGCAGCGGCGGCAGGCCGGTGCCTTGCAGGCCGGCGGCAATTTCGGTGCTCGCGCCGCTCGCCACTAGCACTTGCTTGAGGGCCCCGGCGCCGCCGATGATGAGCAAAATCATGGCGATGTCCTTCACCGCGCTGCCGTAGGCGTCCATGACGGTGCCCATGGTTTTGCCCCGGGCCAGGCCCAAGGTGCACGTGGCCACGCCCACCGATACCAATAGGATGATGGTGGGCTCGGAGAGAAACGCCAGCGCGGGGCCCCAGGCGCTGCCCGCCGGCAGTGCCAGCCGCAGCCCGGCCGCGCCCAGCAGCAGCAGCACCGGCAGCAGCGACGACACGAAGCTGTTGACGCGGCCCGGCAAGGCGCTTTCGGGCAGGCTCTCGGCCACGAAGCCCGCCAGCGGCCGCGACACGATGCCCTTGAGCGTGCGCGCGTACAGGGGCCCCGCGAGGACGATGGCCGGCACCGCCACCAGCAGGCCGTAAATAAACGTAAGGCCCATGTTGGCGTGGAACTGCGCCACCAGCGCCGTGGGCGCGGGGTGCGGCGGCAGGAAGCCGTGCATCACCGAGAGCGAGGCCAGCATGGGCAGGCCCACGTACACGGCGGGCAGCTTGTACTTGTACACCACCGAAAAAATTAGCGGGACCATCAGCACGAACCCGACGTTGTAAAAGAGCGGGATGCCGATGACGAAGCCCGCCGCCATCAGCGTCCACTGGATATTGTTGGTGCCGAAGGCCCGGATCATCACGGCCGCAATTTGCTGGGCGGCGCCGCTGTCGGCCACCAGCTTGCCCAGCATGGCCCCCAGCACGATGATGACCACCACCGAGCCCAGCGTTTCGCCCAAGCCCTGGTACACGGCGGCCAGCAGGCGCCCGGGCGGCAGGCCCAGGGCAAAGCCCACCGGCAACGTCACCAGCAAAAACGCCAGGAACGCGTTCACCTTGCCCCAATTAATCAGGCCAATCAGGCCGAGCACGGCCAGCAAAATCACGAGCAGGGTCATACGGGCAGCAGGGGCGAAGGCGGGCAATACCGCTGGTGGCCCCGGGGGCCCCAGCGGCGGTTATGGGCAGTGAAGGTAGGAGCCGGCCCCGCATCGCCGGCGCCAACCCGTTGGCTGGGCGGTACTAAAAAGGGGCCGGGCAGTGCGCTGCCCGGCCCCTTTTTGGCCGTTTTGTAAACCGGGGCCCCGGCCCTAGCCGGCGGCAATGGCCTTGCGGCGGCTGGTTTTGGGGGCCCGCTCTTCGCCCTGGGCAAGCAATTCGTCGTCGCGCTCGGCCGTTTTCTTGGCCCAGCTCAGCGAGAACAAATCTTTGCGGCGGTCGCGCAGGTTGCGCACGGCGCCGCTGGTGTTCAGGTCTTTAAGCAAGTCCAGGTCGAGGTCGGCGATGAGAGTCATCTCCGTGTTCGGGGTGGCCTCGGCCACGATGGCGTCGTGCGGGAAGGCAAAGTCGCTGGGGCTGAACACAGCCGACTGCGAGTACTGGATGTCCATGTTCTCGACGCGCGGCAGGTTGCCCACCGAGCCGGTGATGGCCACGTAGCACTCGTTTTCGATGGCCCGGGCCTGGGCGCAGATGCGCACGCGCTGGTAGGCGTTCTTGGTGTCGGTCCAGAAGGGCACGAACAGGATTTTCATTCCTTCCTCGCTCAGCAGGCGGCTCAGTTCGGGGAATTCCACGTCGTAGCACACCAGGATGCCAATTTTGCCAAAGTCCGTGTCGAAGCACTGCAGCTTGTCGCCGCCGCGCATGCCCCAGTAGCTGGCCTCATCGGGCGTCACGTGCAGCTTGTACTGCTCGTCCACGGTGCCGTCGCGGCGGCACAAGTAGCTCACGTTGTAGAGCTTGCCGTCTTCGTACACCGGCATTGAGCCGGCGATGACGTTGATGTTGTGGCTCACCGCCAGCTCGCTCATCCGCACCCTGATGGGCTCGGTGAAGCTGGCCATGCCCCGGATGGCGGCCGACGCCGATTCTTCGTTGGTGAGGGCCATCATCGGGGCGTTGAAAAACTCGGGGAACAGCACGCAGTCGGCCTTGTAGCCGCTCACCGTGTCCACAAAAAACTCGATTTGCTGGTAGAAATCCTCCAGGCTCTTGGTGGCGCGCATCTGCCACTGCACGATGCCGATGCGCACGTTCGACTTCTGGTTGCCGATGAGCTTGTCGAAATCCTCGTCGTAGTACACGTTGATCCACTCCAGCAGCGTGGCGTACGCCTTGGATTCCGAGTCGTAAGGCAAGTAGCCGCGGATGATTTTGCGGACGTAGAAGTCGTTCGAGAGCTGGAAGGTGAGGATGGGGTCCTTGATTTCCATGTTGCGCACCATCTCCACGTACTTGGCGGGCGTCATCTCGCCAGCGTAGGCGGCGTAGCCGGGAATGCGGCCCCCGGCCACCATGGCGCGCAGGTTCAGGTTCTCGCACAGCTCCTTGCGGGCGTCGTAGAGGCGGCGGCCCAGGCGCAGGTTGCGGTACTCGGGGTCCACGAACACGTCGACGCCGTAGAGCGTGTCGCCCTCCGAGTCGTGGGTGTCAAACTTGCCGTTGCCGGTGATCTTGGCGTAGGTGTGCTTGTCACCGAACTTGCTGTAGTCCACGATGATGGCCAGCGCCGCCGCGATCAGCGTGCCGTTGTCCTCGATGCCAATTTGGCCCTCCGGAAACTTGCGCAGCAAGGCCGCAAACTCGTCCGCCGCCCAGGCGCCTTCCATGTTGGAGTACACCTTGTCCATGATGCCCTTAACGGCCTTGAAATCGGTGCGGCGCAACTGGCGCAGCACCAACTTGTGGGCCGGAATGGCGGTGGGCGTCAGGCGCTCGTCGAGCACGGGCTTGCCAACTTTTTTGTGGTGGGTGCCGCCGGGCGTGGCTTTGCCGTTGGAAGTAACAGCCATAAAATCAAGTGGAAATGCGTGAGCGGGCCCCAATAACCGGGCGGGCCAGGGCCCCAAAAAAATGTCTGTTAAAAAAAGTGGGCCGGAGCCAACCGTCGGCTTTAACACGGGCCGGCGCTGCAAGGTGCGACGGCCGGGCCCGATTCCCGCACCCCGCACCGGCGGCGTAGGGCCCCGGGGCCCTACGCCGCCGGTGCCGTGGCCCGCATAAAAGCGGCCAGAAAACGGTTGAAGGCCGCGCTTCTGGCCAGCAGCAGCCGCAGCAGGGCAATGCCCATCAGGGCCGTAGCAATGCCGGCCAGCACGTCCAGCACGTAGTGGTGGCTGGTGTAAACCGCTGCGAACCAGATGCCCAGCATGATGGTGAGGAAAACCAGGTTAAAGGCGCCCGACCGGTTCTTCACCGCGTAAAACAGCACGATGACCGGGTAGGCCGAGTGCAGCGAGGGCATGGCCGCGAAAACGTTGGCGTTTTTGGCGTAGATGGACTTGAAAATGCTGACCCCAAAAAAGCCGTCGAACCGGGCCAGCCCGGCCGTGCTGCCCATGGCCAGCGGCCGGAACGCGAGGCCGTGTTGCTGCACGTACCACGGCGGCGCGGCCGGGTGCAGGTAATAAATGACGAACCCCAACAGGTTGACCAGCAAGAAGGTCAGGGAAAATTCGAAGAACAGCCGGCGGTTTCGGAAGAACAGGTAGCCGGCAAAGCCCAGCGGAATGGGCACCCAGCACAGGTAAAAAATGCCGCACAGCACGTCCAAAAATGCGGTGTGGTGGCGCAGCCAGAACTCGTTGGGCGTAAGCACCTGGCCGCGGTAGCCGATGCCAAACAGCGCCTTTTCGGCGTGGTAGAGGGGCGCCACGTCCACGGCCCGGTAGGCATAATTGGGGAAGGCCCGCAGGTAGTCGTAGAGCACCCAGAACACGACGAAAATGGAAAACCCGGTGATGAACCGGCGCGTCGTGGCCGAGAGGAAGTAGCAGGCGTTGCACAGGCCCACCAGCACCAGCTGCTCGGGCCGAAAGCCAATCAGTACGTAGGAAAGCAGCAGGTACGCCAGCGACAGCGCCGGCACAAGCAGGGCCCCCGGGCGGCGCGCCGGCCCTGGTGAGGAGTGGAGCATACGGATAAAAGTACGGGCTATGGAAGCCCCACGGGGCCCCCAGCGGGGCCGCGGCGGCGCTAAACGTCGACCCGGGCCACGGTGGTCTCGCGGGTAGCCGCGTTCCAGCCCTTGAATTCGATGTATTTGACGTTGGGCACCCAAAACGTGCCGCCCTCGATGTGCAGGTACACACGGGTGAGGGCAATTTGCTTGTTGGCCACGATTGTGAACACGTGGTAGGCGTTGTCCACGCTGGACTTCATCAGGTAGAACGGCACCTTGTCGTAGGCCGCAAATTTCAGCTCGTACTTGTTGGGCCCCACCCGCTTGGCGCTGAGGCCGTAGGCAAACTTGCGCTGGATGAAATTTAGGTCTTTGCGCTGGCTGTGTTCGGTGTAGCGAATCCAGAACACGTTGATGGGTTCGTCTTCGTCGAGCTGGCCCGCGCTGTTCACGTTGAGCTGGTAGATGACGGTGTTGGTGTTGGGCTCGCGCTGCAAGTAGAACAGCTGGTTGGCCACGCCGCTGGGCGTCGGAAACGCCATGGGCGGCTCCGAGGGCCCCGCTAACGACGGATTGCCGAAAAATAACCCTGCGGCCAGCACCGCGGCCGCGGCCGGCGCGGCCATCCTTTTGGCGGGTGCGGGCAGGGGCCCTGCCGGGGCGGCCCGCAGCTCCAGCGCTTTTTTGGCTTGCCGCAGCCGCGACACGGCGGTGATGTTGGAGAGCACCGCTAGCACGGTGAGCGGGAACGTGAGAATGGACATGGTTTCGAAGACGTGGAAAGGCACGCCGGGCACGAACAGCTTGTAGTCGCCGCCCAAAAACGCCGAGGCGACGCCGCAAGCCAACGCGCTGACGCCCATGAGCACCACCCGCTCGGGCCGCTGCATCAGGCCGCCCTTGCACTCCACGCCCAGGCCCTCGGCGCGGGCCCGCGTGTAGCTCACCATCATGGAGCCGATGAGGGCGATGAACGTGAAGAGCGAACCCAGCAAGTAGTGGTGCGCCACCAAGTAGTAGCAGATGCCCAGGAAGGTGAACAGCTCGCTGTAGCGGTCCAGCACCGAGTCGAACAGGGCACCGTACTCGCTTTTCATGTTGCCCAGCCGCGCCACCTGCCCGTCGAGCATGTCGAAGAGCCCCGCAAACAGAATCAGGGCCCCGCCCCAGCCCACGTAGCGCAAATCGCCGCGGTTGCCCTCTTCGCCGCCGATGATGAACACCACCGCCACGCCCACATTCAGAATCAAACCCGTGAGGGTCACGCCGTTGGGCGTGAAGCCGATTCTGATGAGCAGGCGAACAAACGGGTTGATGACGGTGTAAATTCCGGTTTGCAGGGCGGTGCGAAGGGCGTCGAAGGTCATGCGGTCGGGGGTTAAAAGTCGAGCTTGAAGCGGCCCCGCAGGCCCCACTCCGAGACGTTCGGGTTGTCGAGGTACGTGAGGCGCTTCACGATGTCGAGCCGGAACAGCTTAAAAATGTTGGCTATCCCCACGCTGGCCTCCGCGTAGGGCTGCCGGCCGAGGGTGAACGTGGTGGGCTGGCCCTGCGCATCGCGCAAAAACTGGTAGAGCGCGGGGTGCAGCGACGGGTTGTTCTCCTCGCGGATGCCGCCGTACAGCAGCTTCAGCGAAGCGGTTTCGCGCAGCTTGAGGGTCCGTATAAGAGGTAATTTATTGAAGAAGAAGCCGTTGAAATTGTGGTCGATGAACAAGCTGGCGTAGTGGTCACTCGAAAACTCCAAAAAATTCATCAGATTATACGAGTTCAACTGGTACGAGTACGTTTGGTTGGCCCGGTGCACGTCGAGCAGCGGGAACGGCACTTGCCCAAACACGTAGCCGCCCTCCAGCGTCACGTCGGAGTGGCCCAGCTGCGAGAGGTAGAAGCGCTTGGTGGCGTTGACGGCTAGGTTCTCGTAGTTGTACTCGCCCCCAAAGAAGCCCTTGATGCCCGTGGCCAGCCGCGCCGTGAAGATGGGATAGGGCCCAATGATGGGCGAGCGGTAGAGCTTGCCTTGGTAAAACGTTTCCTTGGGGGCCCAGCGCAGGAGCAACGACAGCTCCGTGGTGGACAGGGTGGTGACGGCGTTGGGCAGGTCGTTGACGACGTTGCGGAAGTACAGGCTGCCCGCCGGCGACTGCTGCAATTTCCTGAACCCCAGTGCGTAGGAAAAATGGTTGCTGAACTCGTGGACGTAGTCGAGCCGGTACACGTCGTTGTAGAGGTACCGGTCGTTGACGCCGCGCTTGAACGAGAGCAGGAAGTTGTCTTCCTGCACAAATTCCAGTTCTTGCCCCGGAATGCGGGTGTCGCGCTGGAAGCTGGCCCGGACAAAATTTTGTGGGAAAGCGTAAATGGACTTGCCGTTGAGCGAGTACGTGGAGCTGAGGAAGTACTTCCACTTTTCGTCCTTGAAGCCGTAGGCCGAGTAGGTTTCGAAGTAAATGCGCTTGCTGAGCTCGGGGGTGGTGCGGCCGCCCAGCCGCAGCCGGAAGCCCTCCACGGGGTTGAAGCTGTAGAACGTGTTGGAGGGCCCCACCTCGAACGGCCCGAACGATTTATAGCCCGACAGCAGGAACGTGAACAGCGTGAGCGTGCGCTGGAACGACTTGATGGTCTGGAGGGTATCGACGTTTTTGTAAATGGCTTTTTCTACCTGCGTGAGGCTGTCGGGCCGGTTCAGCTGCCAGAAATTGGGGCTGCGCTGGGCGAGGCTGTCCAGGGCCGTGCGCGCGGGGCCGTCGTACACGCCGTTGGGCGCCGGCTGCCCAACCCGGTACTTGTCGAACGACACGGTGCGCTCGCCGTAAAAGCCGGAGCCTTTCTGCGAAAGGCCAAAATCGATGCCCAAGAAGCTCTTGCTCAGGTGGTAACGCTTGTCCGGGTTCTCGGCAAACTGAAGGTTGGCGTCCAGGCTTTTGACGAAGTTCAGGTTGATGCGCTTGTCCACCGACAGGTTGGCCTGCTGCACGGCGTAGTTCCCGTCGAGCGTCACGTAGAGCTTGCCGGCAAACAGCATGTCGCCCTTGTTGCGCGGGAAAAAGCTCAGCTCCACCAGCTGCGGCACGTGCTGCCGCAGCGTGTCGGAAATGTAGAACTGGTAAAACGTGGGGGCACTGTTGGCAATGGGGCTCAGGAGCTGATTACCCAGCAGCGACACGTTGTTGGCGTAGATGTCGATGTCCTGGTACATCCGATTGAAATAAGTGCTGAGGCCCTCATTGTCAATAAAATGCTTGTCAAACTCCACCTGCTTGTTGCCCAGCTCGATGGATTTGCGCGCCTCGGGGTCCTTGCGGTAGTACTCCCGGGCGAGTTTTTCCTCGATGTAAATGGGCAGGATGTTGACCCCGCCCGCCGCCAGCGAATCCTGCTTCTTAAACAGGAACTGGTAGTTGCGGAAGATCTTGCGGTCTTTGAATTTGTCGGATAAGTTGCTGAACGAGAAGGTCATCTTCTCGTATTTCTCGTACTCGACGTAGTTATAGCTTTCCGGGCGGTTTTGTTCTTTGTGCTCGATTACCTGGCGGATGAGCGCCACGGCCGGGTTTTCCTTGTTCTTGTAGCGGGGCCCCTTGGAGCCCTTGACAACCACCTCGTTGAGCAGCGCCGCGTTGGTGGCCAGCTGCACGTTGATTTCCTGCGCCTGGCCGGCCACGAAGGTCTTGATCACCGTGCGGTAGCCCAAGTACGTGAAGGCCACCGACGTGTACTGGGCCGGCACTTGCAGCGTGAAGTGCCCGTCCTCGTCGGTGTTGGTGCCAACGGCCGCCTGGGGCACCGACACGCTGACGAAGGGGAGCTTTTCCTTGGTTTTGGCGTCGGTTACCACGCCCCGGATAATGGTTTGGGCCCTGGCAACGGCAGGGGCCCCCAGCAGTACTAGCAGCCAGTAGAATACGGCCAGGCCGCAGGGCTGGCTAAATAGACGTTTCATGATTTCTTAAATACGAAGTGCAACTGCAAAAAATAGTTGAATCCCACGCCAACGAGCAAGGAAACTACCACTTTGCTATACACATAATTGACGTGCAGTAACTGGGTGAACAGATAAACCCCCGCAGCGTTCAACACCATACTGCCCAGCCACACCACAAAGTACCGCATGCCCTGGGCGGGCGCGCCCTGCTCCGGCGCTTTGAAAACGTAGTACCGGCCCAGGTAAAAATTGGTAGCGCCCCCGGCCGCGTTGCCCAGCACGGTGGCCAGCAAGTACCAGCTATGGAACAGCTCAACGCCGCCGATGGTAACCAAAAAATCGACGGCCGTACTAACCGCCGAAGCCGCCTGCGCCTTTAGTAATCGGGGGTAGCGCACGGCCTTTATACGTAGCCGAGTTGCACAGCAGTTTGCAGCAGTAGGTTGGTGTAGAGGCCCGCCAGCACATCGTCCATCATCACGCCCACACCGCCCGGCAGCTGCTCCATCTTTCTAATAAATAAGGGCTTAACAATATCAAAAAATCGAAACAGCACCAGCCCCGCCAACAGGCGGGGCCCCGTGATGGGCACCAGCAGCAGCCCCACCCACATGCCCGCCACCTCGTCGATGACGACGCGGTAATTGTCTTTGCCCCAGTGGGCTTCAACGCGCTGGGCGGCCAGCGTGCCCCCGGCCAACAGGCCCACCGTGAGCAGGCCCACTGGCCAGGCCCGCACCGTGGGGCCCCCGGCGCGGGCCAGGTACAGCACGAGGCAGGTGGCGGCGGCGGCCACCGTGCCCCCGCCTTTCACGTACCCGATGCCCAGGCCGGTGGCAATTAGCTTAAACACTGCGCAGTCGGATGGTTGCTTAGGCGGCGGGGCCGTCCTGGTACGCTTCCTCGCTGGCGGCGGCCACCGGCTCTTCGCCCATCAGCAGGCGCAGGGTGTTGTGCAGCGTCACAAGTTGCTTGAAGATGTCGTGCTCGGGACGGATGTCGGGCGCGGCTTGCGGCGACTTCAGGTAGAACGAGAGCCACTCCTGGATGCCCGACCAGCCGGCGCGCTTGGCCAGGTCCATAAACAGGGCCAGGTCGAGCACCAGCGGCGCGGCCAAGATGGAGTCGCGGCAGAGGAAGTTGATTTTGATCTGCATCGGGTAGCCCAGCCAGCCGAAGATGTCGATGTTGTCCCAGCTTTCCTTGTTGTCGCCGGCCGGCGGGTAGTAGTTGATGCGCACCTTGTGGTACATGTCGCCGTACAGTTCGGGGTTTTCCTCGGGGTGAAACACGCTGTCGAGCACGCTCAGCTTCGACACTTCCTTGGTGCGGAAGTTATCGGGGTCGTCGAGCACCAGGCCGTCGCGGTTGCCCAGGATGTTGGTCGAGAACCAGCCCTTCACGCCCAGCGAGCGGGCGCTGAGGCCGGGGGCCACGATGGTTTTCATCAGGGTTTGCCCCGTTTTAAAGTCTTTGCCGGCCACGGGCGTGCCGGTGGCGGCGGCCAGCTCCAGCAGCGCGGGCACGTCCACGGTCAGGTTGGGGGCCCCGTTCACGAACGGCACGCCTTCCTTGAGGGCGGCGTAGGCGTAAATCATGCTCGGGGCAATGTTGGAAGCGTTGGTGCGCAGGCCTTCCTCGAAGGCGGCCAGGGTGCGGTGCGTTTCGGTGGGCTGGTGGTAAATCTCCGTCGAGCCGCACCACACCATCACCAGGCGGCTGCACCCACGCTCGGCCTTGAAGTTGCGGATGTCGGCAATCACTTGCTCGGCCAGGTCGAGCTTGGTGGTGTAGGTTTTGATGTGCGTGCCGTCGAGGTTCTTCACGTAGTGAAGGTCGAAGGCGGCCTTCATTGGCACCATGGCTTCCATTTCGGGGCGCACGGCCTGCAAGGTTTTGTAGTCGAGCACGTTGGCCTTCATGGCTGCCTCGTACACGTTGTCCTCGTACACGTCCCAGCCGCCAAACTCGATGTCGTCGAGGGCCGTGAGGGGCGCAAAGTCTTTGATTTTGGGGTTGCCGGTCGACGTGCGGATTTTGCCCATTTGGGTGAGCGAGCCAATGGGCTGCGCAGTGCCTTTGCGCACGGCCAACACGCCGGCGATGAGGGTAGTGGCTACGGCGCCCATGCCGGGAAGCAGGATGCCAAGTTTGCCTTCAGCTGGGGCAAGCGGCCCTTGTTGGTTGTTCATTGGAAAGGGGTATGCGGTGGGGGTGGTGGGAAGTGGCAGCTGCAGAACCCGGCGCAGTGCAGCTGGTTTGGAGGAAGTTCAGGCCTTCTTCATCCGCGCAGGCAAGGTATAACAAGGAGCGAGCAAAAAGTTATGGCCCGGGCGTGGCGCACTTGCTGCCTGCCCAAAGGGCCAGCAAAGGTCGGTGACGAACGGGGAAGTGATATATTTTAGTGTCGCCGAAAAAAAATGGGCTGGCTGGGGCCCCAAAGCACCAGCCAGCCAGCAGCGCTAAAACCGGAACCCGGCGGAAATGTAGGGATACGTGCCTTCGTTGGAAAAGCCAACAACGGCTTGCACCAGCAGGAGTTGCGCCGGCAAAAAATAGAGGCCGCCGCCGTACCCGTCGTGCCACTTTTCCGACGCCTCGCCCGGCGACCATACCCGCCCCACGTCGTTGAAAGCGACCAGCCCCAGGGTGCCGGGCAGCAGGTAGGAGGTGAAATCGAGCAGCTTTAGCCGCAGCTCCAAGTTGTTGTACACCATGCTTTTGCCCGTGAAGCGCCACAGGTAGAAGCCGCGCAGGCTCTGGGGGCCCCCCAGCTTGAGTTGCTGGAAATAAGCGGCTTTGCCCAGCGTGGTGCCTGCGCCCGTGCGGTTGGCGACGACCAGGCTGGAATCGCGCGTGGGGCTGGCGTAGAAGCTGAACTCCGTGAGGGCCTGCCCCAGCGTGTGCACGTCGGCGTCGAGCCGGCGCAGCCCGCTGAGGGTGGTGGCCCAGTACACGCCCCGGCGGGCCACCAGGCCCTTGTCGCGGGTATCGAGCGTGGCGGTGGCGTCGAGGCCTGCATAGAGTTGGTGACCAAATACTTCCTCGCTGGGGTGCTGCGCGTCGTAGCGGCTCAAAAAACGGTCTTCGTTCTTTTCGCGGGTGCTCGAATAGTATTGGCCGAGCAGGCCGCCGCTCACGTGCCAGCGCCCGTACGCCTGGCTCAGGCGCACGTCGGCCGTCACCAGGTTGTACACGCTGCGGTAGTAGTGAATGCGCTGGTCGCCCTCGTTCACAAACGCGGTTTCGTTGCCGGTGCCGAAAAAATTGCTGGTGTAGTTGGGGCCCTTCGACACCACGTTCACCAGCAAGTCGTGCTGCCCCACCGCCCGCTTGAACTCGCCGCCGTAGTTCAGCAGCAGCGAGTGGTTGCCGAAGCCGTAGTTGACCAGCAGGCTCTGCCGGGCGGCGTACGGGGCCCGGCGGAAGCCTTGCTTTTGGTAGATGAAGTTGCCAATCAGCTGCACCCCGTAGTCCTTGCTGTAGCCGGCCAGGAACAGAGGCTGGAAGAAATCGTACTGAAAACCCGTGGGTTCGAACCGGTTCACGGCGGTATCGGCCGAGGTGTGGATGCGGGCGCGCCCGGCGGCCGGCAGCGTGTTGGGTTCGTCCGAGCGGTCGTACACCAGCAGCTTGCCGCGCTGGTGCAAGCCCTCGTCCACGGCAAACGTGTCGTCGCCCGCGCCGCCCACCAGGCGCATCCGGATGCGGGAGTGGGCGGTGCCCGTCACGGCAAAGCTATCCGCGCCGCCCTGGCCGTAGAGGCGCAGCTCACGGGTCGCGGCGGGGTCGAAGGTGCGCTGGTACAGCACCGGGCCGGCGGTACCGTCCTGCTTGATTTTGGTGCTCGTGACGCGCAGCCGGCCGCCGGCCTCGTGGGCCACTTCCAGGTGCTCGCGCTTGTCGGAGGCCGGAATGGACACCGTGCGGGCCAAGAAGCGGTAATACTTCAGGGCCTGCCGCGGCAGGTCGTTGCGGCGCCCCACCAAGTTGCGCGTCAGCTGGGGGCCCCCCAGCCGGTAAATGTTGGGGGGCAGCCGCCGCACCGCGCGGGCCAGCAGGCTGTCAGGCAGGTGCTGCTGCACGTAGGCTACCTGCTCGCGCCAGTCGGCTTCGCTCAGCGCGTTCAAAAAGTAGCGGTCGAAGTCGCGCGCCTTGTCGTTCCAGCGGTTAATGGACCGGATGTGGCGGTTGTAGCCCTGCACGTTGGCCTTCAGCAAGTGGAGCGAGAGCGTTGAGGGCAAAAAGCCGGTGGGCTTGTAAAACACGTGGTCGCGGTCGCGGGGCACGGGCTCGTACAGGCTACCCTTGGCGGTTTCGGTGCGCTGCCAGCGCCACTGGTCCTCGTGGCGGTCATAGTCGCCGAGCAGCATGTCCAGCAGGCGGGCCCGGAGCACCGTGGCTTGGTCCACGCGGTTATCGTTGTCTTTTTGCAGGCGGCCCTGGGCCTTCGCGGTGTTGTCCGTTTTGTCGGCGTCCAGCGGCTCGCGCTCCTCAAAGAGGAACACCTGGTTGGCAAAATCCTGGCGGTAGGGCCCCAGGGCCGGGTCGTCGGGCACGTACACCACTTCCGGGTTGGCGTGCGGAATGCCCAGGGCGGCGGCCAGCGGCGGCACCACCACGGCCGCGTACGGGTGCGAGGCCGACACTTGGTCCTGCAAAATATCTTTGGCGATGGTGGGCCGCAGCGCGGGCGGGAGGCCTCGCTCCGGGTATTTCTGGATGGTGCGCAGCACCCACTGCTGCCCGGTGGCGTCCTGCATGCGCAGCGACTTGGTTTGCAAACCGCCGCCGCGCTCCAGGATTTTTAAACCGCCTTTCTCGGTGGCCAAGCGAAACACCCGCATCTTCACCGGGGCCGCCCACTGCTGCCGGTAGCTCTCGCCCAGCAGCCAGCGGTGGGTGGCCGTCACGTCGTTGTAGGTGGGCTCGATGGCCACCGTAATGCTGTCGGGCCGGGCGGGCGCCTGCGCAAAAACGCCGCCAGCAAACCCAACAAATACCGCCGCCGCCGCAGATTTTTTAGCGAATAAGTAGTTTATAATCAATTGAATAAAGGCAATATATCAGCCGTAAATTAAGTATTGATAAAATAAAAGCCCGCCGCTCCAAACACAAATTTCCCCCAAAATTAGCGCTCGCGTTCCCATTGGGGCCCCGGTAAGCCAGGAAAAAGGCACGGCGTTAAGTAGAAAGGTTACAAACAAGATAGATACTATAGTTTAAGTAAGGCTTTTCTCCGCAAGCACGACCGTTGCGCACGGCCCGTTGGGAGCCGTGCCGTGAAATTACAATTAGGTGGCGGCGGGGCCCCGGGGCCCATTGGTTAGGGCAGCACCATTTCCGGCACGTCCACGTCGGGGCCGGGCACCACCAGCTTGCCCGCGGTGGCGGCCCGAATCGCGGCCACGCTCACGCCGGGGGCCCGCTCGCGCAGCACGAAGCCGTCGGGCGTCACGTCGAGCACGGCCAGCTCGGTCACGATTTTCTTCACGCAGCGCAGCCCGGTAAGCGGCAAGGTGCAGGCCGGCAATAGCTTCGAGGAGCCGTCGCGGGCCACGTGCTGCATGGCCACGATGATGTTTTTGGCCGAGGCCACCAAGTCCATGGCGCCGCCCATGCCCTTCACCAGCTTGCCCGGAATCTTCCAATTGGCGATGTCGCCGCGCTCGCTCACCTCCATGGCCCCCAGGATGGTCAGGTCCACGTGCTCGCCGCGGATCATGCCGAACGAGTCGGCCGACGAAAACAGGCTGGAGCCCGGCAGCGTGGTCACCGTTTGCTTGCCGGCGTTGATGAGGTCGGGGTCCACGTCGGCCTCGGTGGGGAAGGGCCCCATGCCGAGCAGCCCGTTCTCGGACTGCAACTCCACGTGGAGGCCGGCCGGGAGGTAGTTGGCCACCAGCGTCGGAATGCCGATGCCCAGGTTGACGTAGGAGCCGTCCTTCACTTCCTGCGCAATGCGCCTAGCAATGCCGTGTTTATCGAGTGCCACTGGGAATGGGTTGTTTTGATATTTAGAAAAGGCCGCCGTGCAGCGCGCAGCAAGGCACGACGGCCTCGTGGGTTTTGCGCCGGGGCCCTACTGCGGCGCGTGGCGCTTTAAAATGGCCTCGTACACCAGCCGTTTGAACTTGGCCGAAAAATCGGCCGCCGTGGTATTGGGCCATTTTTGGGTGTAGAGCAGGGCCACAATTTTCTCCTTCGGATCGACCCAGTACGTGGTGCCGAAAATGCCGCCCCACTCGTAGGAGCCCTCGGTGAGGCCGCTCTGGGCCGCGCCCGCGGCCGTGACGATGCTGAAGCCCAAGCCAAACTTGTTGCCGCCCTGGCTCACGGCGCCCATTTGGTTCTGGGTCATCAGGGCCACGGTTTCGGGCTTGAGCAGCCGGCGGCCGCGGTATTCGCCGCCGTTCAGCAGCATTTGCAGGAACACGGCGTAGTCGTCGATGGTGCTCGACAGGCCCCCGCCGCCCGAGAAGTACGTGCCCGTGGCCTTGGGGTAATCGGCCCGCAGGCCCCCCAGCGCCACCAGCGGCACGGTGTTCTTGGCCGCGTCTTCGGTGTAGAGCAGGGCCAGGCGCGGCTGCAGTGCGGCGGGCAGGTAGAAATAGGTGTCGCGCATGCCCAGCGGCTCGAAAATGCGGGCGCGCAGGTACTGGTCGAGCGGCTGGCCCGAGAGCACCTCAATCAGCCGGCCCAGCACGTCGATGCTCAGGCCGTAGGTGAATTTTTCGCCCGGCTCGTGCATCAGCGGCAGGGCCCCCAGCGCGTCGATGGCGGCGGCCAGCGTGCCACTCGGCGTGCCCACCCCGCTGGGAATGTGCGCTTTGGCGTAGATGGCCCGCGCTTCCTTGCCGCCGATGACCGGGTAGCCGATGCCCGAGGTGTGCGTGAACAGCTGGCGGATGGTGATTTCGTGCTGCGCCGGCACGGCGGTGTAGGTCGAGTCCTGGTCGTTGAACGATGCCAACACTTTGGGGTGGGCGAAGGCGGGCAGGTACTTCGAAATGGGGTCGTCGAGCTTGAACCGGCCCTGGTCAAACAGCAGCATGGCCCCCGCGCTGGTAATGGCCTTGGTCTGCGATGCGATGCGCACGATGGCCTCGGGCGCGAGCGGCGTGCGGGCGGCCGCGTCGTTCAGGCCAAACGCCTGGCGGTAAATGATTTTGCCGTCGCGGGCAATGAAGCCGATGGCTCCTGGCTCGCGCCCCGCCGCCGTGTACTCGCGCAGCAGCTGGTCGATGCGCTGCAAGCCGGCGTCGCTCATGCCCACGGTTTGGGGGGCGGCGGCTTGCAGCACGGGCGTGCGGCTGGGCTGGGCCAGGGCCCCCAGGCTGCCCAGGGCCAGCAATAGCGGGAGGAGAATTTTTTTCATATTTGGGAAGGGCAGCGGTGGGACGAATTATTTGCAAGCAAAGCGGTAAGAATCAAAAGGCCGTCATGCAGCGCGCAGCGAAGCATCTCTACTGCTCAATTAAGCATGACTACTGCCGCGGCAAAGATGCTTCGCTGCGCGCTGCATGACGGCCTTTTTGCTTGCTAATCTGCAAGATGCCTTCACTCCGTGGCCCGCACGGTGCGCTGCTCGATGCGCTTCTCGTAGTGCTGGCCCTCGAAAATGCGCTGCACGAAGATGCCCGGCGTGTGGATCTGGTTGGGGTCGAGGGCCCCGGCGGGCACCAATTCTTCCACTTCGGCCACCGTGATTTTGCCGGCCGTGGCCATCATGGGGTTGAAGTTGCGGGCCGTGCCTTTGTAGACGAGGTTGCCGGCAGTGTCGCCGCGCCAAGCTTTCACGAAGGCAAAATCGGCCGTCAGGCCGGTTTCGAGCAGGTACATTTTGGTGCCAAATTCACGGCTTTCCTTGCCCTCGCCCACCTCCGTGCCGTAGCCCGCCGGCGTGTAAAAGGCCGGGATGCCCGCCCCGCCGGCGCGAATGCGCTCGGCCAGCGTGCCCTGCGGCACCAGGTCCACGGCCAGCTCGCCGCTCAGCAGCTGGCGCTCAAATTCAGCGTTTTCGCCCACGTAGCTGGCAATCATCTTGCGCACCTGCCGCGTTTGCAGCAGCCGCCCGATGCCGAAGTCATCCACGCCCGCGTTGTTGCTGATGCACGTCAAGTTCTTCACGCCCAGGCGTAAAATCTCCTGGATGGCGTTTTCAGGAATGCCGCACAGGCCGAAGCCGCCCAGCATCAGGGTCATGCCGTCGGCCAGACCTTGGAGGGCGGCCTGGGGCCCCTCGACTACTTTATTGATCATGGGCGGGCGGAAGCGGAAGAGCGAACTGGCGTGGCCGCACGCACGGGTGCGGGCGCCGGCACGGGTGCCGCCGCGACGGGCGGCACGTAGTTGAGTGGCAAAAATTCACCTATTTTCTCAAATCCCCAGTACTCGCCGGTCGACACGTCCAGGGGGTTCATCAGCGAGCCGTTGGGCTGGATTTCCGCCTCTTGCTCCTGCAGCCGCAGCCGCGACACCTGCCGCAGGGCGGGGTAAGGCTTGCTCGTGGCCCCCAGCGGCGACATGGGCCGGCCGTACTTGGGGTCGGGGGCCTCGCCGAAGTGGGCCACTTGCAGCTCGCCCGTGAAGCGCAGGTACACGTGCTGGCGGTCGGCCGATACCCGGCGGATGCTGTCGATGGGCCGCGCTTCGGGGTACACCGTGGCCGTCACCGGCTGCGCCCGGTTCCACTTGGTCAGCGAGTCCTTCTCGGCCTTGCTGAACGGGCCGTTGGGGCGCTGGGTGAGCATGGTGCGGCGCAGGCTGTCGGTCAGGTCAAAGCGGTTGTTCACCACCACGCGCACCTGCTGGGCCAGGAAGCCCTCGGCCGCCACGCGGTTGTCGTACACGCTTTTCAGAAAGTGGGCAAACGAGCCGTTGTAGGCCGCGGCGCGGTTGGCCGCCCACTGGCGCTGCTGGCGCTCGTCGCGCGGCGTCATTTCCTCAAACACCGGCTCGCCGTAGAAGCTCAGCGAGCCGTCCTCGTCGTTGCTGCTGAAGCGCAGGCCGTAGTACTTCACGTGGTAGCCCAGGGCGTCGTTGTCGATTTGCACAAACTTGCGCGAGTGGGCCGTCAGGTCCTTGGTCGAGTCGTTGTAGTCCACGACGACGTCCTTGGGGTTTACGATGTGCGACTGGTCCGAAAACGCGGTGCGGCCCAGGAACTGCTCGGTGAATTTCTGGTAATCTTTGGGGTCGTTGGGGGTCGATTCCACCACCACTTCGGCCAGCTGGTTGCCGGTGGCGGCCAGCGCCAGCGTGATCTGCTGCGGGGCGCTGCCGATGGTGACGACCTGCTTGGCCAGGCGGTAGCCCACGTACGAGCCCACCACGCTGTAGGTGCCCGCCGGCACCTTGGCAAACTCGAACCGGCCCAGTTCGTTGGTGGTGGCCCCCAACGTGGTGTTGGCCAGAAACACGCTCGAAAACGCCAGCGGCTCGTGCGTCACCGAGTCCTGCACCACGCCGCTGAGCTTGCCCTGGGCCCGGGCCGCGCCCAGGGCCCCCAGGCAAAGGCAGCCAATTAAGAATAACCGCAAAATATTCATCGCCAAATATTATTGATAAGAGAAGTGCTAATTTGATCCAAGTGTTATGCTCGCAGCATGTTGTTTATCAAAGTTTTATAAATCCACTATTTTTTCCGCTATTTGCTTACAGTACGCAAGGCTGCTGTCGGTCCCAATAATTTCTATTTCTAAGCAACGAAGCCGTTCTGCTATGGCATCCACTCCTGCTCCACTGATTTTTAACTGAAAAATACTGGGTGTACAGCTTTGATATTCGTCTCGTGGAGCAATGCCGTTGACGCCAATTGGGTCCCATTCATTCCAAAGAATTTCATCAATTGCATCGTAGACAAGTTGTTGCTGTGCTGTCATCGACCGAATGATTTTCAACTAATACGTTGTGTCATTGGAGCTCAGCACCGCCCGGGTGGCCTTGGCGTCCAGCGCGAGCTGGGCCTTGAGGGCGTCGAGGCCGTTGTATTTCTCCTCGCCGCGCAGCCAGGCAACGAATTCCAGCGTCAGTAATTGCCCGTACAGGTCGCCGCTGAAGTCGAGCAAGTTCACCTCAATGGTTTGGGCCAGCCCCGCCCCGATGGTGGGCCGCACCCCGATGCTGAGCATGCCCGGGTGCCGGGTGCCGGCCGCCGTGGTGGCCCACACCGCGTAAATGCCCTGTGCCGGTACCAGTTTCAAGGCTTCTTCAACGTCCAGGTTGGCAGTAGGATAGCCGATGGTGCGGCCCAGCTGCTGGCCCGTCACCACGCGGCCCGTCACGGGGTACGCGTAGCCCAGGTAGCGGGTGGCGGTGGCCACGTCGCGCCCGCGCAGCGCCGCCCGGATGCGGGTGCTGCTCACGCCCACCGCGTCGATGTCGGCCCGCGGAATTTCCTCCACCACGAAGCCGTAGCGGGCCGCGTGCCGGTTGAGGTAGTCGAAGCCGCCCTCGCGGTTTTTGCCGAAGCGGTGGTCGTAGCCAATCACCAGGTGCCGGGCCCCCACGGTGTCAACCAACAGGTTTTGGATGTACTCGTCCGACGTCCACTGCGCGAATTCGCGGGTGAAGGGCACGATCAGCAAGTAGTCGATGCCAAACGCCGCCAGCCGGGCAATGCGCTCGTCTAAGGTGTTGAGCAGCTGCAGCTCCAACAGCTCGGGGTGCGAGGGCGGGGGCCCCAGTACCAGGCGTGGGTGCGGCCAGTAGGTGATGACCACCGCCGGCCCGCCCGCCGCGTCGGCCGCCTCGCGCAGCCGCGCCAGAATGCGCTGGTGCCCGCGGTGCACCCCGTCGAAGGTGCCGCTCGTAACGACGGCGTTTTGCAAACGGGGAAAGTCGGCGGGGTCGCGGATAACGAGCATAAGAACCGGGCAGCGTAGAAACGGAGCTGCAAAATTCGCCCGTAATCGGCAATGTCCCGCGTTTTTTTACGGGGCAGAATGCGTGCCGCTCGGCTAGACCGCCCCGCACCGGGGCCCCAAGGCAGCCCGTGCCAGGTCCGCACCGGCTAGGTGGCCCCGGCTACGCCTCGTCGGCGGGGGAACCGGCGGCGTGCTGGGCGGCGTAAAAATCGAGGCCGGCGCGGGCGGGGCGGGGGCCCCCGCGGCGGGGCGGCGGCGCGGCGGGGCCTTCGGGGCGCGGCGGGGCCAGGGCCTGCACGTCGGCCAGCGTCAGGGCGTCTTCTACCCGGTACGCGCCGATGCGCGTGCGCCGCAGCGCCGTGAGGTGGGCCCCTGCGCCCAGCACCGCGCCCAGGTCGCGCGCCAGGCTGCGGATGTAGGTGCCCTTCGAGCACACCACGCGGAAATCGACCTCGGGCAGCGCGATGCGCGTCAGCTCGAACGCCTTGATGGTAATGGTTTTGGCTTTGATTTCGGCTTCCAGGCCCTTGCGGGCCAGCTCGTAGGCGCGCTGGCCGTCAATTTTCACGGCCGAGTACAGCGGCGGCGTCTGCTGAATTTCGCCCACGAACTGCGCGGCGGCGGCCCGAACGTCCGCGTCGGTGAGGTGGGCGTAGGGGCCCTCGGCGTCCACGGCGGTTTCGAGGTCGAAGCTGGGCGTGGTTTGGCCGAGGCGAAAGGTGCCGGTGTACTCCTTTTCCTGGGCCTGGATCTGGTCGATTTCCTTGGTTTTCTTGCCCGTGCAGAGGATGAGCAGGCCGGTGGCCAGGGGGTCGAGGGTGCCGGCGTGGCCAATTTTGCGGATGCGCAGCGCGTTTTTGAGCTTGCGCACGCCGTCGAACGACGACCAGGTGAGGGGTTTATCGAAGAGCAGGATTTCGCCCGCGTCGAAGTCAAAAGCAGCCAAATCTTTCACAATCAAACCAGTTGCAAGTTCACGCCCAGGCCGATGAGCAGCAGCAGCAGCCCGCCCACGACGATGCGGTAGATGCCAAACGCGCGAAAGCCGTATTTGGCCACGAAGCCCACGAACAGCCGGATGGCCAGCAGCGCCACCACAAAAGCCACCACGTTGCCCAGCACCAACAGCTTGATTTCCTGGCCCGAGAAAAGGTGGCCGAGGCTGACGCCGTGGGTTTTGGCTTCTTTGTAAAAGTCGTACAAGTCCTTGGCCGCCGCGGCCGCCATGGTGGGCATGGCCAGGAAAAACGCGAACTCGGCCGCCGCCCGGCGCGTCAGCTTCTGGGTGAGGCCCCCGATGATGGTGGCCGCCGAGCGGCTCACGCCCGGCACCACGGCCAGGCACTGAAACAAGCCAATAACGAAGGCTTCCTTCCAGCTCGGGTTGGTGACGGGGTGGCCGCCCTTTTGCGAATCTTCCTGCGGAAACCACCGGTCCACGAACAGCAGCACCACGCCGCCCACCAGCAGCATCGCCCCCACCGTGGTCACGGATTCAAGCAGCGCGTCGATGTGCTTTTTTAGCAGCAGCCCCACCACCACGATGGGCAAAAAAGCCACCAACAGCTTGAGGTAGAAGTCGAAACTTTGAAAAAACCGCTTCCAGTACACCACCAGCACCGAGAGGATGGCCCCCAGCTGGATGACCACCAGGTAGAGCTTGGCAAACGGCGTCATCTGGATGCCCAGCAGGGCCGAGGCAATAATCATGTGCCCGGTGCTGGACACGGGCAGAAACTCGGTGATGCCCTCCACGATGGCGAGGAGCAGGGCGTGCCAGTAAGTCATTGGGCAATAATCAATTAACGAATTTCGGGGCGCAATTGCCCCGGAGGTAGGGGTCCCATACGGGTACCACGGTTTCCGGGCAGCCCGGGGCCGGGCAGAGCTGGGTTAGAGGCGCTTGTAAGTGGGCTTTGCGGCGGGCGCCGGACCGGCAGGGGCCGCCACCGGGGCCGCCACCGGGGCCGCCACCGGGGCCGTGGGGGTAAGCGTGAAGGCCGTGGGCGCGGGGGGCGCGTCGCCGCGGCTCACCACGGCTGAGTCGTCGCGCACCAGGATGGCGGCAAACTCCACCAGGAAGCCGGCGATGAGCAGCAGGGGCCCCAGGGTGATGCCCACGAAGTCTTCGCCGTAGTTTTCCTTGTCGCCGAACATCATCGTGACGAAGCCCACGGCGAGGATGGCCAAGCCGATGCCCATGAGGCGGTAGTTGCGGGGGCCGAAAGCAAATCGTTGCATAAGAGCAGGTTAGTATAGGTCGTCGAGCGACCCTTTGAGGTATTTATTAACGGCCCAGTAGGCGCTGCAAAAGCCGATGACCACGCCCACGCCCACCACGGCCAGCAGCAGGGCCCCGATGAGCACGTCGTCGCGCAGCTGGCGCAGCGGCACCACTTCGAGGTAGGCGTACTGCAGCAGCGCCACCAGCGCCAGCGCCGCCAGCCCGCCGCTGGCGAAGCCCTGCCAGGTGGCCCGCCGCAGGAAGGGGCCCCGGATAAAGAACCGCGTGGCGCCCACCAGTTGCATGGAGCGGATGAGAAAGCGCTGCGAAAAAATGGCCAGCTTGATGGTGTTGTTGATCAGCACCACCACGGCCCCCACCAGCACCGCGGCGAAGCCCAGCAGCACGAGGCTCACCCGCGTGAGGTTGGCGTTGATGCTGGCAAACAAGTCGCGCGGGTACTGCACCTCGAACACGCCGCGCTGGGCCCGCAGGCTGCGCTGAAGCTGCCCCAGGTGCAATGTGTCGGTGTGGTCGGGCCTGACTTTGAGGGCGTAGGCATCGCGCAGCGGGTTGTCTTCGAGGAACGGGCGGAAATTTTCGCCCGTGCTTTGCAGCAGCTGCCGGGCCCCGTCTTCCCTGCTGATGAAGCGGATTTCGGGGCGGCCGTCGCGCTCGGCCACGCCGGGCTGGCGGCCCAGGTCTTGCCGCAAGCGCAGCAGCTCAATTTCGGGCAGGTTGCGCTCCAGGTACACCTGCACCTCCAGGTTTTCGCGCACGGCCTCGCTCAGCTTGTGGGCGTGCAGCAGCAGCAAGCCAAACAGGCCCACCACCACCAGGGCCAGCGTGACGCTGAACACCACCAGAAACGTGGGGTAGGAGCCGAGTTTTTTTTTCTGAACGGGGGGCATGGGCCGCAAAGGTAGGCCGTGCGCTTTACAGCGTGGTGCGCGGGTCGTTGTCCACGCTCAGCACCTGCTTGCCTTCGCGGGCGCGCTGCCGGTTGCGCTCGCTGGCCCGCGGGTTCTTGCGGCTGAACAGCTCCCCGAACGAATCGAACTGCTCGGTGTGGAGCAGCGAAAGGCCGGCGCGCGGCTGGTTGATGGTTTCCAAGTCGCGGGGCGTGGTTTCGTAGCGCAGCTTGGCCCGGAATTTACCGTCGGGGCGCAGGTAGTATTCCAGGCTGAGGTCGCCGAGCAGCGAGGCCTGGCCCGAGGAGTTGGCCAGCGCGGTGCCGGTGTTGCCGGGCGTGGCCAGGCCGGCGTTGCTCGTGAAGCCGCCCTCGCGCGTCACGCGCAAGCGGCCGCCCAGCAGCGAGTAGCTCAGGCGCACTTGCAGGGCCTGGAGCTGGTCGGCGGTGAGGCCGTTGATGTTGAAGTCGATTTCCAGGTTCTGGTCAATCTGCGAGGTCAGCAGCCCGAGCTGGGTGCTCAAAATCTGGCCCAGCGAGTTCTGCACCGTGTTGTCCTGGCCCCGGATGGAGAGCTGCGTGAACGCGCCCACCGGGGCCAGCTGCTTGAATACCAATAAGCTGAACACCTGGCGGTTAAGCTCCTGCTCGTCGTTGCGCAGCGAAGTAGTAAAGGAAGCCAAATCGCCCTGCAACGTGCCCGGCGCGTCGTTGAACTCCAGCCCCAGCTTAATGGCTGGCAGCAGCAGGGGCCCCGTCAGGTTCATCACGGCCGTGACGGGCACCACGGCGGCGGCGTTCGAGCCCGCGCCCAGCACCGGGGCCAGCGACGTGCGCTGGGTGTAGGTGGCCGTCACGTTCATCTCGCCGGCCAGCGGGTCGCCGTTCCAGGAAATGACGCCGCCCGGCCGCACCACAAACTCCTTGTTCACCAAGCCCTGCAAAGTGAAGTTGTAGGCCCCGCGCACAATCTCTACTTGGCCGTACATGTTGAAGTCGCCGCGCGTGTCGATGTTCAGGCGCAGCTGCCCGGCCGCCGACCCGCGGATCACGTCGCCGGTGCTCTCGTCGAGCAGAATCTCCAGGTAAGCATCCGGCGTCACGGTCAAGTTGAAGTCGAGCTTGATGCCCGACAAGTCCACCTTGTCGGTCGCCGCCACCGGTATTTTCTTGGTCCGCACCGTGTCGGCCACGTTGTGGTTGACGAACTTGATGTAGCTGGCTTTCTCCGCTTTAGCGGCGTTGTCGAGGGGCAACGAGAGGCGCGTGCCCGACTCGCTCGTGGCCCGCACCACGATGGAAAGGTCGTCGGCAGGGCCCGTCACGCGGGCCGTGCCAGTGGCGTAGGCCGTGCCAAAGTACAAGTCGTTGTCCTTGCGGATAGTGTTCAGCACCTGCATCTTGCGGAAGTTGGCCGCAATGTTCAGGCGCATGTCTTGGAACTGGTGGTGGGTAATCACGCCGTCCACCACGCCCTGGTTGCCCAGCGGGTCGCGCAGCTTGATGTTGTGGAACGAGATGTCGTTCAGCGTGAAGCTGATGCGGTCGGCAAAGGTGTACGTGGTGCCCAGGTAGCCGAAAGTGAAGCGGCCGTTGCTCACATCCACGGCGCCCACCAGGTTGGGGGCCGCAAACTTGCCCGTGAGCCAGAGCGAGCCGCGCCCGGTGCCGCCCAAGTCGCGCATCAGCGTGCCCAGAAACGGCTGGGCCAGCACCACCGGCGCGTCGTTTAGGGTGCCGGTGAGGTTGAGCTGCTGCTCGGCGCTGCCCGGGGCCAGGTAGCCGCCCACCGTCAACACCGACTGCCCGGCGCGGGCCACGTCCAGGTCCACGCCCAGGCGCCCGAGGCGGTCGTCCCAGGCCCCCGTGCCCTTCACCTGCCCAATCAGCGTGCCTTGGTAGGTGAGCGTGTCCACGGCCAGCGCCGTGCTCAGGGCCAGGGGCCCGTACACGCCGCGCACCGTGCCCGTGGCGTTCAGGCGGCCCCCCAATTTTTGCCCGGTGGTGAGGCCGTTAAGCGTCGCCAGCTGAAAGTCGCGGATGGTGAGCTGCAAGGGCGGCTTGCTGGCATCGGGCGAGATAAAACCTTGGGCCCCAATAAATTGCGCACCGTTGCTCAGCGTCATGTTCTTAATGTCGAAGGCCCGGCCGTAGTCCGAAATCCGCACCGAGTTGTCGGCCGCGATGGTCCATTCCTTGTCCAGCAGGTGCACGCCCGACTGGCGGAACACCACTTCCACCGCCCGCGGCAAGAAGGCCAGCGAGCCGTTGATGGCCGCCCGGTTGGTGGTGCCGGTTTGGGCCAGCGAGGTCGAAAAGTTAATTTTCTGCTGGTCCCACACGCCTTCCAGCACGAAGCCGTTGGTGGGCCCCAATGTGGGCAGCACCTGCCGGGCCGACGTAATGCTGGCCTGGGCCAGCACCTCGGGCCGGTACGGCAACTTGGACGTGGTGAAATCCAGGTTGTTATCCACCGTGAACACCGGGCCGTAGCGCAGGCTGTCGAGGTGGCCGCCGAACTGAAGAATCGACGTTTCGCCGCTGCGGAACGAGCCGTCGAAGCGGCTGCCGTCGGCCACCGCCAGCTCGGGCATAAACAGCTGAAGCACGGGGTTGGCGCGCTTCAGCTTCACCAAGAAATCGACCTCGTAAGTGGCCAGCGGGCGCTGGCGCTTGCGCTGGTAATAAGCCGCCGTAGCCGCGGCGTTGCTCTCAAAATTCAGGCGGTATTCGGCCACCAGCGTTTGCACGTCCTGCACCACGGCCGCGGTGCTGAACGTGCCGGCAGCGCTGGCGTTCAGGGCTTCCGAGCGCAGGCTCACGCGCCGCTCGTTGCGGCGGGTGCGGGTGCTCACCACGTCCAGCGTGTCGAGGGCCAGGCGGCGGCCGTTAAGGCTGAAGCGCGAGTGGCGCAAGTAGGCGTGGCCCAGCAGCGAGTCGAGCTGCATGCCCCGCATCTGCACGTCGGCGGTGGTGGCTACCACCAGCGGCACGCCCAGCAGGCCCAGGGCCCCCAGGTCGGCGCGCGCAATGCGGGCCCGCACGCTGACGTCCTGGTGGGCGCGGTCGAGGTCCACGCGGCCGTCGGCCGTCAGGCGCAGGTTGGGGTCGTTGGCGGCGAGGTGGCCGGCGAAGGCGCGCTCGTGGAAGTCGCCGTTCAGCACCAGGTCGCGGTAGCGGTAGCCGTTGAGCCACACGCGGGCCACCGCTACCTGGGCGTGGCCCCGGGCAATGGGCGGCGCAAAGCCCACGCCGGTCACCTGCCCGTCCACGGTCACGTCCCGGATCACGTCCTGGTTGCCGATGAACTTGCCCAGCTGGAAATCCGTCGAACGCACGTGGCCCGAGTAGGCGGCGTGCGAAAAATCGGTTTTTGTCTTCAGGTTCAAGTCGGTAGCCACCCGGCCCAGGGCCGTATTAAAGGAAGCATCGGCCACGAAGTCGTTGTAAAACCCCAGAAACTGCCCGTTGAGCTGCACCCGGCCCAGGCGCTGCATCAAGGGGTTGGCGTCCTTGGGCAGCCAGTGGGCCAAGTCGCTGGCCAGCACCTGCGAGGGCAGCAGGCGCAGGTCCAGGAAGCTTTCCTTGTAGCGGGGCAGGTTGGTGGCGGCGGCGCGGCGGGCCACCAGGTGGGTGCCGCGGCCGTAGCGCACGTCGAGGTTGGCAATTTTGAAGTCGCGCACGTAGCCCGTGGCGTCGCCCGATAGGACGACGGATTCGTTGAGCGTGGCCAGGGCGGGGGCAAACTTGGCGATGTCGCTCGAAAAAACCTGGGCCCCGTGCAGCCGCGTGGTCACCTTCATCGAGTCGTTAAAATCCGAGAAGTTGGTGAACACGCGGTAGTCAAACCGCAGGTAATCGGATAATTGGCTGCGGCCCACGGCCAGCCGCAGGCCGTCGAACTGCCAGAAGTGGGGCCCGTAGTGCATCAGGGCGGTCAGCTCGCGCAGGTGGGTTTGGGAGGGCGTTTCCACGGCCCGCAGGCCCTGGATTTGCATGGCCAGCGTGTCGCCCAGCCGCACCTGCGACACGTCGGCGTAGATGCTGTCGACCTGCATGTGGGCGTAGTCCACGCTGCGGCCGTAGCTGGGCTGGCGCGGCGCGTCGGCCTTGTCGAGGATGAACTGGCCGTTGCGCAAGCCAACGGCGGCAATTTGAAAATCAAACGGCGCCGACTTCGTGCTGTCGCTGGGGCCCGTGAGCCGGCGCACGGCCGATAAAAACTGGCTGAGCGTGGTGGTGTCGGGCTGGCCGGGCAGGTTGCGCAGCGCAAAGCGCGGCTCGTGGAGCACCAGCTGGCCCACGTGCAGGTGGCGCGGGTTGAAAATGGAAAACAGGGCAATGTCGGCGTCGGCCGCGCCGATGCTGAACAGCTCCGAGCCGCGGCGGTCCAGCACCCGCACACCTTCCAGCACCACGCGCGAAAACGGCCGGACGTCGACCCGCCCGATTTCCACCCGCTGGCCCAGCTTCGCGCTGAGGACGGCCGCGGCCCGCTGCGCCACCCGCGTCTGCACCGCCGGCACGCGCAGCGCCAGCAGGGCCCCCAGCAGCAGCAGCACGGCCAGACCTACGAGGCCCAGCAGCAGCTTCAACACGACGGAAAGGACGCGACGCACCGGAAAATTAAGCGAATAAATGAGACCTAGCGAACGGGCAAAGTTGTAGCTTTTTGGTGGCTTGCGGGCCGGCCTTGGTCGGCAAACGGTGGCTGGGGGCCCCAGGTTCGGCCGCTGGGCCCGAACTTTGGGGCGGCAGCGCGCTGGTGCCGAACCCGGGCCCGAACAAAAACCGTGCAACCCGCCCGCGCCGCCCTTTGCCCATGTCCGATTTTCCCCGCATCCTGGCCCTCGAATCTTCGTGCGACGACACCGGCGCGGCCGTGCTGGCCGGCGGCCGCCTGCTGAGCAACGTGGTGGCCACCCAAAAAGTACACGAGCAGTACGGCGGCGTGGTGCCCGAGCTGGCCTCGCGCGCCCACCAGCAGCACCTGCTGCCCGTCGTCACGGCCGCCCTGCGCGAGGCCGGCCTGGCCAAAACCGACCTCGACGCCGTGGCCGTGACGCAGGGCCCCGGGCTGCTGGGCTCGCTGCTGGTGGGCGGCATGTTTGCCAAAGCCCTGGCCCTGGCCCTGGGCAAGCCGCTGATCATGGTGAACCACATGCGGGCCCACATCCTGGCGCACTTCCTAGGCGACCCCGTGCCCACGTTCCCGTTTTTGTGCCTCACCGTGAGCGGCGGGCACACGCAGCTGGTGGTGGTGCGCTCGGCGCTCGACATGGAAGTCATCGGCCAAACCATCGACGACGCGGCCGGCGAGGCCTTCGACAAAACCGCCAAGCTGCTCGGCCTGCCCTACCCCGGGGGCCCCCACCTCGACCGCCTGGCCCAGCAGGGCGACCCGCTGCGCTTTGCCTTCCCGGTGGGGGCCATGGCGGACTACGACTTCAGCTTCAGCGGCTTGAAAACGGCGGTGCTCTACTTCCTGAAAAAGGAAACAGCCCGCAACCCCGATTTTGTGGCCCAAAACCTGGCCGACCTCTGCGCCGGCATCCAGCGCACGATAATAACCACGCTGCTGCGCCAGCTGCGCCGCGCCGCGGCCGACACCGGCCTCGCGCAAGTGGCCCTGGCCGGTGGCGTGGCGGCCAACTCGGGCCTGCGCACGGCCCTGCACGCTGCGGCCGCGGCGCAGGGCTGGCAGGTGTTCATCCCGGCGCTGGCCTTTTGCACCGACAACGCGGCCATGGTGGCCCAGGCGGCGCACTTCCAGTTCCTGGCTGGCGATTTTGCCACCCAGCTCGCCAGCCCCGACCCGCGCCTGAAATTGCGCTAAGCCGCCCCGCCCCGGGCTGCGGGGCCCCCAGCCGCGTATATACGGCCCCAACGAGCCGGGGCCCCTGGCTCCTTATTTTATGAAAGACAAAACTCCCGCCCCCGTCAACATCAAAAATCGCCGCGCCAGCCACGAATATTCGTTCCTGGCCAAGTACGACGCGGGCGTGATGCTGCAAGGCACCGAAATCAAGAGCATCCGCGACGGCAACGTGAACCTGCAGGACGGCTACTGCCTGTTCCACACCGACGGCAGCCTCTGGATTCACTCGCTGCGCATCGCGCCCTACGCCCTCGGCACCTACAACAACCACGAGCCCCTGCGCGAGCGCAAGCTATTGCTCAACAAGCGCGAGCTGAAGCAGTTGGCCGGCAAAAGCCAGGACCAGGGCCTCACCATCATCCCGCTGCGCCTGTTCGTGACGGACCGCGGCTTCGCCAAAATTGAAATCGCCCTCGCCCAGGGCAAAAAGCTCTACGACAAGCGCAACGACCTCAAGGAGAAGGCCCAGAAGCGCGACATGGAGCGCATGTGACCGGGCCCCACCGGATGAACTTGGTGCTAGTCCTTTGCCATCCTGAGCAAAGCGAAGGACCGAAAGACCAGCGAGCAAATTGCCGCAATCATTGGGTTGCTGCGAACAGTTTTTGGGTTCTTCCAGTCCTTCGCTTCGTTCGGGATGGCAGTACTTTTGCCCCCACTTCTTTAAGCCCTACCTTTTATTTCTCCCGTTTTGACCCCCGGCATTTGCGCGCTGAGCGCCGTTCCCGTCCGCGCCGAGCCCACCGACAAGGCCGAGCAGACCACCCAGCTCCTGTTCGGCGAGTGCTACACCGTGCGGCAAAGCCAGGGCAAGTGGCACCAAGTGGAGGTGGCCGCCGACGGCTACGTGGGCTGGATTGACCACCTCCAGCACACGCCCGTTACGCCCGCCTACTTCGCCGCCTGGCAGGCCCAGGACCACCCCCGGGTGCTCGATGTGGTGCAAACCGTGAGCGACGAGGGCACCCGCGTGCCGGTGCTGCTGGGCAGCCGCCTGCCGTTTTTCGACGGCATGACCCTGCAGCTGGGCGAGAAGTCGCTGTTTTTCAACGGCGCCGCCACCAACCCCGGGGCCCCCGCCGACCCCGCCCGCCAGGTGCAGCAGCTGCGCAAAGCGGGCCAGCTCTACCTCCAGGCGCCCTACCTGTGGGGCGGCAAGGGCGTGTTCGGCGTCGATTGCTCGGGGCTGGTGCAGCAGCTCTACGGCTTGGTGGGCGTGCAGCTGCGGCGCGACGCCTGCCAGCAAATCGAGCACGGCCAGCCCGTCGATTTCGTGGCCCAGGCCCAGCCCGGCGACCTCGCCTTTTTCGACAACGCCGAGGGCCGCATCGTGCACGTGGGCATGGTGCTCGACGAAGGCCTTATCTTGCACGCCTCGGGCGAGGTGCGCCTCGACCCGCTCGACCACAACGGCATCTACAGCCGCCGCCGCCAGGCGTATTCGCACAAGCTGCGCCTCATCAAGCGCCTGCTGGGCACGTAAAACGGGCCCCGGGGGCCCTGAACTTACCCGCCGGCCGCCTTGTTTATCCGCGCAGAAACCCTTAGCTTTCGGCGGGTTATCGGAGCCCGCCCGCGTGTATGGACCAAAAAGTATTAGTGCTGAATGGCGACTATACCGCCATCACCCTGTGTAGTGTGCAGAAGGCGTTTGTGCTGCTCTTCCTCGACAAGGCCGAGATGATTGCCAAGTCCGACGGGGCGCTGCGCACCATCTCCCAGGCCTACCCCAAGCCCAGCATCATCCGCCTGCAACGCTACGTGCGCGTGCCCTACAAAGGCATTGCCCTGAGCCGCCACAACCTGTTCAAGCGCGACCATTTCGAGTGCCAGTACTGCGGCTCGACCAAAACGCTGACGCTGGACCACGTCATCCCCCGCTCGCGCGGCGGCGATTCGAGCTGGACGAACCTGCTCACCGCCTGCGCCCGCTGCAACCACGCCAAGGGCCACCGCACCCCCGCCGAGGCCGGCCTCACCATCCGCCAGCAGCCCAAAAAGCCCACCCTCACGGGCTTCCTCAAGCTCTCGGCCGGCACCATCGACCAAACCTGGCACGCCTACCTGAACTGACGCCGGGGCCCCCAGGTCCTACTTTTCAACCGCTAAACCCAACCGGCCGCCGGGCCCCGCCGCAGCGTGGGGCCCGGCGGCCGTTTCTTTGGCCCCATGAAAAGATTCTGCCGGCCACTTTTGGCCACCGCGGCGCTCGGCGCGCTGCTGGCCGCCTGCCATCCCGACTCCAAACCAGCCGCGGCGATCACCAATCCGGCCGCCCCCGGGGCCCCGGCCGCCGCACCGCTGGCCAGCGCCGCCGGCTCGCCCGGCGCGGCGTACCGCATCTACCGCGGCCAGCTGCCCGGGGCCCCCGACAGCCTCACGCTGCACCTGCTCACCATAGCCCGGCTTATTGACGCCGATGCGCAAACCGTTTTTGCCACCTACGCCGGCGCCGACGGCCACCCGTACCGGCTCCTCGGCCACCGCAGCGCCGCCCCCGACAGCCTCGTGCTGGAAGACATCAGCCCCGAAAAAGTAGCCCCGGGGCACAGCCAGGGCCCCTTGTGGCGCCTGCGCCGGCAAGGCCCCGCGCTAGTGGGCACCTACCAGGGCCAGCCGCTGCGCCTGCGCGAAGCCCGCCCCGCCGGGGCCCTGGCGCTGCTCGTGCACACCTTCGCCGATTCCATCGAAGCATTTCCCGGCCAGAAAAAATCGCCCTGGGGCCAAATCGAGTTTCAGGCCGCGGTGCCCACCGGCGGACCGAAAGAGCTTACGGACAACGTGCTGCGCCAGCTAAACGACGACAGCCTGCCCACTGGTCCCGCGCTGCCGCTCATCCAAATCTGGGCCCGACAGCGGGCGAAGTTTGAGAAATATTACCGCGAAGCCGCCGCCGCCAGCCGCTCCGATGCGCCCGCCGACACGGCCGCGCCCTACGGCTACGGCCTGCGCTACCAGCAGCAAGCCGCCACCTACGTGCTCTGGAACCAGGCGCCGCTGCTCAGCCTGAGCTACTTCAGCTACGATTTCAGCGGCGGGGCCCACGGCAACTACGCCACCCGCACCGTCAGCTACGACACGCGCACCGGCCAGCCCCTGGTGTTCGCCGCCGTGTTCCGGCCCGATGCCCGGCCCCGGTTGGGGGCCCTGCTCGAAGCCGCCGTGCGCCGCACGCTGCGCATCTCCGCCGGCCAGCCGCTCGACGAGCCCCTGCTGGTCAAAAAAATCCCCGTCACCACCAACTTCTACCTCACCAGCGGCGGCGCCGTGTTCACCTACGGGCCCTACGAAATCGCCGCCTACGCCCAAGGCGAGGTCAGCGTGTTCATCCCAATGGCCGAGTTGCAGCCCCTGCTGCTCCGCCCCAACCTAGCCAGCTAGGGCCCCGGACCCAACAAAGAGGGCCCCAGCCGGAACATTTCCGGCTGGGGCCCTTCTCAATTCAGGGGCAAACCGGGCTTAGCTAGCAGCGCCGATGAACTCCAGCAGGTCCGCGTTGAAGCGGTCTTTGGCGGTAACGATGAGGCCGTGGGGCTCGCCGTCGTAGGTGATGAGCTGGGCCCCGGGCACCAGTTCCACGGCGCGCTCGGCGCTGTTTTCCAGCGGCACCGTTTTATCGGCATCGCCGTGAATGAACAGCGTTGGCACTTTAATGGTGGGCAGGTCCTGGCGGAAGTCGGTGGCACTGAAGATTTTTACGCACTCGGTGGTGGCGCGGGGCGTGCCTTGCAGCGCGATGCTGACGTTCCAATCCAGGGCGGGCTGGCTCACCGGGTGGCTCAGGACGCCCACGCCGAAGAAGGGCTTCACAAAATCGGCCAGGAAACCCGGGCGGTCTTTGCCGAGGCCTTCGATCATGCCGTCGAACGTCGACTTGTCCACGCCGTCGGGGTTGTCTTCGGATTTTAATAAGTAGGGCGTTACGGCGCTCACGAACACTACTTTGCTCACGCGGGCGCCGTGGTGGCGGCTCATGTAGCGGGCCACTTCACCGCCGCCCATCGAGAAGCCCACCAGCGTCACGTTTTGCAAGTCAAGCTGGTCAAGCACGGCCTTCAGGTCGTCGGCCAGCGTGTCGTAGTTGTAGCCGTCCCACGGCTTGCTGCTTTTGCCGAAGCCGCGGCGGTCGTAGGCCACCACGCGCAGGCCGTGCAGGGGCAGTTCAGCCAACTGGTACTCCCACGACTGCAAGTCGAGGGGCCAGCCGTGAATCAGCACCACGGGGTTGCCCTGGCCATAATCCACGTAGTTGAGTTCGACTGGCTTGCCAGCGGCGTCAGTACCTGCTTTGACGAATTCCATGAATTTTTTTTTTGAATGGGAAATATGACAACCGCACTTACGAAGCCCTGAACGGAACAGGTTGCGGCGGCGCTAAGATTTCTGAGCGGGCCCGGGACCCTAACCTTCCGGGCGATGTTTCGCGGCACCAACCCCCTCTAAATCGTGTGATTAAATGGAATATTTGCAAACAAAAATTTGTACCTTTGCGCCCCCGCCAGGGTGGCGGGCCTTGTCTGCTTGCGGTAAACGCAACGGCAAGTGCGTCAAACACAACGCGTAACGGCCCGGGCCCCGGCTGGTGCGTGTAGCTTAGGGGCCCACACCATAGTATATGGCAGAGATAATCGACGATTTCGATTGGGACAATGTTGGAGCCACGGGCTTCGGCGGCAATTACTCGGCCGACCAGCGCGCCGAGATGGAGAAAATGTACGGCGATACGCTGACGACCGTACAGGAAGAAGAAGTGGTGAAGGGCACCGTGGTGGGCATTACCGACCGCGACGTGATCCTGAACATCGGCTTTAAGTCGGACGGCCTCGTGTCGCTCACCGAATTCCGCGACCTGCCCGACCTGAAAATCGGCGACGAGGTGGAAGTCTTCATCGAAGACCAGGAAGACGTGAACGGCCAGCTCATCCTGAGCCGCAAAAAAGCCAAAATCAAGCAGGCCTGGAAGGCCATCTACGACGCCCTCGAACTGGATACCATCCTCGAAGGCGTGGTGAAGCGCCGCACCAAAGGCGGCCTCATCATGGAGCTCGATGGCGTGGAAGCGTTCCTGCCCGGCTCGCAAATCGACGTGAAGCCCATCCGCGACTTCGATATCTACGTCGGCCGCCGCATGGAAGTGAAGGTGGTGAAAATCAACTCCGCGTTCGACAACGTGGTGGTGTCGCACAAGGTGCTCATCGAGAAAGACCTCGAGAAGCAGCGCGAAGCCATCCTCAACAACTTGGAGAAAGGCCAGATCCTGGAAGGCAACATCAAGAACATGACCAACTTCGGCGTGTTCATCGACCTGGGCGGCGTCGACGGCCTGCTGCACATCACCGACATCTCGTGGGGCCGCATTGCCCACCCGAGCGAGGTGCTGCAGCTGGACCAGAAGCTGAACATCGTGGTGCTGGACTTCGACGAAGCCAAAAAGCGCATTTCGCTGGGCCTGAAGCAGCTGACGCCCCACCCGTGGGATTCGCTGCCGGCCGACTTGCAGCCCGGCTCGAAGGTGAAGGGCCGCATCGTGAACGTGGCCGACTACGGCGCCTTCATGGAAGTGGTGCCCGGCGTGGAAGGCCTCATCCACGTGTCGGAAATGAGCTGGAGCCAGCACCTGCGCAACCCGCAGGATTTCATCAAGCAGGGCGACGTGGTGGAAGCGCAGATCCTGACGCTCGACCGCGAAGACCGCAAGATGAGCCTCGGCATCAAGCAACTGACCGAAGACCCGTGGACTCGCGGCGATTTCGGCGGCAAGTACGCCGTGGGCACCAAGCACAACGGCTTGGTGCGCAACCTTACCAACTTCGGCCTCTTTGTGGAGCTGGAAGAAGGTGTGGACGGCCTCGTGCACGTGTCGGACCTGTCGTGGACCAAGAAAATCAAGCACCCTTCGGAGTTCGTGAAGGTGGGCGACCGCCTCGACGTGGTGGTGCTGGAGCTGGACCTGGGCGCCCGTCGCCTGGCCCTGGGCCACAAGCAGCTGGAGGAAAACCCCTGGGATACGTTCCAGACGGTGTTCACCCCCGGCTCGGTGCACCGCGCCACCATCACCGAGAAATCGGAGCGTGGGGCCGTGCTGGAGTTGCCGTACGGCATCGAAGGCTTCGCCTACCCGAAAGGCTTGGTAAAGGAAGACGGTAGCAACGCCGAGAACGGCGAGGCCCTGGACTTCCGCGTGACCGAGTTCTCGAAAGACGACCGCCGCATTGTCCTCTCGCACACCGCGGTGTACAACCAGGCCGCCGCCGCCGAGGACGACAGCCGCAACGCCAAGTTCAAGAAGAAGCCCGGCACGGGTGCCAAGGGCGAGCCCCAGGGCGAAGGCAAAATGAGCGATTTGAAGAAACCAGCCGACGACAAGTCGACCCTGGGCGACCTCGACGCGCTGAGCGCTCTGCGCGACCAAATGGCTGGCGCGGAGCGCAAGGCTGGCGAGCAGAAGCTGAAGGACCAGGTCGCGGCGAAAACCCCGCTGGCTGGCGATTCGCCCGACAACGCCGAGATTCAGGGCGCGTAATCTTTGGCAAAGCGAAAGTGAAGAGGGCCCCGGCGCACGCGCCGGGGCTTTTTTTGCGGCCTTGGGTTGCCGGGGCCCGGCGGGCTGCGTACCTTTGCGCTCCCGAAAGCCCTCCTGGTGACGTGACCGAGCGGCTAGGTAGAGGTCTGCAAAACCTCCTACGGCGGTTCGAATCCGCCCGTCACCTCTTAGTATTTGCACAATAATAAAGCCCCGCTTGCCCTTTGGCCGGTGGGGCTTTTTTGTGCCCTCTGGGGCCCCGGACATGGTTCTGAACCAGGTTGTGCCTACATTTCGCGGCTGAGCTAAGCTTGGGCAACTCCTGCGCCCCGTGCGCGCCCCCTCCGTCGTTAACTCATTCCGTTGATATGAAGATCGTTGACCTGCGCACGATGCGCGGCCCTAGTTACTGGTCGGTGAAGCACTACAAGCTCATCGTGGCCAAAGTTGATTTGAAAGAGTTCGCCGGGCAATGGTCGAGCGCAGTGGACGGCTTGCCCGAGCGGCTGCTGGCCTTGCTGCCCAACATCGGGCAGGCCCAGCAACCGGCGGGCCTGAGCGGCGCGGGCAGCCGCCACACCACCAAGCACCCCCCCCTGACGCTGGAGCGCCTCACCGACGGCGAGCCCCTGGGCCACGTCATTCAGCACGTGGCGCTGGAATTGCAGCGCCTGGCGGCCATGCCCGTGTTCTGGGGCAAGTCATACCCGGCCCGCGAGGAAGGGGTGGAGTACGTGGTGTTTGCCTACCAAGAAGAGCGGGCCGGCCGCGCCGCCGCCGAAGCCGCCGTGGACGTGGTGGGGGCCCTGTGCCGCGGCGAAGAAGTGAACCTAAAACCGATCATTGCCGAGTTGCACGAAATTCGGGAGGAGGAATTCTTTGGGCCCAGCACCTACAGCATTGTGGCCGAGGCGGCTTCGCGCAACATCCCGTACATCCAGCTCAAGAACACGTCCATTATTCAGCTCGGCTACGGCATGAACCAGCGCCGCATCTGGGCCACCACCACCAGCCTCACCTCGCACGCCGGGGTGGAGGTGGCCGGCAACAAGAACCGCACCAAGGCCATGCTCGAAGATTCGGGCGTGCCCGTGCCCCGCGGCACCACCGTGTACTCCGAGAACGGCCTGCGCGACGCCATCGAAGAGCTGGGTTTCCCCATCGTGACCAAGCCCCTCGACGGCAACCACGGCAAGGGCGCCACCATCCGCATCATGAACTGGGAAGACGCCGCCGAGGGCCTCAAAGCCGCGCAGGCCTACTCGCGGGCCGTGATTGTGGAGCAGTTCATCGAAGGCTTCGACTTCCGGCTGCTGGTGGTGAACGGCCGCCTCATCGCCGCTGCCAAGCGCACCCCAGCCGCCGTGAAGGGCGACGGCACGCGCACCATTCAGCAGCTGATTGACCAGGTGAACGAGGACCCGCGCCGCGGCGTGGGCCACGAAAAAACCCTCACCAGCATCAAGGCCGACGCCCACACGCTGGCCTTGCTGGCCAAGCAGGGGAGGGCCCTGGACACGGTACTGCCCGCCGGCGAAGTCCAGTACCTGAAAAGCACGGCCAACATCAGCACCGGCGGTACGGCCTCCGACGTGACGGACCAGATTCACCCCTACAACCTGCTGCTGGCCGAGCGCGTGGCCGGCATCATCGGGCTCGACATCTGCGGCATCGACTTGATGGCCAACGACATCGCCGTGCCCCTCAACGAAAGCCGCGGGGCCGTAATTGAGGTGAACGCCGCCCCGGGCTTTCGCATGCACATCGACCCCACCGAGGGCCTGCCGCGCAACGTGGCGGCCCCCGTGGTCGACATGCTGTTTCCGCCCGGCAGCACGGCCCGCATTCCCATCATTGCCATTGCGGGCACGAACGGCAAAACCACCACCACGCGCCTCATTGCGCACCTAGTGGCCAGCATCGGCTACAAAGTGGGCTTCACCACCACCGACGGCATCTACATCCAGGGCGTGCAACTGCAAAAAGGCGACTGCACCGGGGCCCAAAGCGCCGAGTTTGTGCTGCGCGACCCCACCGTGAACTACGCGGTGCTCGAAACCGCCCGCGGCGGCATGCTGCGCTCGGGCCTCGGCTTCCACACCTGCGACATTGCCGTGGTGACCAACGTGGCCGCCGACCACTTGGGCCTGCGCGACATCCACACGGTGGAGGAAATGGCGGCTGTGAAAGGCGTGGTGCCCCGCACGGTGCGCAAAAATGGCTGGGCCGTGCTCAACGCCGACGACGACCTGGTGTACGGCATGGCCCGCACCCTGGAGTGCCAAGTGGCCCTGTTCAGCATGGACGAGCACAACCCGCGCATCCGCGAGCACGTGGAGGCCGGTGGCGTGGCGGCGGTGTACGAGGAAGGGTACGTCACGATTTACCGCAACAGCTACAAGCTGCGCATCGACCGCGCCGCCGAGTTTCCGGTGACGTTTGGGGGCCGGGCGGGCTTCAACATTGAGAACAGCCTGGCGGCGGCCCTGGCCGGCTACTTGGCCGGGTTCAGCCAGGACACCATCAAAACGGCCCTGCGCACCTTCGTGCCGTCGGCCGCCAAGACGCCGGGGCGGATGAACATTTACAAGTTCCCCAAGTTTGAGGCCATCGTTGACTACGCCCATAACACGGCCGGCATCCTCAAATTTGCCGACTTCATGAACGCCACCACGGCCACCCGCAAAATTGGCGTGGTGAGCGGCCTCGGCGACCGCCGCGACGAGGACACGCTGGGCTTTGCGCGCATCGCGGGCCGCATTTTCGACGAAGTAATTTTGCGCCAGGACCGCGACCTGCGCGGTAAATCGGCCGAGTTCCTGCGCGAAATCATGACCCGGGGCCTGCGCCTCGACAAGCCGGATTTGCCCATCACTTACATCGAAAACGAACTGGAAGCCATCGACTACGCGCTGGCCAACGCGCCAGAAGGATCCGTCGTCACGATGTTCACCGAAAACATTACCGACACGCTGGCCAAGCTCGACGCCTACGAAAAGACAGTCTGAACCGCACCGCAGACTTAACGGGTAAGAACGGACACGAAAAGCGGTCAAGTACCAAGCGGGCGGTAAGGTTGGGGCCCCAGCCCCAAGCAGTTGCCGTCCCAAAAGCCAACAAAAAGGGCCCCCCAACGAGGGGCCCTTTTTGTTGCGGACAAGGGGCTAATAAGGCCCGTTCTCATCCATTAAATCTACATAATCTGCGGTCTTTATTTCAAGGTAAAGGTGGTTTTGCCCATCAGGGCCCCGCCTTCGTACAGTTCCACCGTGTGCACGCCCTTCTTGTATTCAGCGCCCTTGGCGTAGGTGAAAACCACGGGCTGGCGGGTGTTATCGTACACCAAGTCCTGCTTTTGGGTGTAGAACGACTCCTGGCCGTCCACCGTGAAAGTGCCGCCGCCGGTGCTCAAGTTGTAGAGGGCGGCGCCGTCGGGCTCCAAAATGCGCAGGTACACGGCCTTGCTCTCCTTCGGCGACACGTCGTTGCGGCCCACGTTGAAGGTCACTTTCACCTTCTCCACGCGCTTGGCTTTGAACTCCTCCTTGTCGTCAACTTTCTCCTTGTTTTTGCTCGTGATGATGGCCACCTTGATGTTGTCGGCCTGCAAGCGCGAGGCCACCGTCACCTTGTCCGACAAGTCGCGGTTGGTTTTGGAAATGGTGCTGATGGTGTCCGTCAGCTTGTTTTGGCGCTCCTTTAAGGTGGTGGTTTCGGTGTAAAGCGTTTCGTTGTCCTGCTTGAGTTGGGCAATTTCTTCGTCCCGCTTTTTCAGCTGGCCTTCCAGGTTCATGGCGCGCTGCTTGTACTGCTTTTGCATGGCCAGCGTGAAGCTGCCGGCCTTGAAGGAGCGCAGCCGCAGCAAGTCGGCGTTCACGCCGGCGATGCGTGCTTGCAGCGAATCGTTGCTTTGGCCCAGCTTCTGCAGCTCTTGGCTTTGGCGCTCAAAATCGGCCTTAATGGTTTCGTATTCTTTGATCTGCTCCGCCAGCTTGGTGTCTTTCGCCTGCACATCGGTGGTGAGCTGCTCGTTCTTGGTTTGTTCCTGGCTGCGCAGGTACAGCAGCACGCCGTTGATGCCCAGCAGCACCAACACGAGGGCCACCCAGAGGTAAACGCGGCTGTTGTTTTTGCGGGGTTCGAGGTTTTCGTTCGGGTTCATGCGGGTGGGGTTTAAGCGAAAAAATGGTGAGCGAATGCGCGCTAGCCCAAGAGGTGGCCAGCGTAAAAGTAGGGGCTGAAAGCTTTTGCGAAAAGCAGGGGCCTGGGCAATATCCCGGGCAATATACTTTTGTTGGGTGAAATCCATTACGCCTCCCTTCGACGCGCCCTACTGGCGGCAGCGCTACGCCGCCGGCCGCGACGGTTGGGATGCCGGGGGCCCCACGCCGCCGCTGCGCGCTTATTTTGACCAGCTGCGCCCCGCGGCGCAGCCCCGAATCCTCATCCCCGGGGCCGGGCGGGCCTACGAGGGCGAGTACCTGCACCGGGCCGGTTTCGAGCAGGTATTCGTGGCCGATTTTGCGCCCGAAGCCCTGGGGGCCCTGGCCGCGCGGGTGCCCGATTTCCCTGCCGGCCACCTGTTGCGGACCGACTTTTTTGGCCTCCCCAACGACCCGCCCTACGATTTAATTGTTGAGCAAACGTTTTTTTGCGCCCTGGCCCCCGCCCTGCGGCCGGCCTACGCCCAGCAGTGCGCCCGGCTGCTGCGCCCCGGCGGCACCTTGGTGGGCGTGCTCTTCGACGCCCCCTTTGCCGGGGCCACCGAGCCGCCCTTCGGCGGCACGCCCGCCGAGTACCGCGCGTACTTTGCACCGTACTTCGCGTTTCGGCACTTCGCCACCGCCACCAACTCGCTCGGGCCCCGGCAGGGACGCGAGCTGTTCATCTGCCTCAAAAAGAATTAATTACTGCCCATGTTCGCCGCCCTCGCCAACACGCTTCCGCACTTCCGCCACACCCAGTCGGGCCAGTTTTTTTTGATGGCGGGGCCCTGCGTCATCGAAGGCGAAGACATGGCCCTGCGCATCGCCGAGCGCATCAAGCACCTCACCGACAAGCTCCAGATTCCGTACATTTTCAAGGGCTCGTACCGCAAGGCCAACCGTTCGCGGCTCGACTCGTTCACTGGCATTGGCGACGAAAAGGCGCTGCGCATCCTGCAAAAGGTGGGGCGCGAAATCGGCGTGCCCACCGTCACCGACATCCACGAATCGGAGGAAGCGGCGCTGGCGGCGGCGTACGTGGACGTGCTGCAAATCCCGGCGTTCCTGTGCCGGCAAACCGATCTGCTGATTGCCGCGGCCAAAACCGGCAAGGTGGTCAACATCAAAAAAGGCCAGTTTTTGAGCGGCGACGCCATGAAATTTGCCGTTGACAAAGTGCAGGAATCCGGCAACCCACACGTCATCCTCACCGAGCGCGGCAACTCGTTCGGCTACGCCGATTTGGTGGTGGACTACCGCAACCTGCCGGCCATGCAGCGCTTCGGCGTGCCCGTGGTGATGGACGTGACCCACGCGCTGCAAAAGCCCAACCAGGCCAGCGGCGTGACGGGCGGCCAGCCCGCGCTGATTGAAATTATTGCCAAAGCGGCCATTGCGGTGGGGGCCGACGGCCTATTCATCGAAACCCACCCCACGCCCGAAACCGCCCTCTCCGACGGGGCCAACATGCTGCCCCTAGACCAGTTGGAAGGCTTGCTCCAGCGCCTCACGCGGGTGCGCGACGCCGTGCGCCCCACGGGTGAGGTGAGCGCGCAAGGCCTGAATGCCTAACTTGGCCCAGCGCCCAGACCACCGGGGCCCCATGCGCAACTTGCTTCATCGCCCATGAACGCGCTCTGGTTCCAGGCCCGACGGCACCCGCTGGCAATCTTCTTTTTCGGGCTCTACGCGGGGGCTTGGGTTGGCTTGGCCAAGCTGGTGGGCGGTGCAATTTTCGACGGGCCCCTGCCGGGCTGGCCGGTGGTGCTGAGGGCAATGGCCTCGTTGCTGTACGGGTTCCGGCTGCTGGTGCTGGCCGTGCTCGACGCCGGGGCCCGGTAATTATTCGCGGTGCTTTTGGTGCTAGCAGTGCTGAGGCGCGTGGCGGCGATGGCCACGGTTTCGTAGCGTCAGGGGCGCAGCCAGAAATCTTGGCGGGGCTGCTTTTTGCGGAAAAACACTAGGCCGATGTGGAACAAATCAACGGTGACCGTCACGGCCGGGTGGGCCCGGATGGCGTCCCAGGCCTGCTCCATTTCGGCTGACCAGTGAATGTCGTCGAACACGAAGACGCTGTCTTCGTGGGTTTTGGCCAAGCATTGCTCGAAGTAGCGCAGCGTGGGTTCGCGGCGGTGGTTGCCGTCGAAAAACACGAAGTCGACCGGGGCCTCCAGGGCTGCCAGGGTGGGGCCCAGGGTGGCGTCGAGGTTGCCTTCCACGAGCTCGACGTTGGCCAGGTGCAGCGCGGCGAAGGTGTCGCGGGCCACGGCGGCCACGTTGGGGCAGCCCTCGAACGTGACGACGCGGTGGCGCAAATCGGCCGCGGCCAGGTAGGCGGTGGTGAGGCCCAGCGAGGTGCCCAGGTCCAGCACGGTGGCGGGCTGGAAGTGGTTTACGAGGCGAAACAGCAGCTGCGCCAGGTGCGGCGGCTTGGCGGCGGTGCGGGCAATGGCGGCCACCCGGCGCACCTGCCCGGCTCCCGTGTGCGAGCCGGCCCCCAAATCGGTGACGGTGATGCTGGCCGGGCTGCTCAGCAGCGCACGCCGCCGCGCCTCGATGGGGGCGAAGGCCGCAAACTCGCCGTCGTGGCAAATGACCGTGGTGTAAAGGCCGTACACGAACGGCGAGTGCAGCCCGTGGGCGGTGCCGGCGCGCAGGCGGTACTTCAGGTAAGCAAGAAATTGGTGCAAGCAGTCAGCTGTTGGCCATTGGCTGTTAGCAAAACAGCAAGCGCAAAATTAGAAGCCGCCAGCCAATAGCCGGCGGCCGTCCGCGGCAGGTTAGTTCAGGCGAAAGGGCACCATGAGGGTGAACTCGGGGATTTCGACGCTGAATTCCTGGCCGTTGGCCACGCGCTCCATCAAGTAAGTGCCGCACATTTTGCCCACGCCTGACTTTAAGTTGCAACCGCTCATGTAGTGGTGCGACTGGCCGGGCTCGAGCACGGGCTGGCGGCCCACCACGCCTTCGCCCTCCACCTCGCGCACGGGGCTGTTGGCGTCGTGGATGTGCCAGTGGCGCCGCAACAGCTTCACGGTCAGCTCGCTGTTATTGAGAATGGTGATTTTATAGGCGAATACGAAGTGCTCCTGGGTGGGGCTGGAATAATCGGGCAGGTAATTCGTCGTAACCGAAACGGTAACGCCCTGCGTAGTGGTGGTAGGCATAAATAAATCGGTCAATAAAGCTGAAAATTTAACAGCGGTCCGCGCCGATTGGTTTTACGCCGAAGATGCTTTCCAAGGTCGGAAACATTTCGCAATTTCTTCCTTTCTCATGGTAAAAATAGCCGCGAGCTGGCAGCCCGTGCTGGCCGACGAGTTTGCCAAGCCCTACTTCCAGCACCTCATCGCTTTCGTGAAGGGCGAGTACGCCACCGCCACGGTGTACCCGCCGGGGCCCCAAATCTTCCACGCCTTCGACGCCTGCCCGTTCGACCAAGTGAAGGTCGTCATCCTGGGCCAAGACCCGTACCACGGCCGGGGGCAGGCCCACGGCCTGTCGTTTTCGGTGGCCGATGGGCAACGCACGCCGCCCTCGTTGCACAACATCTTCAAGGAGTTGCAGAGCGACCTGCCCGCCACGCCGCCGGCCCCCAACGGCAACCTCGACCGCTGGGCCCAGCAGGGCGTGCTGCTGCTCAACGCCACCCTCACGGTGCGCGCCGCCGAGCCAGGTTCGCACCAAAAAAAGGGCTGGGAAGACTTCACCGACGCCGTGATCCGCAAGGTATCGGAAGGCCGCGAGCACGTGGTGTTCATCCTTTGGGGGGCCTACGCGGGCAAGAAAGCCGAGCTGATTGATGCCAGCAAGCACCTGGTTTTGAAGTCGGTGCATCCCTCGCCCTACGCCGCCGACAAAGGTTTTTTCGGCAGCAAGCCGTTCAGCAAAACCAACGCCTGGCTCGAACGCAAAGATCTGGGGCCCATCAACTGGTAGCTTGGCAACCAACCAGCTGCGCAACAAAAAAGCCGCCCCAGCCGGGGCGGCTTTTTTGTTGCGCAGGGGCCCCGAGTCCCTAGTTGATGGTGTGGAACAGGCGGCTCCAGCGCACTTTGTGAAGGAAATCGGCGTAGGGGTCCACCGAGAGCCAGATGAGGACGGCCTTGCCCACGACGTGGTCTTCGGGCACGAAGCCCCAGAAGCGCGAGTCGAGCGAGTCGTGGCGGTTGTCGCCCATCATGAAGTAGTAGTTCTGCTGGAACGTGTAGGTTTTCAGGGGCTTGCCGTTCTGCAAGATGACGCCGCCCTGCATCGTAATGCCTTCGTTGTGCTCGTAGCGCAGGATGATTTTGTAGTAGAGCGGCACGTTATCGGCCGTCAGCTCCACGGTTTCACCTTTTTTGGGCAGCGCGATGGGGCCGTAGTTGTCCTTGTTCCAGTGGTGCAGGCCGGGGGCCCCGGGGAAGTTGAGGGTCGTCGGGTAGTCGGGGTTGTCGGGGAATACGGCTTGGTTGACCTCGGGCTGGCCGGCCGGGATGGTTTCGGCGATGACCTCCTTCACGTAGGGCTGCTTTTTGAAGTAGGCCGCCACCGCGGGCGTGCAGTCCACCTCGTAGCCCAGGCCGTAGCCGGGCACGTCGCCCAGCACCGGGTCGCCGTTGGGCCGCTGGTAGTCCACCACGCGCTGGGCGCGGAAAGCGGCCACCACCTCGTCGTTGGCCTCGGGGATGCGGAGGAAGTACTTGCTCTGCAAGCCGGCGGGGTTGGGGGCCGCCTGGCCGTTGATGAACAGCTGGTGGTCGCGGATTTCGAGCTTGTCGCCGGCAATGGCCACGCAGCGCTTGATGTAGTTGGTGCGCAGGTCGGCGGGGTACTCCAGCTCAAACGGGACGTGGAACACCACCACGTCGTTGCGCTTGATGCTGCTGAAGCCCGGGAAGCGGAACGTGGGCAGCTGGATGAGGTCGGAGTAGCTTTTCAGGTGGAAAATCGGGTCCGTCTGGTGCGTGAGCGGAATTTGCAGCGGCGTTTGCGGCGTGATGGTGCCGTAGTGCAACTTGCTCACAAACAAGTAGTCGCCCACCAGCAGCGTGTCCTCCATGCTGGGCGTGGGGATGGTGTAGGCCTCGAAGGTGGCCCAGCGGATGAGGGTGGCCGCCACGATGGCAAACACCAGCGAATCGGTCCACTCGCGGGTTTTGCTCTTGGGTTTGGGGGGCGCGGTGTCGGCGCCGTAGCGCTTGATTTTGAAGAGGGCCATAAAGCAAGGGCGCGGGCCGCGGCCGGCGCTCGGGGGCAGAATTTAAAAATAACGGGAAAGCAGCCGCAAGCTAACGACGCCCACGCCAGTTTTCGCGCCCAGGGCCCTACAAGCCTAGCAGCTCCTTCATGCCGAACACGCCCGGGCGGCCCGGCAGCCACTCGGCCGCCAGCAGGGCCCCCTGGGCAAAGCCGGCCCGCGAGTGCGCCTCGTGCGAGAGCACCAGCGTGTCCACGTCGGAGGTGTAGGTGACGACGTGCGTGCCCACCACGTCGGCCGTGCGTTCGCTGATGACGGCCAGCTCGGCGGGGCCCTGGGCGGGGGCGTTGCGCCAGCTGGTTTTGGCCGGGAAGTGGGCCAGGATGCCCTCGGCGGCCGTGACGGCGGTGCCGCTGGGCGCGTCGAGCTTCTGGGTGTGGTGGATTTCGCGCACCGCCACGTCGTAGCCCCCGAACTGGTGCATTTTGGCGGCGATGTAGGCGTTGAAGTGGAAAAACAGGTTCACGCCCACGCTGTAGTTGGAAGCGTAAAACAGGCTGCCGCCCAACTCATTGGCGAGGGCCCCGGCCTCGTCCCAGCGGTCCAGCCAGCCCGTCGAGCCGCACACCACCGGGATGCCCTGGCGCAGGCAGGCCGCCACGTTGGCAAAGGCCGCGTCGGGCCGTGTGAACTCGATGGCCACGTCGGCGGTGGCGGCCGTGAAGTCGGCGATGGCCGGGCCGTTGGGTTGGCCGGGGTCCACGATGCCCGCGATGCGGTGGCCGCGGCCGGTGGCCAAGGCTTCGAGCGTGCGGCCCATTTTGCCGTAGCCGATGAGGAGGATGTTCATGCGAAAAAATTACTTGAAATGCAGGGCCACGGCCATGCCCGGCACCATCGGCACGCCAAGGCCCCCGGGGGCCCACAGCAGCGTGGGCTGCCAGTGCAGGCTGAGGTCGTCGCCCACGTCGAAGGTCTTCAGGTGCGCATCCACGATGGCATCGAGCACTTGCAGGCCGTACACGATGCCGGTGTAGAAGATGAACCCGTCGCGGTAGTGGCGGTAAAAAACGATGCCGTTCTGGATGGCTTCGGCGCTGGTTTCCTTGCTGGCTCGGGGCCCCAGGGCGGCGTTGGGAAACGGTTTGGCGCGAACTGCCGAGTCGGTTTGCAGCGAATTGCTGGCGTTGGCGTACTCGGTAAGGGCGCGCTGCTCAAAAATCAGAATGCCTGCCACCGTACCCAGGCCCCCGTACACCAGCGGCAGTTTCCACCATTTGCGGTTATAAATCTGGCCCAGGCCGGGCACCAGGGCCAGGTAGCCGGCCTTAGCGGGGGGCGTCACGCGCATCCCGAATAACACCGCGGTGCGGCGGAGCGAGTCCTCCGCGTTTTTCTTGCGCTTGTCGGCCAGCGTGGGCTTGCGGATGCGGGCCGTGTCGGGCCGCACGACCTTCGGCGCCGCAGGGTTGTTGGCGTTGGGGTTGGCCGGGTCGTACACCTGGGCCTGAGCGGCCCGGGGGCCCCACGCGGCGCCCAGCGCCAGCAGCAGCAACGCCGCGAACCGCAGCAAAGACGTCTTCATACCCAACAAATTAGCGGTGCAACAAAACCCCACTAAGCCGGGTGCAAAATGTGGAGAATGCGTTGCATGTCCTCCACCGAATCGAAGGCAATTTTTATTTCGCCGCTGCCCTTGGGGCCCGGGCGCACCTGCACCCGCGAGCCGAAGCGGTCGGTGAGGTGGCGCTCGGTGCGGCGCAGCTCGGCCACCGGCACCACCGGCTCGGCCGGGCGGGCGGCGGGGCCGGGGGCCTCGGCCAGCGTGCGGCCGAAGCCGTTGCGCACCAGCTCCTCCACGCGGCGCACCGACAGTTCCTCGGCCACGATGCGGCGGTAGAGCGCCACCTGCTGCTTGGGGTCGTCGATGCTGACCAGGGCCCGGGCGTGGCCCATGCTGATTTCGGCGTCGCGCAGGCCCACCTGCACGTCGGGCGGCAGCTTGAGCAGGCGCAAATAGTTGGTCACGGTCGAGCGGTTTTTGCCCACCCGCTCGCCCAGCTCTTCCTGGCGCAGGGCGCACTCGCTCAGCAGGCGCTGGTAGCTGAGGGCAATCTCGATGGCGTTGAGGTTTTCGCGCTGGATGTTTTCAATCAGCGCCATTTCCAGCATCTGCTGGTCGTCGGCCTTGCGGATGTAGGCCGGAATGGCGTCGAGCCCCGCCAGCTTCGAGGCCTGCAAGCGCCGCTCGCCGCTGATGAGCTGGTAGGTGTTGGGGCCCTGCTGGCGCACCGTCACGGGCTGGATGATGCCCTGGATTTTGATGCTGTCGGCGAGTTCGGCCAGGGCTTCCTGGTCGAAGTGTGTGCGCGGCTGGTAGGGGTTGGCCTCGATTTGGTCCACCGGAATCAGGCCCACCGAGTTGGCCGGGTGGGGCACCACGATGCGCTCCCGGTCGCCTTTTTTCTCGTAGCTCCCTTCAATCAGGGCGTTGAGGCCCCGGCCCAGGCCGCTCATCTTGCGCTTGGGCTGCGGCAACAGCGGGTTGGTGGGGGCCTTATCGTCGTTTTTGTCTACGGTCATCGCGGCAGCTCCTGCGGAAAATGGCGGCAGAAGCAAGTTCAAAATTACGGAAAGCTAAGGGAAGGTCAAGCCGGCGCCGGCCGTTCAAATTTGCCCGCCCCGCCGCGGGCCCCGGCGGGCCCGGCCGGGCGGCGCAAAACGGGTTGGGGGCGGCTGCGGAAGCGGGGCCCGGTTCTGGCGGGGACGGGCAGGCCAGGACCGGGCCCCGGGCCGATACCCGTTGCGGGCCGCGGGGGCCCCGGGGCGGCGGGCTTTACCTTGCGGGCCGATGGCTGATTCTCTTGTTAAGGCAACCCGCCCGGCCGGGCAGCGCTGGGTGCCACTGGCCCTGCTCGGGCTGCTGCTCGCGCTGGGGGCCGCCCTGTGCCGGGGCTACGGCATTTCCTGGGACGAATTTACCGACCACAACCTCGGCAACGTGACGGCCAACTACGTGGCCCGGCGCCTGGCCCCGGCCCGCTGGCAGGCCCGCCTGCCCGCCGACCCGCGCATTCCGTGGCTGCCCACGAGCGGCATCATCCACGGCCCGGTGGTGGAAACGCCCGCGGCCGTGCTGGGCCAGCTGCTGCACCCGCGGCAGCCGCGCGGCTACTACGCGGTGCGGCACGGCTTCGTCTTTTTGGTGTTTGTGGCGGGCGTGGTGGCGTTGTACGGGCTGGGGCGGCTGCGCTTTGGCCGCCGGCGCTGGGCCCTGCTGGGCGCGGCCCTGCTGGTGCTGTCGCCCCGGTTTTTTGCCGAAGCGTTTTATAACGGGAAGGACGTTGGCTTCATGGCGTTGTTCACGGTGGCCGTGCTGGCGCTGGCCTGGCTGGCCCGGCGGCCGGGGGCCGGCCGGGCCTTGCTGGCCGCCGGGGCCACGGGGCTGGCCATCGGGGTGCGGATGCCGGGCGTCATCCTGCCCGCGTTCGGCCTGGCCTGGTTGGGCTGGCTGGCCGGGCGCGCCGGGCGGGGCCCCGAGCGGGGGCGGTTGCTGGGCGTGGCGGGGCTGTACGCCGGCGCTACGGTGGCGGCGGTCGTTGCTTTTTGGCCCTACTTGTGGGAAAGTCCGCTGGCCAGCTTTCGCTACGCGCTGGGCGTGATGAGCCACGTGCCCTGGCCCGGCACGACCTTGTACTGGGGCCACTTGGTGCCGGCGCCGGCCTTGCCCTGGCACTATTTACCCGTCTGGATCGTCATCACCACCCCGGTGCTCTACGTGCTGGCGGCCTTGGTGGGCGCGGGCGCGGCCGGGCGCCAGCTGTGGCGAAACAGGAAAAACTGGCGCTGGGCCGCGCAGCTCGACGGCTTGGTCCTGCTGTGGCTGCTGGCCCCGCTGGTGGCCGTCATCGGGCTCCGCTCGGTGGTATTCGACGGGTGGCGGCACCTGTACTTCATTTACCCAGCGCTGCTGTTGCTGGCGGTGCGGGGCGCGCGGGCGCTGGCCCACCGCTGGGGCCCCGTGCTGCGGGGGCCCAGCCGGTGGCAGCGCGGGCTCGTGGGCCTGGCGCTGGCGCTCGGGGCGCTGGAGGGGGGGCGCACGCTGTGGTTCATCATCCACGCCTACCCCAACCAGCAAACCTATTTCAGCTGCCTGCCCAACGCCGTGGCCGAGCGCCTGTTCGAGCGCGACTACTGGGGCCCCAGCTACCGCTACGGCCTGGAGTGGCTGCTGCGCCACGACCCCAGCCCGGTCATCGCCGTGACCGGGCCGCAGCCGGCCATCATCTACGTTAATTGGCTGGTGTTGAAGCCCGAAGAACGGAAGCGCATCCGGCTCGTCAACGGCCCGGGGGCCCGGTACTACCTCACCGCCTACCGCTGGCACCCGCAGCCCTACGCCGACAGCCTGGGGCCCGAAGTGCTGGCCTACCGGCCGGGCGGGGGCATCAAGGCGCTCTCCATTTTCCGGCGCGACTCGCTGCGCCGCCCGTTGCCGCCCGCCCCCATCGGGCGGGCGCCCCGGCCCTGAAAGAGCCCGGCTGGGTACGCCATCAACTACTGCGAAACCCCAAATTTCAGCTAATTCGCACACTTAAAATCACTTAGGTGCGGTACGCTTCGCGCTGAAAGCAGGGCGCACGGGGTGGTGCCCAAGGAGGATATTTGGCCCGAGCGGGTACGGAACGGGCGGCTGATGGGGCCCTTCGGCACTATTCGGTCATTGCCTTGCACAAACCCGGCTGGCCGTGCGTAGCTTTACTGAAACCGACTAGTAACGCTTTTTTTAGCAATAACTGGTCACCAGGCTCCGTTCCTTAAGGGCGACGAGTGATGCTTCTCTTTCGGGGTGTCCGCTTACCTGTCTGCCCACTTACCTGCCCCCCTATGCCCGCAGCGCTACCGCATTCTACCCTATCCGCTACCCCTATTCCCACCCTGCTCAGTGCCAAGTCCATCCGGCCGGCCGTGCCCGCCCGCCGGGGCCCCAGCGGCGGGGTGTGGCCAGCGGCCAGCCGGCTGCTCGCGCTGCTTATGCTGCTGCTGAGCACCGCGGCCACTACGGCCCTCGCGCAACCGACGCCCACAACGCCCCCGGAGTGCAGCCAGGACGAGAAGTTTGCCAACACCTGGTATTTCGGCTACAAAGCGGGGCTCGACTTCAACGCCGCCACCGATTCCATTCCGCCCAAGGTGCTGACCGACGGCCGGATGACGGCCCCCGCCGGCGCGGGGGTGATGTCGGACGGCACCGGCAAGATTCTCTTTTACAGCAACGGCGACACCATTTGGAACGGCAACCACACCGTCATGACCAACGGCACGGGCATGGGCGGCAACCGGCTCAGCACCGACGGGCCCTTGCCCATCCGAATGCCCGGCAGCCCGCCCGTGGGGATGCCGGGGGCGGAAACGCATTACCTCATCTTCACGCAGGACGCGGCGGGCGGCCCCAAGGGCCTGAGCTACTCGGAAATCATCATCCCCGCCGGTGGGGGCCCTGGCACGGTGACGGCCGCCACCAAGAACACGCCGCTCACCCAGGGCACCACCGAGAAAATGACGGGCGTGTTTCATAAAAATGGCTGCGACATTTGGATCATCGTGCACGGCTGGGGCACTGCCAAATCCGGCACCGCCAACCGCGGCGACTCGTTTCTGGCCTACCGCGTGCGCACAACCGGCGTAGACCCGACGCCGATTATTTCCACCGTGGGCTCGCTGCACGCGGCGAGCGTGGCCCCGATGGGCTACCGCGGGCAGATGAAGGTAACGCCCGACGGCCAGCGCCTGGCCGTGGCCCGCTACAGCGAGGTGCTGGGCGACAGCAGCAGCACCGTCGAGCTGTTTAGCTTTGATACCAGCACGGGCACGGTGAGCGCCAATCCCCAGACTCCTTACATCGTGGACCACGGCGAGGGCAAATACTACGGCGTCGATTTTTCGGCTGGCAGCAAGCTCTACGCCACGGTAATGAACCCACCCAAGCTGCTGCAATTCAACATCAGCGGCACGGGGCCGGTCAACAAGCAGAGCCTGCCGCTTAAACAAACCACCCCGGTCAACCTGGGCTCGCTGCAAACGGCGCCGGACGGCAAAATTTACGTGGCCCGCGAAAACCAGCCGGCGCTGGGTTTCATTACCTACCCCGACTCGCTGGGCGCCAAGGCCCGCTACGCCGACGACAGCCTGACCCTGCGGCTGGGCGGCCGCCGCAGCGGCCTGGGCTTGGTCAACTTCAACCAAAGCTCGCTGTTGCGGGTGGGCTTCGGCTACCAGTCCACGGCTTGCCTGGAAATCACTTTTCAGGCCCCGCCCATCGATTTCGATTCGAAAACCTACGCGTGGGATTTCGGCGACGGCACCAAGTCTGCGGAGGAGAACCCGAAGCACACCTACCCCGCTCCTGGCGACTACGCGGTGACGTTGCGCATCACGACCAACTGCTTTTGTCGCCAATCGCAGGGCCTCATCCACGTGCCCGGGGCCCCCACGCCGGGCAGCATCGGGGCCAACCAAACGCTGTGCGGCGGGGCCACGCCGGCCCCGCTCACCAGCACGGCCGCGCCCGGCGCCGGCACCGGGCAGTTCACCTTCCAGTGGCAATCGTCGCCGGACAACACTACCTGGGCCGACATCGTCGGCGCTAATGCCCCCAGTTTCGCGCCGGGGGCCCTCACCGCCACCACCTATTTCCGGCGGTTGGTGACGTCGGGCTTCTGCGCCCCGCGCACGCCCACGGCCGCCGTTACCATCACCGTGCTCCCGGTGCTGGTGCCCGGCAGCATCGCCGCCGACCAAACGGTGTGCGCCGGCAGCGCCGCCGCACCGCTGACGAGTACTGCTCCGGCCACGGGCGGCACCGGCGCGGTTGCGTACCAGTGGGATGCTTCGCCAGACAACGCCACCTGGACGCCCATCGGCGGCGCCACCGGCGAAACTTTTGCGCCTGGGGCCCTCGCCGCCACCACCTACTTCCGCCGCCGGGTGGCGTCGGGGCCCTGCACCGCGCTGTCCAACACCGTGGCGGTAACCGTGGCGCCCGCCCTGGCCGCCGGCACCATTGCCGCCAACCAGGCCCTTTGCGCCGGCGCTGCCCCGAGCCCCCTCACCAGTGAAACCCCGGCTGCCGGCGGTACCGGCGCCATCGCTTACCAGTGGGAAGCCTCGACGGACAACGCCACCTGGGCAGCCATCGGCGGGGCCACCGGGCCGGCTTACGCGCCGGGCCAGCTGAACACGACCACCTATTTTCGCCGCCGGGCGACGTCGGCCAGCGGCTGCGCCCCGGTCTTTTCCAACGTTGTCACCATCAACGTGGCCCCGGCGCTGGTGGCTGGCACCATCGTCGCCAGCCAGACGCTGTGCCCGGGCGCTGCCCCTGCGCCTCTCACCAGTACGGCGGCAGCCAGTGGCGGCACCGGCAGCTACAACTATCAATGGGAATCTTCGCCAGCTAACAACACATGGACGGCCATTGCCGGCGCCACGGGCGAGTCCTTTACACCCGGACCGCTCACGTTCACTACTTTCTTCCGGCGCCGGGTGACGTCGGGGCTTTGCGGGCCGGCGTATTCAGTTCCCGTCACCCTGACGGTGTTGCCGGTGCTGAACGCGGGTAACATTGCGGCGAACCAAATCATTTGTGCCGGCGCCACGCCCGCCCCGCTCACCAGCAACAACGACGCCGGCGGTGGCACGGGCACGTTTGCCTACCAGTGGGAGTCATCGGCAGATAATTCGAACTGGACCGCTGTAGCGGGCGCCACCAACCTGACTTTCGCGCCCGGCCCGCTCACGGCCACCACCTACTACCGGCGCCGGGTGACGTCGGGCACCGGCACTTGCTCCACGGCGGTTTCCAACGTGTTGACGATTCTAGTGCAGCCCATCGTGACGCCGGCGGTGAGCCTGGCGACCCCGCCCGTGCAGTGCGCCGGCACGGCCTTCGCCTTCGCGGCCGTGGCCACGAACGTGGGCCCCACGCCCAGTTTCCAGTGGTTCGTCAATAACGTGGCCGTGGCTACGGGGCCCACCTTCACCAGCAGCGCGCTGGTGACCGGCGACCAGGTGCGGGTGGAGGTGACGCCCACGGCGGGGCTTTGCGTGACGGTGAACTTGGTTGCGGCCACGGTTACCGTCACGCGCACGGCGACGGCGACGCCCACGCTTGCCATTGCCGTGCAGCCCGACGGACCCGTATGCCCGGGCACGCCCCTGACGTTCAGCATCGCTAACGTGACGGATGCCGGCCCGGCCCCCGCCTACCAGTGGCAGGTCAACGGTAACGACGTGAATGGAGCCACCGGCCCGGTTTTCACCAGTACGGCGCTGCGCGACGGCCAAGTGGTAACGCTGCGCCTGCGCACCACCAACGTGTGCGGGCAACCCACGGCGGCCGTTTCCAACGGCCTAACCGTGCGCATTCTGCCGCCAGTGGTGGTGAACGCGGGCCCCGATAAAGAAATTCTGTTGGGCACCTCCGTGGTGCTGGAGGGCACTGCCGACGGTAGCTACCCCGTGACGTGGACGCCGGCGGCGGGGCTGACCATTTCGGCCAGCGACCCGCTGCACCCCGTGGCCGCGCCCACGCTGACCACGACCTACACCCTCTCGGGTGGGACCGGTGGCTGCGCCAGCTCCGACCAGGTGACCGTGACCGTGCGCCCGCCCATCCGCATTCCCAATGCCTTCACGCCCAACGGCGACGGCCGCGACGACACCTGGCAGATTGAGTTCATCGAGCAGTTCCCCGACAATACCGTGAACGTGTTCAACCGCTGGGGCAACAAGGTTTTCTCGACCAGCAACTACAGCCGGGCCAACGAGTGGCGCGGCGACATCAACGGCCAGCCCGCGCCGGTGGGCACCTACTACTACGTCGTCGTCACGAAGGGGCCCCTGGGCCGGTCCTACGCGGGGTCAATCACGGTCCTGTACTAATAAAACGTCCGGCGGCGCTTCGACAAGTGCCGCCGGACTACCTGCTTCTTAGCTAGCCATTAAGAAAATTACTGTTATGAAAAGAGCGCTACTTCTCTTGCTGCTGCTCCCGTTCCTGCTGCTGCTGGCCCCCGCGCCGGCCCGCGCCCAGCAGCAGGCGCAGTACAGCCAGTACATGAACAACAACTACCTCCTGAACCCGGGCGCCACGGGCGTGGAGGACTACATCGACGTCAAGCTCAGCTACCGCACCCAGTGGACGGGCCTGGAGGGGGCCCCCAAGACCTACTACGCCAGCGCCAGCTCGTCGCTGGGCAAGTGGCGCAGCACCAGCAAGCGCACCATCCGCGACCGGCACCGGCCGTTTCACGCCATCGGCGGCCTCGTGTACAACGACGTGACGGGCCCCACGAGCCGCATCGGTGCCTACGGTTCTTACGCCATCAACCTGGTGCTGACGACCCAAATCCGGATGGCGCTGGGGGTGTCGGTGGGCATGCAGCAGTTTTCCGTCGACGGCGACCAGCTGCACTTCTTCGACCCCACGACCCGCGCGGCCAGCGCCGCCTCGCGGGTGCTCGACGGCTCGGTGGGCCTGTGGGTGTACAGCCCCGATTTCTACTTCGGGGCCTCGAGCGCGCAGATCCTGGGCAACAAGCTCAACTTCTCTTACGGCCCCAACCTGGTGGACGCGGGCGCGCCCGGCAACTCGCTGCGGCGCCACTACTTCGCCACGGCTGGGGTGCGGCTGAAGCTCGACGACGACTGGTCGCTGGTGCCATCGGTGCTGGTCAAGGCCGTTGCCCCGGCCCCGCTCTCGGTCGACCTCAACGCCAAGCTCAAGTACCAGGATTTGCTGTGGTTCGGCGCGTCGTGGCGCGCCTTCGACTCGGTCGTGGGGATGGTGGGCGTCAGCTACGAGCAGTTCACGCTGGGCTACTCCTACGACGCCGGCATCTCCGGGCTGACCGGCTACCACGGCGGCAGCCACGAGGTACTGCTGGGCTTGCGCCTCAAGAAAAAAGCCCAAGTGGTGTGCACCAACAAGTTCTGGTAGGGCTGCTGCGCGGTGGGTGGGGCCCCGGCCGCAATTGATTACGTCAACTGCAAGCAGTTAGCCTCAGTTTCCGGCGTCAGCAGCGTATGAATTGCCACTTGATGGTTTCGCAACAATTCGATTATCCAGCTGCTGGGCAAGTTGTCTGTCCGCAACAGGATGACTTTGGGTGGGGCCCCGCGCACCAAGCTCAAGTCTAGAAAATCCTCGTCCTGCGTCAGAATGATAAAACCTTGCTGGCGAGCAAATTACCAGAGGCTGATGGCGCGGTGGCCCGCAAGCCCCAATCGTCCTACTTGTTCGGTGCCTAGGAATAAATCCTGCAACTGCTTCACCAACCGGTAGGAAAGGTTCTCGTCAATAAGCAGCTTCATCAGGCTACCAGCCGGATGTGGCGCTGGCGGTCAGCGGCGTACCGCAAGCACGCCCGGATCAATTCCTCCGTCAATTCCGGGAAGTCTTCGGTGATGTTGGCGTTGCTCATACCGTTGCCCAACCAACCCAGCACGTCGTCCACGCCAATGCGGGTGCCGATCAAGCACGCCCGCCCGAAACGAATCTCGGGGTCGATGCCGATGAGTGAATGGGCGGGGGAAATGTACATGGCAGTGAAACAGAAGGTCTACGCCGCTTCGTCGGCCGCTTCGGCTTCGGGGCGGGCTTCCACGCTGTTCTTTTCCACGATTTCGCGGGCCAGGTTGAGGTAGCTGATGGAGCCTTTGCTTTCGGCGTCGTGCATGATGGCGGGGATGCCGAAGCTGGGGGCCTCGCTCAGCTTCACGTTGCGCGGAATGATGGTGTCGAACGCCAGCTGCTGGAAGTGCATGCGCACTTCCTCCACCACCTGGTTGCTCAGGCGCAAGCGCACGTCGTACATTGTGAGCAGGATGCCCTCGATTTCCAGGTCCGTGTTCAGGCGGCTCTGAATGATTTTGATGGTGTTCAGCAGCTTGCCCAGGCCTTCGAGGGCGAAGTATTCGCACTGCACCGGGATGATGACCGAGTGCGCCGCCGTGAGGGCGTTGACGGTGATGAGGCCCAGCGAAGGCGAGCAGTCGATGATGACGAAGTCGTACTCCTCGGCCAGCGGGCGCAGGGCCTCCTTCATTTTGGCCTCGCGGTTGGGCAGGTTGATCATCTCCACCTCGGCGCCCACCAAATCGATGTGGGAGGGCATGAGGTCGAGCTGGGGCAAAATGTTGGTGGGCAGGATGATGTCGCGGGCGTTGATGCCGTCGACCATGCACTCGTAGATGCTGTGCTGGATGTCCTTGGGGTCGTAGCCCACGCCGGACGTGGCGTTGGCCTGCGGGTCGGCGTCCACGAGCAGGGTCCGGTAGTCGAGGGCGGCCAGCGAGGCCGCCAGGTTGATGGCCGAAGTGGTTTTGCCCACGCCGCCTTTCTGGTTAGCTACCGCAATAATTTTTCCCATGAGAAGTAACGGAATACGGGGGCGGCCGGGGCTGGAAAGATAGAAATAAGCCAATAAGGCTAGCAAAGCCGGCCCGGCCGGCCCGGCTTCCCCTTCTACAAAATAAGGCTAAAAAAAACGGATTCGCCAAGCCCGGGCAGGCCCGGCGAATCCGGCAAGGGGATTTTTGGGGCCCCGGGGCCCCCGGGGCTACAGGGTTACCGTTTCGCCGATTTTTAGCAAGTGCAACTCTTTGCCCGCGGCCTGGGCTTCGGCGAGGGAAGCGGCGTGGTCGATGACCAGCGGCGGGAACGTGTCGTAGTGCATGCCGATGATTTTTTGGGCCCCCACCCAATCGGCCGCCACCAGCGCGTCGGTGAGGCCCATGGTGTAGTGGTCGCCGATGGGCAGCAGGGCGAAATCGAGCTGGTGCCGCTCGCCGATGAGCTTGAGGTCGTAGGTCAGGGCCGTGTCGCCGGCGAAGTAGAACGTGGGGCCCTCGGTGGTTTTGACGACGAAGCCCATGGGCACGCCGCCGTAGGCGCCGTCGGGAAACGAGCTGGGGTGGGCCGCGGCCACGCAATGCACCGTGCCGAAGGGCAGCGCCACCTTGCCGCCGAGGTTGGTGCCGACACCTGGAGGCCCTTGGCGCCGAAGTGGCCGGCCACTTCGGCGATGGCCAGGATGGGGGCGCCGGTGCGCCGGGCAATTTCCTCGGCGTCGGCGAGGTGGTCGCCATGGGCGTGCGAGAGCAGGATGTAGTCGGCCTCGATGGCGTCCACGTCGATGGCCTGGGCCAGCGGGTTGGGGCGGATGAACGGGGCGAACAGCACGCGGGCGGTGCCGATGGTGGCCAGGAAGGTGGAGTGGCCCAGGTAGGTAAGCTGCATGGGGAGAAGGGAGGAGTAATGCGCCGGCACCGGCGGGGTGCCGTTACCTTTGCCCGAACAAGCCAAGCTCATTTCTGTTCGTATGCGGCGTTTTTGGGGCCCCTGGGCCGTGTTTTTGGCCGGGGCCGGGGCCCTGGCGGGCTGCCAGGGCCCCGGCGCAGCGGCCCCCGACGAGCGCCGGGTGTTCCGCTACAACCAGCCCGAGGCCCTCACCTCGCTCGACCCCGCCTTTGCCCGCAACCAGGCCAACCGCTGGGCCGACGAGCAGCTCTACAACGGCCTCGTGGCCCTGGATTCGGCCCTGCAGCCGGCCCCGGCGCTGGCCCGGCGCTACACCGTGTCGCCCGACGGGCGGCTCTACACCTTCGTGCTGCGGCCGGGCGTGCGCTTCCACGACAGCGAAGCGTTTGCCGGCGGGCGGGGGCGGGCCGTCACGGCCCACGACTTCGTGTACTCCTTCAAGCGCATCCTGGACCCCGCCACGGCCAGCACCGGCGGCTGGATTTTCCGCGGCAAGGTGCTGGAAAAGCCCGGCGGAGCCCCCAGCGACACCTGCTTCGTGGCCGTGAACGACTCCACGCTGCGCATCCACCTCAAGGCGCCGTTCATCCCGTTCCTGGGCATCCTCACCATGCACTACGCCTACGTGGTGCCCCACGAGGCCGTGGCCAAGTACGGCAAGGACTTCCGCGAGCACCCGGTGGGCACGGGCCCTTTCCAGTTCCGGCTCTGGGATGAAGGCAACGTGCTGCTTTACCAGAAGAACCCGCACTACTGGCGCCGCGACGCCCGGGGCCGCCCGCTGCCGTACCTCGACGCGGTGGCCATCAGCTTCATTGCCGACCGCAAAACCGAATTCCTCACCTTCATGCAGGGCAAGCTCGATTTCCTGTCGGGCATCCGCGAGGGCTCGCGCGACTTGGTGATGAACCGCGACGGCACCGTGCGGGCTGATTTCCGGGGCCAGTTCGCGGTGCAAAAAGTGCCGTACCTGAACACCGAGTACCTCGGCATTCAGCTCGACAGCACGCACCTCACCGGCGAGCAGGCCGTGCAGGGCCGGGCCCTGCGCGACGTGCGCGTGCGCCAGGCCCTGGCCTGGGCCCTGAACAAACCTGAAATGACGGCCTACCTGCTGAACCACGTGGGCCAGCCCGGCACGTCGGGCTTTGTGCCGGCGGCGCTGCCCTCGTTTTCGCCAGCCCTGGTGCCCGGCTACGACTACCAGCCGGCCCGGGCGCGGGCACTGCTGCGGGCGGCCGGCTGGGGCCCCCAGCGCCCGCTGCGCCTGCGCCTGAGCACGGTGGCCGAGCGCAAGGAAATTGGCGAGTACTTGCAGAAGCAATGGGCCAACGTGGGCGTCCAGGTGCAGGTCGACATCAACCAGTCGGCGGCCCAGCAGGAACTGGTGGACAACGGCCGGGCGGCCTTTTTCGCCAAAAGCTGGCTCGGCGACTACCCCGACGCCGAAAACTACCTGGCCCTGTTCTACAGCCCCAACTTCAGCCCCGCGGGCCCCGACAAAACCCACTTCCAAAGCGCCGCCTACGACCGCCTCTACGACCAGGCCATCCGCACCCAGGACGCGGCCCAGCGCACGGCCCTCTACCAGCAGATGGACCGCCTCGTCGTGGCCGAAGTTCCGGTCATCAGCCTGTACTACGACGAGCTGATTCGCCTGAGCCAGAACAACGTGCGCGGCCTCGGCGCCAACCCCATGAACCAGATTTTGCTGGAAAGCGTGTGGAAAGAATAAGGCCCGGGGCCCTAACCCAGGCGCCAAAAAAAGGCCCGCCGAAGCGGGCCTTTTTGGTAGGGGCAAAGCCGGGTTTAGGCCTTGCCGGGCTTCTTGGCCTGGGCTTCGCGCTCCTGCGAGGCCTTCATGGCCTCGGCGATGCGGGCCTGGAAGCCGGTGGGCTTCTTGTCCTTGTTCTTCACCTTGTTGGCTTCGAGCTGGGCGCGAATCTTGGTGTCGTCCACAAACGACTTGGTGATGGCCTGCTGGGCGAAAGTGACGACGTTCGACACGAAGTAGTACCAGGTGAGGCCCGCCGCGAAGCTGTTCAGCACGAACAGAAAAATCAGGGGCATCAGGTAGCTGTAAAACTTCATGGGGCCCTGCATGGCCGTGTTCACCTGGTTGCTCTGCCAGGTCATGACCAGGGTAGAGGCCGTCATCAGCAGCGTGAACATGGACACGTGGTCGCCGTACCACTTCACGAAGATAGGCAGCTTGGCGAACACGTCGTAGCTGCTCAAGTCCTTGGCCCACAGGAAGTGCTCCTGCCGCAGCTCGATGGCGTTGGGGAAGAACTGGAACATGGCGAACAGAATCGGCAGCGTGAGCAGCGTGGGCACGCAGCCGCTGAGCGGGCTCACCCCAAAGGTGGAGTAGAGCTTCATCGTCTCCTGCTGCACCTTGGTGGGGTCGTCGCCAATTTTCTCCTTGAGGGCGTCAATCTCGGGCTTCAGCACCTTCATGCGGGCCTGGCTCTCGTAGGTTTTGTACGTCAGGGGCCAGGTAACCAGCTTGATGAGCAGCACCAGCAGCGCGATGATGACGCCGTAGTTGCTGATGTACTGCGCCAGGAAGTGGAACACCGGCAGGATGATGAACTGGTTCACCCACCGGAACAGGCCCCAGCCCAGGTACACGTTGCGGTCGAAGCCCGGGGCCACGCCTTTGAGCAGGTTGAACGAGTTCGGGCCGAAAAAGTAGCGGAAGTGGCCGCGGCCCTGCTCCACCTCGGCCACCGGCAGGGTGAGCGTGGTGCTCATGGTTTTGATGAACGTCGAGTCGTTGGCGTCGGGCACCGCCGTGTTGAAGGTGCCGCCGCTGAACGGCTGGCCGTCGGCAATCAGGCCGGCCACGAAGAAGTCGTGCTTGTGGGCGGCCCACTGCACGGGGCCCTCGGCCTTGCTTTCCTCGGGCTTCTCGCTGGCCTCGGCCAGGGCGGTGTGGCTGCCGGCGGCCGAGTAGTGGTTGATGGTGGAGTGGTTGCGGTTCTGCTTCAGGTCCTGCTCGGTTTGGCGCACCCGGTCGAGGAACGTGAAGGTGAGCGGCTCCTGGGCCACGGTGCGCTCCAAGCCGTTGAAGCGCAGGTCGTAGGCCAGCTCGTAGCTGTCGGCCGGCAGGCTGTAGCTCTGCACGATGGTGCCGCCGGCCACCGCCGCCGTGAAGCTCACGCGCTGGGCGGGGCCCGCCGTGGTCACGGCCGAGGGCTGGAAGTTCAGGTCCGAGAAGCGAATCGTTTGGCCGTCCACGGTGCGGAAGCGCGTGTCGAGGCGGGCGCTTTGGGCGTCGATCAGGTTCAGCGGCTGGCCGAAGAAGGTTTTGTACTTGTTCAGGCGCACGGCCGTCACGCGGCCGCCCCGGCTGGAGAAGGTGATGGTGAGGTCGGCGTTTTGCAGCGTCACGGCCTGCACCGGGCCGGCCGCCGAGTCAAGCGGCGCGTCGGGAACGAGGCCGGCCGGTGCGGCGGCGGCCGCGGGGGCCCCCGCAGCGGGCTTGGTGGCGGTGCGGGCGGCGGCCGTGGCGGCTTCTTGCTTTTTAGCTTTTTCGACGTCGGCCTGTTTCGGGCTGAAGAAGAACAAGTACACCAGAATCAGGGCCGAGATGAGAAATAGGCCGGTGGCGGAATTTTTGTCCATTAACGTAACTGTGAAACGATGCGCAAAGGTACGGCGGCCCCCGCCGACGGCGCGGGGCCCCCGATAAGCTGTCTGCCTTTAGGCCGTCCTGCTGAGCGCAGCCGAAGCATCTCTCCCGCAGTAGTAAATATTAATTACTGGCGCAGTAGAGATGCTGCGGCTGCGCTCAGCAGGACGCCCTAGCGGCAACTAAACTTTTTTTTATAGCCTACCCTTTGCGGTACTGCATGGCGGCCCGCACGAAGCGCACGAACAGCGGGTGCGGGTTCTCCACGGTGCTTTTCAGCTCGGGGTGGAACTGCCCGGCCACGAACCAGGGGTGCACCGTTTGGGGCAGCTCGATGATTTCGACCAGCCCGGTTTCGGGGTTGGTGCCCGAGGCCTGCATGCCGGCGGCCTCGAACTGGGCCAGGTACTCGCCGTTGAACTCGAAGCGGTGGCGGTGCCGCTCGCTGATGTGGGTTTTGCCGTAGGCCTTGGCCGCCCGCGAGCCGCGCCGCAAATCGCAGGCGTAGGCCCCCAGGCGCATGGTGCCGCCCTTCTGGGTGATGTCCTTCTGCGACTCCATCATGGCGATGACGGGGTGCGGCGTGAGGGCGTCCATCTCGGTGGAGTTGGCGTCGGGCAGGCCCAGCACGTGGCGGGCGTACTCCACCACGGCCACCTGCATGCCCAGGCAGATGCCAAAGAACGGAATCCCGTGCTCGCGCACGTACTGCACGGCGGCAATCTTGCCCTCGAAGCCGCGCTCGCCGAAGCCCGGGGCCACCAGCACGGCGTCCACGCCGCGCAGGTTTTCGGCCACGTTGTCGGGCGTGAGATGGTCGGATTGGATGCTGCGCACCTTCACCCGGCACTCGTTGAGGGCCCCGGCGTGCACGAACGATTCGTTGATGGACTTGTAGGCGTCGGGCAGCTCCACGTACTTGCCCACCAAGGCGATGGTGACTTCCTCGGTGGGGTTTTTGAGGCGGCCCAGGAAGTCTTTCCACGCTTCTAAATCGGGCTGGGGGGCCCCGCCGGTCAGCTTCAGGCGCTTGATGACGCGCTCGTCGAGCTGCTCCTTCAGCATCATCAGCGGCACCGAGTAAATGGTGTCGGCGTCGAGCGACTCGATGACGGAGTTGATTTTGACGTTGCAAAAGAGCGCAATTTTGCGCCGCATTTCGGGCGGAATGGCGTGCTCGGTGCGGCACACCAGGATGTCGGGCTGCAAGCCGGCCTCGCGCAGGTCGCGCACCGAGTGCTGCGTGGGCTTGGTTTTGAGCTCGCCGGCGGCGGCCAGGTACGGCAGCAGCGTGAGGTGGATGACGAGCGAATCGTTGGGCGGCAGCTCCCAGCGCAGCTGGCGCACGGCCTCCACGAAGGGCAGGCTCTCGATGTCGCCGATGCAGCCGCCGATTTCGGTGATCACCACGTCGAACGCGCCGCCTTCGCCCAGCAGCAGCATCCGCCGCTTGATCTCGTCGGTGATGTGGGGCACCACCTGCACGGTTTTGCCGAGGAAGGCGCCCTCGCGCTCGCGCCGGATCACGGTGTCGTAGATGCGGCCCGTGGTGACGTTGTTGGCCTGCGAAGTGGGGGTGTTCAGGAACCGCTCGTAGTGGCCCAAATCAAGGTCGGTTTCGGCGCCGTCGTCGGTCACGTAGCATTCGCCGTGCTCGTAGGGATTGAGCGTGCCCGGGTCGATGTTGATGTAGGGGTCGAACTTCTGGATGGTGACTCGGAACCCTCTGGCCTGCAAGAGCTTGGCCAGCGAGGCGGAAATAATTCCTTTGCCGAGTGAAGAGGTGACGCCGCCGGTGACGAAAATAAATTTCGCGGCCGACGCTGTGAGGGGGGGGGTGGAGCGTTCAGGCATGACGGGGGGCAAAGTTACAGCGCCGCCGCCGCCCGCCGCCGCTGGGGCCCCAAAGGGCCTGCGTTGAGGGGGCACTGCTTGGGGCCCCCGGCGCTAGCGAAAATGCTGGCCACCTTGTTTATTGCTGCCGAAATCACCTGTCTTTTCTACCGGCCCACCTTTTTCTTTCTATTCTACCGCCCATCCGCCCGCATGAGCCTCTACTACCAACCTTCCAACAAAATGCCCCTGGGCGGCGCCGTGCTTTTTTTGTTGGGCGGCGCCGCGGCCGCCGCGGTGCTGGCGCTGGTCTACGTCTACGCCATCTGGTACATCCCGTTCATCTACGTCAACTTCGTGCTGTGCCTGGGGTTCGGGCTGCTGCTGGGGGCGGGGCTGGCGGGGCTGGCGCGGGCCGGCAAGCTGCGCAGCCCGCGCGGCGTGGGGGGCCTGGCCGCCGCGGTGGGCTTGGTGGCGGTGTACTTGGAGTGGGGCGCGTACCTAACGCTGTTCTTCGGCACCGAAGCGCCCGCCCCCGGCGCGCCCAGCACTGCGGCCCACTTGTTCAGCACGTCGGGGCTGCACGTGGCCAGCACCTCGTTCAGCCCCGGCCTGTTCGCCACCATCCTGTCGCACCCAGCGGGCATGTGGAACGCCATGCGCCAAATCAACGAAACCGGCACTTGGTCGCTGAGAGGGGCCACGCCGTCGGGCCTGCTGCTGTGGGCCATTTGGCTGGTGGAGGCCCTCGTGATTGTGGGCGGGGCCTACCTGCTGGCCGCAACGCAGGCGCACGAGCCGTTTTCGGAAGCCACCAACGCCTGGGCCGCCGAGGAAACGCTGGCTCACCCGGTAGGCTACATCCAGCACGCCGCCGACGCCCGCCAGGCCCTCGAAACCGGCCAGTTTCACGTGCTCACGCCCCACGTGGCCGCCTCGGAACTCGACCAGTTCGCCCGCGTGAAGCTGCACTGCGCCCCCAACGACGACGCCTGCCATTTTCTAACGCTGGAAAACATCACCAAGGAGCGCGACAACAAGGGCAAAGTCACGCAGAAAACGGCCACCGTGGTGCAGCGCCTGGCCATTTCATCCGCCGCTTACCAAGCCCTGAAAACGAGCTTCGGGGCCCCGCCGGCCCGCGCCTAGGCCGGGCGCGCCGGGGCCCCGCCCGGCCCAGGCGCGGGCCCCGGGCCAAGGAAAAAAGTGCCCCGGTCGCAAATGGTACGTAAGTTGGGCCCCGTGTTGCTACGCCCCCTCTACTTCCTGTGCTTGCTGACGCTGGGCGCCACCCAGCTCACGGCCTGCGCCCAGGCCCCCGACAAAACGCCCGCCGCGGCCCCGCCGCCCACCGCCGAAAAGCTGCCCTGGCTGCGCAATTTGCTCGACAGTTCGGCCGTGCTGCGGCCCCACGCCGTGGCCCTGGTGCTGGCCGACGCCGCCACCGGCGAACCGCTGTTTGCCCAGAACGACACCAAGTACTTCACGCCGGCCAGCAACATGAAGCTTTTCAGCCTCTACGCCGGCCTGAAGCTGCTGCCCGACTCGCTGCCCAGCCTGCGCTACTTCAGCCGCGGCGACACGCTGTTTTTCCAGGGCACCGGCGACCCCACCTTTTTGCACGGCGACGTGCCCAGCCGCCGCGCCTTCGAGTTTTTGCAGAAGGCCCCCGGCCTGCTCGCCAGCTGCGATATCGCCTGCTCCGCGCCCTACGGCCCCGGCTGGCCCTGGGACGATTTTGGCTACTATTTCCAGCCCGAGCGCGGGGCATTTCCAATTTACGGGCACACCGTGCGCTTCTACGCCACGCCGCCCGCGGGCAAGGTGCCCAGCCGGCTGCGCGTGCGGCCCCAGCACTTTGCCCCGCTCACGGGGCCCGTGCCGGCCGCCCTGCGCGCGCCCAACATTGACCAGGACACGCACGTGATCCGGGCCCTGGACGAAAACCGTTTCTACGTGGTGGCGCCGTTTAATAAAAAGTGGATCGACGAGGTGCCGTTCCGCACCAGCCGGGCCTTCACGCTGCGCCTGCTCGGCGACACGCTGCGGCGGCCGCTGGTGGGGGCCCCCTGGCGCCCGCGCCCCACGGACGTAGTGCGCACCCTGCGCGGCTTGCCCGTGGACAGCCTCTACCGCCGGATGCTGCGCGTGAGCGACAACTTCCTGGCCGAGCAGCTGCTGCTGATGGCCAGCACCGCCGTGGGGCCCCACGATTCGCTCAGCACCCAGCGCGTGATTCGGTACGTGCGCAAGCAGTACCTCGGGGCCCTGCCCGACCCCGTGGCGTGGGCCGACGGCTCGGGCCTCTCGCGCCAAAACCTCGTCACGCCCCGCACCCTGGAGGCCCTGCTGCTGCTGCTGCACCGCGACGTGCCCGAGCCCCGCCTGCTGAGCCTGCTGGCCGCCGGCGGGCGCCAGGGCACGCTGCGCAAGCGCTACCACGACGCCGCGGGGCCCTGGGTGTGGGGCAAAACCGGCTCGCTCGCCAACAACACCAACCTCAGCGGCTACCTGCGCACCAAAAGCGGCCGCCTGCTGGCCTTCACCTTCCTCAACAACAATCACATCGCCGACAGCGGCGACGTGCGCAACGAGATGGAGCGCGTGCTGCGCCAGGTGCGGGCGCGGCTGTAGGGCCCCTACAGCGTCAGGACCCGCGTGCTTTCCTCCCCAAATTGGCTGATGACGCGCACGGCCACCCGCTTGCCCTTTTTAAACGCAATGGGGTGCGACTGAAAGCCGTAGAGCCGCTCCCAGGCGTCCTCGTCTAGTTCGATGCGCAGGGTTTGTTCGGCTTTTTTCTTGGCGCTGGCGCTGGCCTGGCCGTCGAGCTTGGTGCGCCATTTCTTGAACTCGCCCTTTTCGCCGCCGCAGAAGAATACCTGCCGCACCAGGAAATTGGCGCCGTCGTAGTCGTCGTCGAGCATCCAGTAGGCAATGTCCTCGACCGAGCGCGCCGCCAGCCGGTTGTTGATGGGGTCCCAGATGTCGAGGCCCTGCACTTCCACCGTGACGGTACCCGCTTTTTCATCGCGCAGCAAGCCGATTTCGGGCTCGCCGATGGTCACGAAGGACGCCGCTTTCTTATCCTTTTTCAGCAGGCCTTCCTGCAATAAGTCCTCGCCAATGCGCGCCCGCGTCACCTGGAAAGTGCCCGCGTTGGTGGTCTGCTCGCGGTTCTCAATGGCGTCGTCGAAGGCGAAGCCCAGCACCACCAGCCAGTCGGCATCGCCGAGCTGCCGGCATTCCTTTACGGCGTCGTTCACCTGGCTTTTGCTCACGGTGCCGAAGCGGGGCCCCAGCAGGAAATAGGCCTTGCGCTCGCGGTCGTCGGCATCGCGCCAGTAGCCCTCGGCGGGCAGCGCGGGCGAGGCGCGCCGCTCCACGCGCAGGAACACGGCCTGCTCGCCCTTGGCCCCGTTGCGCACGCCCGAAGCCATGAGGCCCGCGAATACCCGGCCTTCAAACTGGGCCTGGCTTTCCAGCTCTGCCTTGGGCGCTTCCAGTTCCTCAGGCGCCACGGGGTTCAGGCTTTGCAGCGTTTCGACGGTGAAGGGGCCGGCCACGCGCAGGCGCTTTTTGTCTTCTTCGGGCTGGTCGTAGAGCTTTTCGGTGGCGGGCGGCTCGTCGTTGGCGAGGCTCTTGAGGGTGATGTGCGGCACCTCCTTGTAGCGGAAACCCTGCCGGATATCCTGCCCTACCTCGTCGTAAAGCCGATAATAGGGAAAGGAGGCCGTCATCAGCCGCGTCTTGGCAATGTTGAGAGCGATGCGCGAGGTGTCAATCGTAATCCAGCGCCTACCCCACTGCTCGGCCACGTAGGCGGTCGTGCCGCTGCCGCAAGTCGGGTCGAGCACGAGGTCGCCGGGGTCGGTAGTCATTAAGATGCAGCGCTGAATGACTTTTATCGATGTCTCAACTATGTATTTTTTGTCTGAGGCAAAACCCGCGATGCTAGTGTCATTCCAAACATTAGAAATAGGGAATACAGGAAAATCTTCAAAAAAACGTCTATAATATAAATTGTCACCTACTGCTTCTAGGCGGTGTTTTAAAGCAAGATTTCTCAAGCCTTTCTCATCCGTTTTAAAAGTGCCTTTACCTGGTTTGAAAGCTTTGCCCCATAGGTTGAATTCACGTAAATCAGAGCCTGAGGCCCCTCTTTGGCTAGTGAGATTATCGATTCTATAGATTCTTGCACCAATTGGTAGGCGGCTTGTATCGTACTTCTCGTCAGTTGTTAAACTTCGTTTCGAACCATCCGAGAGTTCTACTTTGCTATAGGCTGTTCCACCTTCTCCGCCTACTGTTTTGAATTGATAAATCTGGCGGTACTTGATTTGAGATTTGTTTTTAGCGTACCAAATTATATAGTCTGATATGCTTTCAAGCAGTAGTTCGCCAGTGCCTGAGGTTGTTTTATAAACAATTTGACTTATGAAATTGGTGCTTCCAAAAATCTCATCCATCAACCCCCGCACCAAGTGCACGTTCTCATCCGAAATCTGCACGAAGCACGAGCCTGATTCTGTCAATAATTCCCGCGCCACCAGCAGCCGGTCGCGCAGGTAGCTGAGGTAGCTGTGGATGCCCAGCTCCCAGGTGTCGCGGAAGGCTTTGATTTGCTCGGGCTCGGAGGACAAGTGCTCGTCCTTGCCGTCGGTGACGGTGCGGTTGTTGAGCTTGATTTGCCAGTTGGAGCCGTATTTGATGCCGTAGGGCGGGTCGAGGTACACCATTTGCACCTTTTTATCGAGGCCCTCGCGCTCTAGCAGCGAGGTCATCACGGAGAGCGAATCGCCGAGGATAAGGCGGTTTTCCCAGGCGGCGTGGTGCTGGTAGTAGCTCAGGGGCTTGTCGAGCTCATCGACCTGCTGGTAGTCCTGGCCGAAGAGGCCGAGCTGGGCATTGGCCTCGGCGAGGCGCTCGCGGTAGAGGCGCGCCATCAATTCCTGCGGCCGGATGTGCTCGTGGCGGTAGAGCGAGCGGATGTCGAGCTTGAGGAAATCGGGCTGGTGGTCGCCCTCGTGGGCGTACTTGCCCAGCCACTTCAGCTCGGGGTCCTGGCCGCGGTGCACGATGGGGTTTTTGTCAACCTCACGCAGCGTGTGGGTTTGCACCCTGGGGTTGAGCTGCTCGGCCCCGGCCTCGGTTTCGGCCGGAATGAGCACCCGCTTATCCTGGTGCAGGTAGGCGGTGGGGTCGGGGGTAGGCGGGGTGGGAATGGATTTTTTAGCCATGGCGAATAAGCGGACTACTAGGCTTCGTCATGCTGAGCGCAGCGCAGCGGAGCCGAAGCATCTTGCTCGCATCGTTGTGGGCATCAGTGATTAGTACACCTGCCAAGATGCTTCGACTCCGCTGCGCTCAGCATGACGGGCGTTTTTTGGTGGTTTATAAGCTCTTAATCTTCGCCACCAGCTGGTTGCGGAAATACTTCTCGCTCTCGCTGATTTCGACGAAAGCCCACGGCTCGTCGGGCGGCAGGTCGAGGGCGGCGAGGTCGCCATTCACGGCGGGCAGCCAGTAGTTTTGGGTGTAGAGAATCTTGGCGGCCTTGTCCTTATTCATGCCCGTGACTTCGATGAGCAGGTTCACCACCTGGCCGCTGGTAGTGCGCACGCGGGCCAGAAAATCGGGCAGGTAGTCGTGCCGGTGCCCTTCCTTGAGGTAGGGGATTTTGAGGTCCAAAAAGGCGTTTTTGACGTAGCTCAGCACCTCAGGCAAGTCTTCGAGCACCTTGGCGCAGATTTGCTCCCAGCTCTCGGTGTCGGCTACCACGTAGTTGACGTGGCTTTTGGTGGTGGCGAAGACCGGGCGCGTGGTCTGGCCGTGCACAAAGCGCGTGCTGCCGCGCGGGTTGTAGTAGCTGGGCACCGGCCGAATGCGGCGCTCGGCCAGCGGCTGGCCCACCGTGATGGCCTCGAAAATATGGCTGGCCACGGCCTGCGCATCCCAGTACAGCACCAGCCGCTTGAAGGCCGGGTCGGTTTGGTGCACCAGCGTGAGGCACTGCTGGTACCACTGCGCCACGATGCGCTGCACGGGGCCGAAAAACTCGATTTTGGGCTCGCCCGCCACCGTGGAGAAGTGGTAGCGCAGCACCTCCCGCGTGAGGTAGTACACCACTTCGCCATCGCGCAGGTGCTCGTGGGCTTGCAGCTTCATGGTTTCGGTGCTGCCCGAAAAGGCGGAGGCCAGCTCCGTGTGGGTGGGTATTTTGGAGAAGTCCAGCTCAAACTTGCCCACCGCCGCGAAGTCGGCCACCAACTCGCCCGCCGCTAGCTCCTCGCGGTAGCCGTGCAGGTTGGGGAAGTTGATTTCCAGCGCGCTACGCTCGGGCAGTGCCCGAATGGCCGTTACCTCGTCGCCCGCCGGCCCCGCGCCGCCGCTCGCCTGGCCGCGCTGAAACGCCTTGAACGGAATGCCGATAATGCGGGCGTACTCGGGCGGAAATTTGTAGTCCGCGATGCGGGCTTTGTCGGCCTTGGTGGTGCCCGTCACGGCCTCGCCGTGCTTGTCGTAGGCCACCAGCTCGTAGTAGCGGCGGCGCAGGGCGCGGCCCGCCACCTGCTCGCACAGCAGCTGCGAGCCGAAGGCCCGCAGGCCCACGATGTGGGTCACGGTGTTGGCGTCCCAGCCCTCGGTGAGCATGCTCACGCTCACCACGCAGCGGATGTGTGCGCCCAGCTTACCGGGCCGGCCCACGGTGTTTACTACCTCGCGCAGCAGGTCGGACTCAGTGAGGTCGTCGGCGGGCCGCTCGGGGTAGAGGCGGCGGTATTCGTGCCGAAACTGCGCGATTTCTTCCTTAAAAACCCGCCGGAATTCCTCATTCACCTGCCCGCTGTTTTCGAGCGCATCGGAGTCGATGAGTAGGGTAGGCGGCCGGTGCTTGGGTGTGCTGTCGGCCAGGTAGTTGGAGAAGATGGCGTGGTGGCCCTGCGCCACCCGGCGGCCGTGCTTGGGGTCGGCGTACTCGTAGCCCGCCAGGTGCTTATACACCTCCTTCGACACGCTGGTGTTGTTGCAGACCACAATGAGCACGGGCGGCGTGCTCAGCAGCTCGGGGCGGCGCTCGCCGCGCTCGCGCACGCCCAGGTCATAGTCCTCATAATGAGCTACTAGCTGGTCGAGGGCGGCCACGAGCAGCTGCGGCAGGTCGGGCCGGCGCTCCACGTAGGCCGCGCCCTGCTCCTTGCGCTCAGTGGCCTTGCCCATCTTGGGCAGGTGCTCGCGCACATGTTCGTACAGGTTGCGCAATACCGGCATGTCGAGTTGCTGAGTATCATCTTTTTCGGGTAGATAAGGAATCTTCACCAGCCCACTCTCGATGGCTTCTACCAGCCCGAAGTCCGTGGCAATCCACGGAAATAGCGTGTAGGGCCGGTAGCCCGAGCCCTGCAAATAGTAAGGCGTGGCCGACAAGTCATACACCGCCGTGAGCTGGTAGCGCTGCCCCAGCTCGCGCAAGCCGCTGAACCACACGGCGGCGCGGGCGTTTTCGTCGGGGCTGGCCTCGTCGCCGGCCTGGGCTTTTTTGCCACTGGCCTGCGGCAAATAGCAGTGGTGCGCCTCATCATTCAGCACCAGTAGGCGGCTGCCGGGCCGGAAGCTGCTCAGCAAACGCTTGAAAACCTGGGCGTAGTCTTCGTATTCATCCTGCTTCCGGCCGTCGGCCCCGATTTTGCCGTCAAATACGCCGCGCTTATTGCCTTGCAGCGTGCGCGGCTCAAACTGGTGGTAGTTGGCGATGGCGAGCCGGGCATTCAGGCCGGCGAGCAGGCCTTCGTAGGCGAGCGGCACCAGCTTGCGCTGGTGGTAGTAGTCCTGGGCGTAGTGGCGGTCGGCGGTGGTGTCGGCGCGCAGCACGCCCAGCCGGTCGCGGATGGTGATGCCCGGCGCCACCAGCAGAAAGTAGTCGGCGAAGCGCACGTCTTGCCGGTACTGCTGGCGGTTGAGGTAGTGGTAGAGGATGAGCGCGGCCATCACCACGGTTTTGCCGGTGCCGGTGGCCATCTTGAAGGCGATGCGCGGCAGGTGGTCGGCCGCGTGCGGCGACACCGACTGCTGCCCCTCGCGCAACTGGTTGAGAATGTGGCTGCCGGCATTGGAGCGGCCAGCTACTTCATTGAGCCAGATAGCCGTTTCGACGGCCTCGCGCTGCGCAAAAAACAGCTTCTTCACTGGCGACTCGTCCTGGTCGGGAAACCAGTAGGCCAGCAGCTCGCGCGTCACGCGGGTGGCGTCGGGGTAGCCCGCGGCGCGCCACTGGCTCACCTCTCGGCGCAGCAAATTAATGAGGTGCGTGCCGTAGCCAGCGGCGGCCTCGTTGAAGGCAAAGGTTTCTTTCTGGCCGGTGTGCTTGCCGGGCATCACCTGCACCTCGGGCACAAACAAGCGCCTACCCCCCTCAATGGTGCCGTAGTCGAGGTTGCCGAGCAGGTCGGTGGCGTAGTGGCGCGCCGGCTCCTGGTAGGGGTTGTTGAGAATAGGGTTGTCGGGAAGCCGGGCGGTGGGCTGGTCAGCCGAAAAGTCGTCGATTCGCACTTTTTGAGTATGAATCGTTACAAAAATGATTCAATAACTCGAAAGTAGGGATAGAAAAGACAAAAAACTGGAAAGTATCCTGAGACACAAACTTGTCAATTTTGTCTCATTCCATCCTAGCCCGATATGGCCAAGCAACACCGGGGCGAAACCGTAGCCGCCGCCATCACCAAAAGCGGCATGAAGCTGGCCAAGCTGCACGCCGCGCTGGGCATCAGCCGCCCTACCCTCTACCGCCGCCTCGAAGACCCCAACCTGGATTTTGACTTCATCAAGCAAGTCGGCCAGCTCATCTACCACGACTTCGGGCAGGATTTTAAGGAGCTGGCCGCGCCAGTTGCGTCGGTAGTGGCCGAGCCGATGGGCACTTACCAGGTTGCTAGCCTGGATGAGTGTAAGGACCGACTGCTGCGCGTCTATGACCTTTATTTAGATAAGGTTAGGCAGTACGACGACCTGAAAGTGCGGTATGACGCGCTGCTAAACAAGCGCTAATCATTTGAGCCATGAAATTCTACGTAGGCCTGACTGACCGGCGCTGGTACGAATTTTTGCGGCGAGAGCCGCGTGAAGACGTGAATTTCTGGAAGCCCTCGGCGAAAAACTTTAAGGTGCTACCACCAAACGGCCCCTTCTTGTTTTTACTAAAAAAGCCAGCTCATGCTATTGTGGGAGTAGGCTATTTTGCGGGCAAGATGAACGTGACGTTACCGATGGCCTGGGATATTTTTGGAACGCGCAACGGGGTAAGTAGTTACCAAGAATTTTACCGACTCATTTACGGCAACCGTTATGGTCCTGAAGCTGCTAATGCTACTATTCTGTGCCTGACGCTCAATACACCCGTATTCTTTGAGCCCGCCGCCTGGGTGCCCGCTCCTGCCGACTGGGGTCATGGTATTGTGCAGGGTAAGGGGTTTGATACAAAAGAGCCCGCTGGCCACTATCTGTGGCAGCAGGTGAGCCAAGTGCTACAGCGTTACCAGCCCGCTACTTTACTGCCAGAGCCCACGGTATCTGACCTTGTGCTGGAGCCAACTGCTCCCTACCGCACTGCCTTGGTTAGGGTGCGGCCTGACCAGCAGGCTTTTCGGGAAATAGTGACGCAGGCCTACGACCGGAAGTGCGCCATCTCGGGCGAAAAAACCTTGCCTGTACTTGAAGCCGCGCACATTCAGCCCTACTCGGCGGCAGGTCCCAGTATCGTCAGCAACGGCTTGCTACTGCGCTCCGACCTGCATAGACTTTTCGACCAGCACTACCTCACCATCGACGCCGATAAGTTGGTTGTAGAGGTGAGCCCTCGTATCCGGGAGGAATTTTCCAATGGCGCAGCATACTATCAATACCATGGTCAGAAGCTACGGCGGCCTCACGAGAAAGCGGAAGGACCGGCCCAGCAATTCCTGCGGCAGCACAACGAGCGGTTTTTTAACTAGCGCTGCTCTTCGCGGCCTAGCTGACGGGTAGTTCCGCTTCGTCTTAGAAGCTGTTTGAGTTACTAAAGCAGCTTCTCAGACCAGGGGCCCCCGTAGCTCGGGCGCCCGGCGCAGCTTGGTGGCTTGCTCGTAGGCGTAGCCCAGGCCCAACAGGGACCCCTCGGCCCAGGCGGGGCCCACCAGCGACAGGCCCACCGGCAGGCCGTGCGCCTGGCCCATGGGCACGGTGAGGTGCGGGTAGCCGGCCATGGCCGCGGGCGACGAGAAATCAAGGCCCGACGAGTAGTCGCCGTTTACCAAATCGATGCAGCCCGCCGGGCCGGTGGTGATGCCGATGATGGCGTCGAGCCGGTTGGTTTTCAAAACGTTGTCTAGGATTTTGCGCGCGCCGCCTTGCGAGCGGGCCAGGGCCGCGCGGTACTTGGCGCTGGCCAGGCCGTCGGTTTTCTGGGCCAGCTCCAGGGTTTCCTGCTGGAAGAAGGGCATGGCCTGCGCGGCGTGCTGGGTGTTGAAGGCGATGACGTCGGCCAGGGTTTTCACGGGGGCCCCCGCCGCGGCCAGGTACTGGTTCAGCCCGGCCTTGAATTCGTAGAGCAGCACCTGAAACTCGGCCTCGCCGAGGGCCCCGGTGGGCTTGGCCACGTCCACTGCCACCACCGTGGCGCCTTGGGCTTTCAGGGCCGCCACGGCCTGGTGCAGGAGCGCAATGGCGGGCGAGGTGCCGGCGAGGTGCGACTTCTCCACGCCCAGGCGCTTGCCTTTCAACGCGCTTGCGTCCAGGCACTTGGTGTAGTCGGCCTGGGCGTGGGCGGCGCTGCCCTTGGTGGCGGCGTCGGCGGGGTCTTCGCCCACCAGGGCCCCCAGCAGCAGGGCGGCGTCGCGCACGGTGCGGGCCATGGGGCCGGCCGTGTCCTGGGTAGCCGAAATGGGGATGATGCCCGTGCGGCTGAGCAGCCCCACGGTGGGCTTGAGGCCCACCAGCCCGTTCACCGAGCTGGGCGACACCACCGAGCCGTCGGTTTCGGTGCCGATGGCCACGGCGCACAGGTTGGCCGCCGCGGCCGCCCCCGAGCCGGCGCTGGAGCCGCTGGGCGTGCGGTCGAGCACGTAGGGGTTTTTGGTTTGGCCGCCGCGGCTGCTCCAGCCGCTGGTCGAGCGCGACGACCGAAAGTTGGCCCACTCGCTGAGGTTGGTTTTGCCCAGCACCACGGCTCCAGCGGCCCGCAACTGCTTGACGATAAAGGCGTCTTGCGCGGCGCGGTGCCCGGCCAGGGCCAGCGAGCCGGCAGTGGTTTGCTGCCGGTCGCCGGTGTCGATGTTGTCCTTCAGTAGCACCGGGATGCCGTGCAGGGGCCCCCGCACCTTGCCCGCTTTGCGCTCGGCGTCGAGGGCATCGGCCAGCTTCAGGGCGTCGGGGTTGGTTTCGATGACGGCCCGCAGGTTGGGGCCCTGAGTGTTCACTTCCGCGATGCGCTTTAGGTACAGCTCGCACAGGGCCCGCGCCGTGTGCCGGCCGGCTTGCATGTGCTGCTGCAAGTCGGCCACGGTGGCCTCGTGCAGGGCGAAGGCGGTGGGGGCGGGCGGGCCGGCGGCGGGCGGGCCGGCGGCGGGTGGGTCGGTGGGGGCCCCGCTGGGGGTGCACTGGGCCAGCGAGAACGTGGTGAGGGCCGCGCCGGCCAGCGTGCCGTGGCGCAGAAAAAGGCGGCGGTTCATGGGCAAGGGAGGTTGGACTGGCAAAATAGGAGCCGGGCGGGCGGGCCGCAACGCAAACCATCGGTGAGGAAGAACAGGCCCTAAACTGAGATAATATTATTTAAAAATTATCTATAAATAGTAATATTAAAATTATGGAAAAGGAATTACTGCTAAAAATACTTGTTAATGAACATTTGCATTAGCCGGCAAAAACGTGTCACTGGCAGTTTACAGGGGTTTGTTTGTCGAAAAACGGGATGCTGCGGGGGAGCTGCCAACGGAACCCAGCCAGGCTTGCCGATACCTTTGTGCTATACAAATCGACTAGAAAATTATACTTTTTCAAGTTCAGGGTTAGTAATTTTTACGGTAATTCAAGCACTTTTTTTATTCTCAAGCGATGTTACAGGCAGCTCCTTCGACGGTATTGACAGTGTTGCGCCGGACCTTGGCGGCCGTTTTAGCCCTGGGCTTGCCCGTGGCGGCCGCGGCCCAAACCATCTCCGACTTCAGCCCCGCCGAGGCGGCGGCGGGCGCCACGGTTACCATCAGTGGCACTGGCCTGAACAGCCTCAAATCGGTAGCGATTAACGGGCAAACAATGAGGATCACCGCTGCCACGGCTATACGGGTGCAGGTGGTGGTACCGCAGGCCGCCGCTACGGGCCGCATGCGCCTTACGACATCTAAGGGCACGGCCCTCACGAGCACCAAGCTGGGCATCACCCGGGTGTCGTCGGACGTGAAGTACGGCCCCCAGGCGGCGCCCACCAACGTAGCCACGGCCACGAACAATTTCTCGACCCCCACGCTGGGCGACCTCGACAACGACGGCTTGGTGGACATGATGCTGGGCCAGGGCAACGGCACCATCATGTGGTACGAGCAGTCGGCGGCCAACTCGCCCGCCTTTGGCGCTGGCACGCTGCTGAAAAACGCCGACACCAACAGCACCACCTTGCACGTGGGCGACGTCAACAGCGCCAATACCAACTACGCCAAGCCCACCCTGACCGACCTTGACGGCAACGGCTTGCTGGAGCTGCTGGTGGGCGAGGAAACCGGCCGGGTGCTGCGCTACGAGCAGGTGGCCGCTACGGGCCCCGACGCCCTGCGCTTCAACCGCACCCTGCTTTTCGCCAACCCCTACGGCACGGCCACGGCCAGCGCCCCCAACCTGGGCTCGTACGCCCGGCCTACGGTGGCCGACCTCGACAACGACGGCCTGCTCGACGTGCTGGTGGGCAGCAACGACGGCACCCTGCGCCGCTACGAGCAAACGGCACCTAATGCAATTACTTTCAACAACCTGGACCGGATGAAGCTGGCCGACGGCACCGCCATTGACGCCGGCAGCGTGGACAAGCCCCTGCTGACCGACTACAACGGCGACGGCTTCCTCGACATGCTGCTCGGCAACCAGGCGGGCACCATCGTGCTCTACACGCAGTCGGCCGCCAATTCCACGGTGTTCCGGTCGTTGGGCACCCTCACCACCGACGGGAGCACCGCCATCAACATGGCCGGCCTCAACGGCTACGCGGCCCCGGCCATCACCGACATCGACGGCGACGGCCTGCTCGACCTCTACGTGGGCAACGGCAACGGCACCGTGCTCCGCTACGAGCAAACGCAGTCGGCCGCCGTGCCCACGCTGGTCAGCGGGGCCCTCGTCACGCCCGCGCCGCTGCCCGTCACGCTCACGGCCTTCACCGGCCAGGCCGCGGCCCGCGCCAACGTGCTGCACTGGGCCACCGCGTCGGAAAAAAACAGTGCCCGCTTCGTGATTGAGCGCGCCACCGGCACCGAATTTGCCGCCGTGGGCAGCGTGGCCGCCGCCGGCAGCAGCAGCAGCGCCCTCAGCTACGAGTATGCCGATGCCACCGGCCTGGCCGCCGGCACCACCTACTACCGCCTGCGCCAGGAAGATCTGGACGGCACCGTGGCCTACTCGCCCGTGGTGGCCATCGTGCGGGCCGCCGGGGCCCTGGGGGCCCCCGTGGCCACGGCTTATCCGTCGCCTTTCGCCGAAACCCTGTCGGTGGCGCTGCCCGGCGCCGCGGCGGCCGTAGCGGCCACGGCCACGCTGCTCACCGCTGCCGGCCAGCCCATCTACAGCCAGGCGTTGCAGCTGAGCGGCACGCCGCAGGCCCTGCCCGGGCTGCCCGCCCTGCCCGCCGGCCTTTACGTGCTGCGCCTGGCCACGGCCGCCGGCACCACCACCCAGAAAGTAGTGCGGCAATAAGTTAAAAAATATGCCCGCCGCCTGCCGATTACCTATCCATAAGGTTTATTAATCAAGTACATCTGTCCGAATAGCAATTATTAGCAAACGGCCCCTGGCCCCTCCCACGCGGGAAGGCCAGGGGCCGTTTGCGTTGCGCGGTGCCGCTTAGTACAGCACCCGGAACTTGATGGTGTGCTCCACGGCGCGCAGGGCCTGGATCACGTCCTGGTCGTACTCGCGGTTGATGTCGGTGATGACGTAGCCGATGTGCTCGTTGGTTTTCAGGTACTGGCCCAGGATGTTGACGTGGTGGGCAGCCAGCACGTTGTTGATGTTGGCCAGCACGCCGGGCACGTTGGCATGGACGTGGATGAGGCGGTGGGCCTGCTGCACCGGCAGCTGGATGTTGGGGAAGTTGACGCTCTGTTGGGTGTTGCCGGTGTTGATGTACTCCATGATGCGCTCGGGCACGAACTCGGCGATGTTGCGCTGGGCCTCGGCCGTGCTGCCGCCGATGTGGGGCGTGAGCAGCACGTTGGGCAGGCCGCGCAGCTCGTTCTCGAAGGCCTCGGCGTTGGTTTTGGGCTCGTGCGGAAACACGTCCACCGCCGCGCCGCCGAGGTGGCCGCTGCGCAGGGCGGCGGCCAGGGCGGGCACGTCCACCACGTGGCCGCGGGCGTTGTTGAGGAACAGGGCCCCCGGCTTCATCAGGGCAAATTCCTTGGCGCCGAAGAAGTCCTGGTTCTCGGAGCGGCCGTCGATGTGCAGCGTCACCACGTCGGCCTGGGGCAGCAGCTCCTCGAGGGTTTTGCACTTCACGGCGTTGCCGAGTTGGAGCTTTTCGGCCATGTCGTAGTAGAGCACCTTCAGGCCCACGGCCTCGGCCACCACCGAGAGCTGCGAGCCGATGTTGCCGTAGCCGATGATGCCCAGCGTTTTGCCCCGGATCTCGAACGAGCCGCCGGCCGACTTGTCCCACTCGCCCTGGTGCATTTTGGGGTTTTTCACCGGGATGCGGCGGGCCAGCATGATGATTTCGCCCAGGGCCAGCTCCACCACCGAGCGCGTGTTGCTGAACGGCGCGTTGAACACGGCCACGCCCTTTTTCATGGCCCCGGCCAGGTCGATCTGGTTGGTGCCGATGCAGAAGGCGCCGATGCCGATGAGGCGGTTGGCGGCGTCGAGCACGGCTTGCGTCACCTGCGTTTTCGAGCGGATGCCCAGCAGGCTCACGCCCTCGATGCGGGCGATGAGCTCGGCCTCGTCGAGGGCCCCCTTCACTTCCTCCACCTGGTAGCCTTCGGCGCGGAAAAGCTCGGCGGCGCGGGCGTCGGGGTTCTCGAGCAGCAGCACCTTGATGCGGTTTTTGGGGTAGCTCAGCGTCATGGGTAGTTTCAGTTGGTATAAAAACTCGTCGAACGTGGGCAGCACCTCGTCGGCGCGGGCCACCACGGTGGGGCGGCTCACGTTTTCGGTGTAGGCGTAGAAGCGGGCGGCCAGGCCGGCCTCGCGGATCTGGTAGTCGGTGTAGCCGTCGCCCACCACGTACACGGGCCCGTCGAGCTGCAAGTCCTTCAGCTGCTGAATCTTGCCCCCGTCGCGGCTCAGCACGTTCGCGGGGTCGCAGCCGGTAATGTTGCCGTCGCTGTCAAACGTGAACGTGTTGGCCAGCACGTGGCCGGCCGGAATGCCGAACTCGGCCACCACGGGCTCGATGAACTCGCGGAACCCGCTGCTCACCACGTAGATGCGCTCGGCGTGCTGCCGGAAAAAGTCGCCGTTGCGCCGGATGCTCGCGCTCACCTTGCCGTGCAGCCGCGCCACCAGGGGCCCCAGGTGCCGCCGGTGGGCCCCCAGCAGCGCCAGCCGCTTGGCCAGCGACTCCTGAAACCCGATTTCGCCCGCCATGCCCCGGTCCGTCAGGGCCCTAATTTGGGCCACGCGGGTGGCTTGGTCGGGCTGGCCTTGCAGGGCAATGTCGGCCAGCTCATCCAGGCCTTCGACCTGGGTAAACGTGCTGTCGAAATCAAAAACGAGGTAGGGCAGGGGGGCGTCGGCGTCGGGCATGGGTGCAAAGATGCGGCCGCTAGGGTCTTAAACGAGCTTGCCTACGTAAGCCGTTCCTGTAGCAACTGACCAAGCCGTGCTACCCTGGCATTGGTAAGTTTGGGCCAATGGGCCTCACTGTAGGAATGAGCAGTGAATTGCTTAAGCGCCTCATAAAACGGAATAAGCAATTCCTTCACAGAGCCGGTAAATTGAAAAAGATGGGCAGGAACTTGGCCACGATTCGCTTTCTCAGTAATGGTCAGGGAAATGCTACTTAATTGATTTTCAAAGTTAAAACAACACTCGGCTGGCTCTAAAAACCATGATACGCTAGCGCTGCTGCCTACCGCCACTACTGCCAATGCCTCAACTAATGCTTCCAGAGGATTGACAGGAATACCTGATGCATCTAGTTTGAGGAAAAAGTCATCTACGCGAAAGGTGACTGATAGCCAGCCGTGTTCCGGTTCTCCAAATTCTACAGTTACGGTATGTACAGCGTCGGGCACGGGCACAAAGATGCGGCTGGTTGGCTGCCCGTTACACCTACCGCAACCTGCCCTTCTAATTGGTCGGATTAACTGGTGCTAGTTGGTTCAAACCAGGTCCCAGAAATAAAAAGTTGGCTGTACTTACAAACAATGTGGGTACATGAAATGTATGTACATTTGTCGCACGCCAGCTAGTAAATAGCTGGGCGCCTCAACCACTACCTGCATTTCACCGGCCCTTGGGCCATAACCTTTTTTTTAGTGAACATTCTCCACATTATTTCCAGCCCGCGCAAGGGGGCTTCGGCCAGCATCCAGCTCGCCACCGGCATCATCGACAAGCTGCAAGCCGCTAACCCCGGCAGCACCGTGGCGGTGCACGACTTGGCCACCAACCCCTTCCCGCACCTGGAGGAAGCCAAGTTGCAGTCCTTCTTCACGCCGGCCGAGGGCCGTTCGCCCGAGCAGCAAGCCGCCGTTAAGCACTCCGACGACGCCATCCAGGAAATTATGGACGCCGACGTTATCGTGATTGGGGCCCCGCTCTACAACTTCGGCATTCCCTCGACGCTGAAGGCCTGGGTGGACCACATTGCCCGCGCCGGCATCACGTTCCGCTACACCGCCACCGGCCCCGAAGGCCTCATCACCGGCAAAAAAGTGTACGTGGCCATGTCGAGCGGCGGCATCTACTCCACCGGCCCATCGGCCGCCTACGACTTCGTGGGGCCCTACCTGCAAGCCGTGCTCGGCTTCCTGGGCATGACGGACGTGACCGTGGTGCGCGCCGAAGGCCTCGCCGTGCCCGACCTGCAAGCCACCGCCGTGCAAAAAGGGCTGGATAGCGTGGCGGTATAGCTGCAAGCGTCGCGGCTGGGGTTGCTTCGAGCAACTACCGGCAACCGACTCATACAAGAAAAGGGGCCCCGCGCGGGGCCCCCTTTCTTGTATGAGTCGGTTGCCGGGCCACGGCCGGCCGCTGCGCCCGCTGCTGGTGGTTACCGCGACTTCTCTTCGCGCCAACTGAACTCGGGCTCGTAGCCGAGCACGCGGCGGGCTTTCTCGATGGAAAGCAGCGTTTCGTGCTCGCTTAACTGCTTCTTTACCGGCACGTTGGGCAGGAAGTTCTTCATCAGCTCGGTGGAGGATTTCGACATCACCGTGTCGGCGTTGGCGATGATGAAGGCGTGCATGCCGGTGGCCGGCCACTCCACGGCCTTGCGGATGGCCTGCGAGCCGTCGCGGGCGTCGATGTAGGCCCACATGTTCCACTTGCGCTCCTCGGGGTCGTCGTCGTAGGCCGGGAACTTGGCGTAGTCGGCGGGCTCCATCACGTTGGAAAAGCGCAGGCCGACGAGCTTCAGATCGGGGGTTTGCAGGCAGAACTGGCGGGCCATGTCCTCCATCAGCACCTTGGCCAGGGCGTAGGCGCTTTTGGCGCGCAGCGGGTAGTCCTCGTCCACGGGCGCGTAGGGCTCGGCGCCGTCGAAGGGTTCGCCCAGCGTGGTTTCGCTGCTGGCCCAAATGACGTTGTGGATGCCCAGCCGCCGCGCCGCCTCGAACACGTTGTAGGTGCCCATGAGGTTGTTCTGGAACAGGTGCGCGTCCGGGTACTGGCGCGGGGTGGGGAAAGCCGCCAGGTGCACGATGGCGTCGAACGCCGGGCTGGGGCCCACACCGGCATGGATTTCCATGCCCACCGACGAGAAGGCGTCCAGCGTCTGGCCGAAATCGGAAAGGTCGGCGATGATGTGCGGGATGCCCTTGGCGGGGGCCACCGTGTCGACCACGAGCACGTCGTAGCCGTGGGCTTGGAAATCGGCCACGCAGGCCTTGCCGAGCTTGCCGGTGCCGCCGGTCACGAGCACGCGCTTGCGGGGCGAAGATTGGTTGGTAGGGTTCATAAAATGAGTTGCTTAAAAAATGCGGCGGGGCCCCGGGTGCAGCCCCGGGGCCCTAGAGAACCTACTACGGCCGCGCCGCGCCGGCCGCCGGACGCCGCCCCACAATTCAGACTTTTGCCCGCAAAATGGGTAATTGCCCGCGCGCGGCGGCGCTGGTTACGCTACCCGTTGCGCGTCGCACGTGGGCAGCCAATGGTCGTTTTGGCACACGGGGCACAGCACTTGGTCGCCTGCGGCCAGCGGTTGCACGTGGCCGCAGCGGCAGCAGGCGTAGGGCCCCGGGGCGGCGGGGCGGCGCTGCAGGTGCTGGAACGGCTCGGGCCAGGTGGGCAGGCCGGGGCGCACGGGCTCGGTTTCGGGGTAGAAGTAGAGGCTCAGGTTGCCGGTGGCTTCCATGTAGGCGCGGCGCACCTGGCCCAGGTGCTCCACTTGCTGCTGGCGCAGCTCGCCGAACAGCTCCTTCTGGGTGAGGCGCAGGTGGCGGAAGTTTTCCATGTGCACGCGGCCGTCCGCCACCAGCAGCAGCGGGGCCCCTTCCAGCCAGTCGCTGAAACGCGGCGACCACTCGGTGAGGCGGTTGAACAGCCAGTACAGCGCCGGCACCACCACAAACACCACGGCCACGTGCAGCAGCGGCGCGTCGTTGTAGAACATGGCGTCGCCGGCCGCCGAGCCCAGGGCCAGGATGATGCTGAGCTCGAAAATGGACAGCTGCCGCACCCCGCGCCGCCCGGTCACGCGCAGGGCCCCCAGCGTGAGCAGGTACGTGACGACGCAGCGAAACGCGACTTCGCCCAAGTACGCCGGCGGCATGTCTGCCGACCACAGAACGCGGTGCCAGTCAAAGGGTTCGATTGGGGCAGCGAGGAGCATGGGGCGCGGCTGGGGGAAGTAACAACCAGCGGCCCGTCTACGGCGCAGCGCGGCCTTCGGGTAGCGCTTTTCCTGGATTTCAGCCATTATTTTCATGAGAAGCTCATCCAATTTCCGGGTCTGCCGCCGGCGGGGCCCCGCCGGCGGCGCAAGTATCGGCGGCGCAACGCCGGCCACTGCTGCGGCCGGCCGGGCGTAACTTTGGGGCCGCCCTAGCAGTCTTGCCCGTATGAAACCGCTTTTCCTCGCCGCCACTGCGCTGCTGCTCAGCGCCGCCGCGCCGGCCCCCACCGCGCCCACGGCCGCCTTGCGCCGCCGCACCTTTCTGCTCACGTGCCGGGCCACGGTGCCCGTGCCGGCCGCCGGCACCCAGGCCCTGGAGGTGTGGATGCCCGTGCCCCACGCCGACAAAAGCCAGGACGTGGCCGACCTGAAAATTGAGGCCCCGGGGCCCTACACCGTCGAGAAGGACGCCTACGGCAACCAAATGCTGCACCTGCGGCCCGCCGCTGTGCCCACCGCGCCGCTGGTGGTCACGCTCACGGCCCGCATCACCCGCCGCGAGCACCTGAACCTGCGCGCCACCGACGACCACGCGCCCGCCGAAACCGAGGCCCGCGACCCCAACCTGGCCCGCTGGCTGGCCCCCGACCGCCTGGTGCCGCTCGACGCCAAAATCAAGGCCCAGGCCCAGGAAGTCGTCGACAACGCCCACGCCACCACGCCCCTGGCCCAGGCCCGCGCCATCTACGAGCACGTGGTGAGCACCGTGACTTACGACAAAACCGGCCAGGGCTGGGGCCGCGGCGACATCTACTACGCCTGCGACGCGCGGCGCGGCAACTGCACCGATTTCCACGCCATCGTCATCGGCTACTGCCGGGCGCTGGGCATTCCGGCGCGCTTCAGCATCGGGCTGCCGCTGCCGGCCGGGCACGGCCAGGGCGAGATCAAGGGCTACCACTGCTGGGCCGAGTTCTTCACCAAGGAAACCGGCTGGGTGCCCGTCGATGCCTCCGAGGCCGCCAAGGACCCCAGCAAGCGCGCCTACTTCTTCGGGGCCCACGACGAAAACCGCGTCGAGTTCACCCGCGGCCGCGACCTGACGCTGACGCCCAAGCAGGCCGGCCCGCCCCTCAACTATTTCGTGTACCCCTACGCCGAAGCCGACGGCCAACCCTTGGACAACGTGGCCCACACCTACACCTTCGAGGACATAGCCGCCAAGTAAGCTCAGCAGTTACCACTTGGGGCCCCGGCCCGCGCATCTAAGTGCGTGGGCCGGGGCCCCTTGCTTTTGCCGTTTACGCGGTACAGTAAACATCGCAGCTTTACCATGTTTGTAATGAATTCATAATTACCTTACGGCCAGTTGCTCCGCTCAAGCCCGGCCGTATGTTCTTCCGCCTGTACCCGCCCGCTGCGGCTTTGCGGCCCTTTGTGCAGCACTACTTGGTGGCGCACGTGCGCACCGCCGACGGCCTGCCGCTGCCCGCGCCGAAGCCCCAGCCGCCCACGCCCTACCAGAGCCTGTACTTCTACCCGCGCGACGAGGTGTGCAACTTCCACTACGGCCAGGGGCGCGCGCTGCGCTCGCCGCGCAGCATTCTGGTGGGGCCCCAGGTGTCGCGGGTCGATTTAAATTTTGCCGCCGACCACCTTGTGGTGTGCGTGGCTTGCAAGCCCGGCGGGCTGCACCGCCTGCTGGGCGTGCCGGTGAAGGAGCTGTTCGACTTTGCCGTGGACAGCCGCGCCGTGCTGGGCCCCGCCGTGGACGAGGTAGCCGACCGCCTGGCCGAAACCACCGACTACGGCCGCATGGTGGCCGTGGTGGAGGCCTACTTGCTGCGCGCCGCCCGCCGCGTGGCCGGCGCCCCGCGGCCCCTCGACGCGCTGCTGCCCCAGCTGCTGAGCGGCTGGGTGGCGCGGCCCGTGGCGCGCCTGGCCCACGAAGTGTGCCTGAGCCCGCGGCAGTTCGAGCGCAATTTTTTTGAGCGGGTGGGCATGGGCCCCAAGCTCTACGCCCGCATCGCGCGCTTCGACCAGGCGTTTCGGCTCAAGGAGCAGCAGCCGGCCCTCGACTGGCTGGCCGTGGCCGTGCAAACCGGCTACTACGACTACCGCCACCTGCTGCGCGACTTCAAGGCCTTCGCCGGCGTGACGCCCCCGCAGCTGCTGGCCGCCGATGCCGCCCACAACCGCCTGGTGCTGGGCACCCGCTGAGAATGTCGGTTTTTTACTCCTAAGCGGGGCCCCCGGGGCCGGAGATTTGCCACCGAACCAACCGCTTAGCCCCATGAAAACCTTTCTGCTTGGCTGCGCCCTCGTGCTGGCCGCCGGCCGCGCCTTCGCCCAACTGCCGGCCGCCGACGAGGCCGCCATCCGCCAAACCGTGGCCCGGATGACCCGGAACTACGCCGACCACCAGTTTGCCGACCTGGCCGCCTACACCACGCCCGACGTGAGCTGGGTGAACATCGTGGGCATGTGGTGGCGCGGCCGGCCCGCCGTGCAAGCCGCCCACCAGCAAATTTTCGACACCGTTTTCAAAGGCGTCGCCTTCACGCCGGGGCCCCTCGCCGTGCGGGCCGTGGCGCCCGGCGTGGCCGTGGCCAACCTGTACTGCCACGTGGGCGCCTTCTACCCGCCCGACGGCGTGAACCGCGGCACCAACCGGGAGGGCGACGCCGACGACCTGCTCACGCTGGTGCTGGTGAAGCAACAGGGCCGCTGGCTGCTGGCGGCCGGCCAAAACACGGTGGTGCGCGCCGCCGCCAACAACCCGGTGCCCACCGCCGGCCCGGTGCCCTTCGACCCCGCCAAGTTGCCCGATTTGCATTGAGGTGTATTTTTCAAACCACTAAAAATCAGTAAGATGAAATTTCTCTTGATAAGCCTTGCGGGCCTGTTGGGCACGGGTTGGCAGGCGCAAGCGCAGGCGATGGGCCCCACGTTGCCAGCGGCCGATAAGGCCGCCATCGAAGCCACATTGGGCGCGTTTGGGAAGAACCTGAACGACCACAAGTTTTCAGAAATGCCCACCTACACCACGCCCGACCTCAGCTTTGTCAACGTCGTGGGCATGTACTGGGAAGGCGCGGCCGACGTGCAACGGGCCCACCAAGCGGTGTTCGACCGCCTCTACAAAGGCGTAGCCATCCCGCCCACTGACCCCAGCCGGATGACGTTCCGGGCCATTACGCCCGACGTGGTGCTGGTGACGACCCGCGCCGCCGCGCCCGTGCGCACCGACGGCCCGCCGCCCGCCGGGGCCCCGCCGGCCAACCCCCAGTCGGTGTTCACCGCGCTGCTGGTGAAGCGCCAGGGCCGCTGGCTCCTCACGGCCGGCCAGAACACGCCCGTCGATGCCCGCGCGGCCGCCGCCAACCCCATCAAAACGACCGCTCGGTGATGCGTGGGGCCCCACGCACGGCATGTTTACGGCTGCCGCGAAGGCAACGCCCGCTACTAAAAACCGCTCCTTAGCCGCCACAAAAAAGGGCGTTCCCGCGGGAACGCCCTTTTTTGTGGCGGCTAAGGAGCGGTTAGGCGGCCACCGGCGCGGTTTGCAGCGCGGCCACGTCGGCGGCCGTGAGCGGCAAATTCATGGCTGCCGTCAGCTCCGTTACTTGCCCGGGGCTGGTGCCGCTGGCGATGGGGGCCGTGATGCCAGGGGCCTGCATCAGCCAGGCCAGGGCTACCTGGGCCTGGGTGGCCGAGTGGCGGTCGGCCACGGCGTCGAGGGCTTTCAGCAGGGCCAGCCCCTTGTCGTTCAGGTACTTCTTGCCGATGCCGCCGCCGCGCTGGCTCTTCTGGAGGTCGGCCTCGGCGCGGTACTTGCCGGTGAGGAAGCCCGAGGCCAGGCCATAGTACGGGATGACGCCGATGCCGCTGGCCTGCACGAGGGGCAGGTCGTTTTGCTCGAAGGTTTCGCGGTCGTAGAGGTTGTACTCGGGCTGGAGGCTTTCGTAGCGCGGCAGGCCGGTTTTGGCCGCGTCGAGGGCGGCTTGCAGGCGCTGGGGGCTGAAGTTGGAGGCCCCGATGGCGCGGATTTTCCCTTCCCGCAGCAGCTCGGCGTAAGCTTCGAGGGGCTCGGTCACGGGCAGGCTTTCGTCGTCTTTGTGGCTCTGGTAGAGGTCGATGTAGTCGGTTTGCAACCGCTTCAGCGAGGCTTCCACGGCCTGCTTGATGCGCGCTTTCGACAGGCCTTTTTTGTCGGGGCCCAGCTCCATGCCCACTTTGGTGAAAATCAGCACGTCGTCGCGGCGGCCGCGCTGGGCCAGCCACTTGCCGATCACGGTTTCCGACTGCCCGCCGCCTTCGTGGCCGGGCACCCAGGCCGAGTACACGTCGGCCGTGTCGATGGCGTTGCCGCCGCCCGCCACGAAGGCGTCGAGCACGGCGAAGGAAGTTTTTTCGTCGGCCGTCCAGCCGAATACGTTGCCGCCCAGCACGAGCGGGGCAATGTGCAGGCCGGAGTGGCCCAGTTCACGAAGGTTTGCCATGGGAAGGAAAATGTGAATTAAAAAGTAGGGTGCTGCGACCGCAGGCAGTGTATAACTCCCGAAAAACGGTTTGGGTTAACTGCGCCAGGCAGGGCGCCGTGCACCGCATCGGTGGCAGGGCCCCCGCTCAAGGCCGGGCAGGTTCACAAAACCCGCTTTATATTTGTTAGGCAAACTAACAAGTTTGCTTTTCTAAATGCCCACCCAACCCGATACCCAGCACTTGGCCGCCGAGCTACGCACCGTCGTTTCCCGGCTGATTAAAAAACTGCGCACCCACTCGCCGCTGCACGGCCAGCTCTCGCTCACCGAGCGGTCCGTTATCAGGCTGCTCGCCCAGCACCAGTCGCTGCTGCCCAGCGAGCTGGCCGCGCGCGAGAAAGTGACAACCCAATCGATGTCGCAGATCCTGAGCCACCTGGACGAGCTGGGCTACATCACCCGCCGGGCCCAGGCCGCCGACAAACGCAAGGTGTGCATCGGGCTCACGGCGGCTGGCCAAGCCATTTTGCCCACCGTGCGGCAAGAGCTGGACGACTGGCTGCACCGGGCCCTGCAAGCCACCTGCTCGGCCCAGGAACTGGCCAGCTTGGGCCAAGCGGTGCCGGTGCTGGCCAAGCTGGTCGATTTCGAATAAGCAATGGCTACGCAGCTTTCCCCCGCCCGCCGCGCATGAAACACGAAGCCCTTCGCGCGTTTCGCAGCCGCAACTTTCGCCTGTTTTTTGCCGGGCAGTCCCTGTCGTTGCTGGGCACCTGGATGCAGAAAACGGCGGTGAGCTGGGTGGTGTATACCCAAACGCATTCCAAGTTCATGCTGGGCGTGAGCGTATTCGCCACGCTTTTTCCGTCGGCCATATTCTCGCTGCTCGGGGGCGTCGTGTCCGACCGCTACTCGCGCTACCGGGTGCTGCTGCTCACGCAAGTGCTGTCGATGGCGCAGGCCGGGCTGCTGGCGCTGGCGGTGTTCTTCGACCAGCAGCACGCGGTGTGGGAAATTATTGCGCTGAGCGCGGTGCTGGGCGTCATCAACGCCTTCGACGTGCCGGCCCGGCAGTCGCTGGTGTACGATTTGGTGGACGACAAGCAGGACGTGCCCAACGCGGTGGCCCTCAACTCGTCGATGCTCAACCTGTCCAAGTTGCTGGGGCCGGCCGTGGCGGGCTTCGCCATCGAGCAGCTGGGGGCCCCCGCTTGCTTCGGGCTCAACGCGCTCAGTTTTGTGGCGGTGGTTGGCTCGCTGCTGGCGCTCCGGCTGCCGGCCTACGTGGCCCAGCCGCACCCCAAAGCCATGCTGGGCGAGCTAGTGGAGGGCTTCCAGTACGTGCGCGACACGCCGAACATTCGGTTCATTATCAGCACGCTGGGGCTGATGGCTTTGCTGGTGCTGCCCTTCACGTCCCTCATGCCGGTCTACGCCAAGGATGTTTTTCGGGGCACGGCCACCACCTTCGGCCTGCTGGACGGGGCCATTGGGCTGGGCGGGTTCGGGGCGGCGCTGTACCTGGCGTCGCTGGCCCCAACCGCGGATTTGAGCCGGGTGATGACCCTCAACACGTTTGTGCTGGGCGCGGGGCTGCTGCTGTTCGCCTACACGCCGTGGTACGCGCTGGCGCTGGTCTTCCTGGCGGTGGGCGCGTTCGGCCTGATGGCCCAGACCACCATCAACGTCACGCTGCTGCAAACCACCGTGCAGCCGGTCATGCGCGGCCGGGTCATCAGCCTCTACGTGCTGGTGTACACGAGCGCGCTGCCGCTGGGCAGCCTGCTGGTGGGCGCGGCCTCGGAGCGCCTCGGCGTGCGGGCCGCCGTGCTGGCCGAAGGGGCCCTGGCGCTGCTGATCGGCCTGCTGTACCTGCGCCACCTGCGCCAAACCCAGGCCGCCGCCGGGCCCCCCGCCCCGCCCGTAGCGGTACCGGTGGCCCAGTAGCTGGGGGCCCGGGCTGGCTACCGCGCCGGCTCGGCCAGCGCCAGCAGCAGCCCTTGCAGCTCCTGGTTGAGCAGGCGCACGGCCGACTGCAACTCGTTGAGCATGTTGGCCCGCACGGTGAGCTGGTCGGCCGAGTACTGGCCGCCCGCGCCGAACAGCAGCGCCGCCAGCGCCTGGCCTTCCTTCGAGTTGGGGCGGGCGAGCTGGCCGTAGTGCTCCCAGCGGCGGCGGGTGTTGTGGGCCAGGCTCGTTTGGCCGCCGTTGCTGAAGGCGGGCTCGGTGAGCAGGTACCACACGCTGGGCGGAAACACGTCGGACGCCGGTTTTTCGCCCCACACGTCGGCCAGCAGGTTGCGCGGGTGGTCGAACTCCGCCGAATGGCCGCCGGTCAGCGTCAGCAGCCCCAGGCCCGCCGCCAGCAGGCCCCCGCCGATGCCAAACGCGTACTGGGCCGCCGTGTTGTCGATGACGGTGGTGCCGATGCCGCTGGCGGCCCCAATGCTGATGGACAGCACGTTGAGGCGCTGGGTGCGGCGGTCGTCCTGGGCCTTGAGGTAGCCGGCCACCTGGTCGGCGCGCTCGCCCTCGCAGTCCAGCTCGGCGGCCAGGCTCGCCACCGTGGTGCTCACCAGCGCCGCCTGGGCCCCGATGCGCTGGCGCTGGCGCAGCACGGCCAGCTCGGCCATGGGCCCCGGCTGCTGGCGGGCGGTGGCCTCCAAGGCCAGCAAGGTGGTGAGGGCGGGCAGCAGGCCGGCGGCGTTGGCCGTGAGCAGGTTGCGGCGCGGGTAGCGGGCCAGCAGCGCCGGCGTGAGGGCCCCCGCAAAATCGGGCTGCGGCGCAAACGCCGGGTCGTAGCGGTAGGGCAGGGGCGGGTCGCAGTAGCCAGCGGCCACGTTCAGGCGGCTGGGCGGGCGGGTGGCGCAGCCGGCCAGGGCCAGCAGCAGGGCCAGGCAGTAGAGTTTGGGCATCGCGGGCGGTTCAGTGGGAAACCGCCCGCAAAGAACGCCGCTGCGCCTACACCTCGTAAAGTTCCAGCGGCAGCCCGTCGGGGTCGGCAAAAAAGGTGAAGCGCCGGCCGGTGAACTCGTCCACCCGCACGGGCTCGTGGGCCACGCCGTGGGCCGCAAGCCGCCGCGTGGCCTCGTCCAGGTCGGCCACGGCGAAGGCCAGGTGGCGCAGGCCCTGGGCCTCGGGCCGGCTGGGGCGCGGCGGCGGGCTGGGGAAGGAAAACAGCTCGATGACGTACTGGCCGTTCACGGCCAGGTCGAGCTTGTAGGATGCACGCGCGGCGCGGTGCACTTCGCGGATGATGGCGAGGCCCAGGATTTCGGTGTAAAACGCCTTCGATGCGGCGTAGTTCGAGCAGATGATGGCGATGTGGTGGACGCCCGCCAGGGCCAGGGGTGCAGGTGCGGTCATGGGGGCAAAGAACGGCAGAACGGGGCCCCGGCCTCAGCCGGCCACCCAACGGGTTTTTTCCTGCACGGGGCCGCGCTTGCCCCCCGAGCCCGGCGTGCGCACGTAGCCCAGGTGGAAGAACCCCAGCAGCTTATCGCCGGGGCCCAGGCCAAAAAATGTCTTGGCCGCCTCCGTGTACGTGACGCCGCCGCTGCTCTAAAAACCGCCGAGGCCGTAGGCGTGGGCCGAGAGCGCCAGGTTTTGCACGGCGCAGGCCACGGCCTCCACTTCTTCAATTTCGGGCAGGGCCGGGTCCCCGCGCTTCATGCCGATGGCGATGACGTGCGAGCACTGCGGCGGCAAGGCCCGCAGCTTGGCGTACTTGCCTTCGTCGAACCGGGGCCCTGCGGTTTCTTGGTACAGATCTGCCTGGAAATCAGCCAGAACGTGCAGGCCCGCGCCCGTGAACACGGTGAAGCGCCAGGGCTCGGTGCGCTTGTGGCTGGGGGCCCAGTTGGCGTTTTCGAGCAGCTGCCAAACAAGGTCGTCGGGGATGGTTTTGCCGGGCTCAAACTGCGGCACAAACACGCTGCGCCGGGTGCGGATGAGGTCGTTGAGCTGCTGCGGATCGTGGGGTTGGGGCATGCGGAGGGGGAGGAAAAGCGGGCCGCGCGGGGCCGCGGCGGCTGGGTACAACCCGCGAAAGACCGTTTTGCTTGGCGCGGGGCCGCAACGGTGGCCGGGGCCCCTGGTTCATCGGCGCGGCCGAAAATTGCCGCCAGCCGCGCATCCATTCTTTGGCCCCGGCCGCTACTTTTGGCGGTGATGTTTCTGCCCTAGTCCTTTTTCATGAAAAAGCTATCTTTTGCCAAGTTGCTGGCCGGCGCGGCGCTACTGCTGGCCGGGGCCGCCCAGGCGCAGGTTCAACCCGCGCGGCCCACCCCGCCGCCTGCGCCCGCGCCACCCCCGCCACCTGCGCCGGCCAGCCGGATTCCGCTGCCGCAGCCCCCGGCCAACCTGCCGCCCTACAACGCGCGCGCCCTCTTCTCGCCCGACTACCTGAACCAGGTGGGGCCCGCCACGCGCACGGCCGGCGGCCAGCCCGCGGCCACCTACTGGCAAAACGCGGCCGACTACCAGATTGCCGCGTCGCTCGACGAGAAAACGGCCCGCGTGAGCGCCACGGCCACCATCACCTACACCAACAACAGCCCCGACGCGCTGCCCTTCGTGTGGCTGCAGCTCGACCAGAACCTGTTCCGGGCCGACTCGCGCGGGGCGGCGGCCACGCCCGTGGCCGGTGGGCGCTTCGGCAACGCGGCGCGCGGCTTCCAGGGCGGCGACTCGCTGCAAACGGTGAACATCGAGCTGCACGGCAAAAAGGTGAAGGCCGTCTACCGCCTCAGCGACACCCGGATGCAGATCATCCTGCCCGAGGCCCTGCGGCCCAGCGGCGACCGGCTCAAAATCACCATCGCCTACGCCTTCAACATCCCCGAGTACGGGGCCGACCGCCTGGGCCGCCTCCAAACCAAGAACGGCGAGATTTTCGAGGTGGCGCAGTGGTACCCGCGCATGGCCGTGTACGACGACGTGGAAGGCTGGAACACGCTGCCCTACCTGTCGGCCGAATTTTACCTCGAGTACGGCAACTTCGACTACACCCTCAACGTGCCGGCCAACTTCCTGGTGGGCGGCTCGGGCGAGCTGGTGAACGGCGCCGAGGTGCTCACCAGCGCCCAGCAGCGGCGCCTGGCCCAGGCCGCCACGTCCGAAAAAACGGTGCTTGTGCGGGGCCCCGAGGAAGTGACGCAGGCCGGCTCGCGGCCGGCCGGCCGCAACGGCCGCCTCACCTGGCACTTCCGCTGCCGGCAGGCGCGCGACGTGGCCTGGGCCGCATCGGCCGCCTTCGTGTGGGACGCCGCTCGGATGGACCTGCCCAGCGGCCGCAAGTCGCTGGCCATGTCGCTGTACCCCACCGAAGCCGTGGGCGACACGGCCTGGGGCCGCAGCACCGAATACGTGAAAAAGAGCATCGAATTCAACTCCAAGATGTGGTACGAGTACACCTACCCGGTGGCCACCAACGTGGCCGGCGCGGTGGGCGGCATGGAGTACCCGGGCATCGTGTTTTGCGGGGCCCGCTCGAAGAAGGGCGGCCTGTGGGGCGTGACCGACCACGAGTTTGGCCACAACTGGTTCCCGATGATCGTGGGCTCGAACGAGCGCAAGTACCCGTGGATGGACGAGGGCTTCAACACGTTCATCAACATCTTGTCCACCAAGAACTTCAACAACGGCGAGTACAAGCAGCTGGCCGACGTGGAGGGCCGCACGTCGCTGGGCATCCTCTACAGCCTGCTGGCCCCCGACGCCGACGTGCCCTACACCGTGCCCGACGTGACGCAGGCCCGCAACCTGGGCTTTGCCGCCTACAGCAAAACCGGCTACGGCCTGTACCTGCTGCGCCAGGAGATTTTGGGCCCCGAGCGGTTCGACTACGCCTTTCGTAGCTACATCCAGCGCTGGGCCTTCAAGCACCCCACGCCGCGCGATTTTTTCCGGACCATGAACGAGGCGGGCGGCGAAGACCTGAACTGGTTCTACCACGAGTGGTTCTTCGAGAACTGGCTGCTCGACCAGGCCGTGACCACCGTAACTTACGTGAACCAGGACCCCGCCAAGGGGGCCCTCATCACGGTTGAAAACCGGGGCCAGGCCGCCATGCCCGTCACGGCCGAGGTGCGCGAAACCAACGGCAAAACCACCACCGTGCACCTGCCCGTCGAGATCTGGCAGCGCGGCGGCACCTGGACGTTCCGCTACAACTCCACCACGCCCCTCACGCAAGTGACGCTGAACCCGACCAATATCTTGCCCGACGTGAACCGGAGCAACAACACCTGGCGGGCGCAGAACCTGGCCGATTAGGGCCCCTGGAATGTAAAAAAAAGGCGGGCCGCCCGGAGAAATTCTCCCGGGCGGCCCGCCTTTTTTGCGGCCGCGGGGGCCCCTAGTGCGACACCGTTTTGGAGAACAGCTGCATCACCAGCACACCGGCCACGATGAGGCCAATGCCCGCCAGGGCCGGCAGGTCGAGCCGCTGCTTGAAGTAGAAGAAGCCGATGAGCGTGACCAGCACGATGCCCACCCCGCCCCAAATGGCGTAGGCCACGCCCACCGGAATGGCCTTTAGCGAGAAGCTAAAGAAGTAGAACGCCAGCCCGTAGCCCACCACGGTCACCACGCTGGGCCCCGGCTTGCTGAACTGGTTGGACGCCGTGAGGGCCGTCGTGCCAATCACTTCGCTGACGATGGCGAGAAACAGAAAAACGTAGGGCATAAGGAGGGGGATGAGTAGCGTGGACTGCAACGCCCAAGCTTTTGTACGGCGGCTAGTCGCGGGTGCGCAGCACGCGCCAGCCGTGGGCCGGCACGGTGCGCGCCTTGGGCGCGGCCAGCGTCAGGGCCTCGCCGCTGAACACGTCGAAGAGCCCTTTCTGGGGCGGCACGAGCATCTTTTGGCCGGGCAGCACCAGCGGCTCGGCGGTGGCGTTGACGAGCACGACGACCGCCGAACCCGCCTTCTCGCGCACGAAGCCGTAGAGGCCATCCGGCCCGTTCAGGCGCTGGAAGCGGCTGTCGGGGTCGCCGTTGCGCAGGGCGGGGTGGCGCTTCTTGAGCTGGAACAGCTTGGTGTAGAAGTCCTGGAGCGGGTAGTCCCGCCAGTCAATCGGGTCGCGGTCGAAGAACGCCAGCCGGCGGTTCAGGCCGGCTTCCTGGCCCGAATACAGCAGCGGCAGGCCCGGCAGCAGCGCCGTGAGCACGGCGAAGGGCTGCGCCAGGGGCCCCAGGCGCTCGTATTCGGTGCCGTCCCAGCTGTTCACGTCGTGGTTGCTGGTGAAGTGCATCAGGTACACCGTGGGCGGGTATTTCGCGCGCTCGGCGGCCAGGTAGGCGTCGATGTCGGCCAGCGCGGCCTGGCCCCCGGCGATGCGGTCGAGCAGGTAGTGCAGGCGCAGGCCGAAGCTCGCGTCGAAGGCCCGTTCGAGCAGGTGCGTGTCGCCGTCGAACTCCTCCCAGGTGAGGCCCCCGGACGGGTACAACTCGTCCCACTCGGCCAGCAGGAACACGGGCTTAATGGCTTCCAGCGCCGGCCGCGCCGCGTCCCAAAAGTCGGTGGGCACCAGGCCGGCCACGTCGCAGCGGTAGCCGTCGAGGCCGGCGTCGCGCACCCAGTAGCACAGGGCCTCCACCATGTACGCCCGCAGGTGCGGGTTGGCGTAGTCGAGGGCCACCACGTCGGTCCAGTCGGCCACGGGCGGCACCAGGGCCCCCTGGGCGTCGCGCCGGTACCAGTCGGGGTGCGCTTCAATCAGCGCGTTGTCGCGGCTGGTGTGGTTGGCCACCCAGTCCAGGAGCACCTTCAGGCCCAGGCCGTGGGCCACCTGCACGAGGTGCTGCAAATCTTCCAGCGTGCCAAATTCCGGGTTCACCCCGAAGTAGTCCTGCACCGCGTAGGGCGAGCCCAGCGGGCCCTTGCGCCCCACCGCCCCGATGGGGTGAATCGGCATCAGCCACACGATGACGACGCCCAGCTTGGCCAGGCGCGGCAGGTGCGCCTCGAAGGCCCGGAAGGTGCCTTCCGGCGTGTAGTTGCGCACATTTACTTCGTAAATGGTGGCGTTGGCGGCCCACTCGGGGTGGCGCACGGTGAAGCGGGGGGCGTCGGGATGCGCGTCGGTCATAAGCAAGTAGCGCTGCCTCACAGAAGTCCGCGCGTGGAATAGTTCGCCGTTCTTACGTTCGGCTTCGGCCAGCCGTTATCGTTCGCGGCGCGGATGCGCAGCGTCTACGCCACTGCCCGCTACGCGTCAAAATCGGATAATGTCCGTATCGACTGGCGCATAGCCCAGCAACCGACTCATCGTCAGTACCTGCCCTTTGTGGTGAAACTCGTGGGTGGTGACGTGCGTGAAAAGCTGGAGCGGCGTCAGCGTCAGCGGCTCCGGTTGGCGGCGGACATAAAACTCCCGCGCCGCGAGCCAGTGCCGATCGAAGCGCTGCTGGAAATCCAGTACCAGCGCATCGACCGCGCCAAATACTTGGCGCAGGGCCGCCACGTCGGGCACCTCGGCGGGCGGCCGGGCAGCGGCGGGCCGGCCCAGCGCCACCCGGCCCAGCCAAATGCGGTAGGAATCGGTGGTGTGCACCAGCAAGTCGCGCATGCTGCGCTGCCGAAACTCGGCCACCGGCGCCACGAAATGCGCCGGCGCTAGCCCGGCGCAATGGTTCAGCAAGGCGGCCCGCGCCTCTTGCACCAACTGGTACTGCGCCGCCAGCAGCGCGGCCGTAGCAATGGGCGGCTCCATCGTCACCGTGTTGTTAGCACGCGCCAGCCGTGGGCCGGCACGCTCACCGGCGCTTCTGCAATGGGCGGGCCCACGTCGGCGAAGGCGTCGGCCACGGTTTCGGCCGGGTGCGGCAGCCGCTGCGGTTGCGCGCCCAGGTTCAGGGCCACCCACACTTTCGCCCGGCCGTCGCCGCTGCCGCGCTCAAATACAAAGCAGCCGGCCGGCGCGGGCCGGATGGCGAACGTGGCGCAGGCGTCGCCGTTGCGCAGGGCCGGGCTGCGCTGCTTGAGGTGCAGCAGCGCGGCGTAAAACGCGTTCAGCCGGTAGCCGTTCCACGGAATCGTGTCCTTGTCGAAAAAGCGCAGCTTCTTGGGCGAGGCCGCCTCTTGCCCGCTGTACACCAGCGGGATGCCCGGGGCCAGCGCCGTGAGCACGGCCATGGCTTGGGCGTTGGGCCCCAGGCGCGGGCCCTCCGGGTTGTCCCAGGAGTTGACGTCGTGCGACGACGTGAAGTTCATCAGGTACACGCCGGCCGGGTACATCCGGCGCTCGGCGGCGAAGTAGCCCGCCAGGGCCCCCACGGGCCGCTTGCCCTGCGCCACGCTGTCGATCAGGTAGTGCAGCTTCAAGGCGTAGGTGGCGTCGAACGCTTTTTCGAGCAGGTGCGTGTGCGGCGTGAATTCGCCTTTTTTCAGGAAGGGCGGGTCGTGCAGCTCGTCCCACTCGGCCAGCATGAACACGGGCTTAATTTTTTCCAACGCGGCCCGCGTGCTGTCCCAAAAATCGGTGGGCACCAGGCCGGCCACGTCGCAGCGAAAGCCGTCGAAGCCCACGTCCTGCACCCAATACGCCATGCTTTCGGTCATGTACTGGCGCAGGCCGGGCTTCGAATAATCGAGGTCAATCACGTCCTGCCAGTCGGCCACGGGCGGCACAAAGTGGCCCTGGGCGTCGTGCGTGAACCAGTCGGGGTGCTCTTTGCTCAGGTTGCTGTCCCAGCTGGTGTGGTTGGCCACCCAGTCGAGGATGACGTGCATGCCCAGCTCGTGCGCCGCGCCGATGAGGTGCTGCAAGTCGGCCGTGGTGCCAAACTCGGGGTTCACGCCCCGGTAGTCGCGCAGCGAGTACTGGCTGCCCAGCGTGCCCTTGCGCTTGGCCACCCCGATGGGCTGCACCGGCATCAGCCACAAAATGCCCACGCCCATTTGGTGCAAGCGGGCCAGGTGCGGCTCAAGGGCTTTAAAAGTGCCCTCCGGCGTGTACTGGCGCACGTTTACCTGGTAGAGGCTGGCGTTGGTGGCCCAGGCCGGGTGCTGGATGGTGAACGGCGCCGGCGCCCGGCACTGGGCCGGCAGGGCGGCGGCCCCGTCGGTTGGGGCCGATTGGTGGGGGGAAGAGCAGGCGGCCAGCGCGAGGAGCAGGCCCAGGGTTGTGCGCATGGCGGAGCGGAAAAAAGTAGGAGCGGCAACTTACAAAAGGGCCGGGTTTTGCGCCTCGTACCACGCGTGGGGCGTGCCATCGGCGGCGGCGAACAGGTTGACGAACTCCAGCCCAACCTTCTCCAGAATGCGCCGCGAAGCGCCGTGCGCGGCCGCGGCGTAGCCCGCAATCAGCGGCAATTGCAGGGCCCCGAAGCCGTGGGCCAGCCACGCCCGGCCGGCCTCGGTGCCGTAGCCCTGGCCCCAGTGCGGCTCCAGCAGCCGGTAGCCGACGTCGACGAACTCGGCGCGGCCGTTCACCGGTGCGCGGTTCAGCTTCAGGCCCGCCCAGCCCAAAAATTCGCCGGTGGCGCGCAGCTCCACGGCCCAGCGGGCGAGGGCCCCGGTGCGGTAGTCGCCCGCGGTGCGGGCCAGCGCGGCGTGCGCTTGGGCGATGCCGGTGAGCGGCGGCGTGCCCAAGTAGCGCAGCACGTTGGGGTTGCTGTCGAGGGCAAACAGGCCGGCCGCGTCCGCGGGCCCCAGGGGCCGGTAGCGCAGGCGGGCTGAGGCGAAGGGTTCTGGGTTCATGGAAAAACAGCGAAAGTAGGGGCCCAAAACTAACCGCTGGGGCCGGCCGGCCGCTTGGCCGCGCGCCCGCCGGGGGCCCTGGGCGCGCGGCCAAGCGGCGCGCATTTCGCATCAGTAGCGTTCCTGGGGCCCCCGGCGGCCGTTACCTTTGCGGCCATGGCGAACCGTGCTGCTGCTCCCGCTGCGCCGTCCTACGCGGCGGTGTTCATTGATTTTGAGAACGTGTACTACTTTCTCAAAAACCATTTCCACGACCCCCCCGACCTCAACGACTACGTGCTGGCGCTGGTGCGCAAGCTGCGCGAAGACCTGGCCGCCCGGGGCCTCGACTGCCTGGTGCTGAACGCCTACGCCGACTTCGAGCGCCTGGCCACGGCCCCCCAGGGCGGCTTGTACCTGATGGGCGTGAGCACGCGCAACGTGCTGGGCACCCACCACAAAAACGCCGCCGACATGCAGCTCTGCATCGACGCCTTGGAGGTGCTGTACACCCGGCCCGACATCGGCACGTTCGTGCTCGTGGCCGGCGACCGCGACTACATTCCGCTGCTGCAGCACCTGCGGCGGCAGGCCCGGCAGGTGCTGGTGGCCGGCTTCCGCGAGGCCACCTCCGGCGACCTGCTCCAGAACCTGGGGCCCCAGCACTTCCTCGACGCCCGCAAGCTCCTGCCCGCCGCCACCCTGGCCCTGCTGGAGCAGCGCCGCGCCGGCCGCCCCGCCCCGGCCCCGCCCGCCGCGGCGCCCGCCGATGCGCTGGCCGCGGCCCCCGCCGCAGGCCCCGACGAGCCGCCCCTGTTCGACCCGGTGCGCCCGCTGGCCAACGCCGACGAGCAGCGCTGCCTGGCCTTCATGGTGGCCGAGATGCAGCGCCTGAGCCAGCACCGGGCCGTGACGGAGCTGTGGCTGACGCCGTTCCTGCGCCGCCTCACCGACGAGTTTCCGGCCCTGCCCGAGTACGAGCGGCGCGACCTCATCAACGCCCTGCGCACGGCCGGGGCCCTGCGCATCGAGAAGCGCGAGGGCGAGCAGCACCCGTTTTCGGTCATCGTGCTCAACCCCCAGCACCCGGCCGTGCGCGCCGCCCAGCCGGCGGCCGAAGCGTAGCGGCGGGCCGGCCGCCGGTTGTATTTTTGCCCCGCGCCCGGCCACCGGCTTGGCGTTTTCGTAGCACCGGCTACTTTCGCTCGTCATTCCTCACCCCCGCAGTCCGCGATTATATGAACCTCTTTTCCGAAGCCGAAACCGGCATCCGCTCCTTGTTCGACGCCACCCAGAAGGGTTTTATGGGCGACGCCAGCGCCGGCCAGAACCAAATCAGCAACTGGCTGCACTACCTGCGCAGCGGCGACCAGAAGGTGCTGGGCCCCATCGTGCAGGAGCTCGAAGCCCTCAACACCCACATCGGCAACAACAACGCCGCCGGCATGGCCGCCGCCTTCCAGCGCATGGGCGAGCTCACGTCGCAGTCGGCCCTGAGCACCCACAACTTCCAGGGCAACGGCGACAAAATCCGCGAGCTGAGCCAAAAGCTCATCACCGCCGCCGGCAACCTGCGCCTGGTGGCCAAAACCCAGCCCGCCCAGCACTAACAAGCGTCTTTTCGATTCCCCGCGCGGCCCCCGCGTTCGGTTTGCCTTGGGGGCGGGCCGGGCGCGGGGGCCGTTTGCTGGCCGGGGCCCGGTGCCGGGCATTCGTCTATTAGTTTCCGAAATCCCTCGATTGGGACGGGCGTTGTTGCGGGCGGTAAACCATCTTTGGGCAACCTTCTTTCCTCTGGGTTATGTATTTTAAATTCATGCCGCTGGCCCGCGTGGGGCGTTTGCGTTGGCTGCTGGGCTGGCTGGCCCTGGCGCTGCTGGGGGGGGGCGGGCCCGCCGGGGCCCACCCCATGCCCAGCTCCATGGTGTGGTTCGACTTGCGGCCCGCCGGCGTGGCCGCGGAAGTGCAACTGCCGCTGGGCGAATTGCAGTTGGCCTTCGGCCACGACGTGGCCCTGCGCCCCGAAACGCTGGTGGCCCGCCTGGGGCCCCAGCTGCGCGCCTACCTGCTGGCCCACGTGCGGCCGGTGGGCCCCGACGGGCGGCCCTGGGCCGTGGCCGTGCGCGCCCTGCGCGTGGGCCAGGCCGCGCAAAACGCCACCGGCCCGTACCAGGCGCTGACGGCCGACCTGTGGCTGCAACCCCCGCCCGGGGCCAGCCCGCGCGCCTTCACGCTGCGCTACGACGTGATCATGCACCAGCTCGTGACGCACGCCGCCCTGGTGGCCATCCGGCAGGATTGGGAAACCGGCGTCGACGCCGAGCACCCGGTTGAGGTGGGCGTCGTGCGGATGAACCCGCGCGACAACGTGATTGCGCCGCTGGTGGTGCGCCCGGCGGGGGACAGCTGGTGGCGCGGCTTCCGGAGCATGGTGGGGCTGGGCGCGCAGCACATTGCCGCCGGCACCGACCACCTGCTGTTTCTGCTGGTGCTGCTGCTGCCGGCCCCGCTGCTGGTGCGGCGCGGGCGCTGGGGCCCGTTTGGGGGCGTGCGCTACGGCCTGGGGCGGCTGCTGGCCGTGGTGACGGCCTTCACCGCGGGCCACTCCGTTACGCTGCTGGCGGGGGCCCTGGGCTGGCTGCGCCTGCCGGCCCAGCCGGTGGAGGTGCTCATCGCCTTTTCCATTTTGGTGTCGGCGGTGCACGCGTGGCGGCCGCTGTTTCCGGGCCGCGAGGCGTGGGTGGCGGGGGGCTTTGGGCTGGTGCACGGCCTGGCGTTTGCCAGCACCCTGGGGGCCCTGCACCTGGGGGGCGGGCAGCTGGGCCTCAGCCTGCTGGGCTTCAACCTGGGCATCGAGCTGATGCAGCTGTTCGTCATTGCCGCCACCGTGCCGTGGCTGCTGCTGCTGAGCCGCACCCCAGCCTACGACCGGGTGCGCGGGGGCGGGGCCCTGCTGGCCGCCGCCGCCGCCCTGGCGTGGCTGGCCGAGCGCCTCACGGGCCACGGCAACCCGGTGGCCGATTTCGTGGCCGCCGCGCCCCGCTACGCCCCGTGGCTGCTGGCGCTGCTGGCCGCCGGGGCCCTGCTGGGGGCCTGGCAAACCCGCCCGAAGGCCTCCGCCCCGCTGCGGCCGTAGGCACGGGCGCAACGGGCGGTTCGTCATATTCGTCAAAATCAGTTGCGAACGGTCGATTGAGCAGCAAGTTTGGTCGATTGGCTTGCGGCGGGCGCAACAGACGGGCGGGCCGCGCGTAGCTGAATTGAACAAAAACATTAAAAAATATTTGCCGGCCGCCGTCCAGCGGCGCGCCGCCCGTCTTTTAGTCACTTTTTCCCTTCTTATCGCCTCACCTTTTACCCTTAATTCCCAGTTCCATGAAAAGAACGACTTTGGTGGCCGCTGCCCTCTTCGGCGTCACCGCTTTCAAACCGGCCCAAACGGCCCACCGGGCGCAGGTGCTGGCCCGCCCCGCCGCCGCCAAGGGCACCAAAGGCACCGCCACCGTGGCCGACGTGGTGGCGGCCGCCAATGCCTTTTTGGCCACGCTCAGCACGGCCCAGCAGGCCACGGTGCAGCCCGCCTACACCCAGGCCAACGTCATCAAGTGGTCGAACCTGCCCTGCGGCGCCGGGTGCCGGGAAGGCTTGCAGCTCAGCAGCTTAACGGCGGCTCAGCAGGCAGCGGCGCTGGCCGTGGTGCAGGCCGCTACCGGCACCGTGGCCGGCGATGGCTACGACGAGACCCAGCAGATTCGGGCCGCCGACGACAACTTGGCCACCAAAGCCGGGGGCGGCTACGGGTCGGGCATCTACTTCATTGCCCTGGTGGGTACGCCCTCTGCCACCGGCACCTGGCAACTCCAGTACGGCGGCCACCACCTGGCCACCAACATCACCTACGCCAACGGCAGCGTGACCGGGGCCACGCCCAAGTTTGAAGGCGTGGAGCCGCTGACCTTCACCACCGCCAACGCCAACGTGCTGCCCACGGGCACCGTGTGCGCGCCGCTGGCCAACGAGGCCTCCACCATGCTGGCCATGCTGAACGGGCTGACCACGGCCCAGAAAACCACGGCCAAGCTCAGCCAAACCTTCAGCGACGTGGTGCTGGGGCCCGGCCAGGACGGCAACTTCCCGGCCACGAAAGTGGGCATTCAGTGCAGCACCCTCACGGCCGACCAGCAGGCGCTGGTCATCGCCGCCATGCGCCCCTGGGTGCAGGACGCCGACGACGTGACGGCCGCCGCGCTGATGGCCACTTACACCAGCCAATTGGCCAACACGTACATCTCGTACTCGGGCACGGGCCAATTCACCACCAACGCCGACTACGCCCGCATCGACGGCCCCAACGTGTGGATCGAGTTCGTGTGCCAGACGGGCGTTGTGTACAACACCCAGACCCATTACCACAGCATTTGGCGCGACCACGCCCGCGACTACGGCGGAAATTTCTACACCACCGTCACGGCCTCGAAGGCGGCGGCCGCGGCGGCCGTGTTCGCCGTGTACCCCAACCCCGCCGCGGCCGGCGGGGGCCTGCACGTGCGACTGGCGGCCACGGCCCCGGCGGCCACCTACACCCTGCGCAACGTGCTGGGCCAAACCATTGCCACGCACGCCTTCAGCGGCAGCGCGGCCGACGTGCCCACCGACGGGCTGCGCGCGGGCACTTACCTGCTCAGCGTGCAGGTGGCCAACCAGGCCCCGGTGTCGCGCCAAGTGGTCATCAATTGAGCCGTTGCATAACCCTTAAAATCCGGCAAAGTTTGTTGCCAAAACATTTCTTTTTGAATGACAAAATATTGCATCTAAAGTAGTTAACAAGAAATGGTGGGCTGGGTTGATACCGCACAGTCTCACCCTTCACCCTTTCTCCAACTACCATGGACAGTTCCCAACCGCAGGGCGGCACCAGCCAGCTCGACGCTACCCTCACCGCCCTGCAAGGCGGCCTCGCCAACGCCGCCGGGGCCGCCGGCCCCAACATCGCCGGCTGGATCAAAACCCTGCAAGGCAACCCCCAGCTCTCGGGCATTAGCTCGGAGCTGCAAAACCTGCACGACGCCCTGAGCAGCGGCGCCAGCGACACCGGTGCCCTGGCCAGCAGCCTGAGCACCCTGGGCGAAAAAACCACCCGGGTGGCTTCCTCGGCCACGCCCGACGCCCAAGCCAAGCTCCAGCAGCTGGGCCAGGCCCTGACCGCCGCCGGCTCGCAGCTAAAAAGCTAGCCGCCCGCCGGCAACGCAAAAAAGGCCGCCAACCCTTGGGTTGGCGGCCTTTTTTGCGTTGCCGGCGGGCGGTTTTGTCGTTGCGAGGAAGCCTTTTCGCGGCAAGAACTACTTGATAGGCAGCAACAACCAAGCGCAAGCCTAGTACCCCACGGCTTTGTCGTCGCCGCGCGGGTCGGCGCCGCCGGCGAGCTGGCCGTTGGGCAGTACCTCAACGGCCTCGATGCGGCCCCAGGGGCCCCGGGGGTGGACGGTGTAGCCGCGGGCGCGGAGCGAGTCTTGGGCGGCGGGGGTGAGGGCCCCGGCTTCCGTGTCGATGTAGTCGGGCAGCCACTGGTGGTGCAGGCGCGGGGCAGCCACGGCCTGCTGCGGGTCGAAGCCGTAATCGACAATGCCGAGGATGGTGGTGAGCACGCCGGTAATGATGGTGCTGCCGCCGGGCGTGCCCACCACCAGGGCCAATTTGCCGTCGCGCGCCAGGATGGTGGGCGTCATGCTGCTGAGCATGCGCTTGCCGGGGGCCACGGCGTTGGCGGTGCCGCCCACCAGGCCGTAGGCGTTGGGCACGCCGGCCTTGGCCGAGAAGTCGTCCATCTCGTTGTTGAGCAAAAAGCCCGCGCCGGGCACCACCACTTTGCTGCCAAAGGCCCCGTTGAGGGTGGTGGTGCAGCTCACGGCGTTGCCGGCGGCGTCCACGATGTTGTAGTGAGTGGTTTCGTGGCTCTCGTAGCCGGGCAGGCCGGGGCCGGCGGCTACCTCAGCGCTGGGCGTGGCCCGGCCGTCGGGGCGGATGGTGCTGGCCCGCTGCTTGTTATAATCCTTCGCCAAAAGCTGCGCCACCGGCACGTGGCCAAAGTCGGGGTCGCCGAGGTAGGTGGCGCGGTCGGCGTACACGCGGCGCTCGACCTCTGTGATGAGGTGCGTGGCGGCGGGCGTGTGGTAGCCCAGGGCCTTCAGGTTGGCGGGCTCCAGCATTTGCAGGGCTTGCAGCAGGGCCACGCCGCCGCTGCTGGGCGGCGGCATCGTGATGACGTCGTAGCCGCGGTACTGGCCCCGCAGCGGCGCGCGCCACTTGGGCTGGTAGCCGTCGAGGTCCTGCTGGGTGATGAGGCCCCCGCGGCGGCGCATTTCTTCCAGTAAGTACCGCGCCGTTTCGCCCTGGTAAAACCCGCCGCGCTGCTGGTCCTGGATGCGGATGAGCGTGGAGGCCAGCTCGGGCAGCCGCACGGTGTCGCCGGCGTGCCAGGTGCCGCCGGGGCGCACGTAGGCCGACGGGTTGCCGGGGTTGTACGCGATGAAATCGTCGTGGGCCCGGTTGAGGTTGCCGGCCTCGCGCTCCGTTAGGGCGTAGCCGCGGGCCAGCTTGATGGCCGGGGCCACCAGGGCGGCCCAGGGCAAGTGGCCCAGCTTGGCGTGCAGGGCCACCATGCCGGCCACGGTGCCGGGCGTGCCCACGGCCAGAGGCCCGGCGGTGCTACGGCCGGCCACCACGTTGCCGGCCGCGTCGAGGTACATGTCGCGCGTGGCCCCGGCGGGCGCGGTTTCGCGGAAGTCGAGGGTGCCGGCCGCGCCGTCGTGGCCGCGGTACACCAGGAAGCCGCCGCCGCCGATGTTGCCCGCCACGGGCAGCACCACAGCCAGCGCAAACTGCACGGCCACGGCCGCATCGTAGGCGTTGCCCCCCCCTTGCAAAATGGCCAGCCCCACCCGGGAAGCCTCGGGGTGGGCCGAAATGACCATGGCGTGGGCCGCCAGCAGCGGCGCGCCGGCCCCGGTGGGCACCGACGACAGCCCCGAGCCTTCCAGCGCCGCCGCCGGGGCCCCGGCCGTGGTGGCGCGGGGCTGCCCGCTGGTGCAGGCCGCCAGTACGGCCAGGGGGAAAACGATTACACGAATTTTCATGCCTGCAAGTAACGCGGATTTGCGGTGGCTTGGCCTGGCGCAGTGGGCCCCAATGCCCAATGCCCGCCGGGGCCCCAGCCACCGGCGGTTGCCGGCGGCCGTGCATCGGCGCCAAGGCCAGCGCGAGTTACGGCTTCGCTCGGCCTCGCGCCAACATTAGTTAGCAGTTAGTTGCGCCAGTGACGGTCAGCAATGGTCGACACCAACGCGCCGCCTGCTTGGGATGATCCACCGCGCCGGGGCCCCGCCCGCGCATTTGCGGCCCCGCCGCTACCTTTCGTGCATCTCCCGCCAAACCCTTCCGCCCCGCCCATGGAACCCACCGCCCCGACCGCTGCCCCCGCGCCTCAGCTGCCGCTCGTGCAGCAGGATTCCTGGCTTGCCCCCTTCGAGCCGGTGCTGCGCCAGCGCCAAGCGCGCCTGGCCGCCCGCCTGGCCGAAATCGAGCAGCACCACGGCTCGCTGGCCGACTACGCCACGGCCCACCAGCAGCTGGGCCTGCACTACGACGGCCGCCGCCGCGGCTTCCGCTACCGCGAGTGGGCCCCGGGCGCCGAGGCGCTGTACTTGGTGGGCGACTTTAACGGCTGGGACCGCCAAGCCAACCCGCTGCAACGGCTCGACTACGGGGTGTGGGAAATTTTCCTGCCCGACAAGGACTACAAGGACCGGCTGGTGCACAACAGCAAGTACAAAGTGCACGTCGTGAGCGCCAACGGGGCCCAGGACCGCCTGCCCGCCACTGCCCGCCGCGTGGTGCAGGACGACCATACTAAAGATTACGCCGCCCAGGTGTGGCGCCCCACCACGGCCTTCGCCTGGACGGACCAGAAGTTTCGGGTGGCCGCCGCCGTCAAGGAGCCGTTCATCTACGAGGCCCACGTGGGCATGGCGACGGAGGAGGGCCGCGTGGGCCTCTACCGCGAGTTTGCCGACCACGTTTTGCCCCGCATCGAGGCCGCCGGCTACAACTGCGTGCAGCTGATGGCCGTGATGGAGCACCCGTACTACGGCTCGTTTGGCTACCACGTGGCCAACTTCTTTGCGCCCAGCTCGCGCTTCGGCACGCCCGAGGAGCTGAAGTACCTCGTCAACGAAGCCCACCGCCGCGGCATCGCCGTGCTGCTCGACGTGGTGCACTCGCACGCCGTGAAAAACCAGGCCGAGGGCCTGGCCGACTTCGACGGCTCGGGCAACCTGTACTTCCACAAGGGCGCGCGGGGCAACCACCCGGGCTGGGACTCGAAGCTGTTCGACTACGGCCGGCCCGAGGTGCAGCAGTTCTTGCTCAGCAACTTGCGCTACTGGCTGGAGGAGTTTCACTTCGACGGCTTCCGCTTCGACGGCGTGACGAGCATGCTTTACCACCACCACGGCGAGGGCGTGGCCTTCGTGGGCTACGACCAATATTTTGGGCCCGGGGCCGACGAGGACGCCATCCTGTACCTGCAGCTGGCCGCCACGCTGGTGCACGAGTTCCGGAAGGGGGCCCTGCTGGTGGCCGAGGACATGAGCGGCCTGCCCGGCCTGTGCCGCCCCCTCGCCGAGGGCGGCATCGGCTTCGACTACCGCCTGGCCATGGGCATCCCCGACTACTGGATCAAGCTGCTCAAGCACACCCCCGACGAGGCCTGGAACCTGGGCGAGCTGTGGCACGTGCTCACCAACCGCCGCCCAGGCGAAAAAACGGTGGCCTACGCCGAAAGCCACGACCAGGCCCTGGTGGGCGACAAAACCCTGGCCCAGTGGCTGTTCGGCGACGGCATTTACCACCACATGCAGGCTGCCGACCCCGACCCGAACGCCGCCCGGGCCCTGGCGCTGCACAAAATCATCCGCCTCCTGACGCTGGCCGCCGGCGGCGAGGCCTACCTCGACTTCATCGGCAACGAGTTCGGGCACCCCGAGTGGGTCGATTTCCCCCGCGAGGGCAACAACTGGAGCTACCAGTACGCCCGCCGCCAGTGGAGCCTAGCCGACAACCCCGACCTAAAATTCCACTTCCTCGGCGATTTCGACAAAGCCCTGATTCACTTAGCCAAAGCGCGCCACGTGCTGGCCGCCGGCCCCGCCCAGCTGTTGCACCACGACGAAGAAAACAAGGTGCTGGTCTTCGCCCGGGGGCCCCTGGTGGTCATCGTCAACCTGCACGTGGCCCAGAGCTACCCCGACTACCGCTTCTGGGTGCCCAAGGAAGGCCGCTACCGCGTGCTGCTCTCCACCGACAGCAGCCAGTTCGGCGGCTTCGACCGGCCCGACGAGCACTACATCTACGAAACCTACGAGCAGCACCTGCGCCTGTACCTGCCCAGCCGCGTGGCCCTGGTGCTGGCCCTGGCGTAGGGTTCCAAGATATTCGGAGGTTAGTTCATTGAGGAAAAATGACCGTCTTCTTGAAAGCTTCACCTGTGGGCAACTTACTCCCGCAAGGCCCAGAGGGGGCCCAGTAACCATGAAACCGTATCAATCAGAAATCACTGGCCATTTGGACCTCTTTGCTGCCGACAATGAAGAGGAGTTTGAAGGTAAAACCAAGAAATGGCAAACCATCTTGATTCACGGCGATCCAGAAGGCCTCAAATCGTTTGCCCGACTCTTACTTCGACTAGCCGACATCCAGCAAGACGAGATACTAGCCCTACCCCTGGGAGCACGAGAACATGTTTCCCTGCGACCCGATCTGGACATCAGTAGTAGCTCGGCGGCGGAAGTAATTGTAGGCAGATTGGACGCCAAGGGGACCGGCGCTTTTTATGACCGTTACGTTGCAAAAAGCGGTTGGAAACAACGTAATCCGTAACAAACCTTCGTTTTCTCAAACAAATGCTGCTGATATTTATAAGCCTCACGAATGCGCTCTAACATTCACAAGGCTCGCTTTGGTGATAAGATTCGTGAACTCAACTAGGTTGGGTTTCGATTGATGCGTTTGGCGGCTTGTTTTGCCCCAGTTGATTGACGGTACGGGAGCCAAATAGCTACTTCAGCAGCTCCAGCACCACGGCGGTTTTGGCTGGCAATTGCAGCGTTGAAATGCTGGCTACGGTTTCGCCTGTCAGCACGTTGCGGGCTTTGGTGAAGCCGGCCGTGCGTTCGGCGAAGCGGGCGGTGGGCAGGGCGGCGAGCTTGTCGGAGGTGTTTGAGGCGACCATGACGGTGCCGGTGGCGTCGTAGCGGAAGTATACGTAGAGGCCATTTTCGGGCAGGTACTGCATCAACTTGCCATCGTGCAACACCTGGTGGTCGCGGCGGTAGGTGGCCAGTTTGCGCACGAAGTCGAAGGCCTCGTTTTCGCGGGCCGTGCGGCCGGCGGCGGTGAACTTGTTCTCCTTATCGCCGGACCAGCCGCCGGGGAAGTCGCGGCGCACCTCCGCGTCGCTGGGGTCTCTGATGTTCTTCATCAGGATTTCGGTGCCGTAGTACATGCTCGGGATGCCGCGGGTGGTGAGCAGCCAAGTCAGGCCCAGCTTGTACTTGTCGAGGTCGTCGCCGATGACGGACAGGTACCGGTCGTGGTCGTGGTTGTCGAGGAAGGTCACCAGCTTGGTCGGGTCCTGGTACACCGCGTCCTGGGCCAGGATTTGGTAGAAGCGCTGCACACCGCCGTCGTAGCTGACGGGCTGCCGCAGGCCGTCGAGCATGGCGCTTTCCAGCACGAAATCGAGCCCGCCCGGCTGGTTCGATTTGAAAGGAAAATCAATCTTGTTGCGGGTGTAGTAACACTGGTCGACGACGTTGTTCACCGACGACTCGCCGAAGATGTGGATGCGCGGGTACTCGGCCAGCAGCGCCGCGTTGCAGCGGTTCATGAAGGGCTGGTCGTTGTACATGTAGGTGTCGATGCGCCAGGCGTCAACGCCAAAGTTCTCGACCGACCAGATGGCGTTCTCGATCAAGTAGTTGGCCACGTAGGGATTGCCCTGGTTGAGGTCGGGCAGGAAGGGCACGAACCAGCCATCGAGCGTGATTTTGCGGTCAATCTGGGCCCCGTGCGGGTCGGTGATGGGCTGGTAGCGGTAGGAGGTGTTGGTGTAGGTGGGCCACTGGTGCAGCCAGCTTTTCATGGGCAGGTCCTGCAAAAACCAGTGCGTGTTGCCCACGTGGTTGTATACGGCGTCTTGCACCACTTTCAGGCCGGCGGCGTGGGCCTGCTGCACGTAGCTTTTGTAGGCCGCGTTGCCGCCCAGGCGCCGGTCCACGTTATACTGGTCAGTAAAGCCGTAGCCGTGGTAGGAGGCGCGCATCGTGCCGCCCTCGTTGGTGAGGGGCTGGTCGTTTTCGAGCACCGGCGTGAACCACACGGCCGTCACGCCCAGGTCTTTGAGGTAGGGGATGCGCTGGGCCGCTCCTTGCAAGTCGCCGCCGTGGCGGAAGAAGGGGTTGGCGCGGTCCATGTTGGGGTCGCGCATGTCGGCGAACTTGTCGTTGCCCGGGTCGCCGTTGGCAAACCGGTCGGGCATGGCCAGGTAGATGAAGTCGGCAGCGGTGACGCCCTGGCCTTTGGGGGCCCCGTCGCGGGCCCTGATTTCCCAGGCCCGGGTCACGGCCTGGCCCGCTTTTTTGCCCACGATCTGCACCGTGCCGGGCTGGGCCGTGGGCGCGATGGTCAGGTCCAGAAAAGCGTAGTTGGGGTTTTCCACCGTGCTGGCCTTCAGCAGCTTCACGCCGGGGTAGCTGATGCTGTAAGCCAGCGTGCCCGCGCCGGGGCCGTGAATAATCAACTGCACGGCGGGGTTTTTCATGCCCACCCACCAGTTGGTGGGGTTCACGCGGTCGATGGCGACGGCCTGGGCCCTAGCCAGCAGCGGCAGCATGCTAAACAGGAGGAGCAGAAACGGGTGGGTTTTTCTCATCGGGGTTAGAATAGGGGAGGGCGGGGTTAGGCGCGCTTTTGGCCGTTGCGCAGGCGCTGCACGGTGGTGGCCAGGCGCTGCGTGCGGCCCTCGGCCGTTTTGGCGCCGTCGAGCCAGCGCACGTAGTCGCGCTGGTCGGGGCGGGGCAGGGTTTCGAAGAACGTGCGGGCGGCGGGCGCGGCGTCGAGGGCCCCGGCCAGGTCGGGCGGCAGCGTCACGACGTGCACCTCGGGGGCGTGGCGCAGGGCCACGCGCAGGGTGTCGCCCACGGTTTTGCCCAGGGCCCGGCGCACCTCCTTGGGCACGGGCAGGCCGTGGTGGCCGTCGCCGAGCGGGGCCAGGGTGGTGCGGTGCGGGAAGCCGTCGAGGGTGGTTTGCACGGGCAGCTTGCCCTTGGTGCCGTACACTTCTTGCACGGAAAACGGCACGGCCACGAAAATGCCGCCGTCGGCGCTGTCAGCTTCGAGCACGGCTTCAAATTCTTGTTCGGCCTGAAAGGATTCCATGTACTAAAGGGGAGTGGAAAGTAGATATGTGGAAACGTTGGGGATAAGTGCTGGGGCCCGCATGCGTCAAGCGCGCCAGGCCCCAGCACTTATCCCCAACGCTGTTTTCGGCGGCGTTGGGGGCCCCGGTTAGGGCCGCGCGGCCTGGCCAATTTCGGCCAGCACGGCCCGCACGCCGTCGGCATCGTCGGCGGCCACAATGCGGACCTGGCTGGGCGCCAACAAGGGGTAGTGCCGGAGGGCGTGGGCCCGGAGCTCGTCGCTGACTACCAGCACGGTGTGGGCGAAGCGGAGCACCGTGCGCTCCAGTTCCAGCAGCCAGCCGCGCTCGGCGGGGGCCGCCGATTCGGCCGCCAGCAGGCGCAGGTGCACCACCAGGGGCCGCCGGGTGCGGGTGCGGATTTCCAACGCTGCCAGCCACGTGGGCCAGTCGGGGGCGTAAATCACCCCGAAGTCCTCGCCGCCGCCGTCAAGCACGTACGTGGCAAAGCGGGCGTATTGAATGACGCGGTAGTGCAGGCCATCGGAGAGGTCAAAGGCGGGCGGCAGGGCCTCGGTGGCGGTCGCCGGGGCCCGGTGCAGCGCCGCCAGCCCCTGCGTGAGCGAGGCGCGGGCGGGGCCCACCGGGGGCGCGGCGTCCACCGAAAGGTCGGGGTCGTCCTCGGCCAAATCGGCTGCTTCGCCCGCGCCAATTTCCGGCTCGGTCTGGTCGAACAACGGGGCCGGCGCGTCGCCTTCACCGAGCGATACGGAAATCGGCCCGTTCAGTGCCCGTGGGGCCTCCGCGGGCGTGGCCGGGGCCCCCACGGGCGCCAGCACCCTTGCGGTAGCCGCGGCCGCTTCTGCTGTAGGCGTGACTTCCGCCACCGAAGCTTCGGTGGTTGGGAGCGCTACCGTTTCGGCGCTGCCGAGGTAGGGGGCGGCGGGGGCCTGCCAGCCGGCGGCGGCGCGCTGCGCCAGGGGCGGGCGCAATTGCACGTTGGCAAGACTAGCTGGGGAGCCGGCGGCGGGGGCGTTGGGCGCGGGGTGGGGGGCGGCCCAGCCGGCGGCCAGGGCGTCGGGCGTGAAGTCGCCCAAGCCCACCAGGTGCGAGCCGGCGCCCAGGTCTACCACGGCGGGCCCGGCGGCGGGCTCCGCGGTGGCGGGTTCGGGCAGCTGGGGCAGCACGGCCAGGGTGGGCTGCCCGGCGGCCAGGGCCCGCACGAGCGGCAGGGTGGGCAGGGCCGGCAGCGCCGCGGTGGCGGCTACGCGGTGAACGGCGGGGTCGGCGTCGTCCCAGGCCAGCACGAGCAAAACGGGGGAGGTAGGGGGCATGGCGGGCGCGGGCGGGAAAATGGGGCGGGTGGGCAAAGATGGCGACCGACCGGGCCGCAGACAAGCGATGCGCGTTGGCCGAGCGAATTATTGGGTCCGCCGACTTTGGCTGATTTTTTGCCGCCCGCGCCGGGGCCCCGCTCTATCTTGCGGGCTTGAATAGCACATCGCCTAGTTCAGGCGGTATTTTTCGGCTATCCCTTCCGACTCGCTGTTGCACACTATACTTCTATGAACCCATCGATTCAAGAAAATAATTACATGGTCAACGACCTGGCGGCCACGGCCCACCAGGACCACATGGCCGGCCACGTGCGGCGCGCCGAGGAGCTGGCCCCCGGCCGCTACCTGTTCAGCTGCGACAACGGCGTGCGGCTGGCGCTCTCCGTCGTCAACGACAAAATCCTGCGCTTCCGCTACCTCACCGACGGACCCCTGGTGCCCGATTTTTCGTACGCGGTGCCAGCCGACGCGGTGCACCCGGCGCCCACATTTTTGGAGTTTGTGGAGAAAGCCGACCACTACCGCCTCACCACCGCCCGCCTCATTTGCACGGTGCAGAAGGAGGGCCTGCGCACCCGCGTGCTCGACCGCTCGGGCACGATTTTGAGCGACGACGAGCGCGGCTTTCATTGGCAGTACGACGACGAAACCGGCAACGACATCGTGAAGATGAGCAAGCAGGTGCCCCCCGGCGTGCACTACTACGGCCTCGGCGACAAGCCCGACAACATGAACCTGCGCGGCAAGCGCTTCACCAACTGGGGCTCCGACACCTACGGCTACACCAAGGGCTCCGACCCGCTCTACAAAAACATCCCGTTCTACCACGTGCTGCACCAGAAAATTGCCCACGGCATTTTCTTCGACAACACGTTCCGCAGCTACTTCGACTTCGCCGCCGAGCGGGCCGACGTCACCAGCTTCTGGGCCAACGGCGGCGAGCTGAACTACTACTTCATCTACGGGCCCACGCTGCTCGAAGTGGCCGAGGCGTACACCCTGCTCACGGGCCCCGCCGAGCTGCCCCCGCTCTGGACGCTGGGCTACCACCAGTGCAAGTGGAGCTACTACCCGGAAAGCAACTTCAAGGAAATTGCCCAGGGCCTGCGCGAGCGCCGCATTCCGTGCGACGCCCTGTACCTCGACATCGACTACATGGACGGCTACCGGTGCTTCACCTGGCACCCCACGCACTTCCCCGAGCCCAAGCGCATGGTGGAGGAACTGGCCGCCGACGGCTTCAAAACGGTGGTCATCATCGACCCGGGCATTAAAATCGACCCCGGCTACTCGGTGTACAACGAGGGCCTGGCCAACGACTTCTTCTGCCGCCGCGCCGACGGGCCCCTGATGAAGGGCACCGTGTGGCCGGGCCTGTGCAACTTCCCCGACTACACCAAGCCGCAGGTGCGCGAGTGGTGGGCCGGCTTGTTCGAGGGCCTGATCAAAGACGTGGGCGTGGCCGGCGTCTGGAACGACATGAACGAGCCGGCGGTGTTCGAGAAGGGCACCTTCCCGCCCGATGTGCGCTTCGACTACGACGGCCAAACGGCTTCGCACCTCAAGGCCCACAACGTGTACGGCATGCAGATGGCCCGCGCCACCAACGAGGGCGTGAAGCGCTTTGCCTACCCCAAGCGGCCCTTCACCATCACGCGCAGCACCTACGCCGGCGGCCAGCGCTACTCCTCGGGCTGGACCGGCGACAACATCGCCTCGTGGGAGCACCTGTGGCTGGCCAACATCCAGTGCCAGCGGCTGAGCATCAGTGGGTTTAGTTTTATTGGCAGCGACATCGGCGGGTTCATCGACACGCCCGACGGCGAGCTGTACGCCCGCTGGGTGGCCCTGGGGGCCTTCCACCCGTTCTTCCGCACCCACAGCTCCGGCGACCACGGCGACCAGGAGCCCTGGAGCTTCGGCGAGCCCTACACCAGCCTGGCGCGCCACTTCATCGAGCTGCGTTACCGCCTGCTGCCCTACATGTACACCGCGTTTTGGCAGTACAGCACCCAGGGCACGCCCATGCTGCGCCCGCTCACGTTCCTCGACCAGAACGACCCCGAAACCTACCTGCGGATGGCCGAATTCAGCCTCGGCGACAACCTGCTGGTGTGCCCCATCACCTCCCCGGGCACCGACGGCCGCTGGATGTACCTGCCCCGCGGCGACTGGTACTACTACTGGACCGACGGGGCCCAGGCCGGCGGCACCGAGGTGTGGGCCAGCGCCGACCTCACCCGCATCCCGCTCTTCGTGAAGGCCGGGGCCGTGCTGCCCATGCAGCCCGTGCTGCAGTACGTGGGCGAAAAAGTGGTGGACGAGCTCACGCTGCACGTGTACTACAAAAACGGCACCGCCGAGAGCGTCCTCTACGACGACGGCGGCGAGGGCTACGCCTACCAGGAGCAAGGCCAAAAAACCGTGCGCCGCTTCACGGCCACTGGCACCGCCACCGAGTTGGTGCTCGCCCAGGCCATCGAGGGCCCCTACCAGCCCGCCTACGCCACCTACCGCGTGGTGCTGCACGGCCTGCCCCTCATCGCCACCGGCGCCGTGGCCGACGGCCAGCCCGCCGCGCTGCTGTCCATCGAGCTGGAAACCGGCCTGATTCTGCCCGGCTTCGTCGTCGGCACCGGCTTCGGCGAGCTGCGGGTGGCCCTGGCCGCCCCAGACGCCCCCGCCGGGCCCCCCGCGCTGCCGGCCGCGTAGCGTTTCCTGCGCAACCACAGAGCCCCAACGGCGGCCGGCTCACGCCGGCGCCGTTGGGGCTCTGTGCGGGCCGGGGCCCTAGAGCGTGCCCTTGATGATTTGCCCGTCGGCAGTGACGGCGAAGCCGGCCGTGGGCGTCGGGAAATCCAGGCCGTTGATGTTGGCGGAATACTGCGAATTGGGCACGGTGCGGTATTCTTCCTGCCACGTCAGGCCCCCGTCGGCGCTGTGGTAAATGCTCGGGCCATCAGCAAGGTAGCCTTCTTGCTCGCTGACGAAGTGCCCCCGACCGGAAGCGGGCAACTCGGCGTTCACGAGCTGCCAGGTGGTGCCCCCGTCCTGCGTTTTGTACAGGTGTTGGTCGGGATAGGTCGCTGCAAAGCCCACCGTGGGGCCCACAAACGACAGCGAGTTGATGTACTGGTGCGCCCAGGGCAGCGCCTGCCAGGTAGCGCCCTGGTCGGTGGTTTTGGCCAAATTGCCGTTGCTGAACACGCCGCCTGTGAAGCCTCCGCCCACGTAGCCGCCAGCCGCGTAGCCCACCGCGGCGGTCGGAAACTGCACCCAGTTCCAATTGCCCGCTTGGGGCTGAAACACCGTGCGCCAGGAAGCGCCGCCGTCGGTGGTGCGCTGGATGGCGTTGTTTTTGAAAGAAAGCCCTGTTTGCTCGTCGAAAAAATGCAGCCGGAAACTGCCCAGGAAGCCGCCGCCCGGCAGCAGCTGCCAGTTGGCGCCGCCGTCGGTGCTCTTGTACACGGCCTGGCCGCTGGCCGGCGTGCTGGGGGCCCCCACGGCCCCCGCCACGGGGTCGACGCCCACGGCAAAAACCAGCCGTTCGCTCACCGGCATCAACGTGCGGAAGCCGGCCAGGGTGAGCGGGTACAGGTTCTGGCGCGTCCAAGTGGCGCCGCCGTCGCGCGTCGTCAGCAGCGGGCTGTAGTGGTACTGGTCGGCCACGTAGCCGCCAATCACCCAGCCCACCTGCGCCGAGGCAAAATGCACTTCGGAAAAACCGGCCAGCGCCGGCACGTCGTAGGCCAGGGGCCGCCAGGCGGCGTTGTCGGGGTGCGGGTCGGTGCCGCGGCCGCAGGCGGTGGCCAGGCCCAGCAGGGCCGGCAGTAAAGCGTAGCGAAAGCGCATCGGGCGAGCAGGTTAGGTGGGGCGTGTGCCCAACGGAGAGCCGCAAAGCGGCCAATTGGTTGCACCGGCCCCCGGGCGCCGCGGGTGCGCAAATTACCGAGCCTTCGGCAACCGAAAACGGCACCCCGCGGGGTGCCGTTTTCCTAGTTTATTGCAAGCGCATTGCCCAGCCTACTGCACCACCAGTTTCTTCGCAATCAAGCCTTTGTCGGTAAAAAGCTGCAAGGTGTACACGCCATCGGCCAGGCCGGCCAGGTTGAGGATGCGGGTGGTGGTGGCCGCCGCTGGGGCCCCCTCGCGGCGCACGGTGCGGCCGGTGGCGTCCACCACCGCCAGGGGGGCGGCCAGCAGCGCCGCCGGGGCGCTGAGCACGTAGCGGCCGCCCAGGCTGGGGTTGGGGGCCACGGCGAGGGCGGCGGCCAGGGCCGCGTCGCGGGTGGCGGTGGCCGTGCCGGTGAAGGCCACGTCGTCGATTTGAAACACGGTGCCCGCGGTGCCGCCCGTGGGGGCCCCGGTCGAGACGTCGATCAGGCCCGAGCCGAAGCTCACGTGCACCGAGTCGGGCGCGGCCGACGACGTGTAGACGAGCGGCACCTGGGCCAGCGCGTAGGCCGACGCAACGGTGCTGAACACCTGCTCGCCGGTGGCCACGGTCACCGACTGGCCGTTGACGGTGCGCGTGAGCGACACTTCAGCAAACGCCCCGTTGGTGGCCATCGGGGGCTGGGTGCCCGTCAGCTTGTAGTAAAATTGCAGCGCGGTGGGCCGCCCCGTGAAGGGCAGCCCGCCCGGGTCGCCGGTGAGGGGGCCCAGCTTGGTGCCCAGCGTCACGCCCCCGGGCACAACCCCGAACAGGGTCGCCTTGGTTTCGAGGCGCAGGGCGTAGGTGCCGCCGTGGGCATCGGTCGTTTTCGTGAAGGTGCCCGTGGCGAAACGGACGGGCAAGAGCGCGCTGGCGACGTCATCAATCGTCAGCCAGCCGGTGGGCGAATCGACGCCGTTGCGGGCGGCCCAGGTTTCGAAGCCGCCGTTGGCCACGGCCTGGGCGTGGGCCGGGGCCCCGGCGGCGAAGAGCAGGCCCGCGGCCAGCCCGGTGCGGAGAAGTTTTTTCATAGGATGCTAGCAGGAAAACGAGGAGGTGGCAAAGCTACGCACCGCGCCGACAGTCCTATATTCTGGCAGCCAAATATTTGGCCGGCCGCTGCCAAAACCTGGGGCCCCGGCGGCCCGTGCCTACCTTGGCCGGCATGAACATTCCTCGGCTTGGGGGCCCCGGGGCCCGCGCGGTGGCCGTGCTGCTGGCGCTGCTGGCGGGGGCCCTCGCGCCCCGCGCCGCCGGGGCCCAGGGCCTGCGCTGGGGCAACCCGCTGCGCCAAATGCTGCGCCGCGACACTACCGGGCTGGGCCGGGTGCTGGCCCGCCCGGCCGCCTACCGCGTCCAGATTTTGTACGCCCGCATCCGGCGCGACGCCCGGGGCCGGGCGCATTTTCGCCGCTACGGCTACCGGCTGCGGCCCCGCGAGTACTTCTACCCCGCCAGCACCGTGAAGCTGCCCACCGTGGCCCTGGCCCTGGCGCGGCTGCGCGCCCTGGGGCCCCAAGCGCCCGGCCTCACCGCCGATTCGCCCATGCTGACGGACTCGGCCTTTGCCGGCCAAACGCGGGTGCGGCGCGACACCAGCAGCGCCAGCGGCCGCCCCACCGTGGCCAACTACGTGCGCAAGGTGCTGCTCGTGAGCGACAACGACGCCTACAACCGCCTCTACGAATTGGTGGGCCCCGCGGCCCTGCAAGCCGGGCTGCGGCAGTTGGGCCTGCGCCGCACCCGCGTTGTGGGCCGCCTGGCGGTGGGCGATGCGCCGCCCGGCTCGCGCCACACCAACCCGGTCAGCTTTTACGCCGACACGGCCGCCCGCCAGCTGCTGTACCGCCAGCCCGCCGCCTACTGGCCGGGGCCCGTGCCGCACTGGCGCCTGCGCGGCACGGCCATTGGCCGGGCCCACGTGGTGGGCGCCGCGGTGGTGCCGGGGCCCCTGGACCTGGGCCAGAAAAACGTCTTCCCGCTGCGCGACCAGCAGCGGGCCCTGCGCGCCGTGCTCTTCCCCGAAACGCTGCCCGCCCGCCGCCGCCCGGCCCTGGCCCCGGCCGACTACGCCCTGCTGCGCGCGGCCCTGGCCCTGGCGCCCGCCGCCAGCCCGCACCCGCGCTACGACGCCGCCCACTACCCCGCCACCTACGCCAAGTTTTTGCTGGGCGGGGGCGGGCAGGCCGCGCTGCCGCCGGGCGTGCAGGTGTTCAACAAAATTGGCCAGTCGTACGGCTTCCTCGTCGACAACGCCTACGTGGCCGATTCGGCGCGGGGCGTCGAGTTCCTGCTCAGCGCCGTGGTGTACGTGAACGCCGACGGCGTGCTCAACGACGACCGGTACGAGTACGACGCCATCGGCTTCCCGTTTTTGCGCGCGCTGGGGCAGCGCGTGTACGAGGCCGAATGCCGGCGCAAGCGGCCCTAGCCGGCCGTTGGCCGTATAGCCCAACGGGTTCTTTTTCTTTTCTTTAAAATCAATTGCGATGAAAAAATCTGCATTCCTTGCTGCCCTGGCCTTGGGCACCGCGCTGCTGGGCGGCTGCGAAAACAAGAGCGGCGGCGACGGCGACTTTACCAGCCAGGGCTCGCCGGGCTCCGACACCACCAATCCCAGCTCGAAAGCGGGCGCAGCCAGCGCCGACTCGGCCGCCGCGCCCGGTGCCAACGGCGCTGCCCCCGCCCCCCGCTAGCCGCGGGGCTGCCCTGCGCCGCTTGGCTGGCCAGCCCAGTAGCTGCGGTAGGTAAATGACCATTAACTACTTGGCTGGCAAAAAATAAGTAGTTGCCGGGCCGTGCGCCGGCCAAGATTGTCCGTATAGCCGGGTACGTTTTTCCAAACAGCCCTTCTTTTCAAGAAACTTTTATGAAATTCTCCCAGATTTCCCTGGCCGCCGTGCTGGGCACCGCGCTGCTCAGCGGCTGCGGCAGCAAAAACACGAGCAGCGCTGGCGCCGGCACGGACGCCTCGTCCTCCCTGTCCTCGTCCGGAACCGACACGGCCAAGGCCGGCGGTACGGGCGCGGCGGGCAGCGCCAACACCGGCGGCGGCGGCAATGGCGGCGCCACCAGCGGCACCAGCGCCACCAGTGGCGACAGCAACGTCAACGGCACGGGCCCTGGCACCGGGGCCGCCGCGCCCGGCAGCTCGGGCACCCGCTAAAACCCAAGCCCTGCTGATAAAGCTGGCCCCCGCCTTGGGGGCCAGCTTTTTTGTACCCGCTCATGAAGAACGCACCGGGGCCCCGGCCAGGGCATCTCTGGCATCTTGCCTTCGCAGCGCTGCACGTGCTGCGCGCCGTGGTTGCCGGCGGCGGGGCCCTACGCCAGAAACCGCGCTTGCAGGGCCGGGGTGGGGAGCAGGCAGCTTGCTTGCCGGCCAAACCAGCGGTAGCGGCGGCGCGCCACGAAGCGGTAGAGCGCGTCGCGCCAGGGCCCCGGCACGGCCCAGCCCGCGGCGGCCAGCCGCCAGGGCCAGCCCAGGCCCTGGGCAATGCGCAGCACCGCCGCCGAACGCGCGTACACGCGGCCGTTGGCCACGAGCAGCACCGACTCGGGAACGGGCGCCACGGGCGGGGCCCCGTGGGCGGCGAGCAGGGCCCGGCCGGCGTCGCTTTGCAGGGCCGCGAACCGGAAACGGCCCGCCGCGTCGTGGCGGATGACGAACTGCACCAGGCCGTGGCACAGGTTGCAAACGCCGTCGAACAGGATGGTAGCGGGGGGCGGGTCGGGCATGACAAAGCAAGCCGTGGCGGCCTGCCCCGGGGTAACGGCTTGGCCCCGGCGCATGTTTGCCAAACCGGGCCCGAGGGCAAGGCTTTGCCCCGACGACACGGTACCCAGGCCAAAAATTTGGGGGATCAGTTCAGTATTTAGAGCAAAAAAAATACGGGTTTTTACGTCGATTGCTGTCCTAAGCAACCCGTATAGCTTGGGTATACATTCCCTTTGAATATTCATCTTCAAACTGGTTTTCTTCATGAAAAGACCTCAAATAGTTTTGGCGGCGCTGATGCTGGGCACCACGCTTCTGAGCGGTTGCGGCAGCAAAAACGGCAGCGATTCCGGGGCCGCAAGCACAGCTGGTTCTTCTTCGGCAACGGCGGGCACCGACACGACTTCTACCGGCGCGGGCGCCATGAGCGGTTCGGGTGACGCCAGCGGCGCGGCGGGCAGCTCGGGCACGATGGGCTCGACGGCGGGCAGCACCAGCGGCACAACGGGCGCTAGCACCGACGGCGCGGCGGGTGGCAGCAGCACGAGTGGCTCGACGGCGGGCGGCGGCGGTGCCATGGGCTCGACGGGCGGCAGCACCAGCGGCTCGGCCATGGGCGGCTCCACGGCGGGCACCACCGGCGGCTCGACCGCGGGCGGCAGCACCAGTGGCTCGACGGCGGGCGGCACGGCGGGCACCACCGGCGGCTCTACTACGCAATAGGGGCCCGCAGTATTGCTTGTTTTCTCAAGACACGTTTCCTCATTTCCCCCACTAATCATTTTTTCTTCAAGCTATGAAAAAGCGCATTTTATCGGCACCGCAAGCCTTAGGCCTTGGTGCCTTGGCCCTGTCCATGGGCCTGTTGTTGAACAGCAACAGCACTGCGTCGTCGTTCAGCGGGGCCCCCACGGCCTTGGTGGCTTACGACCAAACCACTGGCGGTTCGACCACGAGCGGTGGCAGCACCACGGGCTCAACTTCGGGCTCGATGGGCTCGACTTCGGGCAGTAGCAGCGGCTCAACCAAGTCAGGCGGTCGTCACGGCGCTTCGGGCAAGTCCCGCCGCGGCGGCTCAACGTCGAACTCGGGCATGAGCACCTCCGGCTCGACTTCGGGCTCGATGGGTTCCACGTCGGGCTCGACTTCGGGCAGCACCAGCGGTTCGACCTCGGGCAGCAGCACATCGGGCGGCAGCACCAGCGGTTCGACCACGTCGGGCAGTACCAGCGGTTCGACGACGCGCTAAGGCGGAGGCTAGTACAATACTTTTGTCGTTAAGGCGAAAAGGCGAGCCCTGTGTGCGGCTGCCTTTTCGCCTTATTTTTTAATGCCGCCGGTGCGAGCCGGTGCTTTGCGTATGGCTGATTTTTCTGTTGGGTTTTGGGGCGTGCTGCGGCGGCCCTTCGTGGTCGATTTGCGGGCCCTGGCGTTGCTGCGCGTGGCCACGGCCGCCGTGGTGCTGGTGGACTTGGCCATCCGCAGCACCGACCTGGAGGCGCACTACTCGAACCTGGGCGTGCTGCCGCTGGGCGTGCTGCTCGACCGGGCCTGGACGCCCTACCAGTTTTCGCTGCACGCGGCCAGCGGGCTGTGGCAGGTGCAGGCCGTGCTGTTTCTGGCGGCGGCGGCGCTGGCCGGGGCCCTGGCCTGCGGGTACCAGACGCGCTTGGCCACGCTGGGCTCGTGGGTGCTGCTGGTGTCGGTGCAAAACCGCAACCCGTTCATCGGGCAGGGCGGCGACGACCTGCTGCGGATGCTGCTGTTCTGGGGCATTTTCCTGCCCTGGGGCCGGGTGTGGTCCTGGGACGCCCGCCACCGCCCGGCCCCCGCGCGCCTCGACTACTGCAGCGCCGCCACCGTGGCCTACGTGGTGCAGCTGGCCCTGCTGTACTGGTGCACGGCCCTGCTCAAGAACGGCCCCGAGTGGAACCGCGACGGCACGGCCCTCTACTACGCCCTGAGCCTCGACCAAGTGCTGCTGCCCGGCGGCCGGCTCATCTACCCGCACCCCGACCTGCTGCGCTTCCTCACCTTCGCCACTTACTACACCGAGTTGCTGCTGCCATTCGTGCTATTTCTGCCGGTGGGGGTGGCGGGGTGGCGGCTGCTGTTCATCGGCGTGCTGTGCGTGTTCCACCTAAGCATCAGCGTCACGCTGTACGTGGGCCTGTTTTTCCTGATCAACTTGGCGTCGCTGCCCGGCTTGCTGCCGCCCGGGGCCCTCGACTGGCTGGCGCAAAAAATGAGGCCCCACGCCGCGCGGGCCCGGGGCTGGCACGCCCGCCTGCCGGCCTGGCAAGCGCCCTGGCGCCTGCGCTTCGAACGCACCCGCCCCGCGGTGCCGGCCCACCGCGACCTGGCCCGCAGCCTGGGCAACGCCTTTGTGGCCACGGTGCTGTTTTACGTCTGCTGGTGGAACCTCGACGATGTGGCCGTGCTGCGCCCCGCCGGCGGGCTGATGGCGCCCCCCGTGCGCTGGTTCGGCTTCCTGTTCCGCGTCGACCAGCACTGGGGCATGTTCGCCCCGGCGGTGTTCAAAGACGATGGCTGGTACATCTTGGAAGGCACCACCGCCGACGGCCGCCAGCTCGACCTGAACCGCGGCGGGGCCCCGGTGACCTACGCCAAGCCCGCTTCCGTGGTGTCCCTGTTCAAAAACGACCGGTGGCGCAAGTACTCGGAAAACTGCCTGTTCGTCGACAAGGCGTGGCTGCGGCCCTACTACTGCAACTACTTGCTGCGCACCTGGGCCAAGAACCCCGCGCACCCGCCCCTGCGCAGCCTCCGCCTGGTTTATATGAAAGAAATATCGCTGCCCGATTACCGCGTGGCCCAGCCCACGCGCGAAGTGCTGTGCGAATGCCAGCCCTAAAACGCTTGCAAAAAGGATGAAATATGATGTTTCTGTGAAATAAGGGGGATTGAGGTACAATAAATAGGTATTTTCCGATACCGAATACGGGTAAATACTGTTCTGAAAGCCCGTATAAGGTAGCTCACCTATTCAACCCACTCTTTGCCAAACCTCATTTTATCCCTATGAAACGCAAATGGCTCTCTTTGGTGACCGGCACCGCGTTGTGCTCGTCATTGGTGTTCGTAAACGCTTGCTCGAAGGACGATACCGTCCCTAGTTCCAGTACGACCACGGCTGGCACGACTACGGGTACCACGGCCGGCACGACCACAGGCACCACGGCTGGTACCACTACTACCGGCACCACGGCCGGCACGACCACAGGCACTACGGCTGGTACCACCACTACGGGTACCACGGCTGGTACCACTACTACTGGCACCACGGCTGGCACCACTACTACTGGCACCACGGCCGGCACGACCACAGGTACTACAGCCGGCACGACCACCAGCGGCACAACGGCCGGCACCACGGGTACAACGACCAGCGGCACAACGGCTGGCACTACCGGCACGACCACCGCTGGTGCCACCACGGCCGGTACCACAACTGGCACGACCACTGCTGGCACGACCACCGCGGGCACGACCACCGCGGGCACGACCACCGCGGGCACGACCACCGCGGGCACGACCACCGCGGGCACGACCACCGCTGGCACGACCACCGGCACGACTACCAGCGGCACGACCACGGCGGGCACCACTGCGGGAACAACTGGTACGACTACAGCGGGCACCACCACCAGCGGGACTACGAGCGGCACCACGGGTACGACCACTAGTGGCACCACGGCTGGCACGACCAGCGGCACCACCACAGGCACAACGACCAGCGGCACCACCACAGGCGGTACGACGGGTACAACAACTAGCGGCACCACTACGGGCGGCACCACGGGTACAACAACCAGTGGCACTACTACGGGCGGCACTACGGGCGGCACCACGGGCGCCTAGTACTTGGCTGAAAATTGCTTGCGAACGGCCGCACCCGATTTCGGGTGCGGCCGTTTTGCGTGGCTACAGCCAGTGCTTGAGGTACTGGTACACCTCGGGGTGGGTGAGCAGGCCGCTGTGGTGCTGCTGGTGAAACTCGGCGGTGCGCACGCTGGTACCGGACGGCAGGGCGGCTTCGTTGCCAAAAATGGCGGCCCCCTGGGCGCTGCCGCGGCTCACCAGGCCGTCGCCGAAGTACTGGCGCAGGGCGGCCGGCCGGCTGGTTTTTAGCCACGCGCCCATGAGGATGTGGTAGGCCACGCCGGGCCGCAACGGCACCGCAGTGCGGGGCGGGGTCAGGTCGTCGGCGTGGGCGTCTAGCCAGTCTTCGTCCACCAGAATGGAGCGGCGCAGGTCCTTGATGCCGTTGCTGCGCTGGTTGAGGGCATTGCTCAGGAACCGGGTTGGAAACAGGTCGATGCGCTGGAGCAGGCGGGCCGCGAAGTGGCTGTTCTGCTCCAGCCACGAGCCGTCGTTGGGCGTGCCCAGCAGGAACACCGCCCGCAAGTGGGCCAGCCAAGGGGCCTCCGCCGGCCAAAGCTGGCCGGCCGTTTCGGCGGGGGCGGCCGGCGCTTTCAACGGCTCACCCGGGGCTTCCAGCGGCTCGGTGCTGCCGTAGTGCCCGGCCGAGCGGATGACGAGGCCGCCCATGCTGTGCCCCACCAGCACCAGTTCGCCGAGGGCGTCGGGGTAGGCGGTGGCCAGCTCGGCGAGGAGGTGGCTGAGCGCGCGCCCGTTTTCGGAGAGGTGCAGGCCGGAGTTGAAGCGCACGTAGAGGACGCGCACGCCGGCTTCGGCGGCCAAGCGCGGGCCGTAGCGGCGGTAGTCGGGCGCGTCGGCAAAGCCGGTTTGCCAAATCTGCTCGTCGCCCATCAGGCCGTGCACGAACACCACCGTTTTCTGGCGGGGCCCCCGCAGGCCCAGGGCGGCCACCGATACGTCGTGGCCGTCGTGGCGGAAGCTCAGGCGCAGGGCGCGCGGGTCGCGGCGGGCGGCCAGTTGGTCGCCTAGGGCCCCGTTGAGCACGGGCAGGAAAAAATGCTGGTGGGCGCGCGCCGACCCCACCAGGTAGGCGGCGCCCCGCACCGGGGCCGTGGCCACGCGGCCCGCCGCTGCCAGGGCGCGGCGCAGGCGGGAAGGCTGGCCTTCGGGAGCAGGATCGGGCATGGTAACGGGTGGGACGGGGGCGGGAAATTACGCCCGAAACCGGCCGCGCCGGGCAGCCGTCCGGCCAAAATCTACGTACTTTGGGGGCAATTACTCTTTACTGTTCCGCTCATGAACCGCACCCTCCGCCTCGCCCTGGTTTTGCTGGGCACTGCCCCGGCCCTCGCCGGCTGCGACTACGCCAAGTATAGCCCGGGCATCAACACGGCCCCCAAAGCCAACTTCAGCTGGACGCCCACCTGGCACACCTCCGACGTGTCGCGCGACAGCATCAGCGAGCGCCAGCGCGTGGAGCCGGCGGGCGGCGAAGGCTCGGCCGCGGCCCTGAAAAAAGGCACCGTGCAGGACCAGCTCAACTCGGCCCCGGCCGGCAACAGCGCGGCTTCGCCCCAGTCGGCCAACGGCAAGCTGGCCCCGGTGGCTGACCAGTCGACCAGCAACAGCAAAACGCCGGTCGACAAAACCCAGGCCCCCAAGTAGCCTTTTGGCGGGTGGCTAACAGCCGTCAACCGCTGGTTTTTGCCCCGGAAAAGCCCGCTGCCCGCCCCGGCTGCGGGCTTTTTTGCGTCCGGCGCGTTCGGGGCAGGGCCCCGGGGCGTGGCCGCCGTTCCGCCGCAGCCGTAGGTACAGCACGGCCTAACCGGCTGGTCTCACCCTTTCGTTCCGTCTTATGCTTTCCAACCACGCTACGCGGGCCAGCACGCCCGACTTCGCGCCCGTGGTGCCCGGCCTGTGGGTGCTGCGCGACGTGTTCGTGAACCTCTACTACGCCGCGGCGGCCCCCGCGCAGCCGCCGGGCCCCTGGGTGCTGATCGACGCCGGCCTGCCCGGCTCGGCCGATAAAATCCAGCGGCACGCCCAGGAGGTGTTCGGGGCCACGCCGCCGGTGGCCATCGTGCTCACCCACGGCCACTTCGACCACGTGAGCGCCCTGCCCGGCTTGCTCGCCGCCTGGCCCGACGTGCCCGTGTACGCCCACCCGCTGGAGCTGCCCTACCTCACCGGCCGCTCCAGCTACCCGCCGCCCGACCCTACCGTGGGCGGCGGCGCCATGGCGTATCTCTCGTTTCTGTACCCCAAAAAGCCGCTCGACCTCGGCGGGCGGGTGCACGCGCTGCCGGCCGACGGCACCGTGCCCGGCCTGCCCGGCTGGCGCTGGCTGCACACGCCGGGCCACGCGTTCGGGCACGTTTCGTTGTTTCGGGCGGACGACCGGGTGCTGGTGGCGGGCGACGCCTTTACCACCGTGGTGGGCGAATCGGGCCTGGCCACCCTCACCCAGCGGCAGGTGGTGCACGGCCCGCCGGCCTACTTCACGCCCGATTGGGACGCGGCCCGCGACTCGGTGGAGCGCCTGGCGGCCCTGGCCCCCGAAGTGGCCGCCACCGGCCACGGCATCGCCATGCACGGCCCCGCCCTGCGGGAGCAACTGCTGCAACTGGCCCGAAAATTTGACGAGCGGGCCCGGCCCAAAACCGGCCGCTACGCCCGCACGCCCGCCACGGCCGACGCCAGCGGCGTGCGCTCGGTGCCCCCGCCGGTGGCCGCTCCCTGGGCCAAGGGCGTGCTCGTGGCCGGGGCCCTGGCGGGCGTGGCCTTCCTGCTGGCCCGCGGCCAGCACAAGAAGCGCCGCCCGGCCCCGGGCAACAAGCTCCAAAACCCTAGCCGCTACGCCGACCGCGCCCGCCGCCAACGCCCGGCCGGCTAGCCGCGGCGGCGCCCAAAACCAGTTTTAGCATAACGCAAACAGCACCTGCCCAAGGAAACGGGCAGGTGCTGTTTGCGCAAGTGGGGCCCCGTTATTCCGCCACCGGCGGCTGCCCGGGCCGGGCGTAGCCGAAGCGCACGGGCGGCTCCACGGCGTGGTAGCCGTCGAGGCCCGAGATGGCGGCCGTGCCCAGGCCCACCAGGTCCAGGGTGCCGTCGTCGCGCAGGCCGGCGGCGGACAGGTACACGTGTTCGATGGTGCCCACCACCAGCACCGTGCCGTTGCTGATGGCGTGCTCTTCCAAAAAGCGCAGGCCGATGCTGACGGCGCTTTCGGCCACGTAAGGCGCCGGAAAGCCGTCGTGGTACTCGGCGGTGAAGCCGCAGGCCTCAAATTCTGATACGTCGGGTGGAAAGTCGGCCGACGTGTAGTGGGCCCCCGCCAGCTTGGCCGTGGGCACGTGGCTCAGGGTGTAGCAGCCGCTGTCCTTCAGGTTTTGGTAGGTGTGGCGCGGCACGGTGGTGGGGCGCGTCACCAGGCCCAGCAGGGGCGGGTCGGAGCCCAGGTGGATGACCGAGCTGAAAATGGCCAGGTTGGGAAAGCCGTCGGCTGCGGCCGTGCCCACCAGGTTGGCCGACTTAAAGCCCGGCAAACCGTTGACGAAGTTGAGGCGGTAGATTTTCTCGAAGCCGTGGATGTCGGCGGCGGTGATGTGGCGCATGGGCAAAAAAAAGTTAACGGTACCTACCAACCCGGTCGAGGCCCAGGCGGTTGTGCTGCGCGTGCAGCAGCAGGGCAAAAATGTACAAGCCGTACAGCAGCTGGGTGCCCACGGTGGCCCACTGTTCCAGCAGGCTGCTGCCAAATACCAGGCTCGCCAGCACCAGCATGGCCGCCACCAGCGCCGGCCGCGTGCCCCAGCCCAGCAGCAGCAGCGCCCCAATGGCCCCCTCCACCCACGGCAGCGCCAGCGCGTAGGGCCCCACCAGCCCGGCCGGCAGCACCGTGCCCGCAAACTGCTTCAGCAGCCCCGCCTGAAACGCCGCCAGCTTGGGGGCCCGCACCAGCAAGTGCGCCAGGAAGCTGACGCCCAGCAGCCAGCGGCCGGTTACAAAAGCCCATTCGGCGTTGGTCAGGTTCAACATGCTTGCTATACGGGCGGGCTTAGCCGGCGTTATTGGACTGGCGTGTGGTTGGATGCGCTACTTTTAGGCAATGCACTGCACCTGTTCCCAATACCCGCCGCTCGACCTCAGCCGCGCCAGCATCAACAAGCGCATCAGGGATACGAAAGCCATTCTGAAACCGCTGGTGTTGCTGGCCGTGAGCGGCGCATCAAAGCTGAAGCTGTTCCAGTGCCCACAGTGTGCCCAACATTGGCAAACCGGCTGGGAATGGGGCCTTGGCGGCACCGAATACGCTTTTCAAGTGCCACCCATTGCAGTGAAGGAGTGGCAGGAAGAGCCCTGTGGCCAGCCAGCCGCGTGGATGATTTATACGGCTAGTATGCAAGACTACTATGCAAAAAACACCTTTGAACCAAGCGACAAACCGTGCCGGGTGGCCCAGTGCCCTAACCAAGCCATCAAGTTAAGTGGCGTGTGCGAGCACCACCACATCGAGCAGTTACAGCAATTTGGGATGCTACCAAAACGCCCCGTGGGCCGATTGTTTCCTCCGTACCATTTCAACGCTCCAGCTTGAAGCCGGGCTCGCGGGCGGGGGGCGCGGTGCGGTTGGCCACGGCCCAGCCCGTGAGGTACATCCACTGCGTCATTTTTGTGAGCTTGGGGTAGTCGATGCGGCTGGCCTCGTCGCGCGGGGTGTGGTAGTCCACGTGCAGCAGCGAGGTGTACATCACGGCCGGAATGCCCAGGCGGGCGTAGGGCAAGTGGTCGGAGCGGAAGTACCAGCCCTCGGGGTGGGTGGCCTTGTCCCACTCCGTGTCGAGCTTGAACTTGGGGCCCTGCTGGTTGGCCGCCAGGGCCGTGTTCACCAAGTCGGATGAGTTGCGGTGGGGCGGCGTGGAGCCCAGCAGCGCGGCGCTGTCGAGGGCGTTGCGGCCCATCATTTCGGCGTTCAGCACGGCCACGATGCTTTTTTCGGGCACCGTGGGGTGGGCCGAGTAGTAGCGCGAGCCGATCAGGCCGCGCTCTTCGGCGCCGTGGTACACGAACAGGGCCGAGCGCCGGGCCGGCTGCTGCTTGAAGGCCCGCATGATGGCCAGCAGCGCCGCGCAGCCCGTGGCGTTGTCGTCGGCGCCGTTGTAGATGGAGTCGCCGGCCACCGGGGCCCGGGTGCCGTCGTGGTCCTGGTGGGTGCTGAAGAGCACGTATTCGTTTTTGAGCTGGGCGTCGGTGCCGGGCATTTTGGCCACGATGTTCACCGACGGGTACGCGAAACTCTCCACCTTGAACTCGGCCACGAACTGCTGGCCCGCCTGCTGCACCCAGCCCAGGGCGCTGGCCGGCAGCCACACCGTGGGGGCCTGGCTGAGCACGGCCAGGGTGGGGTCGCCGGGCAGGCCGTAGCGGCCGCGCTCAAAAATGTGGCTCCAGTGGTCGTAAATGGCTTGGGCCTTGTCGTCCGACACGAACACCACGGCCACGGCGCCGGCCTTCAGCAGCTCGGTGGCCTGGTCGCGCAGCTTGGCAAAGAGGTAGCGCCGGTAGCTGATGCCGTCGGTGGGGGCCCCGGAAATTTGCAGGGCCACGGCCTTGCCCTTGAGGTCCACCTTGGCCAGCTCGGCCGGCGTGGCCGTGCCCACGAACACCATTGGCGCCGACACGCTGGCGTTGATGGGGGCCACCACGGCGGCGTCGTGGTTCACGCGCAGCTGGTGGGTGCCCATGCTCAGGCTGCTCTCGCGGGTGAGGCGCGTGCGCTGGAGCCGGAAGAACTGGAAGTACGTGCCGTCGTCGCCGGCCGGCAGCATGCCCGTTTCGCGGATGCGGTCGGCGAGCCAGGCGCTGGCCTTCAGCTCGTCGAGCGTGCCGCCCTCGCGGCCGCGGAAGTGGTCGTCGGCCAGCGCGTACAAGTCGCGCTTGATGTCGGCTTGGCGGATGGCGGCCTCGGCGTTGGCGGTGGGCTTGCGGGCCGGGGCACGTTTCTTTTGGGCGGTGGCGGCCAGCGGCGCGGCCAGCGCCAGGCCGGCCAGCAGCCAGCTGGCGGCGGTGCGGAAAAAAGGAATCATGCAGACGAGAACAAAGGGGTGAGAAACGGCGCCCGCCCGGAGCCCTGCCGGGGCCCGGCGGCACAGTTTTTTGTAAACCTAACGGGCGAAACGCGCCGGGCCAATCTAAATAAGGCAACAAGAAAAATAAAGAACGTCATGCCGCCCCGGGGCCCACATAAGTTTTCTCCTCCAGCCGCGCTGCTACCAGGGCAAACAGCACCACGTTCACGGCCATCAGCGCCACCGAAAACCAGTAGAAATTGGCCCCGTGCAAGCCGGCCAGCCAGCCGCCCCGCGCGATGCTGCCGTTGAGCAGGCTCAGGCCGAAGTTGGCCGCCGCGATGGTGAGCACCCACAGGGCCGTGGTGAGGCTTTTGAGGGCCCGGGGCGCGTGGGTGTAAGCGTATTCGAGCCCCGTGATGGCCACCGTGATGACCCCGCTCACCAGCACGCAATAGGCCAGCACTTGCCACCACGCCGAGGGATGGGCCCCGGCATCCACGCGCTGCTGCACCCCGCCGATGATGAGTGCCGCCAGCGCCGCCACCACCATGCCCGCGCCCATGCGCCGCAGCGGCGTCACGCGCAGCCCGCGCCGGGCCAGGGCCGGGTAGAGGCCGTAGGTGAGCAGCGGGTTCAGCCCGATGCCGAACACGATGCCCGCCAGCTGCAGCTGCTCGGCCAGCGGCGTGAAGCCCGGCCACAGCTCGCGGTTGAGGTGGGTGGCCTGCAGTACCCACTCCGAGGAGCTTTGCTCGTTCAGCATCCACAGCACCGGCACGAAAACGAACACCGCCCCGATGCGGCGCAGGGCCGCCCGGCCCTCGCCGGGCCCCAGCGTCTGGCGCAGGCCGGCCCGCAAGCCGGTGGGCGGCACCCGCACGTAGCGCCGCCGCCCCAGCCAGAAGGTGAGCGCCGCCGTGGCCATCAGCAGCCCCGGCACCCCGAAGGCTACCGCCGGCCCGAAGTGCTGGTAGAGCAGCGGCGTGAGCACCGTGGCCAGCGCCGCGCCCACGTCGATGGCCATTTGGAACCAGCCGTAGGCCTTGGGCAGCAGCGCGGCGTTGGCCGGGGTGAACTGGTCGCCGAGGTTGGCCGTCACGCTCGACTTGATGCCGCCCATGCCCACCGCCACCACCAGCAGCCCCAGCCGGAAACCGGGCAAGTCGTCGCTGAACGCGGCCAGCAGCGCGTGCCCGCCGCAGTACAAGATGGACAGGTACAGGATGACGCGGTACTTGCCCAGCACCCAATCGGCCAGCAGGGCCCCCACCACCGGCAGCGCGTAGCCCAGCGCCGAAAACGAGTGCACCAGCTCGTTGGCCCGCGCCTCGGCCCCGGCCGTCAGGGCCCCGCTGTGGGTGGGGTTGAAGAACTGCGCCACCAGAAACGTGGGCAGGATGGTGAGCATCCCGTAGTAACTGAACCGCTCGGCCACCTCGCTGCCGATGATGAACGGCACCGACTTGGGAAAGGCGGGCGCGGTGGGCGCTACGGGCGCGGCGGGACGGAACATGCGGGGCGGGGCGAACGGGTGGAATCGTAGGAACGGGCCCTGGTCAGCAAGGAATTGGGGACCAGGTGGTTGAGGCCATCAGTTAAGCCGCCGCGGGCCCGCGTGGCCGCCGGAGCCCCGGGCGTTAGGCGCCTTTAATTGGCCTTATTGGCGGCCGCAATTTGCAGCAGGCGCGTGCGAAAGAGCGCGGGCTCTTCCCGGCTCGGGGCGTGCCCGCTGTGCTCAAACAAGAACAATTGCTTTTTCGGGGCCCTGATGACTTCGAAATACTGCTGCGCCAGCTCTGCGGAAGTTGTGTAGTCGTACTTGCCTACCATGAGGAACACGGGCCGCTGAAAGGTGTTCTGCTTCAGCAGGTTCGTTCTGCCACCTTCCATGTAGCTGCCCAGGAGCTTGCCGGTCCTCATCGCCGGGGTCATCCAGTCCAGCGCTTGGTAATCCGGGTACAGCTCCATCGGATTCGGCAGCTCCGCCACCTCGCGGCTGGTGAGGTACTTGTCGGAAAGCATCCGGAATTTCAGCAGGTCATCCAGGCCATTCTTATAGCTGCCGTCCGCCAAAAACGGGATTTTGGCCAGCGCCGCCAGGGTAGCCGTGTCTCGCCGCAGCGTGGCCTGCTGCACCACGTAGTTTCTGGCCAGCAGTTCCGACTTGCCGGGGTTCACCAGTTGCCCCATCCCAATGTAGGCGGCGTAGTCCTGCGGGTACTGCTGCACGAGGTTCACCCCGACGAGGCTGCCCCAGCTGTGGCCCACGACGAATATTTTGTGGCAGTGGTACTGCTTCTTTAAGAACTGCGTCACCACGTGGGCGCCTTCCACGTACAGTCCGGGCGTCAGCGCTACCGTCGTGTCGGTCTGCGACTTGCCGCAGTTGCGCTGGTCCCACGACACAAAAATGAAGTCGTTGGCGAGGTCCTGGCTGTACTTGCGGTTCGTGGGCGTAGCCGGCCAGGAAGGGCCCCCGTGGATAAACAGCAAAACGGGCTTGGTTTTCGAGGCGCCCTTAACCTCCAGGTACTGCTTCACCCCGTTGACGGGCAGCAAGAAAGCCGTATCGATGGCGGCTTTGCCAAGCGGGCTTTGCGCCCCTTGTGCCCGGGAAAAATTGAATTGGAAAATCGCGGCGCAAAAGAGCAGAAGTGCTACAGTTTGTTTCATAAAAAGGAAAGTTGAATTGCCGCAGCTGCTCTGCTAACCTGGCAAAGCAAGGGTAGTGCGGGCGTACTGCATTTATTAAGTAATTAACTATTCATCAACTGCTTGCCAAAAGATTTCCATCTAATTAGTTCAAGCCAGTTGAGGGCAGCGCAATCTGATCCAAGTCTTACCCTACCGGGCTGCCCAGGCGCTTTGCCAGTACGGACAGGGTCTCGCCGCTACTCTACCCGCCGCAGGTCCAAGTACTTAAAGTCGGAGGCGGGGGCGTGCAGTATGTCGTCCATCTTAATGCTGGCGGCCCGGCCCTGCGGATCCAGGGTGAACGCGGTGAAGGCATTGGCGTCAATAGTGCGGTCCTTCCAACGCACCACGTAGGTGTTGCCGCGGTAGGGGAGCAGCTGCCCCAGCAGGCGCGGGGAGCGCGCGGCCTTCCACCAGAGCTGCGTGCCCTGCTGGTAGACGGTCACGTCGCCGAACCAGGCATCGTGGTAGCGGCCGAGGTAGGGCGTGTAATCCGGCCGCTTGGGCGCCGCTTTTTGGGCCGCGGCCACTTGCTGCCACACGGTGGCTTTGGCCTGGGCGTCCACCGTGGCGAGCGCCGCCGCCGGGGTTACCAATTCCTGCACCCGGTCCAGACCGGTCAGGCCCAGGTAGTGGTCTTCGATAAAATTACTTACCGCCGTAAACGCCGCGCGGTTGTCCTGGTTGGCGAGCACAATGCTACCCAGGTGCAGTTCGGGCACCAGCTGCACCTGGGCCACCATGCCCGGCAAGCTTCCTGTGTGCCACACTTCCTTGTAGCCGCGCACGTCACGTAGGTGCCAGCCCAGGCCGTACGCCGCGAAGTGGGTAGTGTAGGGCGAAGGGGCCGGGCTGAGCGGCATCAGCGTTTGCGGCGCCCAGAGCCCTTGCTGGGTGGCGGGCTTCAGCAGCGGGGCCGGGCCCCCGGGGCCCCCGAGCAGCATCCAGACCCACTGGCTCAGGTCGGCCACGCTGCTGTAGAGGCCGCCGGCCGCGCCGGTCAGCGCGCTCCGGTCGCGCGGAACGACCTGCACCCGGCCCCCGACTGGGTCGTGCGCGTCGCTCACGTTGGCGGGGTCGGGCAGGCGGGCGAAGCCGGTGGCGCTGCGGCGCATGCCCAGCGGCTGGAGCAGACGCGTTTCCACAAAGGTCGTCCACGGCTGGCCCGCGATGCGGGCCACGACCTCCCCGGCCACCAAGTACAGGCAATTGTCGTAGACGTATTCGCTGCGAAACGACGACACGGGCTTGAAGTAGCGCAGGCTGTGAATCACGTCCTGGACGGTGAAATCCGTGGAGTCCGGGAAGAACATCAGGTTGTCGGTCCCCCGGCCCAAGCCGCTGCGGTGGCAGAGCAGGTCGCGCACCGTGAACTCGGCCGTCACGTAGGGGTCGTACATTTTGAATTCGGGGAGGTAGTCGGTCACCTTGTCGTGCCAGCGCAGCTTGCCCTCGTCCACGAGCAACCCCAGCGCCGCCGTAAAGGCTTTGGTGCAGGAGGCAATCCCAAAAACGTATTGGCATCCATCGGCGCTTTGGTGGCCAGCGAGCGCACGCCGTAGCCCTTGGCCAGTACCACCTGCCCGTCCTTCACCACGGCCACGGCGATGCCCGGCACGTCGAAGGCCTTGGGGGTGCGGGCCACCACGGCATCGACGGCGGCCACGTCGAGGGGCACGGTAACGGGTGGGGCAGTTTGGGCCAGGGCTGGCCCGGCAGTCAGTAAGGCCAGGGCCCAGCGGAGTAAAGAAAATAGGCGCATAGAATAGGGGATGCGGGTAAGCAGTTTGTTGTCCGTGCTTTTGATTAAACAAATAGGCTAGCAAGCCGCCCCGCCCGCCGCTACCGCTGCTCAGCTGCCCAGGCGTCCATCCGCGTTTCCAGCACGGCCAGGGGCATGGAGCCGCCGGCCAGGATTTCGTCGTGGAAGGCCTTCAGGCTGAATTTGGGCCCCAGCTGTTTTTCGTAGCGGGCGCGCAGCTCCCGGATTTTGAGCTGGCCCACTTTGTAGCTCAGCGCCTGGCCGGGCCGGGCCATGTAGCGCTCCACTTCGGCCGTTGCCAGCTGTTCGCTGATAACCTCGTTGGCCAGCATGTACTGAATGGCTTGCTCGCGCGTCAGGCCTTTGGCGTGCAGGCCCACGTCCACCACCAGGCGGATGGCGCGGTGCATTTCGCCCCCCAGGGCGCCCGCGTACTGGTAGGGGTCGGTGTAGAGGCCCAGTTCCTGGCCCAGGCCCTCGCAGTACAGGGCCCAGCCCTCGACAAAGGCGCCGTTGCCGCCGAAGCGCCGGAACTTGGGCAGGGCGGTGTTTTCACTTTGCAGGGAAAGCTGGTAGTGGTGCCCCGGAATGGCCTCGTGCAGAAACACGTCCTCCATGGGGGGCAGGGAGGTGACGTTGTACTGCGTGGCGTCGAGGATGGGCACGTAGAAAATGCCCGGCCGCGAACCGTCGGGCGCGCCGGCAACGTACTGTGCGCTCGCCGAGGCCGCCCGGTACGCCTCGGTCTGGCGCACTTCGAACGGCGTTTTGGGCACGCGGCCAAACATTTTCTTGAGGTTGGGTACCATCCGCTGGTGGATGGCTTCGAAGCCGTCGAGCACCTCTTGCGGCGTTTTATAGGGCCGAAATTTCGGCTCGTTTTTCATGTAGGCGAAGAACGCGGGCAAGTCGCCCCGAAACCCGACTTCCTGCTTCACCCGCTCCATTTCGGTGCGCAGGCGTTGCACTTCGCTGAGGCCGGTTTGGTAGATTGCTTCCGGGGTTTCGTCCGTGGTCGTCGCGTACTTCACGGCGTAGCGGTACGCCCCGGCGCCGCCGGGCACGGCGCCCAAGCCCGCCGTGGCCCGCGCTTTGGGCAGGTATTCGGTTTTCAGAAAGGCGCTGAGCCGCTGGTAGGCCGGCACCAACTCCGTGAGGATGGCGCGTTGGTAAGCACTGGCCAACCGCTCCTTATCGGCGGGCGGCAGGGCGGCGGGCAGCTTCGCGATGGGGCCGTAAAACGGGCTTTTGGTGGGGTCCGTGGCCACCATGGCGTCCAGTTGCGGAATCATTTTCACCACCAGCGCCTGCGGCAGCACCACCCCCTGGGCCATTCCCCGGCGGAAGTTGCCCACCGCCGAGTCCGCCCAGGCCGTGAAGCCGTGCACGCGGCGCAGCCAGTTGTCGTAGTCCTGGGCGGTTTCGAAGGGCTGCGCGCCCGTGCCCGCCCCGAACCGGGCCATGGTTTGCGGCAAGCCCCCCGTTTGGGCAAACGGCAGCATCCAATCAAGTTGCTGGAGCCCCGCCAAGTCGGTTGCCAGCTGGTAGCGAAAAATATCGTAGCTCACCCGGTCGTCGGCCGCCAGCTTGCCGCGCTCAAACCGGTTGATTTGCGCCAGGTACCGCTGGTAAAACGCCCGCAGCTGCGCCCGAAACGCCTGGGTCTGGTCGTTGGGCAGCCGGTCGTCGTAGCGGTGGTCGCCCTGGGCCGTGGCTGCCAGTGGAAACAGCCGGGCTTGCTCGTCCCAATACGCCGCAAACAGGGCCCCCAGCGGCGCCGAGGCGGCGGGTGGGGCAGCGGCGGCAGTGGTTTTTGCGGCTGGTTTGGTTTTTTGCGCCAGCGCGGGGGTGGGCGGGCAAGCGGCCAACAAGGCGCTGGCCGCCAGCGTTTGCAGTAGTAGTTTCTTCATCAAAAAAAGCCGAACATTTGAACGTGCAAGAACGAATAAATATTGAATTATATAATTAAAAATTAGTCATATTAACGACGTATCGGGCCCAAAAAAAGCCCCGGCAACGGGGCTTTTTTGAAACGGCAAGCGGGAAAGGTCTGGCTACTGGGCGTCGGCCCAGCGGGTCATTTTCTGGTCGAGGATGTCGAGGGGCATCACGCCGTCCTTCAGCAGCTCGTCGTGGAAGGCGGCCAGGCTGTACTTGTTCTGGTACTGGCCGGGGCGGTGCTCGCGCAGGTGGATGCCGCCGCCCAGCTGCTGCTGGGCGCGGTTGCGCAACTCCCGAATCTTCAGCTGGCCAATCTTGTAGCTCAGCGCCTGCCCGGGGATGGCCATGTAGCGCTCTACTTCGGCCGTGGCGGCTTCCTTGGTGGTGGCCTCGTTATCGAGCGAGTACTGGATGGCCTGCTCGCGGGTCATGTTTTGGCTGTGCATGCCCGTGTCAATCACCAGCCGGATGGCGCGGTGCATCTCCTGGCTCAGGGCCCCCAGGTATTCGTACGGGTCGGTGTAGAGGCCTAGCTCCTTGCCCAGGCTTTCGCAGTACAGGGCCCAGCCCTCGCCCATGGCCCCGTACCAGGCAAAGCGGCGGAACTTGGGCAGGGCGGTGTTTTCCTGCTGCAACGACACCTGGTAGTGGTGGCCCGGGATGGCCTCGTGCAAAAACAACGACTCCATGCCCGGCGTGCGGTACTTGGTAGCGTCGAGGATGGGCACGTAAAAAATGCCCGGCCGCGTGCCGTCGGGCGTGCCCTGGTTGTACTCGGCCGAGGCCGAGGCGGCGCGGAAGGCTTCGGTTTGGCGCACCTCAAACGGCGTTTTGGGCGTGCGCCCGAACAGCTTTTTCAGGTTCGGCTGCATCCGGGTTTGGATGGCGCGAAAGCCGTTGAGCACGTCGGCGGGCGTTTTGTAGGGAAAAAAGCGCCGGTCGGTTTTCATGTAGGCAAACAGCGCCTTTAAATCGCCGTGGAACACGAGCTGGGCGCGCACCGCGTTCATCTCCCCTTTGAGGCGCGCCACCTCGCGCAGCCCAATGTCGTGGATCTCGGCCGGCGTGCGGCTGGTCGTGGTCCAGTTTTTCACCAGGAAATTGTACTGCGCCTTGCCGCCTGGCAGGGCCCCGTGGCCGGTGGTGGCGCGGGCCTTGGGCAGGTACTCTTTCTCCAAAAAGTCGCCCAGCTTCTTGTACGTCGGCACCAGCTCGGCCAAAATGGCCTTCTGGTACGCGGCCGTCAGCCGGGTTTTGTCGGCGCCCGCAAAAGCGCTGGGCAGCAGCGTGATGGGCCCGTAGAACAGGCTTTGGGTGGCGTCGGCCGTTTCCAGGCTGCGCATCTGCGGAATCATCTTCGCCACCAGCGGGCGGGGCAGCACCACGCCGGCCTTCGCGCCCGCCCGGAAGTTGGCAATGGCCGAATCGGCCCACACCGGGAAGCCGTGCACCCGGCCCAGCCAGTTGTCGTAGTCTTTCACGGTTTTGAAGGGCTGGGCCCCGGTGCCGGCCCCGTACTGGCCCAGGGCCAGCGGCAGGCCCCCAAACTGGTTGAACGGAATCATCCAGCTGTTGGGGAAGTCGGCGCCCATGGCCAGGCCCAGCTTGAGGCCGTCGAGCCGGGTTTGCAGGTCGTAGTGCAAAATGTCGTAGCTCACCTGGTCGTTGCCGGCCAGCTGCTTGCGGTCGAAATTATTCAGCCGCCCGAGGTAGCCCTGGTACAAGCCGGCCAGCGAATCGCGGAAGGCGCGGGTCTGGTCGTTCACCAGGCGGTCGTTGTAGCGGTTGTCGCCCTGGCTGGTGGCGGCCAGCGGAAACAGCGGCGCCTGCCGCTCCCAGTAGCCTTCAAACAGGGACTTCAAGTCGCCGGGGGCCGCCGTGGCGGCGGTGGTTTTGGCGCGGTCGCAGGCCCCGGCGAGCAGCGTCAGGGCCCCCAGGCCGGTGAGGAGAACTTTTTTCATAAAAGACTAGAGACACGGCGGCCACCGGCCGCGCCCGCAAGCTACGGCCCCGGCGCGGCGCACGTTTGCGCCGGGGCCCAAAAAAGCCCGGCAGCCGGGGCGCGGGCGTCGCGCGTCCGCCCCGCCCGGCCGGTAGCCGTTGGGCGGCCGTTCGACCGCGCGGGCCCGCGACGGCTGCGCTACGGGCCGCGCTGCTCCCGCAGCACCAGCACGTCCACGGGGCGCTCGGCTTCTTCCAGCGCGAGGCCCAGGGCCCCCAGGGCGCGGTGCAGGTCGCCGGGCTTTTCGGGCTGAAACTCGAAGTGCAAGTTGTAGCGCGTGGCCAAGCGGGTGGCGTCCAGCACCGGCCGCTTCACCACGCCAAAATCCTCCAAATAATTGGCCACGGCGGCCAGCGGGGCATCATCGGCGCTGAACTGGCCGCCCGACATGCCGCCGCCGGTGGCCGTGGCGGGGCGGGCCGGGGCCGGCAGCCGGCGGGCGTCGGCCACCTTCAGCAGGTACACCGGCTTCGTGCGCGGCTCCAGGGCGGCGCGCAGCCCGAAGCGGGCGGCCAGCGCGCGCCGCAGCGTGGGCAGCAAGGTTGGCTCCTGGCCCCTGGCCACGACGAGGTCGACGCAGTACGTGGGCTCGGGGGCCCCCGCGGGCGCTTTGGGGCGCAGGTCGAGGGTGCGGTAGTACGACAGGTTGCCGTAGGCCAAGCGGTAAAGCGTGGCGAGCGGCAGGTTCATCGCCGTCAGGCGCCGGTTGTGGAACGCCGACGAATCCTGCGGGTACGTGCGGACGATGCCGCCCACGCCCTGCACGGCCGGCAGCAGCCGGAAGCGCGGCGGCGTGGCCGCGTTGGCCGGAAAGCAGGCGGCCATCGGGTCAAGGGCCCGGTTGTCCTGCTTCAGCGGCAAATGCACGGGCAGCCCCCGCAGCACGCTGTCGACGGCGCCGGCCCTGACGTACCGCGGGTCGGTGATGGCCACCACGCGGCCCGCGGCGTCGATCAGCACCGCGTGGGGCACGGTGCGGTACGAAAACAGCCGTTGCAGCGAGTCGGATTGCGCGGGGCCCACCGCCGCAAACCACAGGTTGGAGGGCCGGGCCGCCAGGTAGCGCGCCACCCGCGCCGGCGTCTCCTGGCTGACGGCCAGCACCTGCAGCCGCCCGGCAAACTGCTTTTGCAAGGCCTGCAAGTGCGGCATGGCCGCCACGCACGGCCCGCAGTACGTGCCCCAAAACTCCAGCAGCACCGTTTGGCCGCGCAGCCCGGCCAGCGACGCGGCGGGCCGCGGGCCGTTCAGCACGGCGGCGAAGCGCAGCGCGGGGGCCGGCGCGCCCACGGCCACGGGGGCCTGGGCCCGGCCGGGGCGGGGCCCCCACGCGAGGCCGAGGAGGAGGAAGGCAAGCAGGAATTTTTTCATGGGACGGCGGATTTTTGACAAACCTCGTCGCCTGCCCGGGGCCCTTGCGTTAACGCGCCTTAACGAGTGTTAAAAAGTGTTAAAACCCACGCAATTCACCCGCCGCCGGCCTACTTTCGGGCCCCATGACGCGGCAAATCAAACTTCTGGTGGCGCTGATGGCCGCGTGCACGCTGGCCCTGGCCGGCCTGCAAGCCTACTGGAACCACCAGGCCTACCGCACCGCCACCCGCACGTTCCGGCGCGACGCCAACGAGGCCCTGGCCGAAGCCGCGGGGCAGGAGATCCGGCTGCGCCAGGGGGCCCTGCTGCGGCGCTACCGCGCCTGGCTGGCCGACACCAGCGCCATCGTTTTGCGCGGCTACACGGAGCCGGTGTACGGCAGCCCGCGCTTCTCGGTGGCCGACAAGCACCCGTTTCCCAAGGAGAAACGGGCCCCGTACGAAATCGGGTTCACCGACTTCCCGGGCCGCCTGGGGCCCCGGCCGGCCCGGCTCGATGCCGCCGCCCGCGCCTTTTTCCTCCAGCACTTCACGGCGGGCGCCGTAGCGTCCGATGTGCGGGAGGGAATGGCGTATTTCTACACCAAAAGCCTGGGCGACAAGCTGATTGCCGCCTACGCGGCCGACACCGTGCACACCCGCCGCCTGGCCCGCCTCTACGCCCAGGCCCTGCGGCGGCGCGAAGTGGCGGCGCCGTTTCGGCTGGCGTTTGGCGGCGCGGGCGGGCGGCGGCCGGGGCCCCGGGCGGCGTTCGCCACGGCGGCGGTGGAAGTGGGCTTCGGGAAGAAGGAAGGCGTGCAAGTGCGCGCCGAATTTGCCGACCCCAACCGGGCGTACCTGGGCCGCACCAAGTGGGTGCTGCTGGGCTCGGTGGGGCTGATCGGCGTCGTGGTGTTTTGCTTCGCCGCCACCGCGCGGGCCCTGCTCAGCCAGGCGCGGCTGGCGGCCCTCAAGGACGACTTCGTGAACAACATGACCCACGAGCTGAAAACGCCGGTGGCCACCATCGGCGTGGCGGCCGAGGCGCTGGAGCGGTTCGCGCTGGGCCCCGCGGCCACGGCCGAGTACCTGGGCATCATCCGGCAGCAGGCCGCCCGCCTGGGGGCCCTGGCCGACAAGATTTTGCAGAGCGTGGTGGCCGAGCATGCCGGCCTGGCCCTGGCCCGCCAGCCCCTGTGCCTGGGGGCCCTGCTGGCGCCCGTGCTGCGCGAGGCCCAGCCCCGGCTGGCGCAGGCCGGCGGCCGCCTGGCCTACGCCGCGCCCGCCGGCCCCGTGCCCGTCGTGGGCGACGCCGTGCACCTGACCAACGTGCTGGCCACCCTGCTCGACAACGCGCTGAAGTACGGCCGCCCGGGCGGCGAAATTGCCCTGTGGTGCGGCGCGGAAAACGGCCAGGCCGTGGTGCGCATCGCCAACGAGGGCCCCGCCATCCCGGCCCAGTACCAGGCGCGGGTGTTCGAGAAATTCTTCCGCGTGCCCACCGGCAACCGCCACGACGTGCCCGGCTCGGGCCTGGGGCTGCACTACGCCCGCGCCCTGGTGGCGCGCCACGGCGGCACCCTGGCCCTGCACAGCCAGGCCGGGCGCACCACCTTCACCATCCGCCTGCCCCTCGCCGCCGCCCCCCATGCCGACGCCCCTGCCCCACCTGCTGCTGCTCGAAGATGAACTGCCCCTGGCCCGCATCGTGCGCGAAAGCCTGGAACGCCAGGGCTTCCGGGTGACGCACGCGGCCGACGGGGCCCGGGGCCTGGCCGCGTTCCGCCGCGAGCCGTTCGACCTGTGCCTCGTCGACGTCATGCTGCCGCAGCTCGACGGGCTGGCGTTCGTGGCGGAAATCCGGCGCACCAACCAGCAGGTGCCGGTGCTCTTCCTCACGGCCAAGTCGCAGCCCGCCGACGTGGTGCAGGGCTTCGGGGTGGGCGGCAACGACTACTTGCGCAAGCCCTTCAGCCTCGACGAGCTGGTGGTGCGCCTGCGCGAGCTGCTGCGCCGGGCCCCGGCCGCCGCGCCCGCGCTGCCCGCCGCCGTGCCGCTGGGCCGCTACGTGTTCGTGCCGCTGCGGCAGGAGCTGTGGCTCGACGGCCAGCTCAGCGCCCGGCTCTCGCACCGCGAAAGCGAGCTGCTGGCGCTGCTCGCGCGCCAGCAGCCCCGCCCGCTCGACCGCCAAGCGGCCCTGCTGCAGCTCTGGGGCGATGATTCGTTTTTCCACGCCCGCTCGATGGACGTCTTCATTTCGCGCCTGCGCAAGCACCTGCGCCACGACCCCGCCGTGGCCATCCTCAACCTGCGCGGCGTGGGCTACCGCCTGGTGGCGTAGCGCGCCGCAGGGGGCCCCACAAAAAAAGCCCGGCGCGGGGCCGGGCTTTTCGCAACAGTGCAGAAGAAGGGCAATTATTTTACCGGCGTCAGCAGCTGGGCCAGCTTGGTTTGCAGCTCCTCGCCGCGCAGGTTGGTGGCCACGATTTTGCCGGCGGGGTCGAGCAGGAAGTTTTGGGGAATGGCCTGCACGCCGTACTGCTGGGCGGCGGCGTTCTGCCAGTACTTCAGGTCCGACACTTGGTGCCACACCAGGCCGTCGGCGGCAATGGCTTTCACCCAGGCGCCCTGGCCGGTGTCCTTGTCCAGCGACACGCCCAGGACGGTGAAGCCCTTGTCCTTGTAGGCGTCGTAGGCCTTCACCACGTTGGGGTTTTCCTGGCGGCAGGGGCCGCACCAGCTGGCCCAGAAGTCAATCAGCACGTACTTGCCGCGCAGCGACGAGAGCGTGAGCGGCTGGCCCTCGGGCGTGTTCTGGGTGAAGTCGGGCGCCAGGGCCCCCACGGCCACCGCTTGCAGCTTGGCGATTTGGGCGGCCATCTTTTGGCCCTCGGGCGTGGCCCGCAGCTTGGGCGAGAGCTTCTGGAACAGCGCGTCGTACTCGGCCGCTTTGGGCGCGTAGCCCACGGCTTGCTTGAGGGCAAACAGGCTGAAGCGGTCCTCGGGGTGGGTCGTTACGAAGTCGGCGGCCATCTTCCGCTGGGCTTCGTCGAGGGCGTCGAACTTGGCTTCGAGCGCGTCCATGGCGGGCTTGTCCTGCTTGGCGCGGGCGGCCATGTACTCCTTGCCCAGGGCCTTGCCTTGGGCATCCAGCGGCTTCATTTGCTCCCGCAGCTGGTTCGCCAGCGCGTTGATGGGCGTGCCCGCCACGACGGCTTTAGTAGCTGAGTCGCGCGTGGTCACCTTAATGGTGCCTTTTTCGAGGTACACGGTGGTGTTGTCGCGCGACTTGGCCAGCGCGCCGCCCTGGTGGGTGAAGGCCAGGTTGGCCCCCGTGGGCCCCGGCACGGTGCCTTTGAAGGTGAACGTGCCGTCTTTCACCACGGCCGAATCCGTCACGCGGCGCTCGTCCACGGCGTAGCGCAGGTAGGCTTTATCGACGGCCTTGGGGTTGGCGACTTTGCCGGTCAGCACGAAGGTTTCGGCCTGGGCGTGGCCCAGCAGGGGCAGGGCCCCGAGGGCCACGGCGAATAAGAGTTTCATGAGAAGAAAGGATGGTGCGGGCGGCTAAGGTAGCGCCCAATAAGTAGTTGGAAAAATGCCACGCCGGGGCCCTACCGCTGGGCGGTGGCCCAAGCGTCCATCTTCTTCTCCAGCACGGCCAGCGGCATCGAGCCGTCCTTCAGGATTTCGTCGTGGAAGGCGCTCAGCGAAAACTTGGGGCCCAGCTGCTGCTCGTACTTGGTGCGCAGGGCCCTGATTTTCAGGGCCCCGATCTTGTAGCCCAGCGCCTGGCCGGGGATGGCCATGTAGCGCTCGATGGCCGAGGTGGCGTCCTGGGTGCTCAGGGGCAGGTTGTCGAGCATGTAAGCGATGGCCTGTTCGCGGGTCAGGTTGCGGCTGTGCAGGCCGGTGTCCACCACCAGGCGCACGGCGCGCAGCATCTCGTCGCCCAGGGCCCCGGCGTACTGGTAGGGGTCGGTGTAGAGGCCCAGCTCCTTGCCCAGGCTTTCGCAGTACAGGGCCCAGCCCTCCACGTAGGCGTTTTGGCCGCCGAAGCGCCGGAACTTGGGCAGGGCGGTGTTTTCCTGCTGCAACGAAATTTGGTAGTGGTGCCCGGGGATGGCCTCGTGCAGAAACAGCGACTCCATGCCCGAGGTGGTCGTGAACTGGGTGGCGTCCAGAATCGGCACGTAGAAAATGCCCGGCCGCGAGCCGTCCGGGGCCCCCTGGTTGTACTCGGCCGAGGCCGAGGCGGCGCGGAACGCCTCGGTTTGGCGAATCTCGAACGGCGTTTTGGGCACGTGGCCGAACATCTTTTTCAGGTTCGGCGCCATGCGCTGGTGGATGGCCTCGAAGGCGGCCAAAATCTGGGCCGGTGTCTTGTAAGGCCGGAAGCGCTTGTCGGTTTTTAGGTACTCAAAAAACGCCCGCAAGTCGCCCGTGAAGCCCACGCTGGCCTTCACGCGCTCCATCTCGGCGCGGATGCGGGCCACCTCGCCCAGGCCCACCTGGTAAATTTCGGCCGGCGTCATCTCGGTCGTCGTCGAGTTGGCCACCAGGTACCGGTACATGGCTGGGCCGCCGGGCAGGGCCCCCAGGCCGCTGGTGGCGCGGGCCTGGGGCAGGTACTCGGTTTGCAGGAAGTCGCCAAGCTTTTTGTACGTCGGCACCAGCTCGGTGCCGATGGCCTGCTTATAGTCCGCCGTCAGCCGGGCCTTGTCGGCGGCCGAGAAACTAGCGGGAAACTTGCGGATGGGGCTGTAGAACAGGCTTTTGGTGGGGTCGGCCACCACCAGGGCCCGCATTTGGGGCACCATTTGCAGCACCAGGGCCCGGGGCAGCACCACGCCGGCCCGCGCGCCGGTGCGGAAGTTGGCGATGGCCGTGTCGGCCCACGTCGTGAAGCCGCGCACGCGCCCCAGCCAGCGGTCGTAGTCCTGCACCGTTTTGAACGGCTGAATGCCCTCGCCCGAGCCCATTTGGCCCATCGTGAGGGGCAGGGCGTAGAACTGGTTGAAGGGCATCATCCACGTATTCAGCTGCAAGCCGGCCAGGTTTTGCTGCAGCTGGTACCGGAAAATGTCGTAGCTGAGCTGGTCGTTGGGCCCCAGCCGGGCGCGGTCGAAGCGCTCCAGCCGCGTCAGGTACTGCTGGTAAAACGTGCGCAGCGAGTCGCGGTAGGCGCGGGTGCCGTCGTTGGGCAGCTGGTCGTTGAAGCGGTTGTCGCCCTGGCTGGTGGCCGAGAGCGGGTCGAGGCGCGACTGCTTTTCCCAGAAGCCGTCGAACAGGGCCCCCAGGGCCTGGGGGTCGGCGGCGGCCGGGGCCCCGCTGGCGGCGGTTTCGGCGGGCTGGGCTTGGTGGCAGGCGGCGGCCAGGGCGGCGGCCAGCCCGGCAAGGAGGAGCTTTTTCATGAACTAGCGAGGCGAATGCAGCCGCCAAACTACGGCCCCGGCCGGGCTTGCCGCGTGAAGGAAGGCGAACCGGCCGGCCCGGTTACCTTTGGACTTTCCCGACCCGTTAGTCTAGTCATGCGAGAGATTACCCCCGCCGGCGCAGTTGCGTTGCCCCGGCTACCCAAGGCCCCGACCGGCATCGACGGCCTCGACGAAATTACCGAGGGCGGCTTGCCGCAGGGCCGGCCCACGCTGGTGTGCGGCAGCGCCGGCTGTGGTAAAACCCTGCTCGGCATCGAGTTCCTGGTGCGCGGCATTCAAGACTACGGCGAGCCCGGCGTGCTCATGGCCTTCGAGGAAACCGCCGCCGAGCTAACCGCCAACGTGGCCTCGCTGGGCTTCGACCTGGGGGCCCTGCAAGCGGCCAAAATGCTGCGCGTGGACCACGTGCACGTGGAGCGCTCGGAGATGGAAGAAAACGGCGAGTACGACCTCGAAGGCCTCTTCATTCGCCTTGGCTACGCCATCGACGCCATCGGGGCCAAGCGCGTGGTGCTCGACACCCTCGAAACGCTGTTTGCGGGCTTCGCCAACGAATCGGTGCTGCGCTCGGAAATCCGCCGGCTGTTCCGCTGGCTGAAGGACAAGGGCGTGACCACCGTCATTACCGCCGAGCGCGGCGACGGCACGCTCACGCGCCAGGGCCTGGAAGAATACGTATCGGACTGCGTGATTCTGCTCGACAACCGGGTAATTGACCAGATCACGACCCGGCGGCTGCGCGTGGTGAAGTACCGCGGCAGCACCCACGGCACCAACGAGTACCCGTACCTCATCACCGAAGACGGCATTTCGGTGCTGCCCGTCACCTCGCTCAAGCTCGAGCACACGGTGTCGAACGAAATCGTGTCGTCGGGCGTGCCGGGCATCGACGCCATGTTCGAGCGCCGGGGCTGGTACCGGGGCAGCAGCACGCTGCTGACGGGCACGGCCGGCACGGCCAAAACCACGCTGGCCTCGTCCTTCGCGCTGGCCGCCTGCCGGCGCGGCGAGCGCTGCTTGTACTTCGCCTTCGAAGAATCGCCGGCCCAGCTTGTGCGCAACATGCAGTCGGTGGGCCTGGACATGCAGCCTTTCCTCGACCAGGATTTGCTGCGCATCGACGCCTCGCGCCCCACCCTCAACGGCCTGGAGCGCCACCTCGTAACGCTGCACCGGCTCGTATCCGAGTTCGGGCCCAGCACCGTCATCATCGACCCCGTCAGCAACCTGGTGTCGGTGGGCAGCGTCAGCGAAGTGCGCAGCATGCTCACCCGCCTGATCGACTACTTGAAAGTGCACGGCATCACGGCCCTGTTCACGGCCCTCATCAGCGGGCGCAACGGGCAAGTGGAAATGACCGAGGAAGGCGTTTCGTCGCTGGTCGATACCTGGATTTCGGTGCGCGACCTGGAGGGCATCGGCGAGCGCAACCGCGGCCTGAGCATCTTCAAGGCCCGCGGCCTGGCGCACTCCAACCAAGTGCGCGAGTTCGTGATGACCAGCCAGGGCGTGGAGTTGCTCGACGTGGTGGTGGGCCCCACGGGCATCATCACCGGGGCCGGCCGCCTGACCCAGCGCGCCCAGGCCCTGGCCGCGGCCGAAGCCGAGCGGCACGAGCTGGACCGCAACGACCGCGAGCTGGAGCGCAAGCGCCGGGTGCTGGAGGCCACCATCGGCAACCTGCGCACCGACTTTGAGTCGGTGGAAGACGCGCTGCGCCGGGCGCGGGCCGCCCAGCCGGGGCCCCCGGCCAGGGGCAATGCGGCCAATACCAACACCGAAGCGGCCCCGAACGACCAACGTTTGGCGTAAACTTCCCGTACAGAAACGATAATATGGAAACGAGGGAAGATTCGGCGGCGCTGGTGCCGCCCGCGGACGGCAACAAATGGGAATTGCGCTTGTACGTGGCGGGCCAAACCGCCAAGTCGGTGGCCGCGCTGGCCAACCTGCGCCGCTACTGCGAAGAGCACCTGGAAGGCATGTACACGCTGGAAGTGATTGATTTGTTGCAGCACCCGCAGCTGGCTGAGGGCGACCAGATCCTGGCCATCCCAACGCTGGTGCGCAAGGTGCCCGCGCCGCTGCGCCGCATCATCGGCGACCTCTCGAACGAGGAGCGGGTATTGGTGGGGCTCGACATTCGCCCGCAAGGGGCCCGGTAGGCCGTGGCTCCCGCTGCCGACCCCGCCGCCCCGCCCGCCGAATACGCATTCGACCTGTACGTAACCGGCGCTACCCCGAACTCGACGCGCGCCGTGCGCAACATCAAGGAAATCTGCGAGCGCTACCTGGCCGGCCGCTACGAGCTGCGCATCGTTGACCTGTACCAGCAGCCCTTGCTGGCCCAGCAGGAGCAAATCGTTGCGGCTCCCACGCTGGTGCGGGTGCGCCCACTGCCCCGGCGGCAGCTCGTGGGCGACCTCTCCGACCGGGCCGCGGTATTGGCCGCCCTAGGCCTATCTTCCCCGGCATGACGAACCCGCCCGACTCGTCCGCCGCCGCTGCCCTTGCCCTCGAAAACGAGGAACTGCGCCACCGCCTGCGCGAAGCCGAGGAGCTGATTGCCGCCGTGCGCACCGGCGCCGTCGACGCGCTGGCCATCCAGAGCCCCGAGGGGCCCCGCATCTTCACCCTGGAAAGCGCCGACCAGGGCTACCGCGCCCTCATCGAGCAAATGAACGAGGGGGCCCTGCTGCTCAGCCCCGAGGGCACGGTGCTGTACTGCAACGCGGCCCTGGCCGGGCTGCTGGGCCACGCGCCGGACGCGCTGGTGGGCTACGCCTTCGCAGCCTGCGTGCCGGCCGATTTCCAGGACTACTGGGCGGGGCTGGTGGCGCGGGGCTGGGCCGACCGGGCCCGCGGCGAGCTGCCCTTGCGGGGCCCCGACGGGGCCTTGCTGCCGTGCGCCGTGTCGATGAACGGTCTGCACTTCGACGGGTCCCGGGCGCTGGCCGTGCTCGTGACCGACGTGTCGGCGGCGCAGGAAATTGACGGCATCCGGGCCCTGGTGGCCGAGCAGAACGCGCTGATCGAGCGCGCCCACGACGAAGTGTTGCGCCAGCAGGCCGCCCGCCGGGCCGTGGAGCAAGTAGCGGCCGAGGTGGGGCGCGTGCTGGAAGGCATCCCCCAAATCGCCTGGACCTCGACCCCCGCGGGCACCACTTCCTACCTCAACCGCCGCTGGTTCGACTTCGCCGGCGAGGGGCCCCCGGCCGAGCCCGGCCCCATCGTTGGCCGCGTGCACCCCGCCGATTTCGGGCCCGTTACCGCGCGCTGGGGCCACAGCCTGGCCACCGGCGAGCCCCTGGAGGTGGAGTGCCGCATCCGCAACGCGGCCGGCCACTACCGCTGGATGCTGGGCCGGGGCCTGCCCTCGCGCGACGAGGCCGGGGCCATCACCGAGTGGATCGGCACCTTCACCGACATCCACGAGCAGAAGCTGGCGCTGGAGCGCGTGGCCCAGGCCCAGGCCCAGCTGCGCGCCAACAACGAGCAGCTCACCCGCGTGAACCAAGACCTCGACAACTTCGTGTACACGGCGTCGCACGACCTGAAGGGGCCCATCACCAACATCGAGGGCCTGCTCCAGGCCCTGCTGGTGGAACTGCCGCCCGCCAGCCGCGACGCCGACCAGGTGCCGCTCATCCTCGACATGATGCAGGACTCGGTGGACCGCTTCCGGCGCACCATCGAGCACCTCACGGCCGTGATTGAGGTGCAAAAGACGGATCTCCTGGCCGCGGCCCCCGCGCTGGCCGATGTGCTGGCCGTCATCGCCGACGTGCGCCTCGACTTGGCGCCCGAGCTGCGGGCCGCCGGCGGCCGCCTCGAAGTGGACGCTGCCGCTTGCGCCCCGCTGCCCTTCGCCGAGAAAAACCTGCGCAGCGTGGTGTACAACCTGCTCAGCAACGCCATCAAGTACCGGGCCCCGGGCCGGCCGCTGCGCGTGCGCCTGAGCTGCCACACCGCGGGCGAGGAAGTGGTGCTGGCCGTGGAAGACAACGGCCTGGGCCTGGACCTGGCCGACGAGCCCCGGCTATTTGCCATGTTCCAGCGCCTGCACGACCACGTGGAGGGCTCCGGCATCGGCCTGTACATGGTGAAGAAACTGGTGGAAAACGCCGGCGGCCGCATTGCGGTGCAAAGCCGGGTGGGCGTGGGTTCCACCTTCACCGTGCACTTCCGGGCATAGCCCGCCCCGTGGGGCCCCTGCCGCAGCAAGGCGCCCCGGCCGCCGCACGCTGGGGTGGCAACCGACTAACAGCTGCGCAAGGGAAAAGCCGCCAGCCCTCGCGCCGCCAGCCCTCGCGCCGCCAGCCCTCGCGCCGCCAGCCCGCGGCCCGGTTGCGCGGGCTGGCGGTGCGAGGGCTACCTATGGCTGAGGGAAGTAGCGGGGGCTGGCACGCTAGCGCAAACGCCGGCACCAAAAAATAAGAAATCATCTGGGAAAAGCATTATGTTGCATCACATAATGTTTACATTTACAATGTTATTTTTAATCATAAAAAGTGATGTATATCATTGCAGATAGCTTTTATATTCAATACAAATATAATTACAAAATAAATAATGCAATTATTTATTTTGAATATCCTGCTTTGTTAGCTGGGTAAACTGGTTACGCTTCTTACTTCTTTTTTATCACTTATGAGTAACGCTACCCCTATACTTCCGGCATTTAGCGTTGGAAGATTAAAACTATGGCCAACGCTGGCACTGGCACTGGCCCTTTTGGGGGGGCAGGCCCGGGCCCAGACCGTCGCCTTTCCCCGCTACGCGCCCTTCACCGGCACCGATGCGTCTGGGTTTAAGCTGGGGGGCAACGCCCGGCTCACCGCCGGCGGCACCTCCCCCGCGGACGCGGCGAACAACGGGGTGCTGCGGCTCACGAATGCTGTGGGCACACAGGCGGGCTACGCCATCGACAACTCCGTTTTCGCCACCCCCAACGGCTTCAGCGTTTCCTTCGAGTTCTTCGCCTACGGCTCCACCAGCACCGCGCCGGCCGACGGTTTCAGCGTGTTTTTGGTAGACGGTGCCGGCACCGACCCGTCGGCGAACCCCACCCAGTTCACCATCGGGGCCACGGGCGGCTCGCTGGGCTACGCGCAGAAAACGAACATCCCGGGGGCCAGCAAGGGCTACCTGGGCATTGGCATTGACGAGTTCGGCAACTACTCCAACGCCTCGGAGGGCCGCATCGGCGGGCCGGGGGTTCGGGCCAACGCCGTGGCCTTGCGGGGCCCCTACGACCCCACCGACGCAAGCAAAGGCTACAGCTACCTGACGGGTACCGGCAGCTTGGCTTTCAACCTGGCCGCGGGCGGCAGCACCCGCATCACCGACCCCACCGCCGCCGGGTACCGGAAGGCCTACATCAACGTGATTCCGGTGGGCAGTGGCAGCAACCTCACGTACCGGATCACGGTGCGGATTCAAAACGGGCAAAACCTGGTCACCACCGTGAACAACTTCACGGTGACCAACCCGCCGGCCACGCTGCGGGTGGGCTTTGCGGCTTCGACGGGGGGCAGCAACAGCGTGCACGAAATCCGGGCCTTGCAAATCGTGCAGGCCCCCATCGCCAACGACGACCAGGTCCTCACCAAATACAACGCGTCCGTAGCCATCAACGTGCTGGCCAACGACCAAGTGGCCAGCGGGGCCCCGGCCATCGACCCGGCCACCGTGGACCTGGACCCGACGACCGTGGCCATCGACAACACTTACACCGTGGCTGGGCAGGGCACCTTCACCGTTTCCAGCAGCGGGGTGGTGACGTTCGCGCCCGTCGGCACCTTTTCGGGCGTGGTGTCGGTTCCTTACACCGTCAACAACGTCAATGGCAACATTTCCAACCCGGCCAACATAACAGTGACGGTGACGGGGGCCGACGTGGCCTCGGCGGTGAGCGGGCCGGCCACCGCCAGCCCGGGCTCCACGATTACTTACACGGTGACGACGACCGACAACGGCCGGGAAAGCGCCACCAACGTCATCCCCACCTTGCAACTGGCCAGCGGGCTGGTGCTCGTCAGCGCCAGTTTGCCGGCGGGGGCCACCTACAATAGCACCTCTGGAGTGGTCACGTTTGCCCAAACGACGCTGGCCGCCGGGGCCTCGGCGATGAACGCCGTGCAAGTAACCGTGCCGGCCGCGGCCGCAACCAACACCGCCTACGCCAGCACCGCCAACTACACCTACCCCAGCGGCCAGGTGGTGCCCGACGCGGTGGCGGGCAACAACGAGGCCAGCATCACCACCAAGGTCGGGGGCCTGGCCAACGTGGCCACCGTCTGCGCCACGCCGGGCAAGGACGGCCCGGTGACGCTGAACAGCTCGTCGACGCTGCCCAACACGTACTACCCGGGCGTGACGGCCACGGCCGGCGACCACACCTTAACCGTCGGCACCACGTCCACCGGCAGCACCACCGCCATCGCCGCCGACGACCTGCTGCTCATCGTGCAGATGCAGGGCGCGGCCATCGACGCCACCAACACGGCTACGTACGGCACGGCGAGCGCCATCACCGCCGGCCAGTACGAATACGCCGTAGCCGCCGGGGCTGTGAGCAGCAGCGGCACCCTGGCCCTGGTCGGGGCCCTGGGCAGAACCTACACGAATGCGGACCCGAGCGCTAGCGTGGCGCAGCAGCGCTTCCAGGTCATCCGGGTGCCGCAGTATTCGGTGCTCACTGTTGGAGGTGCGGTGCGGGGCCTGGCCTGGAACAACACGACCGGTGGGGTACTGGCCCTGGACGTGGCCGGGCAAACAACTTTCAGCAGCGGCACCCTGAACATGAACGGCGCCGGCTTCCGCGGCGGGGCAAGCGCGGCCGCTAGTGGCAACACAACCGATGCCAGTGCTTACGTGGCTAATAACTCCACCGTATACGCTAGAAAGGGGGAAAGCATCGCCGGCCAGCCGCGCATAGTCTACAACGGCACTGGTACCGTTGACCTTGGCACCGGCTACGCCAGCACCGGCGGCAGCTCGGCCCGTGGGGCCCCTGCCAACGGCGGCGGCGGCGGCAACTACGGCGCCGGAACCGGGATAAATGCCGGCGGTGGCGGCGGGGCCAACGGCGGGGCCGGCAGCACCGGGGCCTTCAACACCGGGGCCAACGGTGGCGTCGGCGGCCAGGTAGTGAGTACCCCTACGGTTAGCCAGCTGTACCTGGGCGGCGGCGGCGGCGCCGGCACCACCACCAGCACCACCCCAACGCAGGCCAGCGGGGGCGTGGGCGGGGGGCTCATCGTTCTGAACTCGGGCACCGTCAGCGGCACGGCCACCATCACCGCCAACGGTTCGGCGGGCCTGAGCGACGGGGCGGCCAGCGTTGCGGGCGGCGGCGGCGGCGGCGCGGGCGGCACCGTGGTGCTGACGGCCAACTCCGGCCTCGGCGGGCTGACGGTGCAAGCCAACGGCGGCGCGGGCGGCGCCACCAACTACGGCGGCGGCGGCGGCGGCGGCGGGGTCGTTTACAGCTCGGGGGCCCTGGCCAGCGCGGCATCCGTTGCGGTAGGCGCGGGCGGCACCGGCGGCACCGGCGGCGCGGCTGCTATCGACGCTCCAACGAGTGGCGCCCGGGGCACTACCTGCGTGCCCGCGCTCAGCGCCACGCTGCAAGCGGCCACGCCGCAGGTGACCCGCGTGGGCACAAGCAGCGTGCGCCCGGCCACCTACGTGCTCACGGTGTCGAACACGGGCGGCGGCCTGTCGGGCCTGCGCACCACCGCAGCGCTGGCCACCAACAGCGCCCAGCTGTTTACCTACGGCACCACCACCGCGGCCGTGCTTACCTACGCCGACGGCACCACGAAAACCCTGGTGGCGGACACCGATTACACGGCGCCCACCGCGAACAGCACGTCGCCCGTCTTCGCCCTCACCTCCCTCAACGTGCCGGCCGGCGCCAGCGTGGCCTTCACGTTCACGGTCAACATTGCCAACGCGGCGGCCAACAACACGGCCTACGCCTCGAACGCCACCGTGAACTACTTGAGCCCGACTCGCACCACGGCCGCGGGCACAACCGCGGGCACAGCTTATACCAGCGCTGGCGGCACCTCCCCCGACGTGGTAACGATCGTGGCCCCGCTGCCGGTCGAGCTGACCAATTTCGTGGCCACGGCGGTGGGCGCCGACGCGCTGCTGAGCTGGCGCACGGCCCAAGAGGTGAACAACCACCACTTCGAGGTGGAACGCTCAGTGGACGGGCGGGCCTTCCAGAAAATTGGGGCCCTGCCGGGCCACGGCACCGTAAGCAGCGCCTCCGACTACCGCTACGCCGACGCGGGCGCGGCGGCCCTGGGCGGCGTGCTCTACTACCGCTTGCGGCAGGTAGACAACGACGGGGCCTGGAGCCTGACCCAACCCGTGGCGGTGCGGTTCCGCCGGGCGGCCAACGCGGCCGTTGCGCTGTTTCCCAACCCCACCACCGGCCGGGTGACGCTGGACCTGACGAGCCTGCCCGCGGGCACCTACGCCGTGCAAGTGCTCGACCTCACGGGCCGCGTGGTGCAGCACTACCAGTACCAGCCGGGCCCCCAGCCCCTAGATGTGCAGTCCCTGGCCACCGGCACGTACTTCGTGCGGGTGCAGGGCGGCGCGGTAAACGCCATGCTGCCCTTGCTGCGCCAGTAGCCGCCCCGCCGCCGCGGCGCATTGCCAAGGTGGTGCGCGGCTCCGCGCCCAACAATTGCCCCAACAAGCCCCTGGCAGTGCGCCAGGGGCTTGTTGCGTTTAGGGCCCCGGCCCGCCGGTGAAGGGCCCGCGGGCGGGCCGGGGCGTACGGGGCCCGCGCCCGCGCCGGGGGCGGGTTGCCTGGCCCGCAGTACATTCACGAGAAAAAATTTCCCTTGTCCTTGCTCTCCACCCTTGCCAAACGGCTGCTGCTGCTCGCGTTGCTGGCCGCCCCGCTGCTGGCCCCGGCCCAGCGCCGCACCGCCTTGCCCACCCACCGCGTCACCCGCCTGCCCCGGGGCCCCAAGGTGCCGGCCGCGCCCGCCTTCACGCAGTACCTGCACTCGGCGTGGGTCGATTCGCTGATGCGCGCGCTCACGCCCGACCAGCGGGTGGCGCAGCTGTTCATGGTGGCCGCCTACTCGAACCGCCAGCGGATCGACGAGGATTCGGTGTCGGCGCTGGTGCAGCAGTACGGCGTCGGGGGGCTGATTTTTTTCCAGGGGGGCCCCGTGCGGCAGTCCAAGCTGCTGAACCGCTACCAAGCCCAGGCCCGGGTGCCGCTGCTGGTGGCCATGGACGCCGAGTGGGGCGCGGGCATGCGGCTGGATAGCATCGAGAAATTTCCGTACCAGATGAGCCTGGGGGCCCTGGCCGGGGCCGACACGGCCCTGCTCTACGGCATGGGCACGGAGGTGGCGCGCCAGTTCCGCCGCCTGGGCATGCACGTCAACTTCGCCCCGGTGGTCGACGTGAACAACAACGCCGCCAACCCCGTCATCGGCTTCCGCAGCTGGGGCGAAAACCCGGCCGCCGTGGCCCGCGCCAGCCGCCAGTACATGCGCGGCCTGCAAGATGCGGGCATTTTGGCCGTGGCCAAGCACTTCCCCGGCCACGGCGACGTGGACGTGGACTCGCACCTGGCCCTGCCCACGGTGCGCGTGGACCGCCGCCGGCTCGATTCGCTGGAGCTGCCGCCCTTCCGCAACCTGATGGCCAACGGCTTGGGCGGCGTGATGGTGGCCCACCTCAACGTGCCGGCCCTCGACAGCACGGGCACGCCCACCACGCTCTCGCGCCCGGTCATCACCGGGCTGCTGCGCGGCCAGCTGGGCTTCAACGGTTTGATTTTCACCGACGCCATGAACATGAAGGGCGTCACGAGCAAGTACCCGCCCGGCGAGGCCGACGTGCGGGCCCTGCAAGCCGGCAACGACATTCTGGAGTTCAGCCGCAACGTGCCGCTGGCCCTGCAAATGGTGCGCGCGGCCGTGGACAGCGGCCGGATTTCGCAGAAAGAAATCGACCAGCACTGCCGCCGCGTGCTGGCCCTCAAGCAATGGGCCGGCCTGCACCACTACCGGCCCATTGACCTCAACCACCTGGCCACCGACCTCAACCCGCCGCACGCCCGCTACCTCAGCCACCGCCTCACCGAGCTGAGCCTCACGCTGCTGCGCAACCAGCAAAGCCTGCTGCCCCTGCGCCGCCTCGACACGCTGCGGGTGGCCACGCTGGTGCTCGGCGGGGCCCCGCGCGACACCACGGCCTTCCAAAAAGCGGTGGCCGACTACGTGCCCACCGCCCACTTCCACGCCGCGGCCAACCCCACGCTCGACGAGCTGCTGCGCCTGCGCGAAGCCCTGAAACCCTACAACCTGGTGCTGGTGAGCCTGCAGGGCCTGGGCCGCCTGCCGGCCACCAGCTTCGGCATCACGCCCGAAGACAACCTGCTGCTGCGCGCGCTGGCGGGCCAGCAGCAAACGCTGGTGCTCAGCGTGTTCGGCTCGGCCTACGCCGTGGCCAAGGTGCGCGACCTCGACCGCGCCGCCGCCGTGGTGCTGGCCTACCAGGAAAGCCCCGACGCCCAAAGCCTGGCCGCCCAGCTCATTTTCGGCGGGGTGGGGGCCCAGGGCACGCTGCCCGTCGCGGTGGCCAACAACCTGCCGCGCGGCTTCGGCCTGCAAACCGCGGGCGGCCTGCGCCTGCGCTACGCCAACGCCGAGGACGTGGGCCTCGACGGCCGCCTCGAAGCGCGCGTGGACAGCCTCGTGGGCCGGGCCCTGGCGGCCCAGGCCGTGCCCGGCTGCCAGGTGGTGGTGGCCCGCCACGGCGCCGTGGTGCTGCGCAAAAGCTACGGCAACCAAACCTACGCCGGCTACTCCGACGCCCCCCCCGCGCAGGCAGTGAAAAAGCAAAAAGGCCGGCGCCCCCTCGAAACCGCCGCCCCCACGGGGGCCCTGAGCGTGCCCCGCCCGGTGGTCAACGACGACCTCTACGACCTGGCTTCGCTCACGAAGCTGCTGGCCTCCACGCCGGCGCTGCTGCGGTTGCAGCAGGAAGGCAAGTTCAGCCCCGACAGCACGTTGGGCAACTACTTCCCGTTTTTGCGCGGCACCAACAAGGCCAATTTGAACATGCGCGAGGTGCTGGCCCACCAAGCCCGCCTCAAGGCCTGGATTCCGTTTTGGAAGGAACTGACCAACCGCAAGGGGGCCCTGCGCCGCCGTTACTTCCGCGCCGATTCGTCGGCCCGGTTTCCGCTGCTGGCGGCCCGGGGCCTGTGGGCCAGCCGCAAGCTGCCGGCCCGCATCAACCAGGAAATCGGGGCCTCGCCGCTCAACGCAACGCCCGGCTACGTGTACTCCGACCTGTCGTTCATCCTGTACCCGCAGCTGGTGCGGGCGCGGGCGGGGCTGCCGTTTGAAGACTTTTTGCGGCGCGAGGTGTACCGGCCGCTGGGGGCCACCACGCTGGGCTTCCGGCCGGCGCGGCGCTTCCCGCTGGCCCGCATCGTGCCCACCGAGTACGACTCCACCTTCCGCCGCCAGCTGCTGCACGGCACCGTCGACGACGAGGGCGCGGCCCTGCTGGGCGGGTTTTCGGGCCACGCCGGCTTGTTCGGCAACGCCAACGACGTGGCCAAGCTGGTGCAGGCGTACGCCTGGGGCGGCCAGTACGGCGGCCAGCAGCTCTTTGATAAAAAGATTCTGGACGACTGGACGCGCTGCCAGTTTTGCCCCGACAACCGCCGGGCCCTGGCCTTCGACCGGCCCGCGGCCAACCCCGGCGTGAACTTCGCCAAAAGCTCGTCGCCGGCCGCCTACGGCCACACCGGCTTCACGGGCACCGCGTTCTACGTCGAACCCAAGTACGGCCTCGTGGTCGTCTTCCTCTCCAACCGCGTGCACCCCACGCGGCGCAACGGCAAAATTACGGAAGTGGGCGTGCGCACCGGCCTCATGCAAGTGGCCATTGAGAGCGTGCTGAACCCGTAGGGCCCCAACGGTTAAGGCTTTAGGGCCGATTCGTTGGGCAGTACTTACATTTGAGCATCTCCTAACTCACTGCCACTCCGCCGATGCTTGCCGCTGCCGAAACCTCCGCTTTTGCCTTGGCCGTGGTGGGCACGGCTGGGGTATTCGCCGCCGTGTTAATAGCCAACCCACCGGCCCGCGCCGACAGCGCCTTGTTTAGCCGCTGGACGCAGGGCTTGCCGGCCAGCGCAGTGGCCGCCGTGTCGGAAGCGGCCTGGAAGCGGCTGGTGCGCACGTACCACGCCTGGGTACTCGGGGCCTTGGTGGTGCAGGGCGCGCTGGTGCACTGGGTGCTGCCGGCAAACCGGGCGTTGCCGGCCACCACGCTTTTGTGCTTAGCCACGGTGTTTGGGGGGAGATTTTTCATCCGGCGCTACTTGCTGCGCCAGGCGCTGCCGCAGCTGTAACGGGTGACAAGGGGCCGCGTTACCGAACTTTCTGTTCGGCGCGCAGCCAAGCCACGGCGTCGGTTTCGGTGATGGTTTGGTTCATGCGGAAGGGCAGGCCGTCGTAAGTGTGCGGCTCGGGCACGGCGCCGTCCTGCATAAATTCTTCGCGCAAGCCGGGCGCCATGAAGTACACCACGCACACCGGGGGGCCCAAGGTGCGCACCAGCTGGTCGTAGTACGTGCCCAGCAGCCAGGCGAGGGTGGCCGGCGCGCTGCGGTGCCGCCGCCGGATGTCGAGCAGCCAGTAGCGGGCGCGGTGGGCCTGGGCGGCGGTCAGCAGGTCGTCGTAGCCCTGCCGGGCCTCGGCTTCCGTCACGGGCCGCAGCCAGCGGCCCAGCAGGATGTCGTTGTGGGCTTGGTAGCCGATTTCCAGAAAATCGGCCGAGGGATGGGAGTGGGGCATTTATAAAAACAAGGGGACCGGCGGCGGGCCAGGGCCCCCGCTTCAACGAAAGGCCCCGCACAAAGTTGGCAGCGGCCCCACACGCGCGGCGCGTGGCTATCTTCCGGGCCCGTTCCCACCCCACCCGCTTTTGCTTATGCTAGGCCTCATGATGCACGCGCCGCTGCGCGTGGCCGCCCTGCTCGAACACGCCGCCAAGTGGCACGCCGACACCGAAATCGTGTCGCGCCTGCCCGAGGGCGGCCTGTTCCGCTACACCTACGCCGCCGCCGACGCCCGCGCCCGCCGCCTGGCCGGGGCCCTGGGGCGCCTCGGCCTGGGGCCCGGCGACCGGGTGGGCACGCTGGCTTGGAACACCCACCGCCACTTCGAGCTGTACTTTGGCGTGGCCGGCATCGGGGCCGTGTGCCACACCATCAACCCGCGCCTGTTTGCCGAGCAGCTGGTGTACATCATCAACCACGCCCGCGACCGGGTCATTTTCTTTGATTTAACGTTTTTGCCGCTCGCCGAGAAGCTGGCCCCGCACTGCCCGCACGTCGAGAAGTGGGTGCTGCTGACGGGCCCCGCGCACCTGCCGGCCGTGTCCACGCTGCCCGGCCTGCACAGCTACGAGGCGCTGCTGGGCCCCGAAACGGCGGATTACGAATGGCCCACGTTTGACGAGAACACGGCGTGCGCGCTGTGCTACACCTCCGGCACCACCGACCAGCCCAAGGGCGTGCTTTACTCGCACCGCTCCACGGTGCTGCACGCGCTGGCCATTTCGCTGCCCGACGCCCTGGGCTGCTCGGCCCTCGACGTGGTGCTGCCCGTGGTGCCCATGTTCCACGTCAACGCCTGGGGCTTCCCCTACATGGCGCCGCTCAACGGGGCCAAGCTGGTGCTGCCGGGCCCCGGCCTGGACGGCGCCAGCCTGTTCGAACTCTTTGAGAGCGAAGGGGTCACGTTCTCGGCCGGGGTGCCCACCATCTGGCTGGGGCTGTTGCAGTTCATGCGCCAGAGCGGCCACCGCTTCAGCACGCTGCGGCGCACGGTGGTGGGCGGCTCGGCCTGCCCGCCGGCGCTGATGGAGGCGTTCGAAAACGAGCTGGGCGTGACCATCCGCCACGCCTGGGGCATGACGGAAACCAGCCCGCTCGGCACCGCCGGCGTGCTCAAAGCCAACCAATTGCAGCTGCCGCTGGCGGCCCAAAAAGCGGAGCTGCAAAAGCAGGGCCGCGTGCTGTTCGGCGTGGACATGAAGATTGTGGACGATGCGGGTGCTGCCCTCCCCCACGATGGCGTGGCCTTTGGCGACCTGCTGGTGCGGGGCCCCTGGGTGGTGGGCGACTACTACGGCGACCCCGACCCCGGCCGCCTCACCGCCGACGGCTGGTTCCGCACCGGCGACGTGGCCACCATCGACGCCGCCGGCTTCATGCACATCACCGACCGCTCGAAGGACGTCATCAAGTCGGGCGGCGAGTGGATTTCCAGCATCGAGCTGGAGAACCTGGCCGTGGCCCACCCCGCCGTGGCCGAGGCCGCCGTCATCGGCGTGGCCAGCGCCAAGTGGGCCGAGCGGCCGCTGCTGGTGGTGGTGCGCCGCCCCGGCCAGCACGTGTCGGCCGAAGAGCTGCTGGCGTTTTTCAAGGGCAAAGTGGCCCGGTTCTGGGAGCCCGACGCCGTGGAATTTGTGGATCAGTTGCCCCACACCGCCACCGGCAAGCTCCTCAAAACCCAGCTGCGCCAAGACTTCGCGGGCTACGCCGTGGCGTAGTTGCAAGTAGTGTAGCGACTGGTGCCTACTGTTTTTCTGCTCCTAGCTTATCCTTTATCATCTGCTGCAACTCGGGTAAATGTTCTTGCACCCGGCTTTGGCCAATTTCCATGCCCGATTGGACCAGCCTGGGCAAGGAAGTCAGCATTTTGCGGCCGATGGGCGTTTGGTAGATACGCGTGATTTCGCGCAGTTCCGGCTCCGTGAACTCGCGGGTGTAAACCACCGCTAGGTCGGGGCGCAGTGTTTCCCAGCCCATATACTTGGTGAAGAAGGCCCGCATTTCCGGCTCTACTTGCTTGAGTTCTGCGTGTTGCTTGAGCTGTGCTTCCAATATTTGATCGATGAGTTTGTTGAAGGAATCAGCTGGGTACACTTCGTTTAGCAAGTCCAAGGCCGCTTGCAAATGCTTGGGTGCGACGGCCGAAGCCGGGACTGAAGCAACGGTAGACGATTGAGCTTGAACGGGGCGGACCGCGGCGAAAGCCAGCAATAAGAAGGAAAAAATCGGAAGTTTCACGTTGTTAATGAATAAGAGAAGTAATAGATTATCAATAATATACGCCAAAAATCCGAATGTTTTCGGAAACGGCGCGGAGCAGATTGGCAGGCCCCGGTACAGGCTACCGGCCCAACTCCTCGGCCCGGTCGCGCGCGGCGCTGGCGCCGGCCATGAGGCCCTCGCGCACCTGGCCCGTGCCGAAGGCGCGCATGGCCGCCTCGGTGGTGCCGCCCTTGGAGGAGACTTTGGCAATCCAGTCGGCGCAGCTTAGGCCGGCTTGCGAGTACAGCTCCACGGCCCCGCGGAAGGTCTGGCTCACCAGCAGCTCGGCTTCGGCGGGGGCGAAACCCATTTGGGCGGCGGCGGCCATCAGCGCGTCCATGCAGTAGTACACGTAGGCCGGGCCGCTGCCCGAAATGGCCGTGCTGGCGTCGATGGCGGCCTCGTTTTCCACGTAAATGGTTTTGCCCGTGGTGCTGAGCAGGTTTTGCACCTGCACCAGTTCGGCGCGGCTCACCTCGTCGGTGCTGGTGAAGGCCGTCATGCCCATCCCGATTTGGGCGGGCAGGTTGGGCATGGCCCGGATGATTTTGGGCGTGCCCAGCGCCTGGCGCAGCGTGGCCACCGTGACGCCCGCCATGATGCTGAGCACCACCTGCTCGGGCCGCACCAGCCCGGCCAGCCGCGCCAACAGGGCCCCCGAGTCCTGCGGCTTCACGGCCAGGATGATGATGCCGGCGCCGGGCACGCACTCCTCGGGCGTGCCCCACACCGTGCCGATTTCGTGGGCCGCCAGGGCCCCCACGCGCTCGGGCGAGCGGGCCAGCAAGCGCAGGTCGAGCCGCGAGGTGATGTGGGCGCGCACGAAGCTGCGGGCGTAGGTCAGGCCCATGTTGCCGCCGCCGATGATGAGAATTTTCATGAAAGCAAGAAGAAGGTTTGCGCCGCAAGGACGGGCAAAATTCGGGCACAGCCCCGCCAGCGGCCCAAACGCCGGGGCCCCGGCCGTTACGCCGCCACCCGGTAGCGCAGCCACACAATGCCGGGCGGCACCTGCTGCACGCCCAGCAGCTCGAAGCGCACGGCAGGGCCCGGCGCGTCGCCCTGCTCGAAGAGGGCGGCCGACGTAGGGGCCCCGTCGGCCACCGGGTAGTACAGCAAGCTTAACTCGTCGATGAGGCCCGCTTTCAGCAGCGAGCCGTTGAGGTGGCCGCCGCCTTCCAGCAGGATGGTTTCGATGGGAAACAGCCGGCCGAGCTTGTCCAGCACGAGCGCAAAATCGAGGGCCTGCGCCCCGCCGAACACGTAGGAAACGCCCTTCTCGCGCAAATACGCCAAGTAGTCGTCGCCCACTTGCTCGGTGAGGACGGCCACGACGTGGTCGGCGTCGATGTAGGCCGACTCCCAGCCCAGGCGGCCGTGGGCGTCCACGGCCACGGCGAAGGACGTGGCGGCGGCATCGGCCACGAAATCGGTGCGGTCGAGGGGCCCGGCCCCGGGTTTCAGCGCGGGCCGCCGGCCCTTCGTGAAATCCTTCTCCATCGTCACGCGCCCGCACAGCCAGGCCTGGGCGGCGAAGGTGGCGGCCGTGGTTTCGTAGGCCTGCGTGTCCGGCGCGTCGCCCCACCGCTGAACGATGGTGCGCCCGTCCAGGGAGCTCATCATGTGGCAAATTACCCGGGGTTTCATCGATTGGTCGCGGTTGGTGAAAGGAAAAAGCCGCCGGCTCCCCACGGGGCCCCGGCGGCTTTTGCGTACTGCCGGCGGCGGGCGCGGGTTGTGGGGCCCCGCTGCCCGGGGCCCTACACCTTCACAACCACGCCCTTTTTGCGCATCCAGTGCAGGATGCCCCACCAGATGGCCACCAGCGTGAGGGCCCCGGCGAGCGAGGCGTTGCGCGGGTCCTGAAACAGCGGCGCGATGCCCCACTCGTAAAGCCACCCGCTGAAGCCCAGCGCGTTGCCCCGGGGCCCCGGCAGCTGAAACAGCCCGAACGTGCGCGATAGGATGGCCGAGAGAAAGAACACGGTGATGGCGTTCACGCCGTAGTCCAGGGCCGGGCCGGCGAAGCGGCGGTAGCCCTGCACGTCGCACAGCCAGTACAGGGCCGCCAGCGTGGCCAGGGCCAGGCCCCCGGCGTAGAGCACGTACGAGCTGGTCCACAGCGCTTTGTTGATGGGGAACCAACCGTTCCAAACGAGGCCCAGCAAGATGGCCGCGCCCGCCGCCACGAACAGCCAGGCCACCTTGGCCGCTGGCTCGGGGGCCGGGCGGCGCAGCCACTGGCCGGCCAGGGCCCCCAGCAGGCCCGTGCCCAGGGCGGGCAGCGTGCCGAGCAGGCCCTCGGGGTCCCAGGTGCGCGACGATTTCCAGAGGTGCGGCACCGTGACGACGAGGCGGTCGAGCCAGGCGCCGAGGTTGGCCTCGGGCTCTAGCGAGGCGGGGCCCACGCCGGGCACCGGCACCGCTTGCAGCAGCACCGCGTAGCCCACCAGCAGGGCCCCCAGAATGGCCAGCTGGGCGCGCCAGCCGGTGGCCAGAAAGATGACGCTGCCCCCGAAAAACACCAGCCCCGTGCGCTGCAACACGCCCAGGACGCGCACCGTCGAGAAATCGAAGTGCGGGTAGAGCGACGTGAGCACGCCCAGCCCGAAGAGCAGCGCCGCCCGCCGCGCCACCCGTGCCACCAGGGGCCCCCGCGGGTCGCCGCGGCGCTTGGCCCCGTCGAGGGCGTACACCAGGCTCACGCCCACGATGAAGAGGAAAAATGGGAAGATGAGGTCCGTGGGCGTGCAGCCGTTCCACTCGGCGTGCTCCAGCGGCGGGTAGATGTGGCCCCAGTCGCCGGGGTTGTTCACCAGCGTCATGGCCATCACGGTGAGGCCGCGGAACACGTCGAGGCTGATGAGGCGGCCGGGCTGCGAGGCTTCGGCCAGGGGCAGGGCCCCGGTGGTGTCGAGGGCGGCTTGGGTGGTGGCGCGCATGAACGAAGGGAACGGGGAAAAGCGGGAGGCGGTAAGTTAGCAAGGTTCCCGTGGCGCCCCTCCATAAACCGGGTAAGCCAAGGAAACACGCGGACACCTTCGCTTCACCAAAAGCACCGCCCCGGGCAGCTACCCGTAGGGCAGGCAACGCTAGCTGGTTGGAACGGCGTGGCCCCGGCCGCTACGGGGCCCTGCAAGCTGGTAGCACCGGCCACCCCTCGGCTACCGGTGGGGCACTGGGCTTCAAAGCGAAGGCGGTGTGGAGTGCTGGGCTCTGGCAATAAAAAAGGAGGCCCTGCTCCGGCTGGGCAGACCTCCTTTTTCGTGGAATCAACGCGACTAATTTCCCCCAAACAGCCGGGCAAAGAAGCCGCGCTTTTTTGGCTTCTCTTTGGCCTTGAACTTGGTGGCGCCGGCCGGCTCGGCGTCCTGGCCCAGGGCCCCCAGCTTGGGGAAGGAAAGCTCGGCGGCGGCCGGGGCAGGCGCCGCCAAGCGGGGCCCGGCGGCCGCGCCCGGCATCGAGGCCAGCACAATTTCGGTGGGCAGCTGGCCGGTGGTGCGCAGGTTCACGGGGCGGCTCTCGTTGTGGAGGCGATCGACGGCGGTGAGGTAGTAGGCGTAGGAGAGGCCTTCCTTGGCGGTGGTGTCGACGAAGGTGGCGCCGCGGCCGGGCGCGGCGCGGGGCAGGGCGATGATGTGGCGCGGGTCGTCGGGCGTGGGGTACTCGCCGGGCCCGAAGCGGTAGAGCACGTAGTAGGCGGCCACGTCGCCGTCGGCCGCCGGGGGCCCGGGCTGCCAGCTAAGGGTGGCCACGCGGCCGGCGCGCGTGAGGGCGAAACCCGCCACGGGCCGCGGCGGCACGGCGTCGAGCCAGGGCATGGTGGGCACCAGCGCCGGGGCCCTAAACAGGTTCAGGCGCAGCGAATCGGTGGTGTGCAGCGGGTTTTCGCGCAGCGACTTGGCCGAAAAAAATACGCTGCCGCTGGCCTCGCCGTCGTAGCTGCGGTTGAGGCGCACCTGCCGGGGCAGCTCGCGCGGGTTGCGCCAGGCGGTGTCGGAGCGGGTGCTTTCAAGCATTCGATAGGTGCCGTGGCCGATGTAGAGGTGCCGCCCGTAGCGGTTGCGCGTCCACCAGTCGAGCATGGTGGCGTAGGGCACGAGCCGGAAATTGGTGCTCCAGTACAGCTGCGGCACCACGTAATCGATCCAGCCTTTTTGCAGCCACAGGCGCGTGTCGGCGTACAGGGCCGAGTAGCTGGGCTGGCCGGCGCGGGTATCGGAGCCGTTGGGGTCGGCCGATTTGTTCATCCACACCCCGAAGGGCGAGATGCCGAACTTCACCCACCGCTTGGCCGTGCGGATGCTGTCGTGCAGGTCCCGGATTAGGACATTGACGTTGTTGCGCCGCCAGTCGTCGAGCCGGGCAATGTCTTGTTCGGGCCGCTGGGCAAACGTGGCTTCGTCGTGAAACACCAGCCCGGGCTCCTGGTACGGGTAAAAATAATCGTCGAAGTGCACCGCGTCGATGTCGTAGCGCTTCACCACGTCCATGATGACGCGGGTGATGTGGGCGCGCACCGCCGGCAGGCCGGGGTTGTAAAGCAGGGTCTTGCCGTACCAGATAAACCACTCAGGGTGCGTGCGGTACGGGTGCAGGGCCCCCAGGCGGCGCGTCACGGTGTCGAGGCTGGCGCGGTAAGGGTTGAACCAGGCATGGAATTCCATGCCGCGCCGGTGGGCCTCGCTGATGAGGTAGGGGAGGGGGTCGACGTCGCCAACCGGGGCCCGGCCCTGTTGGCCGGTGAGCCACTTGCTCCAGGGTTCCAGCTCCGATTTATACAGGGCATCCGACGCGGGCCGGATTTGCACAAAAACGGCGTTCAGGCCCGCCCGCTGGCCGGCATCGAGCAGGCGGCGGTACTCGGCCCGGTACTGCACCGGGGCCTCGCCGCGCGTGGTGGGCCAGTCGATGTTCTCGACGCTGGCAATCCAGAAGCCGCGCAACTCGCGCTTGGGCGGCGGAGCGGCCAGCGAGTCGGCGGGGCCCTGGGCCCAGGCCCCGAACCAACCCAGAAGCAAAAAAAACAACAAGGCGGGGCGTCGCAGCACTACAGCCATTCCAGCAGAAAAAGTGAAAGGGTGCAAATTACGGCGCCCCGCGGGCCTTTCTCAGGAGCCCGTCAGTTCGGTGTCGGTCGCGGGCTGGTCGGGGCCCCCTTCGAGGCCGTTGGTTTGGCTGGCGTCGCCGTAGTCGCCGCGGATGCCGGCGCCGTCGCCCATGTTTTCCTGGGTGCTGCTGGGCATGGCGCCGTCCTGGGCCGTGCCGGCCTCGGGGTTGCCGCTGGCGTTCTGGTCCTGGTCGGCGCCCTGGGTGGTGGCGGGGCCCCCGGTGGTGGCGGTGTCGGGGCGGGGGTCGGTGGGGTTGTTATCGGGAGCGGGCATGGGAAGAAAGGAAAAAAAGCGTAAAAAGCCGCGCGGCCGGCGGCTCGGTGCCCAAGCTTACGGCGGCGCGCGGCCGCGGTTTGGGCGCGGGGCGCGAACTTGGGGCGGCGTTGCTGCGCCAGGGCCCCCGGCGGCCGGGGCGGCGCGGCCGTTTCCGTTCCATTGCCTCATCCTAACTCTATTTTTGTGGCCCCTGCTACCCCCGATTTCTATTCGCAAAAAACCGACGCCGAACTGCTGTTTTTCGTTCAGAACCCCGGCCAGTACGCCCCCGAGCTGGTGGCCGGCGCCACTGCCGAGCTGGGCCGCCGCCGCGTGGCCCTGCCCGGGGCCCCCGCGCCCACCGAATACGTGGCCCCCGCGGCGGACGACGCGCCCCGCGCCTGGCTCAAGCCCGTGGCCCTGGGCGTGGGCCTGCTGGTGCTGGGCGGCGGCGCCTACTGGCTGAAGCAAAGCAGCGACGCCGACGCGGCCGCTGCCCAGGCGCGCCTCGAAGCCAAGCGGCGGCTGCCCCCGCCTAAGCTTGTGGAGGCGGCCACCCACGCCATGCCCAATTACGACGGGGCCGTGGCCCGCACCATTGCCCAGCAACTGCGCCCGGTGCCTGCCGCTGAGCAGGCCGACGCCCAGCAGGTGCGCCAGTTCCGCGAACTGGCCAAGCGCTTCTGGACCGCCGAAACCCAAACCGAGTACCTCACCGGCCTGGCCGAAACCGGCAAAACCGGGCCCGAATTTGCCGACCAGGCCCGGCTGGTGCGCGAAACCTGGCAGGCCTGGAACCGCGCCAACATGTACGGCTTCCGCTTTGGCCCCGCGCTGCAAGCCCAGGTCAAGCGTATGAATGACGCCGCTAGCGGCCAGCAGCACATCCTCACCGACCTGCCCGCCCTGCTGCCCGAAGGCCGGTTCCGCACCGACAAGGAAACCGTGAACCGCACCGCCGACGTGCAGGACGCGGTGGGGGGCCTCGTGCCGGTATCGCCGGTGTCGGGCCGGCCCTACAAGCGCACTACGCTCAAAATGTAGCCCTCGGCCCAATGGAAGACGCCCCCGCTGCGCCCGACGCTGGCACTGCCCGCGCCCTGGCCCACTTCGCCGAGCGGCCCGACGCTGAGCTTTTTTACCTGGCCCAGCACGCTGCCCGCTACCCGCCCGCCGTGGGGGCCGCCGCCGTGGCCGAGTTGCAGCGGCGGGCCTTGGTGCCCGCGCCCGCCGCGCCCGCGGGTGCCCCGGCCGCGCCGCCCATGCCCACCGGCTGGGGCCCCACGCTACGGGAGCTGCTGCCCTCGCGCCGCTTCTGGGCCACGCCGCTGCTGCTGGCCCTCAACCTGCTGGTGTGGGCAGCCATGACGGCCAGCGGCGTGTCGGCCACCGACCCCACCGGCCACGACTTGGCCCACTGGGGCTCCAACGTGAGCAGCCTCACGCCCAGCCAGCCCTGGCGGCTGCTCACCAGCGTGTTTGTGCACGGCGGCGTAACCCACCTGTTGCTGAACTCCCTCAGCTTGTGGCTACTGGGCGTGTTATTGGAAGCGCGGGTGGGCGCGGCCCGCCTGCTGGCCGCGTACCTGGCCAGTGGGGTGGCCGGCAGCCTGGCCACGCTCTGGTACCACCGCGGCGGCATCAACTCGGTGGGGGCCAGCGGGGCCATTTTTGGGCTCTACGGGCTGCTGCTGGCCTTGCTGCTCAGCAAAAAGCTGGTGCTTGACAAGTTCGACCGCCGGGCCATGCTGGGACTGGTCTTGTACTTGGTGCTCAGCAACTTGATTGCCGGCCTGTCGGGCAACGTTGACAATGCGGCCCACCTCGGCGGTTTGCTGCTGGGGGCCCTGGTGGCCGGCCCGCTGGCCCTGGTGGGGCTGCGCCCAGCGGCCGAATAGCCGGGTGCGTGCTACAGAACGAACCTAACCACCCAAAAGCATTTTTTGCACCAGCGTGCCGGCTTCGGTGGTGAAGTACAGGATGTACATGCCGGTGGCCAAGTTGGGCCGCACCTGTTGCGCCGCGCCGTTGCGCAGTTCGATGCGCTGCCGGTACATGCGGCGGCCGCTGATGTCCTGCAATTCCAACACGCCCGATTCGATGGCGGCTGGCTGGACGCGAATGAAGAAATCGCCGTTGTTGGGCACTGGGTACACGCTCACCAGGTACGGCACGGGCACAATTTCCACCGCCTTGATTGGGGAATACACGGGCGAGCGATCACTGCGAAGCTGCTGGATGCGGTAAAAATTCCAGCCGTTGGCCGGCTGCTGGTCCACCGCCGCGTAGCTGTGGGGCCCCGGCGCCGCGCCGGGCTGGCGCAGCAACTCTGTGAATACCACGCCATCCATGGATTTCTGCACGACAAAACCTGCGCTGTTCTCTTCAGCCTCGGTGGTCCAGCTCAGTTCCACCTGCTGGTTGTGGGCCACCACCTCGAACTGCGTGAGCACCGGCCGGATGGGCCCCTTGGGCTGGCCGTAGAGCACGCCGTTGGGCACCAGCTGCTTCGGCATGTTTGGCCCGGCGTATTGCAGCACCAAGCCCTGGCTGCCGCCGTGCTCGCCGTACAGCACCCGCACGGTGTGCAGGCCGACTGCCAGGTAGCAGCTGCCCGTCGTTTCCCGAAACGGAAACGCATCGCCCTGGTTAGACGCCACCGGTTGCGGGTTGCCATCGAGGAAAAGGTACGCCGCGTCGTCCGAGCCGAGGTAAAATGTGTAGGGCCCCGCCGCCGTCACGTACAACTGCCCCTGGAAGCGCCCGCTGAATTCGTCGGGTTTGCCTGGGCTGTAGTACGTGGCCACCAGCCCCACGTCGAAATTATCGGTTTCGGCCTCCGCAAAGTCCAACTGCTCCACTGGGCGGTTGCTGATGGCCGGGACGTTGGTGTCAAAAAAGTTTAACGCGCCGTAAAAATAGCCGCGGTAATAATCAGCTGTCAGCCCCGGTGTTCCCACCGGGGGCGTGGCCGGCTGGGCCTGGGCCAACGCCGCCAGCCAAAACAGGCCAAAACAAAGAAGCACAGCACGCTCGGAGCCCCGTCGACTGCCCCCCCAAGTGGGTCCAAATCCGCGCTGCTTAGCCGCGGCAACCCGCGGCTTTGGAATAAATACACTCATATAACTAGGACGAAGCGAAAGGGTAAATCCCGCCTTATTAAAAAATGTAATTAATGCCACCTCGTCAAGGATTAACACTATTCTAAAGAGAAAAACTTGTGTTAGTTTCGCGCGGGTGAGAAGGGGATCCCAAAGCGAGCAGCAAGAAATTCAGTTTGCACAGTGACTATTATAAAATAAGCTATTCGAAACATAAAAATACGATTTAAGAAGTATACGGAATCAGTTTATTTCCAACTCAAATAAATAAAATAATATAGTAAATTAATGTTATATCTACTTGGAATAAGTAAAATCTATTTTGTTTCTTACGGATTCGGTGTCAGCTACGGGCTTTATGTCTAAATACTTTTAAAAAGTATGATTCAGCAAATAACCTTGAGTTTTTAAAGACAAAATCTTTAAGTTCAAAGAAGATGCCACATAATCCAAAAAACGATTGGGTTGAGAAAATTTATTTTTGTCTTTTCCCAATGTATTGGTTGCTTGCATTGACGTACCACCGCTGCTTTCAGACCGGGCAACCCCCTGCATCGCTCGCAGCATAGAAGCTATTTTGGGGCCCCGGCTGCCAAGGCCCCGCTGCTTCCCGTCCAGCGTTTTTACCGTACGCCCAAGCTCCCATGCCTCCTTTTGTGCACGCCGAACACCACCTGACCAGTGCGGCCATGTTGCAGGACGTTGTTATTGGCTTGTCCGATGGCTTGACGGTGCCTTTTGCCCTGGCCGCCGGCCTGAGCGGGGCCGTGCAGTCGTCGGGGCTCATCATCACGGCCGGGCTGGCCGAAATCGTGGCCGGCTCCATTGCCATGGGCCTGGGCGGCTACTTGGCCGGCCGCACCGAGGTGGACCATTACGCCGCCGAAGTGGCCCGCGAGCACGAAGAAGTGCGCACCGTGCCCGACGTAGAACGCCGCGAGGTGCAGGAGCTGCTGGCTGAAATGGGCCTAAGCCCCGCCACTCAGGCCCTGGCCGTGAAGGAACTAACCGCCGACCCGCAGCAGTGGGTCAAGTTCATGATGAAGTACGAACTGGGGCTGGAAGAACCCGACCCCCAGCAGGCCCCCAAAAGCGCCGCCACCATCGCCGGAGCCTATGCCGCGGGCGGCCTGGTGCCGCTCAGCGCATATTTTCTCACCGCCACGCCCCAAGCCGGGCTGCTGTGGTCGGGCGTCATCACGCTGGGGTGCCTGCTGGTGTTCGGGTACTTTAAAAGCCGCCTTACCGGCCAGGCTCCAGTGCTGGGGGCCCTCAAAATGGCCGCCACGGGCGCGGCGGCGGCGGGCGCTGCTTTCTTCGTGGCGCGGCTGGTAAGCAGCGGCTACTGAGGGGCCCCTCGGCGCGGGCGGCCGCCGCAATTTACTGCGGCCGCCGCGCGCCGTGACTTGCTTATGAATTCCCATTTTTTACTTCTCCTCTTCCCATGCAAGCCATTCAACTCGATGCCGTGCACCAGCCCGTGGTGCTGCGCGACGTGCCCACGCCCGTGCCCGGCCCCGGCGAGGTCCTCGTCAAGCTCCACGCCGCTGCCCTCAACCACCGCGACGTCTGGATTCAGCAAGGCCAGTACGCCGGCATTGCCCTGCCCTGCACCCTTGGGGCCGATGGCGCCGGCGAGGTGGCCGCCTGGGGCCCCGGCGTGCCCGCTGGGGCCCCCGCCGTGGGCAGCCGCGTGGTGGTGTACCCCGGCCTGCGCTGGGGCAGCTCGCAGCGCGCCCAGGCCAAGGATTTTGTGGTGCGCGGGATGCCCGACCCCGGCACGTTTGCCGAATACACCGTAGCCGCTGCCGAATACGTGCGACCATTGCCCGCGCACCTCAGCGCGGCCCAGGGCGCGGCGCTGCCGCTGGCCGGCCTCACCGCCTACCGGGCGGCCTTCAGCCGGGCCCAGGCCCAGCCCGGCGAGCGGGTGCTCGTGACGGGCATCGGCGGGGGCGTGGCCATCGTGGCGGCCCAGCTATGCGTGGCGCGCGGCTGCGAGGTGTGGGGCACCTCGGGCAGCGACGAGAAGCTGGCCCGCCTGCCCGCCCTGGGCCTGCGCGGCGGCATCAACTACAACGCCGACAACTGGGCGAAGGACTTGGTGAAGCAGGCCGGGGGCCCCTTCGACGTCATCATCGACAGCGCCGCCGGGGCCCCTTTCGGGGCCCTGCTCGACGCCGCTGCGCCCGGTGGACGCATCGTGTTCTACGGCGGCACGCTGGGCAACATTCCGCAGATTCCCCCGGGCAAAGTTTTCTGGAAGCAGCTCAGCATCCTGGGCTCGTCGATGGGCTCGGCGCAGGACTTTGACGACCTGCTGGCCCTGGTAGCGGAGAAGCAAATCGTGCCCGTGGTAGACGAAGTATTTCCCCTGGCCGAAGCCGAAGCCGCCCTGCGCCGCATGGAAGCCGGCCACCAGTCCGGTAAAATTGTGCTGCAAATAACGTAGCCAAATGCAGGCGGTAACTGAGTCGGAAACTTGTGCTTATAGTGTTGATATACAGCGAGTATAATTTGGAAATGGAGGCCCTAAACTGGAATGAAAAGCCAGCCTTTTTGGTTAATACAACAACCAGAAATTCTTTCCAAAGCCCGCTTGCCCCGCCATGAAAGCACCCGCTGAATACCTTGCCCCGCACGTATTTGAAGCCCGCCGCCCGCGCCGCGAGTTGCAACCCGTGGTGGCCTACGACGACGCCCTGCACGCGCTGGAGCAGGCCCTGGCCGACGCTGAGAAGTACAAGTACTTGCTCATGCGCGCCCTGCGCCGCCACGCCGACGATGTGGCCCCGCACCCGGCCGCGCCTGCCTTCACTGAGGCTCCCGTGCGGCCCATGTATCCCGCCACCGAACAACGCCTGGTGGCTTGATCCGGGCCATTTAGCTAACAAAAAAGCCGCCGGCTCTCAGCCGGTGGCTTTTTTGTTGCACAGCCGTGGCCAACCCAAAGGCGCCGGCGCGCCGGGTTGTTAGTAGTATCGGTCGGGCAGCAGGTATTGCTGCACGTAATCGCGGATGCCGTCCTCCAACGAAGCAAAAGCGTTGGGGTAGCCGATGCCGTGAAGCTTCGCCATGTCAGCCTGGGTGTAGTACTGGTACTTGTCGCGGATGTCCTCCGGCGTGTCGCGGAAGCGGATGTCCACCGGGGCCCCCAGCGCCGCGAACGTGTTCAGCGCCAAGTCCATGAACGTGCGGGCCGTGCCGCTGCCCAGGTTGTAAAGGCCCGAATCTTTGCGGTGGTGCAGCAAAAAGAAGCACACTTCCACCACGTCCTTCACGTACACAAAATCACGCATCTGGCCGCCGTCCACGTAGTCGGGGTTGTGCGATTTGAAAAGCATCATCGAGCCGTTCTGCTGAATTTGCTGGAAGGCGTGGAAAATGACCGACGCCATGCGCCCCTTGTGGTACTCATTGGGCCCGTACACGTTGAAAAACTTCAACCCAGCCCAGAAGTACGGCTTCTCCGCCTGCGCCACGGCCCAGTTGTCGAAGTCATTTTTCGAGTCGCCGTAGGGGTTCAGCGGGCGGTAGAGGGGCAGCAGCGCGTCGTCGGCATCGGAGTAGCCCAGGGCCCCGTCGCCATAAGTGGCCGCCGACGAGGCGTACACCAGCGGCAACTGGTACTGGCAGCAGGCCAGCCACATCTGCTTTGAATAGTTCAGGTTGAGCAGGTCGAACACGGCCGGGTCCATCTCCGTGGTGTCGGTGCGGGCCCCCAGGTGAAACACAAATTCAACCTGCGCGTGGTGCTCGTCGAGCCACACGAAAAACTCCTCGCGGTCCACGTACTCGCGCAGCTTCTTGCCTTCGAGGTTGCGCAGCTTTTTTTCCACCGAGAAATTGTCAACAACCACCACGTCGTTGAAATTGGCCGCGTTGAGGCGGGAAACGAGGGCGCTGGCAATAAAGCCCGCCGCACCGGTGACGACTATCATAAGCGAGAAAAGATGGGACCCCAAAGGTAGGGCCCGCCCGTCCGCGGGGCCCAGCCGGGGGGCCAGCGGCGTATATTTGCGGCGAAAATACGGGAAGCGGCGGGCCGGCGCGTTTCCCCCGACCGCCCCATGATTTACGTTAGCCGCCACGAGCACTTCAACGCCGCCCACAAGCTGCACAACCCCAAGTGGAGCGACGAGCGCAACCGCGAGGTATTTGGGCCCTGCGCCAACGTCAACTGGCACGGCCACAACTACGACCTGGTGGTGACGGTGAAGGGCACGCCCGACCCAGACACCGGTTTTGTGGTCGACCTCAAGGCGTTGTCCGACCTCATCAAGGAGCACGTCACCAGCCAGGTCGACCACAAAAACCTTAACCTCGACGTGCCGTTTCTGGCCGGCCAAATGGCCAGTACCGAGAACTTGGCCGTGGCCTTTTGGCAAATTTTGGCCCGCGAGTTGCCCGCCATCACGCCCGCCCAGTTGCACTGCGTCAAGCTCTACGAAACGCCCCGCAACTTCGTGGAATATTACGGCTGAATTCATTTAACATTTATCAGCTATCATTCAACCGTTGCCGAATGCGCAGGCAATCGTTAAGTGTTGCTGACAATTGCTTGGGTGTTAGAGCAAATTTCAGGTTTGTGTACAGGCTATAACGTACTTTCCGTTGATGAAAGCCTATTCCACCGACTTGCGCGAACGCGTGGCGGCCGCTTGCC
>JBPBPC010000036.1:0-478917 GCA_050954665.1 Janthinobacterium lividum
GCAAGCGGCCGCCACGCGTTCGCGCAAGTCGGTGGAATAGGCTTTCATCAACGGAAAGTACGTTATAGCCTGTACACAAACCTGAAATTTGCTCTAAATTTTTGGCTATCAAGAATATACTCGTCACTTAATCCTTATCATGCAACGCCGGCCGCGGTACCCGGCTCTACCTTGCTACTTCCCTTTCCTCCTCCTTTTCTTCTTCTACCGATGCGAATCTGCGCTACCCTTTTACCCATCTTAGTGGCCGGGGCCCTGCCTTTGGTGGGCCGGGCCCAGGCCACCGAAATTGCGCCGCTACCCCGCTATTACGTCGGCTTAGGCGTTTACCAATTTCCAATTGGCGGCGATTACGCTTTTGCAACGCCCACGTTTGGCTGGCAATTTCGGCCGCGGTGGGCGGTGCAAGCCAGCGTGGCCTTCCGCGCGCAACGCTATGATTACGACGATTCGTACACCTATTATGACTACTCAAGCGCGGGCCCAAACCTTGGTCAATACCACGACGTGACCTATTCCGGCACCGTCCGCACCCGGGTCTTGGCAGTGCCCGTGCTGGTGCGCTACACCCTTACGCGACAGCAGCAGCACCGCTTCCAGGCCGATTTATTGGGCGGCCTTACGTGGCTTCACCGGTACTATCACTCGGAGCAGCGCACCGTCGACCGAACACTGGGTAGCGACGAAACCGGCGCATACGGTTACGCTAATAATAACATATACCTTACCGCAGGCCCTAGCCTGCGCTACCGCCTCTGGAAGGGCCTGGAGGCTACCGGTGAACTCACGTACCAACTGAAAGCAATTAGTTTCGATGGCTTTTACGGGAACAATTTCAGCGGCAACGTATCAGCTGGCCTGCGCTACCGTTTTGGCGATTGAACAACCTTCGACGTTAGGGGCCCAAAAACGCCCCGCCCCGCCGGCGGGGCACTTCTTTTTCCGGTGCGTTCCAACTTCTCGCTGTAACTTTGCCCTGCAATAGGTTTTCCCTCAAAATCCTTTTGCATATGGCCGACCCCGCCGCCCTTGCTACCAAGATTGCCTTCGAGGCCCTCACCTACGACGACGTGCTGCTGCTGCCCGCGTACTCCGAGGTACTGCCCCGCGACTGCGACCCCGGCACCCAGCTCACCGCCCGCATCCGCCTTCAAATTCCGCTGGTTTCGGCGGCCATGGACACCGTGACGGAGGCCGACATGGCCATCGCCCTGGCCCAGGAAGGCGGCCTGGGCATCATCCACAAAAACATGAGCATCGGCAAGCAGGCCGAGCAGGTGCGGCGCGTCAAGCGCAGCGAGTCGGCCCTGATCCAGGACCCGTTCACGCTGCTGCCCACCGCCACCCTCGCCGACGCCCGCCACCTGATGCGCCACCACAGCATCGGCGGCATCCCGGTGATTGACGCCGAGCGCCGCCTGCAAGGCATCCTCACCAGCCGCGACCTGCGCTTCGAGCGCGACCTGACCCTGCCCGTGACCACCGTGATGGTGCCCCTGAGCCGCCTCGTGACGGCCCCCGCCGGCATCGACCAGGCCGCGGCCGAAGAGCTGCTTCAGGACAGCAAAGTGGACAAGCTGCCGCTCGTGGACACCGAGGGCCGCCTGGCCGGCCTGATGACATATAAAGACATCCGCAAGCGCCGCCGCTCGCCCCAGGCCAGCAAAGACGGCCAGGGCCGCCTGCGCGTGGGCGCCGCCGTGGGCGTGACGCCCGACCTGCTCCAGCGCGTGGCCGCTCTCGTGGAAGCCGGCGTGGACCTGGTGAGCCTCGACACGGCCCACGGCCACTCGAAAGGCGTGATGGACGCCGTGCGGCAAATCAAGGCGGCTTACCCCGACCTCGACGTGATGGCTGGCAACGTGGCCACCGCCGCCGGGGCCCGCGCCCTGGCCGACGCCGGCGCCGACTGCGTGAAAGTGGGCGTGGGCCCCGGCTCCATCTGCACCACGCGCATCATTGCCGGCATCGGCGTGCCGCAGCTGTCGGCGGTGCTGGAGGCGGCCCGCGGGCTGGAAGGCACCGGCATTCCGCTGGTGGCCGACGGCGGCATCAAGTTTTCGGGCGACATCGTGAAGGCCCTGGCCGGGGGCGCCGCCGCCGTGATGGTGGGCTCGCTGCTGGCTGGCACCGAGGAATCGCCTGGGCAGCTCATCATCTACGAAGGCCGCAAGTACAAAAACTACCGCGGCATGGGCTCGGTAGAAGCGATGGAAGACGGCAGCAAGGACCGCTACTTCCAGAGCGCCGAGGACGACGTGAAGAAGCTTGTGCCCGAGGGCATCGTGGGCCGCGTGCCGTTCAAAGGCGCCGTGAGCGAAATTATTTACCAGCTCGCTGGCGGCCTGCGCGCCGGCATGGGCTACGTGGGGGCCCCTGACCTGCCCGCTTTGCAAGCCGCCCAGTTCGTGCGCATCACCGGGGCCGGCCTGCGCGAGAGCCATCCGCACGACGTGCAAATTACCCGCGAGGCGCCCAACTACAGCAGCCGCTAGGGCCCCGGCGGGCCGGCGGGGCGGTTTTCTCGGTGCAGCGCTGGCATGGTATCTTGCGCCCCGGCCACGCTCTCCAGCCCAAGCGCCGGCCCTTAAGTTTGCGCTGCTTCCCTTTTCTTCGTCTGTGCGCCACCCGCTGCTCTTCCTAGGTTTTTTACTCGTGCTGCTCAGCGGCGGCGTGGCCGCCGCCAACCTGCTGGGGGCCACCGGGGCCGCAATGCCCACGTGGACGGCTGGGTTGCTACTAGCCGCCGACTTGGGCGTGCTGGTGGTGCTGGCGTTGCTGTTTTTCCGGTTGCCCGCCGTGCCGCTGGCCGTGGCAACTGTGCCGCGCCGCGCCGAAATCCAAAGCTTGCAGCACTTGGTACAAATCGTGCAGCACGGCCAGACGCCGGCAGAAGTGTACCACATCTTGCTTGAGTCGGCGGTGCAAACTGCCGACGCCGACGCCGCTTGGCTCGACCTGGGCCCCGATCACGGCAGCACGGGCCCCGACGAAGTTGCGCAATACTACCGTCTCGCGCCAGCCCAGGCCAACGCCCTGCGGGCGGGGCTAGGCACGCAGGGCCCCAGCAACGACGAACCCATCGTCGGGGACCTGCGCTTGCTCCCAGGCTTCGCGGACACCTCCATCAATTTTCGCTCCCTGATGCGGTTGCCTCTGCACGGGCGGCACCTCGATTACGGTGTGCTTTACCTGCTGAAAACGGGCCCCCATGCCTTCAGCCACGAAGACTTGAGCGTGCTTCAAACCTTCGCCAGCCAAGCTGTGCTCAGCATCGAAAACTTGGCGTTGGCCACCATCGCCCTGCACAACCAGCGCACCCAGGAAGAGTTGAAAATTGCCTCGGAAGTACAGGACAGCCTGATTCCAAAGAAGTTGCCCACCGACGGTTGGTTTGAAATCAGCACCCACTCGCTGGCGGCCAAGGAAGTGGGCGGCGACTTCTACGACTTTTTGCTGCTGCCGGGCCGGCGGCTGGCCGTGCTCATCGGCGACGTGAGCGGCAAGGGCATTACGGCGGCCTTCCACATGGCCCAGATGAAGGGCATTTTTCATGCCCTGATGCAAGGCAACCCGCTGGCCAAGAGCGAGCGCGACCGGTTCCCGGTGCCCAGCCGCTTCATGACGCAAGCCAACACCGCCCTGGCCCACTGCTTGGAGCGCTCGTCGTTCATCACCTCGTCGCTCTACATTATTGATTACGAGCAAGGTGGCTTCATGTTTGCCCGCGCGGGGCACTGCCATACATTGTACTACCACGCTCTGCGCGAGGAAGTGTTTTATTTCCAGTCGGCGGGCTTGGGGCTGGGCATTATCCGCAACGACAGCTACGAGAAGCACATCAACAACCAGTTTTACGACTACGGGCCCGGCGACGTGATGGTTATTTACACCGACGGGATTGTGGAAGCCCGCGGCGCCGGCCAGGAAGAATACGGCGAGGACCGCCTCAAGCAGCGCCTTGAGGAGTGCTATTACCAGAACGCTAACGAAATCAAGTCGTTTATCCTGAACGACTTGAATGGATTTACTGCTGGTCAGCCCATCCATGACGACCAGACGCTGTTAGTCATTAAATTTAAAGCCATCCAACCCGAACCGATGGCCTGACGTATCGGCCTCATTATGAAAGTAACCGCTCAACCCTCCGCCGATTCTCTGCTGCTGCTCCTCGATGGCGAACTGGACGCTAGCTCAGCCGTGCTGCTCGATACCGAATTCAACAAGCCCGACTTACTTAACTACCGCAAGGTGCTCGTTGACTGCGCCAAGCTTAGCTACATTTCGTCAGCGGGCCTGGGCGTCTTCATTTCCCACTTGCAGCGCCTGCAAGACAACAACGTGAAACTGGTGTTTTTTAACATGCAGGAAAAAGTGTTTAATGTTTTTGAAATCCTGGGCCTCGACTCACTGATGACCATCGTGCCCACCCAGGCCGAGGCCGTCGCCGCCTAGGTCTGGTTCGGGCCACGGTTCCTGTTGGGGCCCCCAATCCGAACTAAGGCCCGGTAACGTTAATAATAAAGTACAGGTAATAACTATAACATTTCTGATGAAGGACGTGCTCCGCATAGAATGCTCGCGCCGCAACCTGCAACAGGTGCGCGACTTCGTGCGGGGTTTTCTCAACCGTCGGTCGGTGCCCGAGCTGTTGATAAACCAAGTGGTACTGGCCGTGGACGAGGTGGTGGCCAACTTCATCATCCACGCCAACAGCGAGGACGAGCACCAGTACATCGACCTAGAATTGGTGGTGAATGGCCGCTTGCTTAGCATAGAAATTGCCGACCGCGGCGACACCATTTTTCTGCCCCCGCCCCACGTTGCCCCCGACCTACCCGAGTACATCCGGCAGGGCCGCAAAGGCGGCATGGGCATGGCCCTGGTGAACCGACTAATGGATCGGGTGGAGTTTTTCACCCGCGACCACCACACCGTGTGCCACCTCAGCAAGGAACTGGTGTGAGCGCCCCGGGGCCCGGCGCGGGCCCCTCATCGGTTGGAAATTAGCTAATTTCGCCGTTGTTCGGGTTGGGCCCAGCCGGCGTTGTGCTGGCGGCCGGGCCCGGTGGGTTCCTTTTTCCTCTTCCATGCACATACGCTTTTTGCACGTCGGCGCCGCCGCCGTGCTGCTCCTGGCGGGCTGCCAGGCCACCAAACCCCAGGCCACTGGTCCATTGCCAGCTGCGGGAGCGGGCCCAGCCGTTGAAACTCTGGGCCCCGTGGCGGTGCCCGCCGCTGAGTTTGCCTACGTGTACCGCAAAAACAACGGCACGGCCGCCGACTACGGCACTCGCCAAAGCGTAGCGGAATACCTGGATTTGTACACCAACTTCCGCCTAAAAGTGCTGGAAGCCGAGCGCCGCGGCCTCGACACCACCCAGGCCTTCAAGCGCGAGCTGGACGGCTACCGCCAACAGCTGGCCCAGCCTTACCTCACGGAGAAGAGCGTGACCGACCAACTGGTGCACGAAGCCTACGACCGCCTGGGCCAGGAGGTAAGTGCCGCCCACATCCTCATCCGGGTGGCCCCCGACGCGGCCCCAGCCGATACGCTGGCGGCTTACCAAAAAGTGCTGGCCCTGCGCCAGCAAGTGGTGGGCGGCGCCGACTTTGGGGCCCTGGCTCGGCAGCAAAGCGAAGACCCGTCGGCCAAAGAAAACGGCGGCAGCCTGGGCTACTTCACGGCCATGCAGATGGTGTACCCGTTCGAAACGGCCGCCTACAAAACGCCCGTGGGGCAGGTATCGCAACCCATCCGCACGCGTTTCGGCTACCACCTCATCAAGGTGAACGACCGGCGGGCGGCGCAAGGCGAAATCAAGGTTGCTCACCTGATGGTGCGTGTGAATGCCCACGCCCCGGCCGCCGATTCGCTTACGGCTAAGAAAAAAATTGACGAATTATACGCCCGTTTGCGCAAGGGCGAAGGCTGGGACAAGCTGGTGGCCCAGTTTTCAGAAGACGCCGGCTCGGCCGCCAACGGCGGCGAGCTGCCGCCTTTTGGAACGGGCCGCATGATTCCGTCGTTCGAGGCCGCCGCCTTTCGGCTGCAGAAGCCCGGCGACATTGCCCCGCCCGTGCAAACGCCCTACGGCTGGCACATCATAAAGCTGCTGGAGCGGCAGCCGGTGCCGGCTTTTACAGCGATGGAAACGACGCTGAAAAACAAGGTGGCTAAAGATTCGCGCTCTGAGCTAAACCGGACTGCGTTCCTCAAGCGCATCCGGCAGGAGGACCAATTTCTGGAAATTCCGGCCGCCAAAGCCCTGGCCCTGGCGCGGGCCGATTCCTCTTTGGTGGCCGGCCGCTTCAAGTACGTGGCCCCCGCCACGCCCGCCGATGCGAAGCGCAAGAAGGCCAGCGGTGCCGATAACTTGGTGCTGTTCACCATCAAGCAGCAGCCCTACTACGTGAAGGACTTCTTGCAGTACGTGGCCCAGAACCAGCGCCCGCGCCCAGGGGCCCAGCCGGCTTTCGTGATGGAGCAGTTCTACGACCAGTACGTGGACCAGCGCCTGACCGACTTCGAAAAGAACTCGCTCGACACCAAGTACGAGGACTACCGGATGCTGGCCAAGGAGTACCGCGACGGCATCCTGCTGTTCCAGTTGATGGACGAAAAAGTGTGGAGCAAAGCCATTGAAGACTCGGTGGGCCTGAAAAAGTTCTTCGCCGCTAACCAAGACAAGTACCAGTGGGGCCCCCGGGCGCAGGCTACCGTGGTGAGTGCCGCTACGCCGGCGCTGCGCACGGAAGCCACGCAGGTGTTTAGCAAGAAGTTTTCCATGCCAATCAGCAAGGGCATTCCAGCTACTGTAGGCTTTCAGCCCCGCACGGCCACTCTGCTACCGGCCAGCACCGCAGCACTGGATGCTTTAGCAAAACGTATGGCGGACGACACCACGCTGAGCGTGTTCGTAACCGAACACGTAAAGACAAACGCGGCCCTCGCGTTAGCGCGGCAGCGGACCAGTTTGGTTAAGGCTTATTTGGTCGGCAAAGGGGCCAGGCCCAGCAAACTTTTGTTCACCAGCGCCGTCCTCGGTGGCAAAGAATCGAAGCAACCTGCTTCGGTTGACGCCGTGTACTTGAAAGGCTATACCAACGACCCAGCCACCATCGAGCAGCGCTTTAATGCCAAGAACCCGCTGGCGGTGCAAATTCAGCAGCGCGCGTTTCAGAAAGGCGACAGCAAGGCCGCCGACCAGTTCCTGACCAGCGCGCCCGGTACCTACACCACCCAGCTTGATGGCCGCTACTACGCCGTTATCGTGACCAAGCAACTGGCGGCGGGCCCCAAGGCGCTGTCCGACGCCCGCGGCCAGGCCACCAGCGATTACCAGAATTACTTGGAAAAAGAATGGATTGCCCAGCTTCGCCAGCAGTACCCGGTGCAAGTAAACCAGCCCGAAGTAGATAAGCTGGTTACCAAGTAATAGCTTGATCCACTGAGTTTTTAAGCGCAAGGCAGCTGTTTTTCTTGAGCCCTGGCCAACAAGCCGGGGCTTTTGGTTGCCCGGCGGAGTGCAACCAACGCGGGGCCCCTGGGCTCCTTTTGTTGCCGCGGACAGTTTTGTGGTGAAATTTACGGGCTGCTTTTGGCGTTGCGCGGGCGTGGCAACGCGGGCGGCGGTAACTTTACGGCCCGGTTCCAACCGTTATCCTGAAATAGTTTAAGTGATTATGCACAATCCATTGAATCGGCTGGTGGCCGCGGCGCTGTGCGCCCTGGCGTTGGTGCTGGGCGGGGCCCCGGCGGCGCAAGCGCAGTTGGGCGTGAGCCGGCCCAAGGGCCAAGACTTGATCGACGGCATCATCGTGAAAGTAGACAACCAGATTGTGCTGCGTTCCGACGTCGAAAACATCTACGCCCAGGAAACGGCCCGCGCCGAAGGCAAGGCCTTGCCGCCCGACTTGCGCTGCAAAATTTTGCAGAGCCTGGTGCTGAACAAGCTGATGCTGGCCCGCGCCGACGTGGACTCCGTGACCGTGACCGACGCCGCCGTAGATGGCGAACTGAGCCGCCGCATGGCCTACTTCGTGCAGCAGGTGGGCTCAGAGAAAAAGCTGGAAGAGCTGTACAACAAGTCGGTGAAATCGCTGAAGGACGACTTGCGCCCCCAGGTGAAGGAGCAGCTGGTGCAGCAAAAAATGCAGGAAACCATCACCGGCAAGCTCGCCGTGACGCCCCGCGAAGTGAACCAGTACTTTACCCGCATTCCCAAAGACAGCTTGCCTTATTATTCCACCGAGGTGGAGGTGGGACAGATTGTGGTGCCCGCCCAGGTGAACGACGCCGCTAAGCAAGCCGCCGTGGCCAAGCTGAACGACTTGCGGGCCCAAGTGCTGGCCGGCGCTAATTTCGAGGAATTGGCCAAAAAATATTCGGAGGACCCGGGTTCCGCTGCTCAGGGGGGCCTACTGGGTTTCTTCAAGCGCGGCGAACTGGTGCCCGAGTACGAGGCCGCCTCGCGCAAGCTGGAGCCCGGACAACTCTCGCCGGTGGTGCAGTCGCAATTCGGCTTTCACCTTATTCAATTTATTGAGCGCAAGGGTGATAGCTACTCTACGCGCCACATCTTGCTGAAGCCGGCGACGGGCGCGTCCGACGCCAGCGCCTCGGCCAAGAAGCTGGCCCGCCTGCGCACCCAAATTCTGTCAGACAGCATCAGCTTCGCCAAAGCGGCCAAGGACAACTCCAGCGACAAGGCCACCAGTTCAAACGGCGGCCTACTGGCCAACCGCCAGGACGGCGGCTCACGCTTGCCCCTCGACAAGCTCGACCCGGCCATCTTCTTCACCATCGACACCATGAAGGTGGGCCACATCACCCCGCCCCTGCCCTACCGCACCGACGACGGCAAGGACGCCATGCGCATCCTGTACCTAAAATCGAACACGGCCCCGCACCAGGCCAACCTCGACGACGACTACCAAAAGATTGCCGCCGCCGCCCTCAACGAGAAGAAAAGCAAAGCCTTGGACCAGTGGTTTGTAAAAAACCGCGGCACGGTGTACCTCGAAGTAGTGCCCGAATACGCGCAGTGCAAAGTGCTCGACGTAGAGCTTTAAATCGTTGTGCCGGGGCCCCATCAGGAATCGACAAGCGCCGCGCACCGACTACCCGCAGCTTTATCCTTTAGAATGATCAACGACAAAGAGGCCGCCGACGCCCTTGCGGCCCACTACCAGGCATTGCGCCGCGAAATCGGCAAGGTCATCGTGGGGCAGGACGAAGTGGTGCGGCTGGTGCTCACGGCCGTATTTGCCCAGGGCCACTGCTTATTAGTAGGCGTGCCCGGCTTGGCTAAGACGCTGCTGATCCAGACCATTGCCGACGCGCTGGATTTGTCGTTCAACCGCATTCAGTTCACGCCCGACCTGATGCCGAGCGACATCGTGGGCTCGGAGACGCTGACCCAGCAACGCGAGTTTCAATTCGTGAAGGGCCCCATCTTCGCCAACCTCGTGCTGGCCGACGAAATCAACCGCACCCCGCCCAAAACCCAGGCCGCCCTGCTCGAAAGCATGCAGGAATACGCCGTGACCGTGGCCGGGCAGCGCTACCCGCTGGCGCGCCCGTTCTTCGTGCTGGCCACTCAAAACCCTATCGAGCAGGAAGGCACTTACCCGCTGCCCGAGGCACAGCTCGACCGCTTTATGTTTAATGTGCAACTGGGCTACCCCAGCTACACCGAAGAGTTGAACATTGTGAAAAACACTACAACTGACCGCCAGCTCACAGTGAGCAAGGTGCTGACGGCCGCTGAAATCCAGGCCTACCAAGCTCTTGTGCGCCGCGTGCCCGTGGCCGACAACGTGGTAGAGTACGCCGTGAGCTTGGTGCACAAAACTCGCCCCCAGGGCGACCGGGCAGCCCCCCGGGCCCAGCAGTTGCTGGAGTGGGGCGCGGGGCCCCGGGCTTCGCAGTACCTAGTGGTGGCCGCCAAGTGCAACGCCCTCATCAGCGGCAAGTACTCGCCCGATATCGAGGACGTGCGCGCCGTGGCCCTGCCCATTTTACGCCATCGCCTGGTGCGCAATTTCAAGGCCGAGGCTGAGGGCGTGACGGTGGAGCAGATTATCAAGGAGTTACTTTAATCCGACATGGAAGCCCAAGCCTACTACCAGCAATTTGAGCGTAACGTGCGCATCATCCTCGACGCCTTGGCTGCTGGGCTCGACTTGCGCGCCACGGCCCTCGAAACCAGCCTGCCCATCGAAGTGTACGTGCTGTGCGAGGTGCTGAACCAAGGCGCCGGCGAGCAGTTCCGCCTCACCGCCGAGGGTGTGGCCCGGCTGGGCGAGTTCGAGCGGCAGTTCATGCAGCACGAGGGCCCCGCGCTGGCGGCCGTCCGGCACATTCTGGCCGACAAGCGGGCCCTGATGGCCACCCCCGAAGGCCGCGTGCTGACCAAAGAAATGCTCATCCGCCGCCTCGAATTCTTCAACGAAGCCGCCCGTCAAGTGAACGTGATGCGCACCCAGCACATGCTGGGTAGCCCCCGGCAGTACGCCGGGCAATAGGCCAAGGGCCCAAAGCAAAAGGGCGGGCCCGGCGGAATATCCGCCGGGCCCGCCCTTTTGCTTTGGGCTTAAAACCTTAGTTTTCCACCGCGCCCAGCGTGGCCATGTCGATGACGTAACGGTAGGGCACCTTGCCTTTGTTCACGTCGTCGAACGCCTTGTTGATGTGCTTGATGTCAATCAGTTCCACGTCGGCCGTGATGCCGTGCTTGCCGCAGAAGTCGAGCACTTCCTGGGTCCGGGCGAGGCTGCCAATGAACGAGCCGGCCACGCTGCGGCGCTTGCTGGCCAGCTGCATGTTGTCGAGGCCTTTGGCCATGGGCTCCAGCATCCCCACCAGCGTCAGGTGGCCATCGCGCTTGAGCAGCAGCACGTAGGGGTTCACGTCGTGTTGCACAGGGATGGTGCTGAGGATAAAGTCGAATTCGTCCGCGTGCTTGAGCATGGCCGCGGGGTTTTTCGAATAAATTACGTCGTGGGCCCCTATTTCCCGCGCGCGGTCTTCCTTGTCCAGCGAGGTGGTGATGACCGTCACTTCCGCGCCCATGGCCACGGCCAGCTTCACGGCCACGTGGCCCAGGCCGCCCAGGCCCACGATGGCTACCTTTTGGCCGGGGCCCACTTTCCAGTGCTTCAGGGGCGAGTAGGTGGTGACGCCGGCGCACAGCAGCGGGGCCACGCCTTGCAGCCGGTGGCCCAGGCTGGTGGGCACGTTCAACACAAATTTCTCGGTCACCACCAAGTGGTCAGAGTAGCCGCCGTAGGTATTGGAGCCGTCGGGCTTGAAGGGGCCGTTGTAGGTGGCCAGCATGCCGTTTTCGCAATACTGCTCTTCGCCCTCGGCGCAGGAAGCGCAGTGCTGGCACGAATCAACCATGCAGCCCACGCCCACCAAGTCGCCCACTTTGTGCTTGGTCACTTTGGAACCTACGGCCGTGACGCGGCCCACAATTTCGTGGCCCGGTACGCAGGGGTACAGCGAGTTTTTCCAGTCGTTGCGCACTTGGTGCACGTCGGAGTGGCACACGCCGCAGTATTCAATGTGGATGGCCACGTCGAGCGCCCCGGGCTCGCGGCGCTCGAAGTGGAAGGGAGCTAATTTAGCTTTGGCGCTTTTGGCAGCGTAGCCGATGGCAGCGGACATAGGGAAGGGATTGGTTTTGGAAAAGGACGGCGGGGCCCGCCACCGAAGCAACGGGGTTGGTTTGTACTCTCAGGCTTCGCGCTAGGTTGCCCTTCTGAGACTCGTGGCGACCCATTTTTTTGCGCCGCCGCGGCTGGGCAGGGCCCCAGGAGTCACTGTCGGGCTATTTTTGCCGTACGTAAGGCCATGCCGCTTCCGCGTACTCCCTTGCTTACTGATCGCCTGCTGCTGCGCCCCTACGAGCCAGCCGACGCCGACGCGTTTTTCGCCTTGCTCCAACACAACCGCACCCGCCTGAACGCTTCGTTTCCTGACCGCTTGCGCGCCGTGCCCACCGCCGCCGCGGCCCCCGGGGCCCTGGCCGCCTTCGCGGCCGATTGGCACAGCGGGCGTTTCTACGTGTTGGGCATCTGGCTGCGCGCCACCGGGGCCTACCTCGGCGACATCTGCCTGATGCCCCAGAGCGACGAGCAATCCGAAATTGGCTATTACTTGGCGCAGGAAGCCGAGGGCCACGGCTACGCCCGCGAGGCGCTGACGGCCGTGTGCCGCTTTGGGTTCGGAGCGGTGGCCAGCCGCCGCCTGCTCATCCGCTGCTTCGCCGACAACGCCCGGGGCCAGGCGGTGGCCCTGGCCGCCGGCTTTCGCATGGAAAAGTCGCCCACCCGCCGCGCCTGGTTTCGCAACGCCGACGCCGTGGGCCGCATCCAACGCTTTGTGCAGGAAAGGTGAGGTGGTGAATGCGTGAAATAGTGAGTGAGCATTATTACTCACCAACTCGCTAACCCAGCAATTCGCTTATTCTCTGCCTCACTGCCCCGCGCGGGCTCGCCGGCCCACGTTGCCGAGCAGCCATTCTTGCCGGAAATTGAGGTAGAAGCCGAACGAGAAATCCAGCAATTGCCGGTTGAAGTCGTACACCGGCTCCACGCGCACCGTGAGGGCCGCCGCGTCGGAGATGCGGAAGTCGCGCAGCAGGCGCACCAGCAGCAGCCGGCGTTCGGCGTCGGTGTAGCCGGGTGTGCCGTAGCGCGAGGCGATGGATTGGTAATAGTTGCCGCCCAGCGGGGCAAAAAACTGGTGGCCCTGCCAGTAGCTCAGCATTACGTCTAGGTAGCGGGTTTCGAGCGTGCCGTTGAGGTACAGGCCCTTGCCACCGGTGTAAGGCAGCCGGAACACCGTCGAGTGGTCGTCGTAGGCCACGCCGTAGGCATTCAGCCGCACCGCCTGCACCACCGACCCGCGCAACGGCACCCGCACCACCACGCCCGTGGCGTAGTTAAACAGCGTTTGGATGGGCGCGTGCAGCGTGTCGATTTGCCCGCCGTGGTGCTGGGCCGTAAACTGCAACGGAACGGACACGTCCACTGCGCTTTCGGGCTTGGTGAGGCGGAAACTGCTGCTGAGGCCCCCGGCAATTTGCTCCTGGTAGTTGCTGCCGGCGTATTCCTGCCGCAGCCAGTCCACCCACACGTCCAGCGATACGCGCTTGGAATTTAATCGGTACTGCAAGCCCTCTTCCAGCGGCTTCAATATCACCCGCTCAAAGTCGAGCAGCGGCTCGATGTAGCCGTGGTTGAGGTTCGCCCGGATGTTGCCAAAAATGAACTGGTGGGGCCCGTGCGTCCAGGTAGCGCGGTAGGTGGGGCGCACCTGCCGCAGCGTGGGGTTGCCAAAATCTTTCCACAAGAAAACGCCGGCCTCCAGGCGCAGCTCTTTGGTGGGGTAGTACACGAGCTGCGGGTTGAGTTGCGTACCGAACAAGGTGTAGCCTTCCACGATGTCGTTGAAGTACTCGTTGTCTTTGAAAAAGGTGAAGGCGTTGAGGGAAACGCGCAGGTCGCCGGCCTGGGGAGTGGCCCGGGTCGTCGCCGTATCCGGCTCTTCCGAAAGCAGCGAAGGGTTTTTGCCAAACTTGGTTCGGCCCGGCTCTGGCGAAGTGAATGCCCGGTTATCCAACTGCGCGTGCGCGTGCCCAGCCATAACCAGCAGGGCCCCAACGGCTACTAAAATCCTTAGAAGATTCCCCATATATTTCTAATTCCAATGGCACAAAACCGGGGGGCCCGGTGTTAGAAAAAGCCGCCCAAAAACAGCAGTATTGCAAGCCTTGGGTTTGTGCATATTGGCCGGCGGCAACCCGCCAAAACCCCGTAACTTTACCCAAACCTAATTCCTTTTTCCCAACTCCCTCCCATGGCACTAGCTACCAAAACAGCTCCCAAAGCTGAAAAAGTCGAAAAGGCTGAAAAAGGCGAAGTAAACGTCGCCGTCGAAAAAATGAAGGCTCTTCAGCTGACCCTCGACAAGCTGGACAAGGCCTACGGCAAAGGCACGGTGATGAAGCTCTCCGACAACAAGGTGGGCGACATTCCGAGCATTAGCACGGGTTCGCTTTCGCTCGACATTGCCCTGGGCATTGGCGGTGTGCCCCGCGGCCGCGTGGTGGAAATCTACGGCCCCGAGTCGTCGGGCAAAACCACCCTGACGATGCACATGATTGCCGAAGCGCAGAAGAAAGGCGGCATGGCTGCCTTTATCGACGCCGAGCACGCCTTCGACAAATCGTACGCCGAGAAGCTCGGCATTGACACGACCAACCTGCTGATTGCCCAGCCCGACAACGGCGAGCAAGCCCTCGAAATTGCCGACCAGTTGATTAGCTCGGGGGCCATCGACATCATCGTGATTGACTCCGTGGCCGCCCTCGTGCCGAAAGGCGAACTCGAAGGCGACATGGGCGACTCGAAGGTGGGCCTCCACGCCCGCCTCATGAGCCAGGCCCTGCGCAAGCTCACCGGCACCATTAATAAAACCGGCTGCTGCTGCGTGTTCATCAACCAGTTGCGCGAGAAAATCGGCGTGATGTTCGGCTCGCCCGAAACCACGACCGGCGGCAATGCCCTGAAATTTTACGCCTCGGTGCGCCTCGACATCCGCCGCATCGGTCAGATTAAGGAGGATAAGGACAACGTGACCGGCAACCGCACCAAAGTGAAGGTGGTGAAAAACAAAGTCGCGCCGCCCTTCAAAGTGGTCGAGTTTGACATCATCTACGGCCAGGGCATTTCCAAAGTCGGTGAGATTGTGGACCTCGGCGTCGACATGGGCATCATCGGCAAGTCGGGCTCGTGGTTCAACTACGGCGAAACCAAGATTGGCCAGGGCCGCGAGGCCGTGAAAACCCTGTTGCTCGACAACCCCGAGCTGGCCGACGAAATCGAAGCCAAAATCCGCACGATGGCCAAGGGCGACGACGCCGTCATCCCCGTGGACATGACCATCCCCGAGGACGGCGAGGACACCCTGTAGGGCCCGCCCAAGCGGCGCAGCTGAAGAATGGGGCCCCGGGCTTTCACTTTCAGCCGAAAAGCTTTCATTAAACCAAGCAAAAGGCCCGCTGCCATCTGCAGCGGGTCTTTTTGCGTTTTTATTTGGGGCCTGGCACCGCGTTTGTCTGACGCCACTCGTTGGTTATGCCTTAGATTTACCCCCTTCTGCTTGTTCCATGCGCCGCTGGATTTACGCTGCTCCGTTTACTTTGCTGCTCCTGGCCGCCCAATCGGCTACGGGGCCCGGCGAGGCCGTGCGCTACCTGCCGCAGGCCAGTTTTGGGCGCGGCGAGGTCATCAACTACAAAGTGCATTACGGCCTCATCAACGCCGCCGAGGCCACCGTGGAAACCAGCGGGGCCCTGGAGCGCGTGTCCGACCGCCCCTGCTACAAGGCCACCGTGAGCGGGCGCACCATCGGTTCGTTCGACTTCTTTTTGCGCATCCGCGACCAGTGGCGGGCCTACATCGATACCGCCAGCATCCTGCCGCTGCGCGCCCAGCGCGATATCACCGAGAAGGGCTACCACAAAAAAGAAACGGTGGATTTTGACCAGATCCACGACGTGGCCGACGTGCAGGACCACAACAGGGAGAACCCCACCCGCACTTCGGTGAAGGTGGCCAACAATTGCTTGGAGCTGGTGAGTGGCTTTTATTACCTGCGCACCCTCAACTTGGAGCACATGCGCGTGGGCGAATCCGTGCGGATGCCCGCCTATTTTGACGGTGACAATTTCCTACTCGAAGTGGTGTACAAAGGCCGCGAAACGGTGGAAACCAAGGCCGGCACGGTGCGCGTGTTCAAGCTAGTGCCCAAAATGCCAGCCAATAAGATTTTCAAGGGCGAAAACGCCGTTTCGGTGTACCTCTCCGACGACCGCAACAAAATTCCGGTGCTCTTCCAGGCCGAACTGTTCGTGGGCGCTGTGAAGGTGGACATGTACCAGTGCCGCGGCCTGCGCAGCCACCTGAACATGGTGCGCTAGCCGGCCGCCGGGCCCCGGGGCCCGCGTCACACAAACGTAACACGGTCTTGGCAGAACGCGGGGGTAATTTTGCGGCAACATTCCACCCAAGCCCCTGCGCCATGAGCACTGCTAAACCGCCCGTTTACAAAGTTCTGGTGGTCGACGACGACCCGGACATTGTGGAGTTGCTGGAGTTCAACCTGAAAAAAGAAGGCTACCTCACCGCCTCGGCCGGCGACGGCCGCCAGGCCCTGGACGTGGCCGCCGCATTCGGGCCCGACATCATCTTGCTCGACGTGATGATGCCCCACCTCGACGGCATCGCCGCCTGCCGCCTGCTGCGCGAGCAGCCCCGGTTCAAAGACACCTACATCCTGTTCCTGACGGCCCGCGCCGAGGAGTTTTCCGAAGTGGCCGCCTTCGACGCCGGGGCCGACGACTTCATCGCCAAGCCCATCAAGCCCCGGGCCCTACTCAGCCGCTTGGCCGCCCTCAAGCGCCGCGACCAAGACCCGCACGCCGCCGTGGAGGCCATCGAAATCAACGGCTTGCGCATCGACCGCACTGGGTTTGCCGTGTACCAGGGGGGGCGCAAAATCACGCTGCCCAAGAAGGAATTTGAGCTGCTGGCGTTCCTGGCCGCCGCGCCCCACAAGGTGTTCAACCGCGAGGAACTGCTCCAGAACATCTGGGGCAACGACGTTTTCGTGCTGGCCCGCACCGTGGACGTGCACGTGCGCAAGGTGCGCGAAAAAGTAGGCGACCACCACATCCAAACCATCAAAGGCGTGGGCTACCGGTTCAACGCCGACTAGCTTTGGTGTGAAAAGGCGGGAAAGTGAGGGAACGTGAAAATGTGCTGCAACGGCCAAGACAGCCATTTTTCATATTTTCACATTCTTCGCATTTAGCACATCTATTCCATGAATTTTTCCTCCCGCACCGTCGCTATCCTCATTGCGCTGCTGGTGGCGGGCGTGCTCACGGCGTGCGCGCTGGTGGTGCCGAGGCTGCCGCAGCGCGAGGCGTTTCTGGCGGGCGGCATTACGGTGGCGGCGTGCTTTCTGCTGGTGTACCTGACGTTTGAAGCCCTTATTTTTCAGGAAATCAACGGCATCTACGCCGGCCTGGAGCACATCAAGCGCAAGGAGTTTAAGAAGCTGAGCAACAAATTTTTGTTTCGACCCGAGCCGGTGAAGCGGGTGCGCGACGAGATTTTGCAAATGGCCGAGCGCCGGCAGCAGGAAATTGACGAACTGAAGCGCCTCCAAGCTTTGCGCCGCGAGTTCCTGGCCGACGTGTCGCACGAGTTGAAGACGCCGCTTTTTGCCGCCCAGGGCTTTGTGCACACCGTGCTCGACGCCGAGGGCCCCGACGACATCGACCCCGCCACGCGGCACAAGTTCCTTACCAAGGCCGCCACCAGCCTCGACACGCTCGACGCGCTGATTCAGGACCTGGTCACGATTTCGCAGCTTGAGCAGGGCGTGGTGCGCCTGCGCCGCCAGCGCTTCGACCTAGTGGCCCTGGTGCGCGAAATATTTGAGCTGGTGGAGGAAAAGGCCCGCCGCCGCGGCACCACGCTAGAGCTGCTGCCGCCCAAATACGCCACCGCGGGCCTCCCGGTCGTGGCCGACCGCAACCGCATCCGCCAGGTGCTCATCAACCTGATTGACAACGCCGTGAAGTACGGCCGCGACCAGGGCCAGGTGCGCGTGTCGCTGGTGGAAAGCAGCCGTGGCGTGCGCATCGTGGTGCGCGACGACGGCCCCGGCATTGCCCCCGAGCACCAAGCCCGCATCTTCGAGCGCTTCTACCGGATTGACAAGAGCCGCTCGCGCGAGTCGGGCGGCTCGGGGCTGGGGCTGGCCATCAGCAAGCACATCGTGGAAGCCCACAAGTCGAGCATTCGGGTGAAGAGCGCCGTGGGCGAGGGCACCACCATGGAGTTCAAGCTGGCCAAGCCCAAGGTGAGCCCGGGGGCCCTCTAGCCCGGGGCAGGGCCCCCGGCCGTACCTTTGGGGCCCTTATGAAGCTCCCGAATTTCGCCGACCTGATCCTGTTTGAAAGCGACGACTACCTCGTCGTCAACAAGCCGCCCTTCCTGGCCACCCTCGACGAGCGGGTGGGCGGGGCCCCCAACATGCTGCGCATGGCCCGCCAGCACTACGACGACATTCAGGCCGCCCACCGCCTCGACCGCGACACCAGCGGGGCCCTGGCCTTTGCCAAGCACCCCGAAGCCTACCGCCACCTGGCCATGCAGTTCGAGAACCGGGAAGTAAAAAAGCAGTACCACGCCGTGGTGTGGGGCACCCCGCGCCTGGAGCACCAGCTCGTGGACCGCCACATCGAAACCACCACCCGCGGCAAGGCCCGCCTCGCCTACAAGGGCAAGGAGGCCGAAACCTACTTTACCACCCTCGACACGTACACCCGCCACGCCCTCGTGCTGGCTGAGCCCGTGACGGGCCGCATGCACCAGATCCGGCTGCACTTGCAGTACCTCCAGGCCCCCATCGTGGGCGACGGGATGTACGGCGGCGAGGATTTTTTCCTCTCGTCGCTTAAGAAGAAGTTCAACCTAAAAGAGGGCGAAACCGAGCAGCCGTTCATCAAGCGCTTTGCCCTGCACGCCATGCGCCTGCAATTTGCGGGCCTCGGGGGCGAAGAAATAGCGGTGGAAGCCCCTTATCCCAAAGATTTCCGGGTGCTGGTGGACGTGCTGGCCCAGAACCGCTAGGGCCCCGGGGGCCCTGATCGGTTGCTCAACGCACTTTTTCGAACACCACCACGCGCGCCACGCCCCGGCCGGGGTTGTCGGCCTGGCGCAGCTGGGCCCCGGCCCAGCGCTGCCGAAAGTGGGGGTTGGTGGCCAGCATTTCGAGCGGCAGGCCTCCCTCCACGGTGCTGAACCACTCGTCCCAAAACACTAGGGTGCCCACGGGCAAGTGCGCCAAACTGGGCTGGCCGTTGACGGACGCGATGGGGCGGGCCTGGCGGTCGAAAACGTCCACGTTCAAAGCCTTGCCGATGCCCGGATGGTCCAGCACCACGGGGCGCGCCTGGGCCCCGGGCTGCTGCCGGTACCAGGCGGCGGCCTGCTCGGCCAGCGCCAGATCGCCAGGGATGGCGAAGTCGCGCTGCCAGCGCAGCTCCATGCGCAGCCCCGTGAAGAGGAACGCCACCGCCAGCGCGGCCACCCCCAGGGCAATGCGCTGCCGCGCGGCGGCCGTGCGGCCCAGTGCGCACAACATGCCCAGGCCGCGCAGGGCGATGATGGCCAGCAAGGGCGTGAGCGACGCCAGCACCCGCACCAGGCCCGCCGAACCAAACAACCCGAAGACCCAAAACAAGGTGTGGGCCGCCACGAACACCGCCACGCAGCCGTACACGAGCAGCAGCTCCGCTCGGAACAGCGGGTTCTGCCACGGGGTGCGCTGGGTGGCGCGCCGTAGCAATTGCCCGCCGCCCAGCACCGCCAGGGCCCCAATCACCCAGCCCAGTAAGTAAAACAGCCCGACGGCGTACTGGCCCCAGCCGCCGTGCCCGTAGGCCGAAATGGTGGGGTAGGCGTTGCGCCCGAACACCCAGCCCGGCTCGTGCAGCACCACCGCCCCCGCGGCGCTGTACACGGCGTAGCCCAAAAACACCAGCGGCAGGGCGCGCCACTGCCGTTGCCACGCCAGGTACACCACCCAGAGCCCCAGCAGGATAAACCCCTCCGAACGCACGAACGGCAGCCACGACACCAACGCCACCGACCACGCCGGGCGCCCGGCCACGGCCAGCGCCACGCCGCCCACCAGCAGCAGGCCAAACAACGGCTCCGTCAGGCCTGAAAGCTGAATGCGGAAGTAGTCGGGGGACGCGTAGCAAAACAGGATGGCCAGCGCTGCGTAGGGCACGCCCAGGCCCCGCGCAATGCGGTAGCTCAGCCACGCCGACGCCGCTACCATCCCGCACTGAAACAGCATGAGCGCCCGGTAGCCGAGCTGCGAGGGGCCCATGATGACCAGCGTAAACAATGGCTTGGCCCACGAATGCAGCAGGTTGAGGGGGTGCTCCGGGGCGTAGCGGGCGTACAAGTAGTGCTGAATGCTGTCGCCGGTATCGTAGGGATTTTTCGAAATAAACACGAACGCCACCGACACCAGCAGCCCCAACAGCAGTAGCCCGCGGGCCACTCGGTCAGAATCGGCAAAATCGTCAAGCGCAGTACGGAGAGTGGCCATGGAATAGGGACAGCGGTTGGGGAAGGTGCGTAAAAGTAGTCCTCCCCGCAAGACAAAATCCTGAATACTACTTGGTAATCTGAACGAAAAAAGGTACCTTTGTGTCCGTTTTTCCCGAAGCCCAACCGGCTTCGGGTTTATTTTCAATTGTTTAGCCTACCTACATTTCCGACTCATGGACCACCTGAGCTTCAAGACGACCCACGTCAACAAGGCCAACGCCCAGAAAAGCTGGGTTATCGTCGACGCCAGCGTAGCCCCGCTGGGCCGCGTGTGCAGTCAGATTGCCAACATCCTGCGCGGCAAGCACAAGCCTTCTTTCACGCCTAATTCCGACTGCGGCGACAACGTGATTGTTCTCAACGCCGATCAGGTGCGCTTGACGGGCAAGAAGATGACCGAGAAGGTGTACATCACCCACTCGGGCTACCCCGGCGGCCAGAAGCGCCGCACGGTGCGCGAGCAAATGAACCGCGATTCGCGCCGCGTGATTGAGCACGCCGTAAAAGGCATGCTGCAAGGCAACAAGCTGGGCGCTGCCCAGTACCGCAATATGTACGTGTACGCCGGCACCGAGCACCCGCACGAGGCCCAGCAGCCCCAACCCATCGAACTCACCAACCTGTAGGCCAACAACGGCCCCGGGCTTTTTTAATTATTCACTAAATGGCAATTACCAACACCTCTGGTAGAAGAAAAACCTCGGTGGCCCGCATCTACATGCAGGCCGGGCAAGGGAATATCACTATCAACGACCGGGACATGAAAGCGTACTTCAGCAACGAGTTGCTGGAAAACGTCGTGAACCAACCTCTCACCCTCCTCGAGCAAGTCGGCCAGTACGACATCAAGGTGAACGTGAAAGGCGGCGGCATTTCGGCCCAGGCCGAAGCCATCCGCTTGGCCATCACCAAGGCCTTGGTGAGCGACAACGAGGAAACTCGCCCAGCGCTGAAAAAGGAAGGCTTCCTGACCCGCGACCCGCGGATGGTGGAACGCAAAAAGTTCGGCAAGCGCAAAGCCCGTCGTTCGTTCCAGTTCTCGAAACGCTAAAACCAGGAGGACCCGTATCATGGCTCAGACAACTTATAAAGACCTGCTCGAAGCAGGCTCGCATTTTGGTCACCTCACCCGCAAGTGGGACCCCAAAATGGCGCCGTACATCTTCATGGAGAAGAACGGCATCCACATCATCGACCTGAACAAGACGCTGGTTTCGTTGGAGTACGCCTCCACCGCCATCCGCAACATCGCCAAAAGCGGCCGCAAAATCATGTTTGTGGCTACTAAGAAGCAGGCTCAAGAGATTGTGACCACCGAAGCTGAGCGCCTAAAGATGCCCTTCGTCACTGACCGGTGGCTGGGTGGCATGCTCACCAACTTCGCCACGGTGCGCAAGTCGTTGAAGAAAATGTCGACCATCGACAAGATGGTGAAAGAAAACACGGCCTACGCCGCCCTCGCCAAGCGCGAGAAGCTGATGATGTCGCGTGAGCGCGCCAAGCTCGACCGCGTGCTGGGTGGCATCGCCGACCTCGGCCGCCTGCCCGCCGCCCTGTTTGTGGTGGACGTGAAGCGTGAGCACATCGCCGTGAAAGAAGCCCAGAAATTGGGCATTCCGGTGTTCGCCATGTGCGACACCAATTCGAACCCCGAGCTGGTGCAGTTCCCGATTCCTGCCAACGACGACGCCTCGAAGTCGATTCAGCTCATCGTGGGCGTGATTGGCAAGGCGATTGAAGAAGGTTTGTCGGAGCGCAAGGTGGACAAAGAGGACGCCGACCGCAAGGAGGCCGACGAAGCCGCCATTGCCGAGAAAACTGCTGCCGACGAGGAATAAGCGCCTTTTTGCTCTTTGAAAGAAGGGAACCTTCGCGAAGCAGTTGGCTCCGGGGGTTCCCTTCTTCTGTTTGATTTTACACCCAACCCCCACTTACTCTAATGGCCGCAATTACCGCCGCAGACGTAAACAAGCTCCGCACCATGACCGGTGCGGGCATGATGGATTGCAAAAAAGCCCTCGTGGAAGCCGACGGCGACTTCGAAGCCGCCCGCGACATTCTCCGCAAGCACGGCCAGAAAATTGCCGATAAGCGCGCCGAAAACGAAACGTCGGAAGGACTGGTGCTCGTGAACGTGAGCGAAGACGGCACCACTGGCAAATTGGTGGCCCTGGCTTGCGAAACTGAATCGGTGGCCAAAGTGGCGAACTTCCGCGAGCTGGCCCAGCAAATTTTGGACACGGCCGTGCGCACCAACGCCGGCACCAAGGAAGACCTGCTGGCCGCTACGGCCGCCGACGGCCTGACCGTGCAAGAGCACGTGACGGACCTGATGGGCAAAATTGGTGAAAAGCTGGACGTGACTTACGCCACGCTGACCGCTGAGAAAGTGGCCTCTTACGTGCACTCCGACAGCAAAAAAGGCGTGCTCGTGGGCCTGAAGAATGTGAGTGGTGCTGACACCAGCGAAGTAGGCCGCGACGTAGCCATGCAAATCGTGGCCATGAAGCCCGTTGCCGTGGACAAAGACGGCGTGGATTCGGCGACGGTAGAGCGCGAAATCGAAGTTGGCAAAGAGCAGGCGCGGGCCGAAGGCAAGCCCGAGGCCATGCTAGAGAAAATTGCTCAGGGCAAGCTCAACAAGTTCTACAAAGACAACACGCTCCTGAACCAGGAATTCGTGAAGGATAACTCGAAGACCATCGCTCAGTTACTCGACGGCACGTCGAAAGGCATGACGGTGTCAGACTTCAAGCGCGTGGCTATCGGCGCTTAGTCGCGGCTACTAGCTAAATGGAAAGCCCACTGGCATTGTGCCGGTGGGCTTTCCATATGTAAGAATAATTTTCTTTTCAGTTATTGGGGCGTTGAGGCGTGTTCATCTCCTCGTGCATTTTGTTCATCACGCCAAGGTAAGATTCCAACGGTTCCATGCCGATTGCGGCCCGGCGCTTATTTACATTTAAGGGGTCGCGCAATGACTTGGGGACGGCTTCGCCAAGCCCAGGCCCCTCGTATACCACCTGGGTACCGTACTCTTCTAGTTGGCCAGAATTGATTGCTACTCGGTCGGTCAGGTAAGCATAGTTTACTGGGCTGGCATTGTTGCGTTTCACTTCCGGCAACATCAACTTAAGCACATGGCGTTGAAAATCGGGATGCGCATCAGCGTGTTGCACGAGCAGCCAAAAGTTGTTAGAACTTTTCTTTCCTACTTGCTTAAAGCCCGGGTAGCCGTGCTTCCCAACGATGGCTTCCAGTATAGGTTGGTGGCGAGCAAAATTGGCGTTTTCTACGTCGTCCAGTCGCCGCCCCAAGCTATCTGGCTTTTGGTGAACCATTTGTTGCATCGGCCACTGGTCAACGTAGGCCAAGCTATCCAACGTCTTGCTTAACGTCGGAAAGAGCACGGGCGTAGTTTGAGCAGCGACTGACAGGCTGAAAGTAACAGCAAACAAAAGCGGCAAGAGTAGTTTCATGCAGGGAGCATTCCAGTTTAGTTTGAAGCATAACGCTCGCAAGCTTAGTAATTATATAATTCTATTCAAACTTACCTGTTGCAGCGTGGCACTGATGTGCATTAGGGAAATGATTTACTATAAAAGCTACCGCTGCCACGCCCGCACCCGCGCCGCCGCGTTCTCGCGGATGTTCAGGTAGAACAGGCCATAATCGGCGATGTGGAAGGAGTGGCGCAGCTCGGGGTAGCCGGACAGGCGGAAGCGTGGGTAGCCATTGGCTTTGGGCGGGGTAATCCAGAGCAGGCCGTCGTGGATTTGGGCATCGGTGAGGTGCGGATCGACGCCCTTGAAATCGACACCAACGCCGCCGCGGTTGCGGGCGGCGGGGGCCCTAAGCGTGTCGAGCGACCAGGTGAGGGGGTTGACGACGGCCAGGCCGTGGTAGGGCGGGTAGTCGAAGTTGCGCTCGGACGTGTTCCAGGCCACGAAGCAGCCGGTGGCCAGTGAATCGGGGCAGGGGCGGATGGTTTGGTATTCGTTGGCTTTCGCCTGGCAGCCGATGAGGTAGGCGGCCACGAGGCGCTTGCGCAGCGCGGGGTCGTGGTCAAAGAAGTCGTGGAGCAGGCGCGTGGCGTGGGTGGCGCCTTGGCTGTGGCCGGCGATGATGAGCGGCCGGCCTTGGTTGTAGTGGGCGAGGTAATACTGGAAAGCGGCCTTCACGTCGGCGTAGGCCAGGTCGAGCGCTGCCTGGCCGTCGGGGCCCTGCTTGTCGAAAAACGCGTACAGCGTGGCCTGCCGGTAGCGCGGGGCATAGATGCGGCCCGCCGCGTTGAACACGCTGGCTTGATTACGAATGGTGGTGCGGTCGGTGTAGCGGTTGAGGCGGGCGTGGCCCACGTCGGCGTTCCAACTGCCGCGCCAGTAATAGGTGGTGGGGTGCACGAAGAACACATCGGCGGTGGCCGTGGCCTGGCCATCGCGCAGGCCAGCGGCATGGGGCAGGGCATCGGCCGAGTCGCGGCGGGCGGGCAGGGCGGCCCAGGAACTGGCCTGGGCGTAGTCGGGGCCCGTTTCGGCGGCCGGGGCCGTGAACCCGTGGGCGGGCTTCAGCAAGTTGGCGCAGCCGGTGCAGACGACCAGCGCTACGGGGCCCCACCGGGCTGGGCGCGGGGCCCGGCGGCTTGGCGGAACGCAGTGGGGCAAACGCATATGCGGCAGAGATATGGCAGGATGACGGGCGGCGGCCCCAACCGCTGGCTGGTAGCGGCGCACGCAATTACCGGGTAGCCGGCGAAAAGCCAGCAGTCCGAGCCGTTTTACACGCGGGGCCCTGCTACGGCGTCAGCGTGTTTTCGATGACTTTTTCCTGGCGCAGGTAATCAATCTTGTAATCGGGCGTGAAGCGGACCCGCACTTGGGTACGCGTTTGCTGGTACTGCTGGAGCGCCGGCCGAAACGAGCGCGCCACCTCGGTGTAAGTGGCGGTGCGCGAGCCGTCGGCTGCTGGGGCACTCACGCGCAACGAGCCCGGCGCGATGCTGGCCTGGTAATCCTGAAACTCAGAGAAGTGGCTGGTGGCCAAGTTGTCGGCAATGGCACCGGGGGTAGTACCACGCAGCAAGAGGAACCGCTCGACGGTGGGCGCGAAGTGGGCCCCGGCGTCGAAGGGCGCGGCTTGCAGGTCGGCATAGTAGCTGGCCAGGGCCCCGCGCACCGCCTGCTCGGTGGCTTCGGCGGTGGCGGCGGGGGCACTGGCAGCGGCGCGGGGAGTGGCGGCGCTATCGGCGGTGGCGGGGGTGCTGGGCGAAGCGATTGGGGCCAGGGCGGTGCTGTCGGCGGCCGGTGCAAGGGTTGCGGTTTGGGGAAATGCGCGCACGGTTTCGGGCGCGGCCACGGGCGGGCGCGCTGGCTGCGGGGCCTGGGGGCCCACTTCGGGGGCCGCGGCGGCATTGTCGGCGGCGGTGCGGCTGCCACTGGTCAGGTGCTCGGAGGCGCGCGGGCCGCTCATCAGGTACGCGACCAACAGAATCAGCAGCAGCACGCCGCCGCCAACCAGCACGTAGTTCAGCGCCGACGAGCCGGCCGGTGGAGCGCTCAGTTCGGCGGCGCCTTCGTCTTCCACCGCAGCGGGCGGCGGCACAGCAACCGGCGGCAGGGGCGGCGCCACGGGCCTTTTCGGACCTAGAAAATCCGGCGTCGGCGCAGCGGGGGGCACGGCAGGCTTTTGGGTTCCCAGGAAGTCTGGCGTTGGCACAGCGGGCGGCGCGGGGCTTCTGGGCCCCATCACGGGCCCGGGCACCGGCGGGGCGGGCAGGGCAGGCGCGGTCCCAGGCACTACGGGGGCTTCGAAGGCGGCGGGGGGACCGGGCGCTGGGGGGACTCCAGGCGCTGCGGGGGCCCCGGCTTCGGCTTGCAGCAGGGCCAGCAGGGCGGGCGCGTTCTGGCCTTGCAGCAGGGTGGCGATGCGGCGGTCGTAGTCGCGGTCGGTAATCAGGCCGCCTTGGCGGTCGCTGCGCAGCTGGCGTAGCGCGGCAAGGGCGGTTTCGAGCGAAGGGTCCACGGCGGAGAAAAGGCTATTTGCGTTCGAGGCCCGAAAGGCGGGCTTGGCGCTGCTGCAAGCGTTTGAACGCCGCCGCGCGCGTATCTACATTGCGCAGCAGGGCCGACGAATCCTGGCTGATTTGCAGGCGGTTGGCCGCGTTTTGCTTGATTAACGACTCAATTTTGGATAAGTTGTTGGTCGTGTTCGAGCGGGCCGAGTTGGTGCTTTTTTCGAGGCGGTCCTTCTCTTTGTCAGCTTTTTTTACCAGGTCTTCGGCCTCGGCCACCCGCTCGCGGTAAGCCTTGAGGCGGGCGGCGTTGGCGAAGTTCTGGACGATGGTGCGCAGGGCGTTGAACTCGGTCGGCGTGCGGTCGGGGTCGAAGAACGAGCTGCCGTCGAAGGCCCCGAACACGGCCAGTTCGGCCACCGAATCGGAGGGCGCCACGGTGGTGGCGTAGAGGTCGACGAGCTTGCCCGAGATGGTGGAGGCCGGCGTTTGCTTGGCTTTGAGCGGATCGGTTTTGTTGCCGCCGACGCCAAGCACCCCGCCGCCCCTAAACTTGATGGCATAATTGTCCTTCATCCAGTCCTGGAAGTAGTCGCGCAGCCAGCTGGCGCTGCTTTCCACCTGCACCTTGAGGGCGGCCCGCTCGCGGCGGTCGTAGTTGACGGTGCTGGCGCGCACGTCGTAGGTTTGGGCCCCGGCCGGGGCGGTGGCCAGCAGCGTGGCCAGGCAACTCAACAGCAAGCAATAGCGCTGAAACATAGACAGAAGGCGTTTGAAAAGAAGAGAGCGGGAAGGTAATCGCAGGGGGCGCTAGCGCAGCTCGTGGCGCTCGAAGGCGGCCTGCAAGTCGGCGCGCATGGCCTGGAAGCGGCCGATGGCGGCGGCCAGAAACTCGTCGTCGAGCAGCTCGCGGGCCTCGGCGTCGGTGCCGGTGAGCAGGTCCAGCTCGGCCACTTTGTAGGTCTGCTCCAGGTTGCCTTGCTCCAGCTTGAGCAGGAACTTGCTGTTCCAGGCCAACAGCGTGATTTTGACGGCGGGGTGCGGGATGTCGGCAACGTGGCGCATGGCAGAAATTCGAAACTACGGGGCCCCGAAGGTAGCAGGCCGGGCCCCAACCCCGCCGGGGCCCCTGCGTAGAAAACTCTTCGGGCCCGGCCAGTCGGGGCCCCGCTGTTGTTTCATCCTCAAGCCCTTACCTTCATGCCCCAAGGAGAGAAGTCGAAGTACACCGACAAGCAAAAACGCCAGGCCGCGCACATCGAAGACGGCTACGAAAAGAAAGGGATGCCCGCCGACGAGGCCGAGGCCCGCGCCTGGGCCACCGTGAACAAGCAGGACGGCGGCGGCAAGAAGCCCGGCGGCAGCGGCCGCAAAAAAGCCCGCTAGCCGGCCGGGGGCCCCGGCGCTTTGGCCGGGGCCAGCAGCGCTTGCAGCAGGCTGAGGTTGGCCACGATGAGCACCGTGGTGCCGTACGAGAGCAAAATTTCGCTCACCACGTAGCCCTGGGCCAGGCCGGCGGTGGGGTACACCTCGCTGCCGCCGGCGGTGGTGAAGCGCCCGGTGCTGAAGTAGAAAAACGTGAGCAGCTGCCCCACGGGATCCTGGTTGCCGAAGGGCAGGTGAAACGACTCGGGCCGGATGCGGTGCAGGCAATAGTAGTCGATGGTGTACGACGAGATGATCAGCAACACGTTCAGAAACAAGAACGTGAGCAGGTGGCGGCGGTACACGTCGTCGGCCGCCGACCGGCGAATCCAGCGCAAGATGGAGCCCACGAAATAAGCCAGCTTGGCCAGCGTGCCGGCCACCAGCATGGCCGTGATGAGGCCCGGCGAGTACACCTCGTACAGATCGAACACGAACAGCAGCGCCCCGCCAGCAATGAAGCCAACGAACAGCAGGGCGGCGCGCACCAGCGGATGATGCATAAGCAGTAGCGGGCCGCGTAGGTAGGGGCCCCGGGCAAAAGTAGCGCGGGCCGAATTGTGTTGTCCGGCCGCGCAATCCTGCACCGGCGCGGGGCACCCCTTCGGCGTTGGCAGTTGTTGTACCCTTGCGCCGGCCGGGCTTCCGGCCGGGCCGCCCGTACTTGCCCGCCGCCATGCCTTCGCTTTCTGACCTCGCCCCTGCCACCCCGGCGCCCCCGCCCGCCGCAGGGCCCCTGCGCACCGAAACCCTCGCCATTGAGGGCATGACGTGCGCTTCCTGCGCCAACTTCGTCGAAAAAGCCCTGGCCCGGGCCCCCGGCGTGGCCAGCGCCCACGTGAACCTGGCCACCGAAAAAGCCACCGTGGCCTTCGCCCCCGCCCTCACCGGCCGCGCCCAGCTGGCCGCCGCCGTGGAAGCCGCCGGCTACCACGTGGCCGCCGCGGCCGAGCCGCCGGCTGCCGGCCAGCCCACCGCCGGGGCCCCCAGCGACGACGAGCTGGCTGCCCGCAAAGCCTTGGCCTACCGAGCGTTGCGTCGCCGATTTTGGGTGGCGGCGGCGCTGGCGGCGGTCATCATGCCGCTGAGCATGCTCATGCTGTGGCCGGCGGCGATGCACCATGTGTCGGAGCCGGCGCTGAATTACGCGCTGCTGCTGCTCACGCTGCCGGTGCTGGGGTACTGCGGGCGCACGTTCTACGCGGCGGCCTGGAACGGCTTGCGCCACCGCACCGCCAGCATGGACACGCTGATTGCCGTGGGCACCGGCGCGGCGTTTTTGTTCAGCCTGGCCGCTACGCTGGGGCCCCAGTGGCTGCGGGCGCGCGGCGTGGCGCCGGCCGTGTACTTTGACACCACGGCCACCATCGTCGCGCTTATTCTGCTGGGCAAAGTGCTGGAGGCCCGCGCCAAGGGGCAGACCTCGGCCGCCATCCGGGCCCTGCTGGGCTTGCGGGCCAAAACCGCCCGCGTGGTGCGCCCCGACGGCCGCGAGGCCGACGTGCCCGTGGCCGACCTGCGCCCCGGCGACGTGGTGGCCGTGCGCCCCGGCGAGAAGGTGGCCACCGACGGCCAGCTCACCGACGGCCACTCCAGCCTCGACGAAAGCATGCTGACCGGCGAGAGCCTGCCCGTGGCAAAGAAGGTGGGCGACAATGTGTTCGGGGCCACCATCAACCAAACCGGGGCCTTCCGCTTCCGCGTGACGAAGGTGGGCCCCGACACCGTGCTGGCCCAGATTGTGCAGCTCGTGAGCGACGCCCAGGGCAGCCGGGCCCCCATCCAGCGCCTGGCCGACCGGGTGAGCGGGGTGTTCGTGCCCGTCGTCATCATGCTGGCCCTGCTCACGTTCGTGCTGTGGTTCGATTTGGGGCCCCCGGCCACGCGCTTGCCGCTGGCCCTCAGCGGATTTGTGGCAGTGCTGATCATTGCCTGCCCGTGCGCGCTGGGGCTGGCCACGCCCACGGCCATCATGGTGGGCACGGGCAAAGGGGCCGAGTACGGCGTGCTCATCCGCAACGCCGAGGCGTTGGAAAAAGCCTACCAGGTGGACACCGTGCTGCTCGACAAAACCGGCACCATCACCCAGGGCCAGCCCGCCGTGACGGACCTGCTGCCCCTGCCCGGCCACCGCGCCGCCGACCTGCTGCCCCTGCTGGCCGCCATGGAGCGCCGCAGCGAGCACCCGCTCGCCGCCGCCGTGGTGCGCTACGCCGACGACTTAGCAACCAGCAACTTATCCGCCGCCGATTTCCGCGCTGTGGAAGGCCAGGGCGCCGCCGCCACCGTAAACGGCCGCGCCGTGCTGCTCGGCAACGAGCGCCTGCTGCGCGAAGCCGGCATTGCCCTCAGCCCCGCCGCGCAGCAGGCGGCCGCCGGCCTGCTGGCCCAGGCCAAAACCGTGCTCTACGCGGCCCTCGACGGCCAGCCCGCCGCCGTGCTGGGCCTCGCCGATGCGGTGCGCCCCACCTCCGCCGCGGCCATTAGGGCCCTGCAAGCCCAAGGCTTGGAGGTGATCATGATGACCGGCGACAACCCCCAAACCGCCGCCGCCGTGGCCCGCCAGGTGGGCATCACGCGCTACTTTGCCGAGGTGCTGCCCGCTGGCAAGGCCGGCAAAGTGCAGGAATTGCAAGCCGAGGGCCGCACCGTGGCCATGGTCGGCGACGGCATCAACGACGCGCCCGCCCTGGCCCGCGCCGACGTGGGCCTAGCCCTGGGCACCGGCACCGACGTGGCCGTGGAGGCCGCCGCCATCACCCTCATGCGGCCCGACTTGCAGGGCGTGGCCACGGCCATTGCCCTGTCGCGCCACACCATGCGCACCATCCGGCAGAACCTGTTTTTTGCCTTCGTCTACAATGTGTTGGGCATTCCGGTGGCGGCGGGGCTGCTGTACCCGTTCACCGGTTGGCTGCTCTCGCCCATGCTGGCCGCCGCCGCCATGGCCCTCAGCTCGGTGTCGGTGCTGACGAACTCGCTGCGCCTGCGCGGCTTCAAGCCCGCAGCGTAAGCGTTTTTTTCCTTTTAATAATAAAGATTATGGACGCTACGCAGGTGCTGGTTACCGTCGTTGGCCTGGGGCTGATGGCTTTGGTGGCCTGGTTTTTCTTCGGGGCCCCGCACCGGGCGGTAGCAACTGCGCCGTCGGCGGGCGACGCACAGCAGGTGGACATTCGGGTGAAAGGCGGTGACTCGCCGGACGTCGTGGGGGTGCGCCGGGGTTAGCCCGCGCAGCGCCGCTTCTGCCGCGACGAAACCCACCAGCTGCTCGGAGTAGCTGCTGATGCCCGAGTTCGATGTGCGCCGTGAGCTGCCCGCCTACCAAACCACCGCCGTGGCGCTGCTGCCCCAACAGGCCGGCCGGTTCGCGTTCGCTTGCGGCCCGCACAGGCTGCGCAGCAGTTTGGTGGTGAAGCAGGGCCCCAACCCGGGCAGCTTTCCACCGTACAGCCGCCCGCACAACGGTGATGGATTTCCACCGCGAACCGCCGGCGCTTGCGCGCCGCGCTGATGATTCCTACGGAACCGACCGGCCACGGGGCCGCGCCGGGAGAACCGTTTTGTTACTTCGCGCCGTGGCTCACCGTTCCGTTTCCTTCGCTTTCCGCCTGCTGCCGGCCTGGCTGCGGGCCCTGTCCACTGCCTCGACGGCGATTTTTTTGCTGCGCTGGCTGCTGCTGGCGGCGCTGGTGGGGGCCCTGGCGGGCACGGCTTCGGCGGGCTTTTTAGTGGCGCTGGAGCGGGCAACGCGCTGGCGCGAAGCCCACGCCGGGGCCCTGGCGCTGCTGCCCGTGGGCGGCCTGCTGGTGGGCCTGGCCTACCACCGCTTCGGCAACCGCGCGGTGAAGGGCAACAACCTGATTCTGGACGAAATCCACGCGCCCAGCGAGACGATTCCGCTGCGGCTGGTGCCGCTGGTGCTGGGCGGCACGCTGGCCACGCACCTATTCGGCGGCTCGGCGGGGCGCGAGGGCACGGCCGTGCAAATGGGCGCGGCCCTGGCCGACCAGCTGGCACGCTGGCTGCCGCGGCGCGAGCGCCGGCTGCTCCTTATCGCGGGCATGAGCGCGGGGTTTGCCTCAGTGTTTGGCACGCCGCTGGCGGGGGCCGTGTTTGGCTTGGAGGTGTTTTTATTGGGCTCGGTGCGCTACGAAGCCATTTGGCCGAGCTTCCTGGCGGCCGTGGTGGCCGACGCGGTAACGCGCGCTTGGGGCGTGGGCCACACGCCGTACCCCGCGCTGGCGGCGCTGCCGCTCACGGCCACGGGGCTGGGCTGCACGTTGCTGGCGGGGGCCCTGTTTGGGCTGGCGGCGCGGTTCTTCGCCACGCTCACGCACGGCATTTCTCAGGTTTTCAGCCGGATAACGTACCCGCCGCTGCGGCCGGTGGTGGGCGGCGTGCTGGTGGCGGGCGCCATGTGGGGCCTGGGCACCATGCGCTACGCGGGCCTGGGCGTGCCCGTGATCGTGGAGGCGTTTCAGCACCCGCTGGGGGCCCAGGATTTTGCCCTCAAGCTGCTGCTGACGGCCCTCACGCTGGGCGCGGGCTTCAAGGGCGGGGAGGTGACGCCGCTGTTTTTTATTGGGGCGGCGCTGGGCTCGGCGCTGGCCGGGGTGCTGCCGCTGCCGGTGGCGCTGCTGGCGGGCATGGGCTTCGTGGGCGTGTTTGCGGGCGCGGCCAACACGCCCCTGGCCTGCCTGCTGATGGGCCTGGAGCTGTTCGGGGCCCGCGCCGGCGTGTACCTGGGCCTGAGCTGCGTGGTGGCCTACCTGTTTTCGGGCCACCACGGCATCTACACTTCGCAAATAATTGGGCAGGCCAAAAACCCACTGCTGGGCCGGCAGCAGGGCCGGCGGCTGGGGGCCCTGCGCGAAGCTCCGAAGCAGCCGTAGGCGGGTTGGCAGGTGCTTCCCAAAGCCTGGGGATGGTTCGAAGCAGCACTTTTCGGGGATGCCTCGCCTCAAGCCAAGCCACGTCGTCAATTCAGCAATCCAATCATTTGTAATTCAGCCGTCATCTGTTCAAACGAAGTCACCAGAACAGCTTTTATTCCGAGTTGGTCTGCCGCTTTTACGTTATCAATATTGTCATCAAGAAAAACTACTTGCTGCGGCTTTGCTTGCAAATAATCGAGGACAATTTGATAGGCTTTCGCATCCGGCTTTCGCTCGTTAAGCTCGTGGGAACTGAATATTTTTTGAAAATGCCGCAATGTATCCGCGTATTTGATTTTCCAAACGTTGCTATGAATGCTGTTCGTATTCGTCAAGGCAACGAGCCGGAACCGCTGCTTCAGATTGGCAAGCAAGCTGTCAATTCCAGGGTACGCGGCGAGGTACAAGTCGCACCAACCCTCATCAAATTCTTGCTCGGTTAGCTTCAATCCAAGCCTTTTAGAAATTTCAGACCGAAATGCTGCTGGTGTAACTTCATCTTTTTCGAATTTATCAAAGACGTCGTCGAACCGAAATTTATCTTTTATTTCGTCATACCGTCCGCCCGAAGCATTTGCCCAAAATTGAAAAATCCGGTCGAAGGAAAGGTCAAAAACAACATTTCCTAAATCAAAGATTACTGCTTTGTAAGTCTTCATCAAAGAAAAGTAACCCTGAAAATATTACCAGCCGGCTTACGTCAGAACCAGTATTCAACTTGGTAACGCGCAACAGTTGGACCGTCAATACGCAACGTTGCCAGTTGGCGAAAATTATTTCACATGACCGCCTCTTTGCCCGATGTTCACACGGCTTGGAAGATTATGAGCGGTAGAAGTTTTCAGGTCGAGGTACCTTTCCGTACCGCTGTGGAAACCGTTTTGGCAACGGACAACCGGCAACTCAAACGCAGCTGGGGCCCCTACCCTTGCGCCACCAGCTGCGGCCGGGGCTGGAGCCGGCGCTGGGCTATCACCAGCCCCAGCATCAGCCCGCCGCAGGCCAAGCCGATGATGGGCGCGGTGGTGACTTCCAGCAGCCAGCCGTTGAGGTAGCTGCTGGCCACGCCGCACAGGTTGACGAGGGCCATGTAGGTGGTGAATTGGGACCCCTCGATTTTGGGGCGGCAAAAGGCCATCAGGGCCGGCATGGCGGCCACGCTCAGCAGCGGGTCGGCCACGTTCATCAGCACCAGGCCCGCGAAGCCCAGGGCCCGCACGTGCCAGAACGGCGCCAGGGCCCCAAACACGAGCAAGAAAAAGGCGTAGCCCGCCATCACCCAGTACTGCAGCTTAGCGGTGCCGAGGCGGTCCACCAGCACGCCCCCGCCCAGCAACAGGGCAAACGCGGCCGCGCTGCCCCAGCTCCCTTGCAGGATGGACACGTCGGCGTCGGCCCACTTCAGGGTGTGGATGAGGTGGTAATTGTAGGCGTAGCCGAACACGTAGCTGGCCAGGTAGGCCAGGAAAATAATGCCGAACGCCCGCAGGCTGTAGCGCTCCGCCATGCTCCGCCACAGCTCGGCGAACAGCCAGCGCAACGACGGGTTTTCCTCGGTGTCGTTCAGGGCCGCGGCGTGGGCCCGGGCCGCCGCGCGCCCGGCTTTGCCAAAGGTGGGCAGCAAGCGGTCGGCCCGGTCGAGCTTGATGAAGAAAGTTAAGACCGTGAGCACCAGCAGCGTGGCCGACTGCACCAGCGCCGCCGGCCGGAAGCCGCCGTGGTGCAGCACGTAGGCCAGCACCGCGCCGCCCACGGCCCAGCCCAGCAGGTAGCCGCCGCGCATGAAAGCGTTCACGCGGCCGCGCTCGGCCAGCGGCACCACCGAAATGGCGATGGCGTCCACGCTGGCGTCCTGGATGGAAGCGAACACGCTGTGCACGAAAAACACCCCGCCCATCAGCCCCAGCTGGGCCACGGGGTTGCGCACGAGCAGCAGCGAGAGCGAGGCCAGGCACGCCACCAGCTGCGTGAGCACCACCCACTGCTTGCGGTGCCCGATGATGGAATACTGAAACTTGTCGATCAGGGGCCCCCAGATGAATTGGAACGTCCAGGGCAGGCCCACGATGGCGGCGAACGTGCCCACCGACTTGGCCGTTAGTCCGCTGCCAACCAAATAGTTGTATACCGCCGTCAGGGCAAATCCTGAAGGAATGCCCTGCATCACGTACAGGTAAAAAAACGTGAAGTAGCGCAACCCTACGCTCTCCCGAAGGACTAGACTTTTTGCCATAACCGTGCGCTAACAACGGCTGCGGGCCGCAATGGTTAAGGCCCAGCTTATCGGCCGCGCCGGGGCCCCTGGCCCGAAGCAAGCGGCACCGTGCAGTAGCGGCCTTCTCGCTGCCCAAAACCGCCGGCTCGCCCCCGCCAATAAGCCCGGCAAATGGGCCGCGGCTTGCGCAGCCAGCACTTCGCGCTACGGTACGAGTTGCAGCATTTCCAAGCGGTTACCAAACGGGTCGCGGATGAAAAAGCGCTGCCGGCCGGCCAGGTCCGACGCGGGCTCGATGGCCACGCCCTGCGCCGCCAGCGCCCGCCGGGCCCCGGCCGCGTCGGCCACCTCAAAGGCCGGGTGGCGCTTCGAGCGGGGCCCCAGCGGGGCGGGGTCTTCCTGAATGTGCAGCTCGATGCCGCCCACCAGGTACCAAACGGTGGCCGGGGGGTGCGGCCCCGGCGCCTCGGGCAGCCCCAGCACCCCGCCGTAAAAGGCGCGCGCCGCGGCCAGGGCCCCCACCGGCACACTCAGCAGCAAGTGGTGGAAGCGGGTGAATTGGATGGTGTCCATAACTATAGCGGTTCTCGGGTTGATGCACTGTAGCGCCAACTAGGTGGTTCGCGTGACTCGCGGGGCCCCAGGGCCCTCACGACGCCACCGCTTCGGCGGCTTTGCTGATGTCGCCGCTCACCTTTTGCAGGAAGGCCAGTTGCTCGCGCCAGGCGGGGTCGTCGGGGGCCAGGGCGGCGGCGGGCGTGGGGGCGGCTTCGGGCGCGGGGCCGGCGGGGGCCAGGCGGCGCAGGGCGGTGGCCAGGGCCCCCTGGGCCCCCACCAGGGCGCGCCGGGTGGCGGGCGTGAACGCGGGGCCCGGGTCGGCGGCGGCCAGGGCGGCGGCCCCGGCGGCCAGGGTGTAGTTCAGCACCACAAACTCGTAGACGGCGTTGGGCTGGTGGTGGGTGCGCTTGGGCTCGGACAGCATCCGCTGGAAGGCGGCGGCCAGGTTGGCGGTGGCCACGTAGGCGGTTTTGCGGGCCAGGCGGTAGGCGGTGGGCGCGGGGCCGGCGGGGGCGGCCAGGCGGGCGGCCACCTGGTAGAGGTAGGCCTGGTTGGCGCGCAGCACGGCGGCCATCAGCTCGGGCAGCCCGGCGGCTTCCCAGCGCGGGAACAGGAAGTAGCCGCTGCCGAACGCAATGCCGCTGCCGATGAGCGTGTCGATGACCCGCTCTTGGAGCACGTCGAAGTACGCAAGTTTCAGCAGCCCGTACATGATGATAAGGTACGCCGTGAGGAACACCACGAACACCACGTAGTTGAGCCGCTGAAACGAGTAGGCCGTGATGGCGAACACCACCAGCACGGCGAAGCGCACGTCGTTGCTGCCCGCCGCGGCCAGCACGGCCAGGCCCAGCAGGCCGCCGCCCAGCGTGCCCAGCACGCGCTGCTCGTTGCGCTGCCGCGTGAGGCTGAACCCCGGCTTCAGCAGCACGGTGGCCGTGAGCAAAATCCAGTAGCTGTGGGCCCCGTGCCACAGCAGCTCGGCCACGCCGAAGGCCACCACGCTGGCCACCAGCACCCGCAGCGAGTGCCGGAACACCGCCGATTTCAGGGTGAAGCTCTGCCAGTAGGCGCCCGCTTTCCAGGCGTCGCGGGCGATGAACTGCGCGTGCTGGGCGGCGCGGGCCGGCTCGGCGGGGGCCGCTCCGGGGCCCGCGGCGGCGTCGAAGTACCGGCTCATGTCGGCCAGGCGGCGGCTGAAGTCGCGCAGGTTGACGAGCGTTTTCTTGAGCGGCCACACGCTGGGGCCGCCTTCCTGGGCCCCCAGCGCGTCGAGGTGGGCCTTGAGGGCGTCGAGGGCGGGCGCAAAGTCGGGCGGCGGGCCGCTCAGCGCGCGGTTGGCCTGAATGGCGGCGCCGAGGCGGTCGAGGGCGGCGGCCTGGGTGCGCAGCAGCCGGGCAATTTCGTCGAGCGCGCCGCTGGCGGCAAAGTCGCGCCGCAGCGCCGCGTAGTCGAGGAACGTGGCCGTGGCCCGCTCGTACAGGTCCACCACGTCGACGAAGGTGAGCACCAGCCGCCGGCCGGTGCTGGTGGACTCGCTCACCACCTGCCGGCTGCGGAAAAGCACGGCGCGCACGGCCTCCTGGGTGTCGCTCACGGCCACCTGGCGGGCCACCAGGCGGCGGTAATCGTCGGCCAGGTCGGTGCGGGTGCGGTAGAAATCGGCCTTGGCGGTGAGGTAGCCGGCCAGCGCGTGGATGCTCTCGCCCAGCGCCTGCTGGGCCGCCCGGTAGGGCCCCACCCAGTTCAGCACCAGCGCCAGCAGGCCGTACCAGGCGGCGCCCGCGGCCAGGGCCAGCGCGTGGGGCAGCACCAGCGCCGGCCGCGCCGCCGGGTGGGCCAGCGTGAGCACCAGCGCCAAGATGCCGGCCGTGCCCACGGCCCCGGCGCGGGCCCCCCACACCAGCAGCATGCTCAGCCCGAAGCTGAGGGCGGCCACCTCCAGCCCCAGCAGCCAGCGCACCGGCGCCACGTAGCCCGTGAGCAGGGCCACGGCAAACACCAGCGCCAGGGCCGTGAGCTGGCCGTTGCGGCGGTGGCTGGCGGGGCCCGGCGTGTCGGGCACGCTCACGCACACCGCGCCCGTGGCCATGGTCAGGCCCAGGTCAAACTGCCCGAACTGGGCCCCCAGCGCCGCCGGCAGCAAGATGGCCACCGCCGTGCGCAGCCCACTCGAAAAGTCGGCCCCGAAAAAAAAGTAGTACAGGCGGGTGGGCAGGCGCATGCGGCGGCGGGGGAAGGTAGCGGGGCGGGACTGGCGCGGGGGCCCCCGGCCGTTAAAGAACGTCTTGCCGAAGGGAATCCTGCTTAACCGAAGAACGTCATGCTGAGCTTGTCGAGGCCTCTCTACTGCGGCAGTAATTGATTAGTTGCGCGGTAGAGATGCTTCGGCTGCGCTCAGCATGACGTTCCCCAAGCAGCGTTCTTCAGACAGGGCCAGGGCCACGGTGCTTGCCAAACGTTAGTACAGCACGTCGTCCACCGGCTCCACTTTGGCCGGCAGGTTGGTTTCGGCGAGCAGTTCGCGCAGGTCGATTTCGATGCTGCGGCAAATGCTGGTCATCGGCACGTCGTTGATGGTGTTGTCGAACGGGTTTTCGCTGATGTGGCCCACCAGCTCGATGGTGTTGAACACCCACGACACCAGCACCGAAAACGGCACCATCAGCCACACGTGGTACTGGCCCAGGGGCAGGCGGCTGTCGAACTCCTCGACCAGGCCCAACGGCAGCAGCAGCGCAAACAGCCACACAAACACGAAGCTGAAGTAGGCGTACTGCCGCGGAAACGGCGTGTTCTTGATGCGTTCGCAGCCGCCCTGGAAGTTGAACAAATCCTGCACGGTCTGCATCATGGCCACTTGGCGGAACTCGCTGAGCAGGCCGGTGCGGTTGAGGTTGAGCAGCTCCTTGCTTTGGTGGCGCAGCAGGTGGGTGGGCGGGTTGGCGGCGAAGCGGGCGCTGGAATCCCCGGGGTCGAGCAGGAAAGGGGCCACCTCGGCGTCCCAGCGCTCGGCGGTTTGGCGGCGCAGGTGCAGGCGCAGGGCGTTGCACCAGGCAATTTGGCGGTACACCAGCCGGCGGTGCAGCTCGTGCAGCTCGGCGCCGCCGGGTTGGCCGTCGGGAAATTGCACAAAGTCGAACACCCGCAGCGTCCACACCCGCGAGGTGTTCACGACGCTGCCCCACAGCTGCCGCCCTTCCCAGAAACGGTCGTAGGAGCCGTTGTTTTTGAAGCCGATGTAGAACGCCACCGCCGTGCCCAGCGTGGCCACCGGTTGCCACGGGATGTCGAGCACGTGCACGTTCAGGGGCCCGTACAGAAAGCAAATCAGCACGTTATAAATAAAAAAGAACAGCAAGCTGTTGCGCGACAAGCGCCAAATAAGCAGGGGGCGAAGGTTGGAACGGATGTACATGAATAAATTTGGAAAGGAGAACCCCGCATACGCCCCCGCCGGGCCCCGTGGCCGAACCCCACCCGGAACTGGGGCCCCGGCCGCGGCCAGCGTTGGCATTTTTTGAAGACCACCGGCTCCGGTAACCCCGGCGGAACGGTCAAAATTAGCGTATTTTGGGGGTGATGCGCCGGCCGCACTGCTTTTGCGCTCATCTTTTCTTCATGAATACGCTCCTATTTCCCGCCCTGGCCGGGGCCCTGTGCCTGGCCGCCGGCCCCGCCGCCCACGCCCAAAAGCGGGCCCCCGCCCCCAAGCCCGACCGCACCCAGGTGTACGACTCGGTGGCCCAGCCGGCCGTGCCGCTGGGCGGCACCGCGCGCTACGCCCAGTTCCTGGCCGACCACCAGCGCTACCCGGCCGCGGCCATGCAGCAGGGCCAGCAGGGCACCGTGCCGGTGCGCTTCGTGGTGGAAAAAACCGGCGTGGTGAGCAACGTGGAGGTCGGCGCGCCCGTGGCCCCGCTGCTCGACGCCGAGGCCCTGCGCCTCATCAAAAGCGGCCCGCGCTGGACGCCGGCCAAAAACCGCGGCCAGGTGGTGCGCCAGCGCGTGACGGTGCCGGTGAGCTTCGTGCTCTCGCCGCCGGCCGCCACCGTGCAGCTGCCCGCCAAAGGCGGGGCCCCCACCCCGCCGCCCAACGCCGCCGACATTGCCGCCTCGGCCCACCCCGACCAGCCGGCCGTGGTGGCCCCCGACAAGCCCGCCACCCCGGTGGGCGGCACGGACGCGTTTTTCGCCTGGATCGAGAAAAACCAGCAGTACCCCAAGCTGGCCCGCCAGCGCAAAATCCAGGGCAAGGTGCCGGTCGAGTTCGTGGTGCAGGCCGACGGCAGCCTCACCGACGCGCGGGTGCTGAAGAAGATGGGCTCGGGCCTCGACGAGGAGGCCCTGCGCCTGATCCGGACGGCCCCGAAGTGGGAGCCCGCCACCTACCAGGGCAAGCCGTTAAAGCAAAAGCTGGTGCTGCCCGTCTTGTTCCAACTGTAGGGCAACTGGGCGGCGCGGCCCCGCCCACCCGCCGGGCTAGACCTTTTGGCCGCGCCCGCTGTTGTGTCTGCTCTGCGCTTTCCCCTTGCCCCACCCCATGCACACCGCCCAAGCCGCCACCCTGCTGCCCGACGCCCCGCTTGCCCCCGCCGCCGCAACGCCCGTGTGGCCCTACCAGGCCCGCTTCCAGCGCACGGCCCAGGCCCTGGCCGACGAGCTGTTCGGGCTGCTCGACGAGGATTTGCACCCCCTGGTGCTGCTGCTGGCCCTGCCCACCGACAACGACCTGCCCGCCCGCGTGCTGGAAACCGGGGCCGACGCCCTGCCCGCTGGGCCCTTCGACGGGGTGGTGGCCCGGGGCCAGGACCTGGAATTCGCCAGCCTGTGGGCCTACACCGACCGCGACGACCTCTCGCCCGCCATTTTGCGCCGGCGGCAGGAAGGCCGGGGCCTGCGCGGGGCCGTGCAGGAAGTGCTGAAAGAACTGGACGCCGACACGCCCTACGTGTTCTTCGCGGGCTGGCCGATCCGCATCAACGACTGTTTTATCCTGACGGTGCTACGGCTCCAGCGCAAGGCCTTGCGCGCCCACCCCACCCTGCTGCCCAACCGCTTCTACACCGACGGCAGGCCCCTGGCGCCGTCGCTGGCGCTGGCCGTGCTCTACCGCTTCAGCGAGGAAACCGCCAAAAACCTGAGTGAGCCCGAGCCCGGCGCCAGCGCGATAAGCCGCCCCCGCGAAGCCGAGGAGCTGCTGCGCGCCGCCGGCCGCGCCTTCCTCGACACGCCGGCCCAGGCCCTGGGCCTCGACCCCGCCGTGGCCCAGCTGTTCGTTACCTGCAACACCATTTCCAGCCTGCGCTACGAGGGGGCCGAGGGCGTGGGCCGGCTGCTGCTGGCCCGCCGCCGCCACCCCAACCTGGAGGAAATCTTCGCCCTCACCTGCCCCACCCCGCTCACCGACTACCGGGCCGTGCGCAAGCTGCTGGAAATGACCAGCCCCGACGTGCACCTGCTCGCCGACGGCGAAAACGTGTACGCCCTGGGCCGCCAAGTGGGCCACTACGACACGGCCCGCGAAGACTTGTTTGCCGTCAACTTCATCACCCACTACGCCTGGGAGCTGCAGCACGGGGCCCACTTGCTGCTGCGCGCCCACTACGGCCTGCCCGGCCTGCCGCGCGCGCGCCTCAGCCGCGCCAGCTTCCGGCGCGACCTCAAGCGCACCTTCGGCCTCACCGACGCGCCCAAGGTGGACCGGCTCTGGGACGTGGTGCTCGAGGCCAGCCGCCAGAAGCACGGCACGCTGCTCGTCATCACCACCGAGGCCCTGGCCGAGGCCGACCGCCTCAAGCTCCAGTGCACCCTCATCGAGCCCGTGCCGCTCACGCCCCTCATCACGCGCCTCGTCACGGCCATCGACGGGGCCGTGCTGCTCGACCCCGAGGGCTACTGCTACTCCATCGGCGTGATATTGGACGGCACCGCCAGCGGCCGCGGCGACGGCAGCCGCGGGGCCCGCTACAACTCGGCCCTGCGCTACGTCGAAAGCTCGCGCTACCCCTGCCTGGCCGTGGTCGTGAGCGAAGATGGCCTAGTGAACGTGCTCACGAAGGACGGCCTGAAGGGGTAGCCCGGCGGCGGCCTTGCGGCACGTGGGGCCGCGCTGCTTGTACACCTTTTGCAAAGGCTGGCCGTCGAGCACCACTCGCAGTACGCCTCCCCGCGGGCAGGGCTGCCAAGTGGTCTAGGGCACGAGTGCCGCTGGCCACCACCACAAAGCCGTCTAATTTCCGGTCGCTGGTTGTGCGCCACGCCGGCGAGTTGCACCGGCAGGGGCCCCTAAGCCATAAACGCTGGGGCCCCTCCAGTGATTAGCTGCGCCTGGAATTTGGTCACGCGGTCGTAGCCACCGGCCACGGGCCGAAATCCTTGAAGTCCGCAGGCCGCAACCACAGGCCGCGGGGCGTTATGGTGTAGCCCGCAGCCGGCGCCCTCGGGTGCCGGGCAGCGCCGTAAAAGCCGGCCAGTGTGGCCCATCACCGGGAAGCGACGGCCGTAGGCGATGGCCTTGCCCACCACGGCCCCGCCGACTTCCAGGAAGCGGCACGCGTCCGACGGGCCCGCCGGATCGGCAACTTGCGTCACCAGCCCACTGGGCACCCGGTAGCTGGTGGCCGTGGCCTGTTCGCGCAGTCGAAGCATTTTTGCCGCTGGCTAAATCATTGGTTACTGCTGCGGAAGCGCTGCTTCGACTGCGCGGACGCCGGACGAGCAGGACCGCCCAGACTGTTTCTGTCTACCCAAAACAACTTCTCAGGCAACCAATTGTCATGGTGCGCACAACGCAGCCCGGGCCCCAACCATTTCCCAGGGGCTCGGGTTGGGGTCGGAAGCAGTTGTTGCGCCGGTGGGCACCGCCACTGCTGGTGCTTCGGCAAGGATTTTTATGCTTCACCATTGGGATCAAACCGAATATATTAGCATACATTTTTTTATTAAAATCCTACCCTCACGCCATACGCTACCCTGCATTTTTCATGGAAAAGGCGCTTGCCACCATCGTCATCCCCCTGCGGCTGCCCGAGCCGTCGGCCCTGGAAAAGGTCTCCCTCGACCAGACCATTGCCGTGCTCCGCCGCTACCCCATCACGTTCATGGCCCCCACGGGCCTCGACACGGCCTGGTACGAAGACTACTGCCGGGGCAAAATTGCCGCGTCCGTGGAGCGCTTTTCCTGGCAGGGCTTCGAAGAATTTACCAAGCTGCTGCTCTCTGCTACGTTCTACGAGCGCTTCTTGGACTACGAATACATGCTCGTTTGTCACCTGGACGCCTTTGTGTTTCGCGACGAAGTGGAGCAGTGGTGCCGCGCCGGGTACGACTACGTCGGGGCCGTGATTTACAACCCCGAGTGGATTTTTCAACCGTCTTTGCTGCGCACCGTTACGGGCTTCACCCCCCGGGAGTACTTTGGCAACGGCGGCTTCGCTCTCAAAAAAATTAGCAGTTTCTACCACGTCACGTCTACGTTCCAGTGGTACATCAATTTTAATTTTTGGGTGCGGAACGTGCGCGGGCAAGGCCTTTTGGAAGACATTTTTCTAACCCAGCACTTCCCCCGGCTGTCCGCCAAGTTCAAGATTCCACCCAAGGCCGTGGCCCAAAAATTCGGCGCGGCCTACGAGATATGGAAGCAGGAAGACTTGCCTTTCACCAACGAGGACAACCGCAACCTGCCTTTCGGGACCCACGGCTGGATTCAGCACCACCAAGATTTTTGGCGGCCGTGCATCCGCCGGTGCGGGTACGCCATTTAAGGCAGCTACCAAGGCAGCCACCAGGGGCCCTGTGCCCACCAGCGGCGAGGCCCCCGTTGGCGGGTACAGGGGCCCCTGGCGGCCATTGCGCGTTTGGGCTTTAGGGGCCCGGGGCAGGGGCTTTGGGGCGCGCCGGCGTCGTAGTTTTGCGGTTCACTTCCCGTTCCCCAGCATGGCACAGGCGCTTGCCACCGTCGTTATCCCCCTGCGGCTGCCCGAGCCGTCGGCCCTGGAAAAGGTCTCCCTCGACCAGACCATTGCCGTGCTCCGCCGCTACCCCATCACGTTCATGGCCCCCACGGGCCTCGACACGGCCTGGTACGAAGACTACTGCCGGGGCAAAATTGCCGCGTCCGTGGAGCGCTTTTCCTGGCAAGGCTTCGAAGAATTTACCAAGCTGCTGCTCTCCCCAACATTCTACGAGCGCTTTCTGAAGTACCAGTACATGCTGATTTGCCACCTGGACGCGTTTGTGTACCGCGACGAGCTGGAGCAGTGGTGCCGCGCCGGGTACGACTACGTCGGGGCCGTGATTTACAACCCGAACTGGTTTCTTAAAAAGTCCTTTGCGCGCACCATCACGGGGTTTCTGCCGCCGGAGTACTTCGGCAACGGCGGCTTCGCCCTCAAAAAGGTGAGCAGCTTCCACCACATCACGTCGAAGTATAAATGGTACATCGACTTCAACCTATGGCTGCGCCGCAAGCGCGGCCAGGGCATTTTGGACGATGTTTTTCTCACGCAGCACTTCCCGCGCCTGTCGGGCAGCTTCAAGATTCCGCCCATGGCCGTGGCCCAGCGGTTTGGTGCCGACTACGAGATTTGGCAGGAAGCGGACCTGCCCTTCACCGCCGACAACAGCGACCAGTTCCTGTTCGGCAACCACGGCTGGATCCAGCACAACCCCGAGTTTTGGAAGCCGGGCATTCGCCGGCAAGGGTACAACGTGTAACGCCCGGGGCCCCCAGGGGCCCCAGGCTACCGCTTGGCCCGGAACGACCACGTGATGCGGAACACGGCCACCACGTCGCCGGCCTCGTCCACGCCGGTGCTGGTGGCCACCACGGTGCGGCCGGCGCCGGTGGCGCGGCTCTCGGCCACGGCTTGGGCGATGGCGGCGCCGTCGGGGCAGGTGAAGGCGATGAGGCCCACGGCTTTTTTGGTGAACGTGGCTTCCAGGCCCGTCACCAGCATCGACACGGGGCCCCCGGCCTGCACGTGCAGCATGGCCTGGAGGCCGCTGGCCAGCTCGGCCGCCATGGCCAGGCAAGCGAAGTAGATGCTCCGAAACGGGTTCTGGGTGAGGTACTTGAGCCGCACGGTGACCGTGGCGGCCGCCGGCGTCAGCTCGCGCAGGCGCAGGCCGGCCAGGGCCGCCATCGGCAGCTTGCGCAGCAGGAACAGCCGTAGCTTGAGCGGGCTGAGCACTTGGCGGCGGAAGGCGGCTACGGCCGGGGCTTCAGCAAAAACAGGTGGTTCGGGCACGGCGGGGGAGATTGAGGAAAGGTGGGAGATGTGAGAAGGGCAGGAAATGTAGAAAGACGTCCGCGGTTTTCAGCGCTCTCTTTTCCGCGTCCTCCGCATTCGTCCCATTCCCCGGCTGGCTCACTTTTTCTTCGGGTGCACCGTCAGCTCCTTGTAGCCGAAGGTGGGGTCGGTGGCGCGCCGGAATTCCAGTTCCGGCAGCTCGGCCAGCACAATTTCGGCGGTGGTGTACACCCGGCAGCCGTCGAGCAAGTGGCCGCCCAAGGTGCGGCCCGTGCCGTCGGCCACGGCCAGGTGCAGGTGCGAGCCGTGGGTGGAGAGCGTGCCCACGAGCGACACGATTTCGAAGTGGCCGCGGTATTCGGTGGGGCCCTCCTGGTTGGCCAGCCGCAGCGTGGCCACCGTGAGGCTGCCCACGCACGTGAGCAGGGCCCCCGCCCGCAGGTGCTGGGCGTGCACAAACGCCAAGATGCCCTGGCGCAGGTCGTCGCCGGGGCGCAGGCGCAGGGCGTAGGTTCTCAGCGAAGAAGACGGAGCAGCGGGCACGGCGGCGAAAGGGTGACGCGGCGAGGACTGCGCCCGCGCGGGGCCGGCCAGCAGACCGAGCGGCGGAAGGAAGCGGGACACCCGGTAAAGTAACGGCATTCCGGGGGCTTGGCCGCCGGGCAGCGCGGGGCCCCCAGCCGCTACTCGCCCGGGTAGCGCAGCCCGATTTCGCGCCGCACCGCGTCCAGCAACTCCATCAGCGCCAGGCTGAAGGCCAGCGGCAGCAGCGGGCTTTCCCGCAGGCCCTGGGCCAGGCACTGCTGCACGTGCGCCGCCTCGTAGTGGTAGCCGGCCCCCGCCGCGGGCGCGGGAAATACCTGTTCGGCCTCACCGGTCCGCTGCACCCGCACGCCGGTGGGCGCGTGGAACCGCCCCAGCAGCTGCAGCTGGCCCTTGGTGCCGTACAGCACGCAGCGGTTGTCGGTGGTGGCGGCGATGGTGGAAAACAGGGTGGCCGTGGCCCCGTCGGCGTAGGCCAGCGCCACGGCGCAGTTCATATCCACGCCGGTGCCCGCAGGCGTCGATGCGGCCCGCACCGTGGCCGGGGCCCCCAGGAACAATTGGCTGATGAAGAGCGGGTACACGCCAATGTCCAGCAGGGAGCCGCCGGCCAGCGCGGGGTTGAACAGCCGCCCCGCGGGCTCGTAGGGAGCGGCAAAGCCGAAGTCGGCCACCAGGTGCTTCACCTCGCCGATGGCGCCCGCCCGGACCAGCTCCAGGGCCTGGGCGATGGCTGGAAAGAAGCGCGTCCAGAACGCCTCCATCAGAAAAACGCCCCGCTCCCGCGCCACGCGCACCATTTCCTGGGCCTCGCCGGCGTTGCGGGCAAACGCTTTTTCGCAGAGCACGGGCAGGCCGCCCCGCAGGCACAGCAGGGCGTGGGCGTGGTGCTCGGAGTGCGGCGTGGCGATGTACACGGCGTCGATGCCGGGCACGGCCAGCAGTTCTTCGTAGCTGCCCACGGCGTGGGGAGCCCCAAACTCGGCGGCGAAGGCCTGCGCCGTGGCCAGGCGGCGCGAGGCCACGGCGTGCAGCTTGGCGCCGGGCACGTGCGCCAGGTCGGCGGCAAATTTGCGGGCGATGTGGCCCGGGCCCAGGATGGCCCAGTGGAAGGTGCGCATGAGAAAAAGCCGGGTGGGTGAGCGGCCGAAGGTAGGGCGGGGCCCGCGGTTTGGCGGCCGCGGCCCGGGGCCCTAGCGGCTGAAGCGCACCGTGCCGTTGCGCACCCGGATGCTGACGTTGCCGGCGCCGCGCCGCGGCAGGGACCGCCCGAACACGCCGAGCACGTCGCTCGACTGTGCCCCGTGGGCTTCCGACAGCACCCGCACCAGGGCGGGGTCCACGAGGAGCTGGCCCTGCTCGGTGCGCACGTCGAAGCGGAAGGCTGGGGTTTCGGCAAAGCCCAGGCGAATGGTGCTGAAGCCGCCGTCGAGGGTGATTTGGCGGAAGTTGGGGCCCGTGTCGCGCACCTCAAAATCGGGGCAGTAGCGCAGGGCCATGTCCAGCTCCTCGCCAATTTTTTCCACGCTGAAGCGCGAAAAGCCCGACGAGCCCCGCAGCGAACCCACCGTGCCCAGGGCCAGGTCGCCGTACTTGCTGTGCACCACCAGGGTTTCCACGGTGCCCACTTCCACGTCGGCGTAGTTGGTGCGCAAGTCCACGGCCTGGCCGGCGTCGAGGCGCAGGCGGGCGTAGCTGGCGTCGATGCTGGCGCGGCCCGCAAACGGGATGGCGCAGTTGCCGTTGGCGATGCGCACCGCGTTGCGGGGCCCCAGCAAGCGGGCCGTGCGCAGGTCGCCGTAGTCCACGGCCAGGTCGGTGGGCCCGGTGAGGTCGTCGGCCACGGCCACGGCGCCGAAGCCGTTGGCCACGCGCAGGGCCGTGGCCGCGGGCAGCCACACGGTGTAGTTGATTTCGTAGCGCCGGCCGCTGCACCCGCTGCGGCCGCGCAGCATGGGCCCAAACTGCGAGGCCACCAGCACGCCGCCCGTGCGGGCGTCGTAATCCAGCCACTGCACGCCCAGGGCCCCCAGCACTTGCCGGGCCCCGGCCTCGGTTTCGGAGCGGGCCACCAGTTCGGCCTCCACCTTGATTTCGGCCTTGCTCCAAGTGTTGACCTGCACCCGGCCGTAGCGGGCTTCCAGGGCGAAGGGGCGCCCGGCGGCTGGCACCCGGTAGCGGCGGCTCAGGTGGCGGCGCTGCTCCACGGGCGGCGTGGTGGCGTCGAGGTCGGCTTCGCTGCCCGTTTGGTCAGCGGCCGGGGCGGCGGGGCCCTGCTGGCCGGTTTGGCCGGCGCCCGCCGGGGCCCCGGGCTCGCGGCGGGCCTGCGCGGGCGCACCAGCCCCCAGCAGCCCGGCGGCCAGCACCAGCGCCACCAGGCGCCGCGGTTTCCAACGGAAGGCAGGGCGCTTCACTACGGCTGGCGGGGCGAGCGGCTGTCGGCCAGCACCAGGGCGGCAGCGGTGGCGGGGCGGGCCTCGGCCATGGCGCGGGTTTGCAGCTGGCGGTCAAGCAGGTCGAGGCGGATTTGCAGGTTGCGGTTCATGGCCGTCAGCACCACGTCGGGCTGCGGGTGGTGGGGCAGTTCCAGCTTCAGGGTGTGGTAGCTCGAATCGAGGGCCGCCAAATCGTGCCGCCACTCGGCGGTGGGGCTGCCGGCGGCCGAGTCGGCCAGCTGGCGCAGTTCGGCCTTGCGTTCGTTGAGCTGGGCCACGTAGTAGCTTTCCATGCCGCGCACAGCGGTGGCCAGCCGGCTGTCGGTGAGGTCGTTGCGCTCGGCCGCGGCCAGGGCCAGCGGGTCGCCCCCGTACAGGGGCCTGGCCGGCGCCGCGCTGGGTTCGGCGGCAATGCCCGGTTCGGGGCCCGGCTGGCGGTGGCCCGATTTCCAAGCTTCGCTGGCGCCGGCGGCCACCACCAACAGGGCCAGCGCGGCGGCCACGCCGTAGCGGGGCACCCACGAGGCGCGGGCGGCGGGCGCCGCGGGGGCCCCGGGCAACGGCGCGGCAGCAACTGGTGCGGCGGCGGCAACCGGCGCCGTGGCGGGGCCGGCCAGTTCGCTTTCGATGGCCGCCCACAGCGCGGGGCGCGGCTCGTGCACGTCAAAATCGGCGCGGTGCCGCTCGACGAAGGTGGCTAATGAATCGGGCTTATCGGATTGCATGATAGTGGTAAGGACGGGCAGCCAGCGGTGGGTGGGGGCAACGGCCGGTGCGGCAGGTATATAAAAGGGAGTAATTAACGGCAACACGGCCCGGGGGCCCTAAAGAGGATTCAGTGGAGACCCTGCTGGGCGGCCAGCTCGCGCAGTTTGGCCCGGGCCCGGCTGTACTGCGACTTGGACGTGGATTCGGAAATGCCGAGGATGCCGGCCACCTCCAGGTGGTCGTACCCCTCCAATAAGTACAACGTCAGCACCACGCGGTAGCCGTCGGGCAGTTCTTGGATGCAGCGGCGCAACACGTCGGCGCGGTAATGGGTTTCGGCTTCGTCGTCGGCCGAGTAGTGGGTTTCGGTGGGGGCGTCGTGGTGGTGCTCGCCCAGCGGCACCAGCGCCAGGCGGCGCTGGCGCAGGCAGTTGATGCTCTTGTTCACCACGATGCGCTTCAGCCAGGCCCCAAACGAGGAGTCGCCCTTGTAGCTGCTCAGCTCGCGGAAGGCGCTCAGGAACGACTCTTGCAACACGTCTTCGGCCTCGGCGTAGTCGCCGGTGATGCGCAGGGCCGCGTTGAACATGGCCTTGGCGTAGCGCCGGTACAGTTCGGCCTGGGCCTGGCGGTCGTGCAGGCGGCAGCGTTCCACCAGCGGGGCGTTGATGTCGACGTAAGCAGAGTAAGAAAGGGCTTCCATGCGGGGCACTGAGGGAACGGGACGCGTTAGCAACCCAAAGACCCCGCAATGGGTTCGGGGTTGCACTGCGGGCGAGGCACTTGGTTGAGTAGCAGGGCCCCGAAAGCACGCCGGCCCGCAACACCCAGAACAATTTTCTTGCATTGTTGCGGAGTCTTGCACTACCTTTGCCGCAGTAACCCTTCATAAAAAGGGCTGTTTTTATACAGAGGCGCGGAGAGACAGGCTCGACGAACCGCCGGCAACCCCCACCCCGTGGAACGGTGCCAAGTCCTGACATATAAAACCGTCGCCGTGCGCTACTTCTTCCACCCCCGCTTGCAACCCACCTCTTCCGCCACCACCCTGCGCCGAATGTGCCGTTGCCTGCCGCGCCCCACCGGCCGCATGCGGGGGGGTTGTGCTGGTTGTTGAAGCCCCGTTGTTTCCCGCGGCTGCCCCGGTAGCCTCCCCCAATCGCCCGCGCGGCGGCCGCTAGGGCCCTACACGCCCGTTAGCGGCGGCTGAGGGCCCCGGGTATTTTCTTCGGAAGAACTGCCTCCCCTTACTTTTATGGACTTACCCCTTGAACGCCAGGTCGATGACCTACGGCGTGAATTGCCCGAACACGCTGCACTGGAAACGCTGGCCTTGCTGGCCGAGCGCTTTGCGGGCCGGGCGTCGTTTTCCACCTCGTTTGGCCTGGAAGACCAGGTCATCAGCCACCTCATCTTCGCGCACCGCCTGCCCATCCGGGTGTTCACGCTCGACACGGGCCGCAACTTCCAGGAAACGTACTCGACCTGGAACAAGACGCTGCTGCGCTACGGCCAGCCCATCGAAGTATTTGCGCCTCAGACCGCTAGTCTCGAAGCCCTGGTGACCCAAAAGGGCCCCAACAGCTTCTACGAGAGCCTGGAAAACCGCAAGGAGTGCTGCCACATCCGCAAGGTGGAGCCCCTGGCCCGGGCCCTGGCCGGCACGCAGCTGTGGTTCACGGGCATCCGGGCCGAGCAGTCGGCCAACCGCCAGCACATGCACCGCGCCGAGTGGGACGGCGGCCACCAGCTCATCAAAGTGCACCCGCTCTTCGATTGGACGTGGGACGAATGCGTGGCCTTTGCGCAGGAAAACGGCGTCCCGACCAACCCGTTGCACCAGCAGGGCTTCGTGAGCATCGGCTGCGCGCCGTGCACCCGGGCCATCAAGCCGGGCGAGGACTTCCGCGCCGGCCGCTGGTGGTGGGAAAACGCCGACGCCAAGGAGTGCGGCCTCCACGACACCACCGCCCACCAGGGCCTCGACCCCGTGGTGGAACCAATGCCCGGCTAGCTTTTATTCCTTGTCCTCAAGCTATTTATCAACTATTGCCCCGCACCGGGGCCCCAATTTTTACGGCCATGCCCACCCCTATCCACCTCGATTACCTCGACCGGCTCGAAGCCGAAGCCATCCACATCTTGCGCGAAGTAGCGGGCCAGTTCGAGCGGCCCGCGCTGCTGTTTTCGGGCGGCAAAGACTCGATTGCCCTCACGCGGCTGGCCGAAAAGGCGTTCCGGCCCGGCAAGTTTCCGTTCCCGCTGGTGCACATCGACACGGGCCACAACTTCCAGGAAATCATCGATTTCCGCGACGAGTTGGCCGCCTCGCTGGGCGAAAAGCTGATCGTGCGCAAGGTGGAGGACACCATCCGCACCCGCGGCCTGCACGAGCCGGGCGGCAAATACCCCAGCCGCAACCCGCTGCAAACCTACACGTTGCTTGACGTGATTGAGGAGTTCGAGTTTGACGCGTGCATCGGCGGGGCCCGGCGCGACGAGGAGAAGGCCCGCGCCAAGGAGCGGATTTTCTCGGTGCGCGACGACTTTGGCCAGTGGGACCCCAAGCGCCAGCGCCCCGAGCTGTGGAACATCTACAACGGCCGCATCCAGAAGGGCGAAAACGTGCGCGTGTTCCCCATCTCGAACTGGACGGAGCTGGACGTGTGGAACTACATCCAGCGCGAAAACATCAAGCTGCCCGACATTTACTTTGCCCACGAGCGCCAGTGCGTGGTGCTGCCCAGCGGCCAGCTCCTGGGCCTGAGCGAGCACCTCAACCTCGACGACACCGACGAAATTGTGCGCCGCCGCGTGCGCTTCCGCACCGTGGGCGACTCGACTTGCACCGCTGCTGTGGAAAGCGACGCGGTCTCGATTGACGACATCATCCAGGATTTGCTGCAGGCCAAGGTGAGCGAGCGCGGCGCCACGCGCCTCGACGACAACCTGTCGGAAACCGGCATGGAAGACCGCAAGCGCAACGGGTATTTCTAGAAAATAAAACGGTGACCCCAAGCCGTCATGCAGCGCGCAGCCAAGCACGACGGCCTAACCAGCTAACTATTAAGCATTATCACAATGGACTTGCTCCGATTCATCACCTGCGGCAGCGTCGACGACGGCAAGAGCACGCTCATCGGCCGCCTGCTGTACGACAGCGACTCGGTGTCGCTCGACGTGCTGGCGACGCTCGAAAAGAAGCGCACGGCCACCAACAGCACCGATGTGGACCTGGCCTTGCTAACCGACGGCCTGAAGGCCGAGCGCGAGCAGGGCATCACCATCGACGTGGCGCACAAATACTTCACCACGCCGCGCCGCAAGTTCATCATCACCGACGCGCCGGGCCACGTGCAGTACACCCGCAACATGGTGACCGGCGCCAGTAACGCCGACCTGGCCATTGTGCTGGTGGACGCCCGCCAGGGCGTGATTGAGCAGACGCGCCGGCACACGCTGCTGGCGTCGTTGCTGGGCATCCAACACTTCGTGCTGGCCGTGAACAAGCTGGACTTGGTGGGCTACGACGAGGCCGTGTTCCAGCAGATTGTGGCCGACTACCGGGCCGTGGCCCAGCAGCTGAAGCTGGCCGACGTGGTGGCCATTCCGCTGAGCGCCCTGCACGGCGACAACGTGGTGCGCCGCTCGAAGCAAATTGCTTGGTACCAGGGCCCCAGCCTGCTCGAACACCTCGAAAGCGTGCCCGCCACTATTGACGCTAACCCCCAAGAGCCGCGCTTCCAGGTGCAGTACGTCGTCCGGCCCCAGACCGAGGAGCTGCCCGACTACCGCGGCTACGCTGGGCGCATCCAGAGCGGTACGTACCGGGCGGGCGACAAGGTGCGCATCTGGCCGTCGGGCCTCGAAACGGTGATTGACGCCATTGAAGTGAACCAGCAGCCGGTGGCCGCCGCCGTGGCCCCGCAGGGGGTCATTTTGCGCCTGCGCGACGACATCGACATTAGCCGCGGCGACACCATTGTGCCCACCACCGCCCACCCGGCCGTGGTGCGCGAATTGGAAGCCACCCTGTGCTGGATGGACGAGCGCCCCCTGCGCGCCGGACGCAAGCTGCTGGCGCAGCACCACGCCGCCGTGGTGAAGGCCTCGGTGACGGCCATCCTCCAGAAAACCAACATCGAAACCTTCGAGAGCCAGGGCACCGACGAGGCCAAGCTCAACGATATTGTGCGGGTGCGCCTCAAAACCGCGCTGCCGCTGGTGGCCGACGAGTACCGCCAGAACCGCGTGACCGGGGCCTTCATTTTGGTGGACGAGCAAACCGGCGCCACCCTCGCCGCTGGCCTCATCGCCGCCACCGACCCCGAGTACTTCACCCAGGAAGTGCCGGCCGAAACGGCATTTTCCATTTAAATTATCAGTTACTAGCTGTTTGTTGTCCGCAATGCCTACGCTTCCCACCCTTCCGCCGAGCCTTGATGAGGCTACCCTGCAGCAGCTCACGGCCGGCCTCACCCCGCAGCAGCTGGTGTGGCTGAGCGGCTACCTCTACGGCCAGGCCGCGGGCGCGGGGGCCCCCGTAGTCGCCGCGCCGGTGGCGGCCGCCGCGGCTGTGCCGGCCCCTGCTGGGGCCCCGGCGGCGGCGGAGAAGCTGACCATCCTCTACGGCTCGCACACGGGCAACGGGAAGAAAATAGCCCAGCAAGCGGCCGCCGCGGCCCAGCGCCGGGGCCTCGTGGCGGAGGTGCGCGACATGAACGACTACCCGCCCCGGCAGCTGGCGCAGGAGCAAAACCTGCTCGTCGTCGTGAGCACGCACGGCGAGGGTGAGCCGCCCATCAGCGCCGAGGAGCTGCACCAGTTCATCGGCGGCGCCAGGGCCCCCAAGCTGCCCAAGCTGAAGTACAGCGTGTTTGCTTTGGGCGATTCGAGCTACCTGCACTTTTGCCAAACGGGCAAGGACTTCGACGAGCGCCTGGCCGCACTGGGCGGCACCCGCCTGCTGGCCCGCGCCGACGCCGACGTGGACTACCACGCCGCTGCCGACCAGTGGGTGGAAGCTGTGCTGGACCAAATAGCTGGGGCCCCAGCGGCGGCTGCGCCGGCGGCTACCCCGGCCGCGGTCGTCACCGTGGGGGCCCCACGCGAGGCGGCCGCGGTTGCTGAGGTTGCCGAAATTGCGCCCGTCCACTACACCAACGCCAACCCCTGGCCGGCCAAAGTACTGGAAAGCATCCAGTTGAACGGCCGCGGCTCGGACAAGGAGACGTACCACATCGAACTGGATTTGGCCGGGGCTAATCTGGTTTACGCCCCCGGCGACGCGCTGGCCGTGCGCCCCCTCAACCACCACCCGCTGGTGGAGGAAGTGCTGCGCGCCGCCCGCCTCAGCGACTCGGCCCCGGTGCAGCTGGGCGGCGAAAGCCTGCCGCTGGCCGCCGCCCTGGCCAGCCGCCGCGAGCTGACCGTGCTGACGCGCGACGTGCTGGAGCGCTACGCCGCCCTGGCCCCGCACGCCGAGCTGCGCGGCCTGCTGGCCGACACGGCCCGCCTCCAGCCCTACCTCTACGGGCGCGACGTGGCCGATTTGCTGCTCGATTTTCCCACCGACCAGCTCACGCCCCAGGCCCTGGCCGACACCTTGCGGCCGCTGCCAACACGCGCCTACTCCATCGCCAGCAGCCTGCTGGCCCACCCCGACGAGGTGCACCTCACCGTGGGGGCCGTGCGCTACGAGGCCCACGGCCGCCAGAAGCAGGGCGTGTGCTCGTCGCTGCTGGCCGACCGCGTGGCGGTGGGCGACGAGGTGCGCGTGTTCGTGGAGCACAACGAGTACTTCAAGCTGCCGGCCAACGCCGGCACCGACCTCATCATGGTGGGCGCGGGCACGGGCATCGCGCCGTTTCGCGCCTTCGTGGAGGAGCGGGTGGAGCTGGGGGCCCCCGGCCGCAACTGGCTGCTGTTCGGCAACCCGCACTTCACCACCGACTTCCTCTACCAGGCCGAGTGGCAGCAGCACCTCAAGCGCGGCGGCCTGGCGCGGCTCGACGTGGCTTTTTCGCGCGACCAAGCCGAGAAAGTGTACGTGCAGGACCGCCTGCTGGAGCGTAGCCGCGACGTGTTCGGGTGGCTCGAAAACGGGGCCCAGTTCTACGTGTGCGGCGACAAAAACCGCCTCGGCCACGCCGTACAATCCGCCTTGGTGCAGGTAGTGCAAAGAGAAGGCGGCCTCTCCGCCGAAGACGCCACGGCCTATGTAAAAAACCTGCGCAAGCAGCGCCGCTACCTGGAGGACGTGTACTAAATGAACGTCACGCTGAGCGCAGCCGAAGCATGTCTACTGCGGCAGTAATCATTGATTAGTCAGTGGGAGAGATGCTTCGGCTGCGCTCAGCGTGACGTTCATTCCACTCCTTTTATCCAAAATCTAAAATGCTTTTAGTCATGCCCATGCCATCCTGTTGTTGTCGCCGCGCCGGGTGCTGTTTGCGCCCGCTTACCGGCCCGTTTCGGCCCGCTCCGGTGGGCCTTTCTCCGACTCCAACTTTTCTTTGCCGTGAAAGCCTATTACCCTTCTTTTCTCTTATTCCTGATCCTATTACTGGCTAGCATCGGCGCGGCGTTTGCCCAAACCGAGCTGATTGCCATCAGCGGCGTGGTGCGCGAAAAGGGCACCCGCGAGGCGCTGCCCGGCGTCAGCATCAGCATCAAGGGCACCAACGCCGGCACCCAGAGCGACGGCGACGGCAAATTTGCCCTCAGAGGGCGCCTCAAGTACCCGTTTACCCTCGTGTTCAACGCCTTGGGGCACGAGGCCATCGAGCTGCCGATTGTGGGCAGCAACCAGCCCATCGACGTGCAGCTGGAGGCCAAGGGCACGCTCACCAGCGAGGTGGTGGTGTCGGCCTCGCGGGTCGAGGAAAGCCGGCTGAAGTCGCCGGTAGCCATCGAGAAATTGGACATTCGCGCCATCAAGGAAACGCCGGCCCCCAGCTTTTACGACGCGCTGGAAAACGTGAAGGGCGTGCAGATGCTCACCAGCAGCCTCACCTTCAAAGTGCCGAACACCCGGGGCTTCAACATCCCCAACAACTTCCGCTTCATGCAGCTCGTGGACGGCGTGGACATGCAAGCCGCCACGCTGGGGGTGCCGCTGGGCAACGCCATTGGGCCCACCGAATTGGACATTGCCAGCGTGGAGATTACGCCCGGCGCGGCCTCGGCCCTCTACGGCATGAACGCCATCAACGGCATGGCCAACCTCACCACCAAGAGCCCCTTCACCTACCAGGGCCTGAGCGTGTACCACAAGGAAGGCGTGAACCACGTGGACGGCATCGACCGCAAGCCGAGCGTGCTCACCGAAACGGCCATCCGCTACGCCCAGGCCCTGGGGCCCCGGTGGGCCTTCAAGGTGAACCTGGACTATTTGCGGGGCACCGACTGGCTCTCGAACACCCAAACCGACCAGAACCCGCAGGGCCTTTCGACCTCAAACCCCGGCTTCCCGGAGCTGTCGGGGGCCTTCAACCCGGCCGCCGATTTGTGGAACCGCTACGGCGACGACACCAACTCGTCGCTGACCGTGACCATTCCCTACCAGGGCAAGAACCAGGCGTTTACGGTGACGCGCACGGGCTACTACGAGAAGGATTTGGTGAACCCGATTGTGCGCAACATCAAGGCCGACGCCAGCCTGAACTACAAGCTGACCGACAACCTGGAGCTGAGCTACGGCTACCGCTACGGGCTGATGGACGGCGTGTTCCAGCGCGGCAACAAGATCCAGCTCAACGGCGTGACGGTGCAAAACCACAAGCTGGAGCTGAAGGGCAGCGACTTTGTGGTGCGCGCCTACACCCTGATTGAGAACACCGGCGATTCCTACAACCTCAACCCGCTGGCCCTGAACCTGGACCTGCAAAACGGCTCGAACGCCGTGTGGGGCGGCAAGTTCCGCACCGCGCTGCAAAGCCAGCTGGCGGCCGGCACGGCCTTGCCGCAGGCCATGGCCGCCGCCCGCGCCGCCGCCGACGCCGGCCGCGCCGAGCCCGGCACGCCGGCCTTCGACGCCCTCAAGAGCCAGATTATCAGCACCAACAACTGGGACAGCGGCGTGAACGTGGCCGGGGCCCCCATTCCCGGCGGGGCGGCCCTCACGCAGCACAGCCGCACCTACCACAGCGAGGGCCTCTGGAACCTGGGGCCCCGCGTCAAGTTCGTGGACCTGCTGGTGGGCGCCGACGCCCGCGTGTACCAAATCATCCCCGACGGCAACAACTTCGTTGACTTCAGCCGGCCGCTGGCCGAGCGCAGCCTGCCGGGCGGCAACTACGTGTACTACAAGAAGTTCGGCGCCTTTGCCCAGGCCAGCAAACTGCTGCTCGACGACAAGCTGAAGCTCACCGCTTCGCTGCGCGTGGACTACAACCCCGAGTTCACGGCCAAGGCCAACCCGCGCCTGGCGGCCGTGTACACGCTGGCCGAGAAGCACAACTTCCGCGCCTCGTACCAGAACGGCTGGCGGTTTCCGTCGCTGTTCGAGGCCCTCTCGTTCGTGAACAACGGCAACGTGCGCCGCGTGGGCGGCCTGGCCCGCGTGAACGAGGGCCTGAACTACTTGCAGAACTCGTACACCCGCGCCAGCATCGACCAGTTCAACGCGGCCGTGAACGCCTACGTGGCCGCCAACGCCGGCAGCACCGCCGCCCAGGCCGCCGTGCTGCCCCAAAACAGCGCCCTGCTGCAAGTGGCCAACCTGGCCACCGAGCAGCCCGAGCAAATCAACGCCTACGAGGTGGGCTACCGCAGCGTGCTGTTCGACAACAAGTTGGCCATCGACGCCGACGCGTACTTCAACGTGTACTCGGGCTTCCTGGGCCAGGTGGAGGTAAGCGTGCCCAAGGACGCCAACGGCAACCAAGTGGCCGTGGGCACCGACGCCGCCGCCGTGGCCGCCCTACGCGCCAACCGCGACGCCCGCCAGGACCGCTACCGCGTGTACACCAACTCGCGCCAGGACTACCACAGCTACGGCTCGACGCTGGGCCTGACCTACAACTTCTACCAGAAGTTTACCCTCGCCGGCAACGTCAACTACAACGCCCTTTCGGCCAACAGCCAAACCGATGTGTTCGTCACCGGTTTCAACACCCCGAAGTGGGCCACCAACGCCTCGTTCGGCAACCGCGAAATTGTGCGCAATTTCGGCTTCAATGTGAACTGGCGCTGGCAGCAATCGTTCTACTGGGAAAGCCCGCTGGCCAACGGCCGGGTGCCCGCCTACCAAACCCTCGACGCCCAGGTGAACCTGCGCGTGCCCAACCTCAAGTCCACCGTCAAGCTCGGCGGCACCAACCTCTTCGACCGCCGCTACTACCAGTACGCGGCCGGGCCCACCATCGGGGCCCTGTACTACGTGAGCGTCGTGTTCGACGCCACGGTGCTGCACTAGCGGCACATTTCGCTTGTTCACTTCCCTCCCCATGTCCGATACCCTGGCCCCCGCCGCCCCCAAGCTCTCCGAAGTCGAGCACGTCAAAATTGCCAGCCGCTACCTGCGCGGCACGCTGGTGGAAAGCCTCGCCAACCGCCTCACCGGGGCCCTAAACCCCGACGACACCCACCTCATCAAGTTCCACGGCTCGTACCAGCAGACGGACCGCGACCTGGAGAGCGAGCGCAAGCGCCAGAAACTGGAGCCGCTGTTCTCGTTCATGATCCGGGTGCGGGTGCCGGGCGGCGTGGCCTCGGCCGCGCAGTGGCAGCGCCTGGACGCGCTGAGCGACGCCTACGGCAACGGCACGATGAAGCTCACCACCCGCCAGACCTTCCAGCTGCACGGCGTGCTGAAGCGCAACCTGCCGGCGGCCATCCAGGGCTTCAACGAGGTGCAAATGGACAGCATTGCGGGCTGCGGCGACGTGAACCGCAACGTGATGTGCAACACCAACCCGCACGAGTCGGCGGTGCACGGCGCGGTGGTCGGCATTGCCCAGGCCATCAGCGCGCACCTCACGCCGCGCACCACGGCCTACCGCGAAATCTGGCTCGACGGCAGCTTGCAGGAAACCACCGAGGCCGTGGACGACGAGCCGATTTATGGCCACACCTACCTGCCGCGCAAGTTCAAAATTGCCCTGGCCCTGCCGCCCTACAACGATTCCGACGTCTTCTCCAACGACATCGGCCTCATCGCCATCGAGGAAAACGGCCAGCTGCTGGGCTTCAACGTGGCCGTGGGCGGCGGCCTGGGCATGACGTTCGGCATGAACGAAACCTACCCGCGCCTGGCCGACCTCATCGGCTTCGTGCCCGCCGACCAGGTGCTGGACGTGTGCGAAAAGGTGGTGACCATCCAGCGCGACTGGGGCAACCGCGAAAACCGCAAGCTCTCGCGCTTCAAGTACACCATCGACCGCGTGGGCCTGCCCGCCGTGGTGGCCGAGCTGCACCAGCGCCTGGGCTACGCGCTGGCCCTGGCCCGGCCCTACCAGTTCCACAGCTCCAGCGACGCCTTCGGGTGGACGGGGGCCCCGGACGGGCTCTCCAACCTCGTGCTGTTCATCGAAGGCGGCCGCATCCTCGACCGGCCGGGCTACCGGCTCAAGTCGGCGCTGCGCGAAATCAGCGCCTTCCACACCGGCGAGTTCCGCCTCACCGGCAACCAGAACCTGATTCTGGCCAACATCGCGCCCGCCCACCGCGCCCGCATCCAGGCCGTGCTGGAGGAGAACGGCGCGGGGCCCCGGGCCGACCAAATCACCAAGCTACGCCGCGACGCCCTGGCCTGCGTGGCCCTGAACACCTGCTCGCAGGCCTTCGCCGAAGCCGAGCGCTACCTGCCCCAGCTGCTCGACAAGCTCGACGCCGTGGTGCGCGCCCACGGGCTGGCCGAGGCGGGCATCCTCGTCCGCATGACGGGCTGCCCCAACGGCTGCGCCCGGCCCTACCTGGGCGAAATCGGGCTGGTGGGCAAGGCGCCCGGCCGCTACAACCTGTACCTCGGCGCCGACCACGCCGGCGAGCGCCTCAACAAGCTCTACCGCGAGCTGCTGGACGAGGACGGCATCCTGCGCGAGTTGACGCCACTGCTGGCCGCCTACGCCGCCAACCGGGGCCCCGGCGAGGGCTTCGGCGACTTTGTGGTGCGCACCGGCGTGGTGAAGGCCACGGTAAAAGGGCTAGATTTCCACACTTAAGTCCTACTTTAGGGCTGATTATGGCCGCCGCCCGGGCCCCAGGCGGCGGCCTAATTTGTGCCCAATCCCTGCTGCGGAGGGGCCCGGGCGGCCCCTTGCTTCGCCTGGGTCGTACCGGCGCACGGCCGCCTGGGCCCACGCCGCTCAAAATTTCACGATTAAGTTGTATTTTACCTCAGATTATGGCTACTGACCTGCTTACGTCTGCGCCGCCCGCCAAGGGCCCGGCCGCCGGGTCGCCGGCTGGCCCCTCGCTGCCCGTGTTCCTCGACCTGGAGCAGCGGCGGGTGCTGCTGGTAGGTGGCGGCGACGAAGCCTTGGCTCAGCTCACGGCGGTGCTGCACGAGCACCCACACGCGGCCATCACGGTGGTGGCCCCGCACCTGCTGCCGGCCCTCTACGCGCTGGCGGCGGAGCACGAGCAGGTCATCCTGCGCCGCCGCGCCTTCGAGCCCGACGACCTGATGGGCCACGACCTGGTGCTGGTGGCGGCCACCGACGCGGCCCTGCACGGCCGCGTGCGGGCCGCCTCGTCGGCCCGGCGGCTGCACGCCGTGGCCGCCCTCGGCCCCGCCGAGGAAACCGCGGCCATCGACTACTGGCGACGGGTGGCCACGGCCACGCTGGGGGCCTTCGCCATCTTTCTGGTCATCAACATTTTGTCGTACTACTTCACCTGGCAGCAGGTGTGGGGCATGGCTCGCTCGTCGGGTACGTTCTACACGTTTGTGGCGGTGGGCTTCGTGGCGCAGCTCATCGACGGGATGCTGGGCATGGGCTACGGCGTGGTGTCGGCCATCAGCCTGATGTCGCTGGGGCTGAGCCCAGTAGCGGTCAGCGCCAGCATCCACACGGCCGAAATGTTTGCCAGCGGCGCCTCGGGCTACAACCACTACCGCTTCGGCAACGTCAACAAGCGCTTGTTCAAGGTGTTGCTGCTGCCGGGCATCGCCGGCTCCATCAGCGGGGCCCTGCTGCTGGCCCACTTCGGCGAGCAATACGCCAACTACATCAAGCCCGTGCTGGCCCTGTACTTGCTCGTGCTGGGGGTGCGCATCATCAGCAAAGCCTTTAAGAAACAGGCCGAGAAGCGCCGCAAGGTGAAAAATGCCGGCTGGCTGGCCGGCGCCGGCGGCTTCCTCGACTCGTTCGGCGGCGGCGGCTGGGGGCCCCTGGTCACGAGCACGCTCATTGCCAACGGCCGCACGCCCAACTACGTCATCGGCACCGTCAGCCTGGTCGAGTTCTTCGTGACGTTTGCCAGCGCCCTCACCTTTTTCTCGATTTTGGGCCTCTCGCACTGGCAAATCGTGGCCGGCCTCATCGTGGGCGGCGTAGCAGCTGCGCCCATCGCCGCCCGCTTGGCCGGCCGCATCCCCATCCGCTGGATGTTCACCGGCGTGGGCCTGATGGTGGTGGTGTGGAGCCTGTGGGCCCTGCGCAAGGTGGACGTGGCCGCCATCTGGCACTACCTGGGGGCCCTGTTCAACTAACCGCCAGCGCTTTCGACACGAACTAAAACGGCCCGCCTGAATTGCCAGGCGGGCCGTTTTGGCTGGTTGTCACGTTCAGCCCGGGGGCCCTAAATATCGAACTTAATGCCTTGGGCCAGCGGCAGCTCGGTGGAGTAATTGATGGTGTTGGTTTGGCGGCGCATGTACACTTTCCAGGCGTCGGAGCCGGATTCGCGGCCGCCGCCGGTTTCCTTTTCGCCGCCGAACGCGCCGCCAATTTCGGCCCCGCTCGTGCCGATGTTCACGTTGGCAATGCCGCAGTCGGAGCCGCCGGCGGCCAGGAAAGCCTCGGCCTCGCGCATGTTCAGGGTGAAGATGCTGCTGCTCAGGCCCTGGCGCACGTCGTTTTGCAGGTCGATGGCGTTTTGCACGTCCCCGCGGTACTTGATGAGGTAGAGGACGGGCGCGAAGGTTTCTTCCTGCACCGTGGCGTAGTGGTTTTCGGCTTCCACCAGCGCGGGCCGCACGTAGTGGCCGCCCGCGTATTCGGGGCCCGCCAGCACCTCGCCGCCGGTGAGGAGCGTGCCGCCTTCGGCCTGCACCTGCGCCAGGGCCCCGGTGAAGGCCGCCACCGCGGCGGCGTCAATCAGGGGCCCCACCAGCGTGCCTTCCTGCAGCGGGTGGCCGATGGGCAGCTTGGGGTACACGGCCAGCAAGCGCTGCTTCACGTCCTCAAAAACGCTGTCCTCGACGATGACGCGGCGGGTGCTGGTGCAGCGTTGCCCGGCCGTGCCCACGGCCCCGAACACGATGGCGCGGATGGCAATGCCGAGGTCGGCGTTTTTAGTGACGATGATGGCATTGTTACCGCCCAGCTCCAGCAGGGCGCGGCCCAAGCGGGCCCCCACCACTTCGCCCACCTTGCGGCCCATGCGGGTGCTGCCCGTGGCCGACACCAGCGGCACGCGCCGGTCGGCGGCCATTGCGGCCCCGACGGTGGCGTCGCCAATAAGCAGGTTGAACACGCCCTCGGGGATGTCGTTGGCGGCCAGCACGCTGCGGATGATGTGCTGCACGGCCACGGCGGTGAGCGGCGTTTTCTCGGAGGGCTTCCAGATGCTGACGTCGCCGCACACGGCGGCCAGCATGGCGTTCCAGCTCCACACGGCCACCGGGAAGTTGAAGGCCGAGATGATGCCCACCACGCCCAGCGGCTGGTACTGGTCGTACATGCGGTGCGCGGGCCGCTCGGAGTGCATGGTGAAGCCGTACAGCTGGCGCGAGAGGCCCACCGCAAAGTCGCAGATGTCGATCATTTCCTGCACTTCGCCCAGCCCTTCCTGCAGGATTTTGCCCATCTCGGCGCTCACCAGCTTGCCCAGTGGCTCCTTGCATTCGCGCAGCTTGTTGCCGATTTGGCGCACGATGTCGCCGCGTTTGGGCGCCGGCACCAAGCGCCAGGTCTTGAAAGCTTCGGTGGCAGCTTGCACCACGGTTTCGTAATCGGCGGCGGTGGCGAAGGCCACGCTGGCGATGCGCCGGCCGTCGGCGGGCGCGTTGATGACGCGGCGGTCGGCGTTGGGGGCGCCGCCCCAGGTGCGGCCGGTGCAGTAGGCGGCGTTGTCGGCTTCCACGCCGAGCTGGCGCAGCACGTCTTGCAGGCCGTGGGGGTCGGCGTGGAGGTGGCCGCCGGGCACGGCCAGGTCGGCGGCGGTTTCTTGTTCGAGGGCTTGCTTCATCTTATATAGAACGAGGATGGAAGGCGGTGAAACGGGGCCCGCGCTGCCCCGGGCCACCAGCAAAAGTAGGGCCCCGGACGGCCGCCGCGCTGGGTGAAGAACTGGGCCCCTTTTGCACTTAACTTGCCAACGCATTCTCGTTTTCCTATCCTTTCTTCCAATGATGCAAAAAAGACTCTGGTTGATGGGGTTGGGCACGGCGCTGGCCCTGCAGCCGGCCGCCGCCCAAACCAAAAAAGCGCCCACGCCCAAGCCCAAAACCGTGGTGGCCGCCCAGCCCGCCGCCACCGGCGCCAAGCTGGTCGAAACCGTGGTGCGCAAGCCCGGGGCCCTCACCATCCCCTACAGCAAGTACGTGCTGCCCAACGGCTTGACCGTGGTGGTGACCGAGGACCACTCCGACCCGCTGGTGCACGTGGACGTGACCTACCACGTGGGCTCGGCCAGGGAGCAGATCGGCAAGTCGGGCTTCGCCCACTTCTTCGAGCACATGATGTTCCAGGGCTCCGACCACGTGGGCGACCAGCAGCACTTCAAGCTGGTGACGGCCGCCGGCGGCACCCTGAACGGCAGCACCAACCAGGACCGCACCAACTACTACGAAACGGTGCCGAGCAACCAAGTGGAAACGGCCCTGTGGCTCGAAGCCGACCGCATGGGCTTTCTGCTGGACGCGGTGAGCCAGAAGAAGTTTGAAATCCAGCGCTCGACGGTGAAGAACGAGCGCGGCCAGAACTACGACAACCGCCCCTACGGCCTGGCCAGCGAGTACGTGGCCAAAACGCTGTACCCCTACGGCCACCCGTATTCGTGGCTGACCATCGGCTACCTCAAGGACCTCGACGCCTCGAACGTCAACGACTTGAAGAACTTCTTCCTGCGCTGGTACGGGCCCAACAACGCGACGCTGACCGTGGGCGGCGACGTGAAAACGGCCGATGTGGTGAAGTACGCCGAAAAATACTTCGGGCCCATCAAGCGGGGCCCCGCCGTTCCAACCCAGCACCTGCCCGAGCCCGTGCTGAGCGCCGACCGCTACGTGAGCTACGAAGACAACGTGCGCTTCCCGCTGGTGGAACTGGTGTTTCCGACGGTGCCGCAGAACACGCCCGACGAAGTGGCGCTCGAAGCGCTGGCCGAAATCATTGGCCAGGGCAACAACTCGATTATCTACAAAAACCTGGTAAAAACCCAGAAGGCGGTGCAGGCCGTGGCCTACAGCAACACCTCGGAGCTGGCCGGCGAGTTCGTCGTGCAGGCCCGCGCTTTCCCCGGCAAAGGCCTCGACAGCACCGAAGTGCGCCTGCGCCAGAGCCTGGCCGAGTTTGAGCGAACCGGCGTGAGCGACGCCGCCCTCCAGCGCTTCAAGGCCAGCCGCGAGGCCCAGGTGGTGAACAGCCTGGCCAGCGTGCAGGGCAAGGTGAGCCAGCTGGCCGCTTACCAAACCTACACCGGCAACCCCAACTACCTGGCCGTGGAGCTGCAGCGCCTGCGGGCCCTCACCAAGGCCGACGTGCAGCGCGTGTACGACAAGTACCTCAAGGGCAAGCACGCCGTCGTGCTGAGCGTAGTGCCCAAAGGCAAGCCCGAAATGGTGGCCCAGAAGGACAACTTCACCGTGGATAAATCGGGCTACCAGGCCCCCAAGGACCAGTACGCGGGCCTAACCTACGTGAAGGCCCAGGACACGTTTGACCGCAGCAAGCAGCCCAAGGGGGGCCCCAACCCCGTGGTGAAGGTGCCGGCGCTGTACGAGGCCACGTTCGACAACGGCCTGAAAGTGGTGGGCACCCGCAACACCGAAATCCCGGCCGTGACGATGCTGCTCACCATCCGCGGCGGCCACCGCTTGGAGCAGGCCGACCCCGGCAAGGCCGGCATTGCGGCCCTCACGGCGGCCATGATGAACGAAGGCACCGAGCAGTACACCAGCGAGCAAGTAGAAGCCGCCCTCGACCAGCTTGGCAGCGCCGTGCGGGTGGGCGCCGGCGACGAGAACACGACTGTGTACATCCAGTCGCTGACCAAAAACATTCCCGCCACCCTGGCCATCGTGCAGCAGGTGCTGCTGCACCCGCGCTTCGACGCCGCCGACTTTGCCCGCCTCAAAAAGCAAGCCCTGGAGGGCATCGCCAACCAGGTGACGCTGCCGGTGGCCATCGCCAACAACACCTACAGCCGCCTGCTGTACGGCCCGGCCAGTATCATGAGCGTGCCCAGCACCGGCACCACGGCGTCGGTGACGGGCCTCACGCTCGACGACGTAAAGGCCTTCTACGCCGCCAACTACGCACCCAACGTATCGTCGCTGGTGGTGGTGGGCGACGTGGCCGAGGCCGACGTGCTGCCCCAGCTGGGCTTCCTGAAAACCTGGGCCAAGAAGGACGTGGTGGTGCCGCCCGCGGTGGCCGCCATTGCGCAGCCCGACAAAACGCGCGTGTACTTCGTGGACAAGGACGGCGCGGCGCAGTCCGAAATCCGGGTGGGCTACCTCACCACGCTGCCCTACGACGCCACCGGCGACTACTACAAGGCCTACCTGACCAACTATGTGCTGGGCGGCGCCTTCAACTCGCGCATCAACCTAAACCTGCGCGAGAACAAGGGCTACACCTACGGGGCCCGCTCGGGCTTCCAGAGCACGCGCAACCCGGGGCCCTTCACGGCCCAGGCCGGCGTGCGCGCCGACGCCACCGCCGCCTCGGTGAAGGAGTTCATGAGCGAGTTGACCGGCTACCGCACCGGCATCACCGACGACGAGCTGGCGTTCCTGCAGTCGTCGGTGGGCCAGAGCGACGCGCTGAAGTACGAAACCGGCGGCCAGAAAGCGGCCTTCCTCGCCCGCCTGGTCGAGTACGACCTCAAGCCCGATTACGTGACGCAGCAGGCCGCCATCCTGAAAAACCTGACCCGCGCCGACGTGCAAGCCGCCGCCCAAAAAGATTTACCCGACAACCTGTACGTGGTAGTGGTGGGCGACAAAAAGCAACTGCCCGCCGTGCAGGCCCTGGGCTACGAAGTGGTGGAGCTGGACACCGACGGCAAGCCCGTGCCAGCCGCCGCCCCCGCCGCTGCGCCGACCGCCGCCGCGCCGGCCCCCGCGCCCGAGCCCGCCCCCACAGGCAAGGTGAAGCGCAAAACCAAGGACGCCGATGGCAAATCGACCAAGGAGAAAGACAAGGGTACCGACACCAAGTAGCATTATTATTTTCCACTGAAAAGGCCCCGCCGGATGTTCCGGCGGGGCCTTTTCTTTGCGGTTGATGAAGGGCCCCTAAAGCAACGAGCAACGCGTTTATTAAGTGGGAAAATAATTCTTTATAGTGAAAAAGAGTCTAAAGTTGACAGTCGAAACGTCCTTGAGTGACACGCACCGAGTCACAGCCTGGCTTGTAGAGGGTAAAAGCAAACGTGCCGGAAATAATGCCTGCTCGTAAGTCTAGGCGCGTGATAGTAAGCGTACCTCGGCGGTAAGTTGTGGCACTGTCCCGGCTGCTCCAGTAGCAATTGGATTTTTACGTCATTCAGACTGGCCCGGGTGTGCTGGGGGCTGCGGAATGAATAAGAACCAAGACCGTTAATATTATTTATAAATAAGACGATGTTCTGGAATTCATTCTTTGCTTGCCCGTAAATGCGATAGGTATGCAGATCCAGAAGATCACCGGCAGGTGTCTTGTCATAATAAACTGTATAATTAGACGCGCCGTCGTTGCCCTTGGGCGTCCAAGTCTGGCCATTGAGCAAGCAGCCGAAGGTGTTGGCTCCGGTCTGGGTAGCGGGCGGCAGCTGGTCCACCGGGGCTTGTTCGTTCTTTTTGCAGCCCAGGAGCAGCGCCAGGGATAAGAGCAGCAGTGGTTTCATGGGCAGGCGGTGAAGGCGGGAATGGCTCCCTGGCACCGGCCGCGTGGCAGCCGCCGGGTACTGGCACCAAACCTACCTTCTCAGCAGAAGCCAGCCAAGCCAATAGTTGGGCCCATCGGACTTTTATAACCAAGCATTATCCCGTGCAACGAACTACATACCATATACTTAAGCAATAATAATTAGGCGTGAGGGCCCTAGGCAAATTCCTCCGGGCGGCGCGGCGAAACAGGAGCCCCGCGCTGCTGCCCGGTTGCCACCTGGCCGCCGGCCAGGCGAAGCGCGTGGCGGGCCGCCCCCGCTCCTCGCTTTGGCGCCGGCCCCGAAACGCGCAGCGCTGGCCGCTTCGGTAAGCGGCCGGCGCTGGCGCCGCAATACAAATAACCTGTGGAGCCCTTTTACCGCACTACTGCCGCGTCGGGCGTGGCGGCGCGGCTGAGGGTGCGGAAGGCGTGGGCGCTGTCGCCCTGCACGTTGCGCAGCTCCTCGTCGGAAAGCTGGCGCACCTTGGTTTGATAATCTTGGTAGTACGTCACGAACACGGCCAGCTCCAGGGCCCGGTTTGCGAAAGGCACCATGTTTTCGATGACCTGCGTGAACAAGTGGGGGCTGTGGGTGGTGATGAAAAACTGGTTGCCGCTGCCGGCCACGATGCGGCGCACCAACTCGGTGGCGTAGTCGGGGTAGAGGTGGGTTTCGGGCTCTTCGAGCAGCAGCACGGCCTTGCGGTTCGATTCGAGCACGGCCAGCAGGAAGCCGTAGTGGCGCAGCGCGTCGCCGGTGCCCTGATAGGGGTACACGTGGCTCAGGCCATCCAGCTCCTTGGCAATTTCCAGCCGGCCGGCGTCCACGCGCACGCGCAGGGCCAGGCCCTGCGCGGCAAACAAGCCCATGAACTCGCGGCGCAACTCGGCGTTGGTTTCCAGCACCCGCACCAGGTTGTCGCCGTGGGGCGGAAACAGGGCCGCGCCCGGCCGGGCCACGGCCAGCTTGCCGGCGTTACGGAAGCGGTACGCCTTCACGGCCTGCGGGTACCAAGGCGGACCCGACGACAGGTAGCGCCCCTCGGCGGGGGCGGCCAGGCCGGGGCGGCCGCGCTTGTCGAGCTCGGTGTAGTAGTAGCCGGGCGTGGGCGGGGCCCCGGTGCGCAGCAGGTAGGCCCCCAACCGGTCGAGCAGGGCCCCGTCGTCGCCGGCGCGCGAGAGGTGGCCGCCGGCCAGGGGCGTGCCCATCTGGGTGCGCAGCTCGCGGTAGGCCTCCTGGCTGAAACTGGCGTAGCGGTAGCCGGGGCCCTGGCTGCGCTTGCCCAGCAGGCACAGGTCGCGGTCGGTTTCAATTTTGACGGGGCTGGCGGTCAAGTTGTCGTGGAACAACTGATTGGGCTTATCGTAGCGCACGAAGCTGCCCACAAACTTGTCCTGCTGCTCGTAGGGCACGCTGCCCAGCAGGCTCATGGCCTCCAGCACCGTCGACTTGCCGGCGTTGGGCTGCCCAATGATGACATTCACCCGCCGCGGGTGCAGCAGCGCACTGCGAATTGACTTAAAGTTCTGGATGTGTAGCGTGTTGATGGCGGTGTCCATGCAGGGGCCAGGCGGAGACGTGGGCAGCGGGCAAGCCGAGCAGCCCCTTACGCGAGAAAAAGAGCAATGGACTTCACAGCAAGCCAACAAACATACAACCCAAACAATGAAATAATTGAATTCTTAGGCTTCTCATTTAATGCCTTAGTATCCTAATGTTCAAATAATTAAAGACAATAGTATTACCCAGGCAAAGTACTGAAAACCTTCCAATTTATTCCCAGGAAATACCCAAAAAAAAGCCCCGGCCGAACCGGCCGGGGCTTGCTGCTGGAGGCCCAGGGGCCCTACTCCTGCCCGATGGGGTAGAAGGATTTGCGGCCGTCGGGGTACACGCCCTCGACGAGGGCCCCCGAGTTGTCGCGGGCCTGGTCGAGGTACGCCTGCACATCGGCGGGCTTGCGCACCAAGTTCTTGTCGATGCGGGTGATGATGAAGCCGTCGGCCATGCCGGTCTCGCGGAAGTTGCTGCCCTTGATGCCCGTGATGACGGCCCCGCCCTTGATGTCGAGCTTGTTTTGGAGCTGCGTCGGCACGACGGAGAGCGTAGCGCCTTCGTACTTCACGGAAGCGGCCACGGCAGCCTCGCGCACCACAGCCGTGGTACCAGTGGCGTTGCGCAGGGTGGCCGTCACGGTGGTGGGCGCAGTGCCGCGCAGGTAGGTCACCTTAATCTGGTCGCCGGGGCGGAAACGGGCCACTTGCTCTTGCAACTGCGACGACGTGTTGACGGCCAAGCCGTTGATGTCCGTGATGATGTCGCCTTCCTTGAGGCCGGCGGCGGCGGCGGCGCTGTTGGGCGTGAGGCCGGCCACGTACAAGCCGTTCAGGTTGGCCAGTTTTTTCTCCGAGGCCAGGCTGGCGTCCACTTCGCGCATTTGCACGCCGAGCAGGGCGCGCTGCACCACTTTGTACTTCAGCAGGTCGTCGACCACCTTGCTTACCAGCGCGCTGGGAATGGCAAAGGAGTAGCCCTCGTAGCTGCCCGTGTGCGAGGCAATGGCCGAGTTGATGCCCACCAAGTCGCCGCTCAGGTTCACCAGGGCCCCGCCCGAGTTGCCGGGGTTCACCACGGCGTCGGTTTGGATGAACGACTCGATGCCCATGCCGTCTTCGCGGCGCAGGATGTTGATGTTGCGGCCCTTGGCCGAAATAATACCGGCCGTTACGGTCGAATTCAGGCTGAACGGGTTGCCCACGGCCAGCACCCACTGGCCTACTTTCACTTCGTCGGAGTTGCCGTACTTCACGAAGGGCAGGTTGTCGGCTTTCACCTTCAGCACGGCCAGGTCGGTGTTGGGGTCGGCGCCCACCAGCTCGGCGTCGTAGCGGCGCTTGTCGTCCATCACCACCGTGATTTTCGACGCCTTGTCAATCACGTGGTTGTTGGTCACGATGTAGCCATTGGCGGCGATGATGACGCCCGAGCCCGAGCCCTGGCCGCCGCCCTGCGGCTCGCGGCCTTCGCCCTGCCCCTCGCCCCCGTCGCCAAAGAACTGGCGCAGGAACGGGTCCATCTGCATCCGGCGGCGCTGCTGGTCTTGCGGCGCGGCGGCGTACTCGGTCATCACGTGCACCACGGCGGGCGTCACGGCGGCCGCGGCGGCCACAAAGTTCAGGCCCTCGGGGGCCGCGTAGGTGCTGCTGCGCATGGCCGACGTGTAGCGCACGTTCGGGTCAGCCGCCAACGCGGTTTGCGGGGCGCGGGGCGCGGGTTCCAAAAGCTTGTACCCGCCCACGGCCACGCCCCCGCCCAGAATGGCGGAACCGAACAGGCCGAGCATCATTTGTTTTGCTTGCATGGTTGGTAAAGAGGAAGATAGTTGAATGAAAACGGAACCGGCGGCCAAAGTTTGCCGTCCGCCAGGGCCCCCACAACGCACGGGAGATTCAAATTCGTGCGGCAAGGTTGCCTGCTTGTTAAAGCAAGCCCGCGCCTTAATGGTTCGGCCCCGCGGGGCCCGCTCCGGCCCGCCAAGCTACAATACTTGGGCCAATAAAAAAAGCACCCCAGCGGGGTGCCTTTTTTGCCGATGCGAAGGGAGCAGGGGCCCCGGCGAGCGGCAAATTCGTCAGGCCGCGGCCGGGGCCAGCTTAGTGTTGGGTAGGCAGTTGCTGCCGGCTGGCCGCGCCCCGGCCCGGCCCGAACGTGTAGCGCACGTCGAGGCCCAGCAGCGGGGTGCGCACGTTGACGTTGCCGCCGGCGGTTTGCTTGCCCGTGCTGTCGTATTGGGGCAGCGTGGCCAGGTAGTCGGTGCCGTAGGCAAACCAGGGCGTAAAGTCGAAGCTGGGGCCCGTGCGCACCCCCACTTCGGCCCGCAGGCTAGTGTACTGGACGAACCGCTCGTCGGGGTCGCCGGCATCTTTTTGCAGGCGCAGGTGGGTGGCGGCCTCGAAGCTGAGACGCGGGCGCAGGGCCAGGCCGGTGGCGGCGTCGGCCCCGCCGAGGGGAACGATTTTCTCCAAATCGAGCCGCAGCCGCGCCCAGTTCTCGCCGTAGGTACGCGAGAAATTGCCGGTGTAGAAGCGCCGCTCCACGCCCAGGCGCTGCCCGAAGGTGAGGGGCCCCAGGGCCGAGCGGTGGCGCAGCAGCACCTCGGGCACCAGCACCGAGCTGCCGCCGCCGTAGCGCACGGCGGCCGCGCGGCCGCCCCAACTCCACTGGGGCCCCCAGAAGTGCTCGTAGGCCACGGCCGCGAAGGTTTGGTTCAGGTAATTTTCGCTGGTAAATTGGGTGGTGCCCACGTTAAGCAGTAAGTAATCGCCGTTGCGCAGGGCCAGCTCGGCCTGGGCGGCGGGCACCACGGCCAGGGGGTTGGTGGCGCGAGTGGTTTGGGCGCGGGTGGGCAGCACGGCCCCCGCCAGGGGCAACGCCAATAAAAATAAGGGACGCATAAGGGGGGTAATAATGGGCATAGAATAATAGCTAAAGCTACTGCCCGGCCAGCGCCTGCAGCTCGCGCACGGCCAGCCAGGCCATCAGGCCGGGGCCCACGGCGAGGGCTTTTTCGTCGACGTCGAACGTGGGCGTGTGCACCGAGGCGGCGAAGCGGCCGTCGGGGGCCCGGGTGCCCAGGCGGTAGAAGCACGACGGCGCCACCTGCGAGAAGTAGGCAAAGTCCTCGGCCGCCATCCACTGGTCGAGCTCCACCACGTTGTCGGGGCCCAGGTATTCTTCGGCGGCGGCGCGGGTGCGGGCCGTGAGGGCGGGCTCGTTTTCCAAGTACGGGTAGCCGCGGCGGATTTCCAGCTCGCACACCGCGCCCATGCTGGCGGCCAGGCCCTCGCACAGCTGGCGCAGGTGCTGGTGGGCCTCGTTGCGCCATTCCTCGTTCAGGGTGCGGAAAGTGCCTTCGAGGTAGACCTCGTTGGGGATGACGTTGGTGGCGCCGTTGGCGATGACTTTCCCGAAGGAAAGCACCGACGGCAGCTTGGGGTTGGCGCGGCGGCTCACGATTTGCTGCGCCGCCACGATGAGGTGGGCCGCCACCAGCACCGGGTCGAGGTTCTGCTCGGGCATGGCCCCGTGGCCGCCCTTGCCCTTGATGGTCAGGTACAGTTCGTCGGTGCTGGCCATGTAACGGCCGGGACGCAGCCCAATTTTACCGGCCGGCAGGTGCGGAAACACGTGCTGCCCGAGCACGCTGCCGGGCGCGGGGTTCTCTAATACGCCTTCTTCAATCATCAGCGAGGCGCCGCCCGGCAGGCGCTCCTCGCCCGGCTGAAACAGCAGCTTCACGGTGCCCGGCAGCTGGCCCGCGTCTTTCAGCGCCACAAAAATGCGCGCCGCGCCCAGCAGACAAGCCGTGTGCACGTCGTGCCCGCAGGCGTGCATCACGCCGGGGTTCTGCGATTTGTACTCGACAGCGTTCAGCTCTTGAATGGGCAGCGCGTCCATGTCGGCGCGCAGGGCCACGGTGGGGGCCCCGGCGGGGCCCTCCACCAAGGCCACCAAGCCGGTGCCGGCCACGGGCTGCGGGTCGAGGCCCAGCTTGCGCAGCTCGGCGGCCACGTAGGCGGCGGTGGCGGTTTCCTCGAACGACAACTCGGGGTGGGCGTGCAGGTGCCGGCGCACGGCCACGGTGTCGGCGGCGTGGGCGGCGGCGAGGCGCTGGATGGTCTGAATCACAAGCAGAAAGAATTAGCAGTGGGCGGGGCCCCGGGGCCCTAAAGGTTCTTGTTCAGCACCACTTGCGTGGCTTCTACCTCGGCGCGCTGGGTGAGGCCGCGCAGGCGGGCCTTGGCGCGGGCCACTTCCAACCGGGTGAGGTAGTCGCCCACGTAGAGGCGGTACACGGGGGCCTTGAAGGTGAGGTAGTCCGTCTCGTCCGGGTAGCGCCCGATGACGGCCCGCCGGATGGCCATGGCTTGGTCGCGCTCCAGTCCCAAATACACCAGCAGGCGGTAGCCCTGGGCGTACTTCACGTTCTGGTTGGTGAAAGCTTGGTCGCGCAGGCGCTGCTCTATTTGGTCGTTCACGTGGCTGGTGGGCAGCGGCGCAGGGTGGGCAGCCGTGGCGGCTGGCCGGGCCCCGGGGGCCCCGGCGGGCGGCGCCGCTGGCACGGGCAGGCGGTAGGCGCGCAAGTCGTCGGCCGGCATGGCCGGCGCCTTGGCCGCGGGCACGGTGTCAGCCGCCGCCACGGCGCGCGGGGCTCGGGGCAATGCGCCGACGCAAGCCGCCAGCCAAAACAAAAGCGGGACAGCCAACACGTTAACGGGTCGAATTGTCATCGTCCACAAGCAAAGCCAAGCTGTTTGAGGCCCCCAGGCGGTCGGCCCCGGCGGCCACCAGCGCCAGCGCCGCGGCCCGCGTGCGCACCCCGCCCGAGGCCTTGATGCGGACGCCAGCCGGCAACACGCGGCGCAGCAGTTCCACATCGGCCACCGACGCGCCCCGGCTGGCAAAACCCGTCGAGGTCTTCACGAAGTCGGCTTCGGCGGCAGCGCACAGCCCCGCCGCCACGGTTATTTCGTCGTCGTTGAGCAATGCCGTTTCAATGATGACCTTCAGCAGGGCCCCGTGCACGTGGGCCAGGTCGGCCAAGTCCTCGATTTCGGCTTGCACGGCGGCTGTTTCGCCCGATTTCAGGGCCGACACGTTCAGCACCATGTCCAACTCGTCGGCCCCGTCGGCCAGGGCCACCTCCGCCTCGCGGAACTTGACCAAGCGCGTCGAATACCCCAGCGGAAAGCCGATGACCGTGCACACCGCCACGCCACTCTCGGCCAGCAGCCCGGCAGCCAGGGCCACGTAGCAGGGCGGCACGCAAGCGCTGGCGAAGCCCTGGGCGCGGGCTTCCTGGCACAGCTGCCGGATTTCGGCCGCCGTGCAGTCGGGCCGCAGCAGGGTGTGGTCGAGGTAAGGAGCGAGGTTCATGGGGCAAAGGTAGCGGGTGGCAGGGTCGCCATGCCTGGCGGAGGTCCGCTACTCTATTACCAGGCGCTGGGTGGCGGCGACTTGGTTTCCGGCTGTTATCCGCAGCGTATACACGCCGGCACGCAAGCCGGCCAAGTTTAATCTATAGCCCAAACCGGCAGCGGGCAGCGCGGCGGATTGCGTGCGTACGACTCTACCTAAGGCATCAAGCAAGTTGAAACTGGCTTGATGCCCACCAGTCATTGCTGAAATCGTAACGGTGGTTTCAACGCCCGCTGGGTTGGGATAAACGTGCATTCCCGCTTCTGCGGTACCCATAGCAGTGGCAAGCGGACCAGCGTTGCCATTCACGAGCACAGCCAAAAAGCCGCCCACATCGCCAGACCGGGTGTTGATGATGTGGTCGCCAAAGCTAGCCATGGTGAAAAAAGACCCGACCGCGTACACACCACTCTTGTTCGTAGCTATTGCCCTCACATTCGCGCCTGCACTGCCCGTGCCTACAGCCCAAGCGAAGTTGCTGACAGGACCCGTATCGGTAAGGTTGGCCACGAATCCGTCGGAACCGCCGCTACTGCTGAGAAATGTATTGCCAAAGCTAGCTGTACCAATAAAATTACCACCTACGTACACGTTATTGCCATTTACGGCCAAAGCAGAAGCGTTATCGAAGCCAGGAGATCCGGCTTGTTGGACCCACGTAAAGGCACTTGTGGGGCCGGTATCGATAAGCTTGGTTATAAATATGTCGCGGCTATTAGAGCTATCCAGTGTATCACGGCCGAAATCGGCTTTGCCAACGAAGGTCCCGGCCGCGTATATGCTGGCCCCGTTCACTGCTAAGGCAAGCGCTCGACAGTCGCCGCCTGGACCTCCACTCCCGGCCCGTTGGGCCCACGTGAAGCTACCCGTGGGGCCCGCATCGGTCAGCTTGGCTACGTATGCATCATAATCATTGATGGATCTCCCCCTTAAAATGGTGTTACCGAACCCCGCACCGTAATGGAAAGATCCAGCGATATACACACTGGAACCGCTCACAGCCAAAGCGGCCACGTATCCGTTGGTTATAGTTACTTCCTGTGCCCAAGTGAAACTGGCAGTAGGGCCCGCATCGGTTAGCTTGGCCACGAACACGTTTCCAAAATAGGAGTTCATTTTCCCCAGGGTGATGCTACCCAATTGGGCTGTGAAGCCAAATTCGCCCGTTACGTATACGCTTAGGCCCTCCACTGCTATTGCCTGCGCTTTATCATTTGTGTTACCACCACCCCGTTGGGTCCACACAAAATCAGCAGTGCTATCCGCATCCACGAGTTTTGTTACATACAAATCGTCGGCGCCAGCACTAGTTAAAGAAGTGCCACCAAAAACGGCAACATCTTGGAAGCTGCCGGCTACATACACGCTGGTGCCGTTCACAGCCAGCGCATATGCGTAGTCGTACCCAGGGCCGCCGGCTTTCTTTGCCCAAGCAAAATTCTGCGTGGCGCTGCTCCACTTGGCCACAAACACATCGAATCTACTGGGATTGAGAAGCGTAGTACTGCCAAAACGGGCCAGCCCGTAGAAATACCCGGCGATATATACGTTGCCACGAGTGTCGGTGGCCGTCGCCGTCACTACCGAATAAGTGCTAGTATCAGGGCTGATGGCCGTTGCAGCTTGCCAAGTCGGGCCTTGGGCACTAGCTGTGAATAGCCCAACCCACATCACTAGAAAAGTAATGCGTAAGCAAATGCTAAATACTTGTATAAATTGTCTCATTCAAAGAAATAAAAATACAAAAAATACAAATGAATAGATTCAACAAACAGATTATCAAATGTAATTGAGCATACAATGTAGTACAAGTAAATTGCATACATATACCAGTCATGCGCAAGATAATGGGGGTTTGATTGATGAAAAAGGGCGGCCTTCTCACCGAGAAAGCCGCCCTTTTTCATCAACTACAGGGGCCCCTAGTCCACCAGCACGCAGCGCTGGGTTTGCAGGTCCTGCTCCACGGTTTTGTATTTCACGTCGCGAAGCACGCGGCCGTCCATGTACTGCACGCTCACTTTCTCGTTGCGGTTGGCCACTTTCTGGCTGCGGGCCGGGGCCTGCTTTTCGGCCACGGCGGGGGCGTCGTCGGGGCCCATGTCCTCGGGGCCCGCGCCGAGCGAGTCGAGCATCGACTCTTTCTGCTCGGTGAGCTTGGGCTGGGGCAGCTCGTCTTCGTAGTAGAACTCGGCGTCGTGGTTGGTGCCCACGGCTTCTTCCTGCACCGGCACGTCGGCGTGGAACAGGAAGGTCGACGTTTCCTCGTTCACCTTGCCAATCATGCGCTTGAACAGCTCAAACGACTCGAACTTGTACACGAGCAGCGGGTCCTTCTGCTCGTACACGGCGTTCTGTACTACCTGTTTCAGGTCGTCCATCTGGCGCAGGTGCTGCGTCCAAGCCGTGTCGATGGTGCCGAGTACGGCCACCTTCTCCATGCCGCGCAGGATGTCGTGGCCGCCCGTGGCCTGGGCCCGGCGCAGGTTGGCCAAGGCCGTGATGTGCTTGCGCCCGTCGGTGAAGGGCACGGCGATGTTCTCGTAGGCGTTGGGCTGGCTGAGCAGGTCGTTCACCAGCGGCAGGGCGTTGGCAGCAATGTGCTCGTTCTTGCTTTCGAAGTAAGCCAAGGCCTCGTCATAGAGCTTCTGGGTGAGCGGCGGCGCTGGCAGGGCCGTGAGCTGGCCGGCCGTGATCTCGGTGTCGTAGCCGAACGTCTTGATGACGGACAGCTTAAAGTCCTCGTAGTCGCCGGTTTGCTTGTGGCCCACGGCTACGTCCTCGGCCACGTCGTAAATCATGTTCAGGATGTCCACCTCCATCCGGTCGCCGTGCAGGGCGTTGCGGCGGCGCTTGTACACTACTTCGCGCTGGGCGTTCATCACGTCGTCGTACTCCAGCAAGCGCTTGCGGGTGCCGAAGTTGTTCTCCTCCACCTTCTTCTGGGCGCGCTCGATGCTGTTGGTAATCATCGAGTGCTGGATCACTTCGCCTTCTTCCATGCCCATGCGGTCCATGAGCTTGGCGATGCGGTCGGAGCCGAACAGGCGCATCAGGTTGTCTTCCAAGCTCACAAAGAATTGCGAGGTGCCCGGGTCGCCCTGGCGGCCGGCACGGCCCCGCAGCTGGCGGTCCACACGGCGGCTTTCGTGGCGCTCAGTGCCGATAATGGCCAAGCCCCCGGCCTCTTTCGAGGTTTCGCGCAGCTTGATGTCAGTGCCGCGGCCGGCCATGTTGGTGGCAATGGTCACGGTGCCGGGGTAGCCAGCGGCGGCCACAATTTCGGCTTCGCGCTGGTTCTGCTTGGCGTTCAGCACCTGGTGCTGGATGCCGCGCAGCTTCAACATGCGGCTCACCAGTTCGCTGATTTCCACCGACGTGGTGCCCACCAATACGGGGCGGCCCGCTTCCACCAGCTTCTGGATTTCGAGGGCCACGGCGTTGTATTTCTCGCGCACCGTTTTGTACACTTGGTCGTGGGCGTCGGAGCGGGAAATGGCGCGGTTGGTGGGAATCACCACCACGTCGAGCTTGTAGATTTCCCAGAACTCGCCCGCCTCGGTTTCGGCCGTACCGGTCATGCCGCACAGCTTGTGGTACATGCGGAAGTAGTTCTGCAGCGTCACCGTGGCGTAGGTCTGGGTGGCATCTTCCACGCGCACGTTTTCCTTGGCTTCGATGGCTTGGTGCAAGCCGTCGGAATAGCGGCGGCCTTCCATTACGCGGCCGGTTTGCTCGTCCACAATCTTCACCTTGCCGTCGTCGGTGAGGATGTACTGGTCGTCTTTCTCAAACAGCGTGTAGGCCTTAAGTAGCTGGTTAACTGTGTGAACGCGTTCCGATTTCTCGTTGTAGTCCTGCATCAGTTGGTCTTTGCGCTGGAGTTTTTCCTCGGCGCTGAGGCCGGGGGTTTTCTCGATGGCAGCAATTTCCATCCCGATGTCGGGCATGATGAACAGGTGCGGGTCTTCGCCCTGGGCCGTGATCAGGTCGATGCCCTTTTCGGTCAGTTCGATCTGGTTGTTTTTCTCGTCGATGGTGAAAAACAGCGGCTCGTCAGCCTTCGGCATCTGGCGCGAGTTGTCCTGCAAGTAGAAGTTTTCCGTCTTTTGCAGCACAGCCCGGTTGCCGGTTTCCGAGAGGTATTTGATGAGTGGCTTGCTCTTGGGCAGGCCCCGGGCGGCGCGCAACAGCAGCAGTCCCCCGGTGCCGTTCTTATCGCCTTCTTCGGGGCCATCTTTGCCTTCGGAGATGAGCTTACGGGCCTGCACCAAGTAATTCTGCACCAATTTCTTCTGCTCGTCCACCAAGCGTTGGATGCGCGGCTTGAGCTGGTAGAACTCGTGCACGTCGCCACGCGGCACGGGCCCCGAAATGATGAGCGGCGTGCGCGCGTCGTCAATCAGCACCGAGTCCACTTCGTCGACCATGGCGAAGTGGTGCTTGCGTTGCACCAACTCCTCGGGGTCGCGGGCCATGTTGTCGCGCAAGTAGTCGAAGCCGAACTCGTTGTTGGTGCCGTAGGTGATGTCGGCGGCGTAGGCGGCGCGTCGGGCGTCAGTGTTGGGCTGGTGCTTGTCGATGCAGTCCACGGTGAGGCCGTGGAACTCGAACAGCGGCGCGTTCCACTCCGAGTCGCGCTTGGCCAGGTAGTCGTTCACCGTCACCAGGTGCACGCCGCGGCGCGAAAGCGCGTTGAGGAACGAAGGCAGCGTCGAGACCAGCGTTTTGCCCTCGCCCGTGGCCATTTCCGAAATTTTGCCCTGGTGCAGCACCACGCCGCCGATGAGCTGCACGTCGTAGTGCACCATGTCCCAGGTGATTTCGGCGCCACCGGCCAGCCACTTATTCGACCACACCGCCTGGTTGCCCTGGATGGTGACGTTGCCCTTGTGGGTAGCAATTTCGCGGTCAAAGTCGGTGGCGGTTACCACCAGTTGGCCGTTTTCCTTGTAGCGGCGGGCGGTTTCCTTCACAATGGCGAAGGCTGCGGGCAGCACCTCCAGCAGCACGGCTTCGAGGTCTTTGTTGCGCTGCTTTTCCAGCGCGTCAATTTGCTCGAAGCGCACTTCCTTTTGGGCCACGTCCATGACGGGCGCGTCGGCCATCTGCTGGTGCAGGGCCCCAATCTGCCCGTCGATGCCGGCCAGGCGCTCATCGATGCGGTTGCGCACGGCCTGGGTCTGCTCACGCAACTGGTCGTCGGTCAAGCCGGCCAGTTTGGCATACTCGGCATTAATGAGGCCCACATAAGGCACGATTTCCTTCAAGTCACGCTCCGATTTGGAGCCGAATAGCTTAGCGACGGTCTTGCCGAAAAAATCTAGCATTGGGTAGTTTTTTTAACGAATAAGCGCCGGGGCGCACCCCAAATTTACGGCTTCTTAACCAAAACCGTCCCAAACAAAAAGCTCCGCCAGATTGGCGGAGCTTTTTGACAACGAGGAATTAAATACTAGCGAACAGGAACCCGCAGGCACAAGCCCCCGGGCCCCACTGCCAGGATTAGGCTTTGGGCGCGCGGCTCACCAGCTTCTCCACCAGGGCCGAGCTGCCCCCGATGGCGGGACGCGCAGGCTTGCTGGCTTCTTCCCGCTCGGTTAGGCGCTTGTACAAGGTGAGGGCCTGGGCCACTACCTGGTCCATGTTGTAATACTTGTAAGTAGCGAGGCGGCCCACAAAATGCACGTTGGGGGTTTCATCGGCCAGCTTCTTGTACTTGTTGTACAGCTCAGCATTTTCGGGCTGGGGCACGGGGTAGTAAGGGTCGCCCTCGGCCTGCGGGTACTCATACACGATGGCCGTTTTGCTGTGCTCCTGGCCGGTGAGGGCCTTAAACTCGGTGATGCGGGTGTAGGCGTGCTCGTTGGGGTAGTTCACCACAGGGGCCACCAAGTGCTTCTCCTTGCTCAGCGTTTCGTGCTTGAACTCGAGCGAACGGTAGGGCAGTTTGCCGAACTGGAAGTCGAAGTACTCGTCCACAGGGCCCGTGAAAATCATCTCCTTAAAGGGAATGAAGTCCATGATTTCGTGGTAGTCCGTGTTCAGCATCACCTTGATGTTTGGGTGATCGAGCATCTTCTCGAACATCCGGGTGTAGCCGTGCAGCGGCATGGCCTGGAAGGTATCGGTGAAGTAGCGGTCGTCGCGGTTGGTGCGGGTGGGCACGCGGCTGGTCACCGACTTGTCAAGCTGCGATGGGTCGAGGCCCCACTGCTTGTTGGTGTAGTTCTTGAAAAACTTGTTGTACAGTTCGCGGCCTACTTTGCTCACCACCACGTCTTCCGACGTTTTGATCACCGGCACGTCTTCGGCCACCGACTCGAAGAATTGGTCCAGCTCGAAGCTGTTCAGCTTCAGGCCATACAGCGAATTGATAGTGTCCAGGTTGATGGGCATTGGCACGAACTGGCCATCGACCGAGGCGAGTACCCGGTGCTCGTAGGGACGCCAATCGGTGAAGTTGCCCAGGTAATCAAACACATCCTTCGAGTTGGTGTGAAAAATGTGGGGCCCGTATTTGTGAATCAGGATGCCGTCCTCGTTGTAGTGGTCGTAGGCATTGCCTGCGATGTGGTTGCGCTTGTCGATGACGAGCACTTTTTTATTGCTGCGGGTGGCCAGCCGTTCGGCCAGCACGCTACCGGCAAATCCGGCCCCTACAATGAGGTAGTCAAACATACGGAGAGTAGAAAAGAAGAGGATTATATTAGGAAAATACGTGTTTTAAAAAAGCGCGCGGCGGGCTAAACCAGCGCCGCAGTAGCCACGCCATCGGGCGCAGGGGTTTTGGCAACCAGACGGTCTTGCATCAAGTCCACCATCTGCTGCCAGGTTTGGTCCCACGAAATTGTGGCCAAGTAGTCGTCGGTGCGGCGGCGCCAGTCGGCGTCGGTGCGCTGGGTAAGGGCCCGTTTGATTGCCTTGCCAAAAGATTCAGCGTCAGCAGCAATGTGCACCAAATCGAGGTCGCCGTAAGGCCGTACCACGTCGCGGATGGGCGTGCTCACCACGGGGTTGCCGGCGGCCAAATACTCGGGGGTTTTGGTGGGTGAAATAAACTTCGTGCTTTCGTTATCGGCGAAGAGCAATGTCGCCACATCCCAACCCTTTAAGTAGGCGGGAAGTTCTTGGTAATCCTTGCCCCCCAGGTAATGGATGTTGGCTGGACGCGGCAAAGTAGCGGGGTCAATTTTTACCACTGGCCCAATGATGACAAATTGCCACTCCGGGTGGTTCGCGGCCAGCTGGGCCAGCAGCTCAATGTCGAGGCGCTCATCGACCACGCCGAAGAAGCCGATGCGCGGGTGCGCAATGCCGGCCTGGTCGGCGGGCTCGGCCATGGGGCCCCGGGCCTGCCCAAAGTGGGCTTTGTCGATGCTGCTGGGGAAAGGGTGCGCATCGGGGTGCTGCTCGCGCTTGGATTCGTAGATGGTCATGCCGCCCGTGAACACGAGGTCGGCGCGCTCGAACAACTCCTGCTCGCGCTGGCGCAGTTCGGGCGGCGCAAACTTGAAGGCGGCCAGCTCGTCCATACAGTCGTACACCGTCAGCACGGGGCGGAATTGGCGCGACTTGTTCAGGGCCATCGGCGTATAGTACCAGCACACGTACTTGGTAACGTCCTGCTCAGCAAAGTACTGGCTCAGCAGATCGAATTGGATTTGATCCGCTTCGGCTTCGGCTAATCCCGCCGGCAAGTGCGCCACGATGACGCGCAGGCCATTTTGGCGTTCCTTGATTTCGAGGTGCGGCGGTACCTGGTCGGGGTGGAAAAAAGCATCTTCGACGTAGAACACGCGGCCGTGCTGGGCAAAGCGCGAGAGCAAGTGCTGGGGACGCTGCCACACAAAATCCCAGTGCAGGTGTGCAAAACACACTAGGTCGGGCAGGGCATACGGGGTTGCAGAAGGAGCAGCAGTAGCCTGCGGCAGCGCGTTGGGGCGTGCCGCAACCTCCGCCAAAGTAGCGTGGGGCATGGGAATCGACAGGAAGAGGATGCGGTGCTGCGTATAAATAATTGCCGATAATCAGCCTAGTGTGCAGCACTCTTTGATTATACGGGGCCTGGCCCCAAAAGGATACAACGGGGGTGGTTGCGCAGGGCCCCGGCTCAGCCGGTGGGCCCCAGCACGAGTTGAAATTCTACCGCGTCGAGCCACTGGTTCGGCGCAGGGCCCCGCAGCCACGCCCGGCGGGTGCCCACCCGCCGAAACCCAGCCGATTGAAACAGCCGCAAGCTGGCACGGTTAGCCGCGGATACGGTACAGTACAGCTGGTGCAGGCGCAGCACGTTGCGGGCGTGGGCCACCAGCAGCGCGAGGGTGCACCGGGCGTAGCCCTGGCGCCGTTCGGTGGCCAAAATAATTATGCCCACGCCCGCCCGCTGGTGCAGCGGCTCGAAGCCAAACAGGTCGACCACGCCCACGGCGGGGCCCCCAGCGCACGGCTCGACGACCAGCCGCAGCTGCCGCACTTCGTGAAAATCGGCGGTGGCGTGGGCCAGGTATTCGCGCAACGCGTGGCGCGACACGGGGGCCAGCGTGTCGGACACGGCCCACACGGCGGGGTCGTTTTCCAGGGCATAGAGGAATTCCAGGTCGTCGGGTTCCAGGGCCCGCAGCCGCACGAGGGGCCCGGTGGGCGCGGCGGCCACTACAGCGCGATTTCGCCGCCGAACACGCGCACGGCGGGCCCGCTCAGCCACACGTCGGCAAAACCGCCGTCGGGCTGCGTTTGGAACGCTACTTCCAGCAGGCCCCCGGGGGTTTGCAGGCGCACGGGCGAGGCCGCGCCGCGCTGCGAGGCGGCCAGGGCCACGGCCGTGACGCCGGTGCCGCAGCTCAGGGTTTCGTTTTCCACGCCGCGCTCGTAGGTGCGCACGGGCCAGGGGTGGGCGGGGTGGGCGGGCACTTCCACGAAGTTGACGTTTACGCCGGCCGGGTCGTAGGCCTGGTCGTAGCGGATGTCGTGGCCCGCGCCGTACACGTCGAACTCGGCCAGCGTGTGGCCCTCTTCGGCGTCGAGGAAGTGCACGTGATGGGGCGAGCCGGTGTGCACAAACACGTCCGCCTCCCCCACTTCGGCTAGCTGCGGGGCGGCGGCGTCGATCATTTTCAGGCGCACGGTGCCGTCGGCTTCCACGCGGGCGGCGTGGGGCCCGTCCACGGCCAGGAAGTAGGCGTCGTTGGTGATGACGCCCAGGCGCTGGGCGAAGGCCACCAGGCACCGGCCGCCGTTGCCGCACATGGTGCTGGGGCGGCCGTCGGCGTTGAAGTACACCATCTCGAAATCGTAGCCTTCCCGGTTGCGCAGCAGCATCAGCCCGTCGGCCCCGATGCCGAAGCGGCGGTGGCAGAGCTGGGCAATGCGCGCGTGGTCGGCGGTATCAAACTGCGCGGCGCGGTCGTCGAGGATGACGAAGTCGTTGCCGGTGCCTTGGTATTTATGGAACGCGAGGGTCATGGAGGGCCGGGGTTTGCACAAATTTCGGCAAAACCGGCCAATGTTGCGCACTCGTAGCGCAAGTATTCGCGCAAAGCGTGCGGCCGGGGCCCCTAGGGTCAGGCACTGCACCGGGCCACCGCCCAGGCCACGCCCGCCACGGCCAGCAGCGTACCCAGCCGCAGCAATAAAAATACCCACGCGGGCAGCTCCGGGTCTTTGCGAATGCCGAACATGCTGGTTTATACGGGCCCTGCTGATTAACGGGGGCCGGGCCCCGGCCAGTGTACGTCAGCTCGCCACCCGGGCTGGTGCGTGGCCTACCGGCCCTCGGGCACCGCCACGGGGGCAGGCAACGTGGGCAGCACGGCTGGCGCGGGCGGCGCCGGCTTTCGGCCCAGGCGGTGCGCGCGCTCGTAGGCCCGGCCGCGGTACTGCATGCGCCGCTCCCAGCGCTTGCGGCGGGGGGCGATGTGGCCGCGCAGGTATTTTTCGATAACCAGGGCGGCGCAGGGGGCCGCTTCGGTGGCCCCAAAGCCGGCGTTTTCGAGGTACACGGCCACCGCAATTTGGGGGTGGTGAGCGGGAGCAAACGCGACGAACGTGGCGTGGTCGTCGCCTTCGTCGTTCTGCACGGTGCCCGTTTTGCCGGCGATGGTGATGCCCACGTCGGCCAGGCTGGAGGCCGAGGCGGTGCCGCCGCGCTGCATCACGGCCACCATGCCGGGCACCAGGGCCTCGAGGTTGGCACTGTCAACGAGGGCGTGGTGCCGCACAAGGAAGCGCGGCAAGGGCCCTCCGGTGCCCACGCTGCGCACAAAGTGCGGCGTGTAGTACCAGCCCCGGTTGGCAACGATGGCCACCATGTTAACCATTTGCAGGCCCGTCAGGTTAATTTCGCCCTGCCCGATGCTAAGCGAATAGATGGAGCGAAAGCGCCAGTTGCGGGTGTGCCGCGCCCGGTCGTAGTAGGCCGGTGTGGGCAGGAAGCCGGCCTGCTCGCGGGGCAGGTCCACGCCGAGCAGCGTATCGAGCCCGAACGACTGGGCGTAGCGCTGCCAGGTGGCCAGGTTGGCGTGGCGGGCCGCCACGGTGTCGGCCGCCAGGCTGTCGGGCACGTGGTCAATCACCGCCCGCATGGTTTGGTAGAAGTACGGGTTGCAGCTGTACTGCAGGCCCATGGTGAGGCTGCGGGCCGCCGGGTGGTGGTGCACGCAGCTGATGAGCGACTGGTCGCACGGAAACCCGGTGCCGGGCCGGATGGCGCCCAACTGCAAGGCAATGGCGGCGTTCACGAGTTTGAACACCGAGCCGGGCGGGTTGGCCAGCACGGCGGGCCGGTTCAGCAAGGGCAGGTCTTCGTCTTCCAGCAGCTGGCGGCGCCGGCCGGTCTGGTCGGGGCCGGTGAGGGCGGCGGGCGCGTAGGTGGGGGCCGACACCGAGCAGAGAATTTCGCCGGTGCGCGGGTCGAGGGCCACCAGGTAGCCCTTGCGGCCGCCCAGCAGGCTTTCGGCGTAGGCCTGCAGCTTGGCGTCGAGGGCCAAGCGCAAGTCCTGGCCTTCCTGGAACGCCGTGTCGGGGGCCCAGCGGCCGCGGCGCTGGCCCAGCGCGTCCACCAGCGGGTGCAAGTAGCCGCGGTGGCCGGTCAGCAACCCGTTGTAGTAGGTTTCGACGCCGCCGTTGCGCAGGCGGTAAAACTGCCCGCGCCGGTAATGCACCGCTTGCTTTAAAAACGGTTGGGCAGTGGCGGCCAGGTAGCCCAGCACGGGGGCCGCCGTGCGCACGGTGTAAGTGCGCCGCACGGCTTCGGCCAGGGCCAGCTGGGGCCACTCGGGCAGGTGGCGGCGCACGCTGTCGGCTTCAGCTGGGGTGAGCACGAGCTGCGCAGGGCCCCAGGAACGGGCCCCGGCGTAGGGCAGGGCCTCGCCCAGGCGGCGCGCCAGGGTGCTGTCGGGCCAGCCAAGCAAGCGGTTCAGCGCCACGGAAGTGGCCGAATCGAGCCCCGGGCGCAGGGGCACGGCCAGCAGGTAATTCAGCCGGGTGTCCACCAGCACCGAGTCGTGGCGGTCGAGGATGCGGCCGCGCCGGGTGGGCGGGGCACTCACTTCGCGGCGGCGCGCGTAGGCTTCGGCCGGCGCCTCGGCGGCCGGGCCGGCCGGCGACGAGCACGCGCCGAGCCCGAGCCCCGCGAGCACCAGCCAGCCACGAACCGTCTGCATCCAATTGTTCCTGGCCATTGCTTAAAGTAAACACCCGTTGGCCCGGCCGCAAGCACCGGTTTAGTGCCCAGGGCCCAGGGCCTTGCGCGTGGCCCCCGGTAACGGATAACGGGGGCAGAGGTTTTCGGGGGTCGCTTTTCTGCCTCCCCGGTGCCGTTTTGGGAAATGCGCGGGCGGCGGCGGGGGCCCCAACGGCCCGCCCCTACCTTTGCGGCCCGCTTATGTACGACTTCCTCACCACCTCGCCCTGGCCCGACTACGAGCTGCTGGATTCCGGTAATTTCCAGAAGCTGGAGCGCTTCGGGCCCCACGTGCTGGCCCGGCCCGAGCCCCAGGCCATCTGGGACCCGCACCTGCCGCCGGCGGCGTGGGAACGGGCCGATGCCGCCTTCGCCCGGGCCCCCGGCAGCACCGAAAAAGGCCAGTGGCGCCTCAAGCCCGCCATGCCCGAGCAGTGGCTGATCGACTACCAGCGCCCCGACGGCCTGAAGCTCAAGTTTCGGCTGGGGCTCTCGTCGTTCAAGCACGTGGGGCTGTTCCCGGAGCAAGACCCGAACTGGCAATTCATTTACCACCAGACGCGTACGCGCCGCGCCGCCCAGCCGCGCGTGCTGAACTTGTTTGCCTACACCGGGGCCGCCACCCTGGCCGCCCGCGCCGCCGGGGCCGACGTGACGCACCTCGACTCGGTGAAGCAGGTGAACTTTTGGGCCCGCGACAACATGGAGGCCAGCGGCTTGGGCGGCGTGCGCTGGCTGGTAGAAGACGCCATGAAGTACGTGCGCCGCGAGGTGAAGCGCGGCAGCCGCTACCAGGGCCTCATCCTCGACCCGCCCGCCTACGGCCGGGGCCCCAACGGCGAGAAGTGGCAGCTGGAGGACGAGCTGAACGAGCTGCTGAAACTCAGCCAGCAACTGCTCGACCCCGAAGACCATTTCTTCGTGGTGAACCTGTACTCGCTGGGCTTCTCGGCCCTGATCTTGGACAACCTGACCACGGCCATCTTCCCGGGGCCCAAGGCGGTGCGCGAGCTGGGCGAGATTTACTTGCACGACGCCGGCCAGCGCAAGCTACCGCTGGGCACCTTCTGCCGGTTCGCCACCTGACGCTTTGCCCCTTCCCTTTCGTATGCTCCAAGCCCCTCACCCCAAGCGCCGCCTTGCCCTCATCGACATGGGCACCAACACGTTCCACCTGCTCATCGTGGAACTGCCCGCCGCGCCCGGCCAGCCGCCGCGCGAGCTGCTGCGCACCAAGGCCGGCGTGCGCCTGGGCGAGGGCGGCATCAGCCGGGGCGAAATTGCGCCCGAGCCGTACGCCCGGGCCCTGCACACGCTGGCCGGCTTCAAGGAGGAAATGGAGCTGCACGGCGCAACGCAGGTGCGCGCCACGGCCACCAGCGCCATGCGCGTGGCCCGCAACGGCCCGGCGCTGGTGCGCGACATTGCCGACCAGTTCGGCATCGAGGTGGAGGTGATTGCCGGCGCGCGCGAGGCCGAGCTGATCTGGCGCGGCGTGCGCCAGGCCGTGCCGCTGGGGCCCCAGCGCCAGCTCATCATGGACATCGGCGGCGGCTCGGTGGAGTTCATCATCGCCAACGACCACGAGATTTTCTGGAAGCAGAGCTTCGAAATCGGGGCCCAGCGGTTGCTCGACCAGTTCTTTCCCGACCCCAGCGGCGTGTTTCCGGCCGCCGCCGTGGCCGCCGAGCAGGCGTACTTCGCCGCCGTGCTGGGGCCCCTGGTGGCGGCCATCGGCGCGCTGAAACCCGTGGGCCTGGTGGGCGCCTCGGGCAGCTTCGACAGCTTGGCCGACATGCAGCTCGGCCGCCTGCGCCCCGAAAAAGAGCTGCCGCCCCGCACCGAGCTGGCCCTGCCCAGCTTCCAGCACAGCTACGCCCAGCTGCTGAGCCGCGACCACGCCCAGCGGCTGGCGCTGCCCGGCATCCTGCCCATGCGGGCCGACATGCTGGTGGTGGCCACCGTGCTAATTGACTGGGTGCTGGGCATCAGCGGCATCACGCAAATGCAAACTTCGGCCTTTGCCCTAAAAGAAGGCTTGCTGGCGGAAATGCTGGAAAACCCGTCGTAGCGCGCGCTGCCGTCAGGCGGGTTTGGCGGCCCGGCACACCTTGTGGATGAAGGCCAGCTTGGGCACCACCGCCGGGCCAATGACGAACGGGTACGGGTCGGGCTGGCCCATGCTGCGGTTGAGGCTGTTCATGGCGAAGGTGAGGGGCAGCCAGGCGGCCATGATGGGCGCAAAATCGGCTTCGGCGTACGGGTCGGGGATGGTGGCGCGCAGGTGCTGGTCGGCGTCCACGCCGCGCGGGGCCACGCGCAAGCCGTAGGCGTGGGCCGTTTCCAGCGTGTCCATGATGTGCAGGTAGTGGGCCCAGGTTTCGGCCCAGTCTTCCCAGGGGTGGGTGGTGGCGTAAGCGCTGATGTAGTTTTCCATCCAGTCGGGCGGGGGGCCCTGGGCGTAGTGCTTTTTCAGGGCCGCGGCGTAGTCCTGGCGGTCGTCGCCGAACAATTCGCGGCACTCCTTTAGGAAGGGCGTTTTGTCGATGAGGCGGTCCCAGTAGTAGTGGCCGACTTCGTGGCGGAAGTGGCCGAGCAGCGTGCGGTAGAGCTCGTCCATCGACTTGCGGGCCATTTCGCGCTCGATGTCGTCGGCCTCGGCGATGTTGATGGTGATGAGGCCGTTGTCGTGCCCGGTGAGGATGCGCTTGTCGGGCTCGGGGCCCTCGTCGGCCTTAAAATCGAACCAGAGGCCCGTCTTAGCCTCGACGTGCTTGCTCACCACGGGCAGGCCCAGGCGCAGCAGGCTGTACACCAGGCGGTGCTTGGCCACCTCCAGGCGCTGCCAGCGGCCCAGATACTCGGGGTGGCTCAGGTCGGGGATGGTGCGGTTGAGGGCGCAGGCCGGGCAAAAGGCCGACGGGCCGCCCGCCGGCACCAGCCAGTTGCAGGCGCGGTAGCCGTGGTTGGCGCAGTAGGCGTAGCCGGGGGCCTTGGGCGGCGCGCCGTAGAGGTGAAACGTGCCCGCGCCCGGGGCCCCGGGCGTGGCCACCAGCGGCTGCAGCAGCTGCTTGTCCACCTGGAAGCCCAGTGGGTACTGGCATTTCTCGCACCGGTTGTTTTCGAGGTAGAGCAGCTGGCCGCAGTGGCGGCAAGTAAAAAGCTTCATGGCGGAGCGGAAGAAAAGGGCGTGTGCGGCGCAGTGAATCCCTTGCGCTTACGGTTTTGGGCCTCGCCCGCCGGGCAAATTGGCCGTTTTAGCGGTTTTATTTTTTCCATCGGGGGCCTTCGTTTACAGGCCTCTCGCTGTTATTGTCCTACCTTTTCCTGGCAAGGCCCACTTTATTTTGGGGCCCCGTGCCGAATTAGTGACCAGGAGTTGGTAGTTTGCCCTTCGCTTGGGCCCGCCTGGCCCGGCTTTCTTGCTTTATTCAATCCCCGTGTCTTATGTCGGCCAACGCGCTTCTTCGCTCTTACCAGGAACAGGCCCACGTGTGGGACGAGATGTTCAGCGCCGGGGGCATCCGGCCCGAGTACCGGCAGTTTGTGGCCGCCCTCGAAACCCTGGAAGGCCAGGAAATGACCCGCAAAGACGAGCTGGCCAAGAAGCTCTTCATGAGCCAGGGCATCACCTTCACGGTGTACAGCGACGGCGAGGGCATCGAGAAAATCTTCCCCTTCGACATCATCCCGCGCATCATCAAGCACGCCGAGTGGACGACCATCGAGGCCGGCATCAAGCAGCGGCTCAAGGCGTTGAACATCTTCCTGAAGGACATTTACCACCAGCAGTTCATCATCAAAGACGGCATCATTCCGGCGGCGCTGGTGTACTCGTGCCCGCAGTTTTTGCGCGAGATGGTGAACGTGCACGTGCCGCACGACGTGTACACGCACGTGGCCGGCGTGGACCTGATCCGCGACCACGACGGCGAGTTTTACGTGCTGGAAGACAACCTGCGCACGCCGTCCGGGGTGTCGTACATGCTGGAGAACCGGAGCATTACCTACCGCATCTTCCCCGACCTGCTGCCCAAAAACAACGTGCAGCCGGTGAAGGACTACCCCGACCTGCTGCTGCGCAACCTGCTGGCCCTGGCCGACCGCCAGGTGAGCGAGCCCACGGTGGTGCTGCTCTCGCCGGGCATGTTCAACTCGGCGTACTTCGAGCACAGCACGCTGGCCCGCCTCATGGGCATCCGGCTGGTGGAAGGGCGCGACCTGCTGGTGCACAACCACTTTGTGTACATGAAAACCACCAAGGGCCTGGCCCGGGTGGACGTCATTTACCGGCGCGTGGACGACGAGTTCCTCGACCCGCTGGTGTTCCGGCCCGACAGCACCCTGGGCGTGCCGGGCCTGTACTGGGCCCACCGCAAGGGCAACGTGGCCATCGTGAACGCCATGGGCAACGGCGTGGCCGACGACAAGGCCGTGTACTGCTACGTGCCCGACATGATCCGCTACTACCTGGGCGAAGAGCCGATTCTCAAGAACGTGCCCACCCACCAGATGGCCGACGCCGACGCCCGCCAGCACGTGTTCGAGCGCATGGACCGCATGGTCATCAAGCGCACCAACGAGAGCGGCGGCTACGGGATGCTCATCGGCAGCGCGGCCACCGAGGAGCAGATGGCCGACTTCCGCCAGGCCATCCTGGCCGACCCGCGCAGCTTCATCGCCCAGCCCATCATCAGCCTCTCGGCCACGCCCTGCTACCTCAACGGGGCCCTGCAGCCGCGGCGCGTGGACCTGCGCCCCTTCGCGCTGTGCGGCCCCGCGGGCATCGACATCGTGCCCGGGGGCCTCACGCGGGTGGCCCTGCGCGAAGGCTCGCTGGTGGTGAACTCGTCGCAAGGCGGCGGCAGCAAAGACACGTGGGTGCTGGGGCCGGAACAAGGGTGAAGGGGAGAATGGACGAATGAGCAGGTGAGCAAGTTAAAAGGCGGTCATGCTGAGCGCAGCGCAGCGGAGTCGAAGCATCTCTACTGCCCCACTAATCGGGATTACTGCTGCGGGAGAGATGCTTCGGCTGCGCTCAGCATGACGGTCTTTTCCAAGTGCTTGCCTTTTCCCACTGCTTGCTTCTGCGCCTTAAATGATAAATGTTAACTGATCAATGAAATGCTAAGCCGCGTTGCCGAAACCATTTACTGGCTGGCCCGCTACATGGAGCGCACCCAAACCATGTTGCAAGTCGTCCGCATCCACTACATCGCCACCCAGGACGAGCAGCACTACCCCGGCTGGCAGGCCCTGCTGCACAACTACGGCGACCTGAGCGACGACGAAATCGAGGCCGCGGCGCCCTTCACGGCGCGGGTGCTGCACCACTTGCTGCTCGACAAGGGCAACGGGGCCTCGGCGTTCAACGCCATCGGGCAGGGCCGCGAAAACGCCCGCGCCGTGCAGGACCACATCAGCAAGGAGGTGTGGCAGAGCCTGAACGACTTCTACCACGTCATCCGCCAGCCCGAGGTGGCCCAGCAAATCCTGGCCGACGACCCCGTGTCGGGCATCGACGCGCTGCTGCGCCAAAACATCCTGTACGCCGGCACGGTGCAGAACGCCATGCCGCGCGACGAGGGCTACACGTTCCTCAACTTGGGCAAGTTTTTGGAGCGGGCCCTGCAAGCCGTGGCCATCCTGCAGCTGCACTGCGCCGCCCTGGTGCCCGACGCCGCCGAGGCCGCTGGGGGCCCCCAGGTGCGCTACCTGCTGCTGAGCCTCTACGGCTACGAACAGTACGTGAAGACCTACAAAGGGCAGTTCAGCCCGGCCCACGCGCTGCAATTTGCGGTGCACGACGTCGATTTTCCGCACTCGCTGGCCTACGCCCTGGGCCAGCTCGTGCGCTTCGGCGAGCGGCTGCAGGGGCGCACCGTGCCCGAGCACTACGAGCAGGTGCGCTTCCTGCTGGGCCGGGTGAAAACCAACGTGGAGTACCACCGCTTCGCCCCCGGCGACGCGCCCGGCCTCGACGCGTTTTTGCAGCAAACCCGCCAGGAATTGCTCGACGTGGCCGATGCCTTCGGCACGTATTACTTCGGCCACAGTTGAGTTTTTTTGGTGGCTGACTACGACAAAATAGACCGTCATGCTTCGACTCCGCTGCGCTCTGCATGACGTTTTTTTAAGCGACGTTCTTCTGAATCAGCAGGCGTTGCCATCAGCAAAAAGCCAAAAGCTAACAGCTTCAAAAATGCCTTCCTACAAAATCAAGCACCTGACGCACTACGCCTACGGGGCCCCGGTGACCGACTGCACCAACCAGCTCATGATTTACCCGCTGGCCGACGACCGGCTGGAGGTAAAAAGCCAGGAGGTGGCCGTGACCGGCAGCCCCGACGTGGCCCTGTTCACCGACTACTTCGGCAACCAGGTGGGCGTGTTTTCGCTGGTGGCGCCCCACGCCGAGCTGCGCATCGAGTCGAACGTGGCCGTGGTGACGCACGCCATCCAGTTTCCGATGGACGAGGCCGACGCCCCCACCCAGTGGCGGCACCTGGCCGAGGTGGCGCACGAGGCGGCGTTCATCGACTTCCTGCACGTGGACAACCCGGTGCTGCAAGCCGAAATCCGGGGGGCCCTGGTGGGCGTGGTGGACCTGCACGACAAGCCGCTGAAGAACGCGCTGGTGCTCTCGGAGTACGTCAACGAGCACTTCCAGTACGAGAAGGGCGTGACGAGCGTGGAAACCCCGACCGAGGAAATCTGGCGGCTGCGGGCCGGCGTCTGCCAGGACTTCACCCACCTGCTGCTGTTTTTGCTGCGCATGCACGGCCTGCCGGCGCGCTACGTGAGCGGCTACGTGTGCCCCAAGAACGAGGGCGTGCGCGGCACCGGCGCCACCCACGCCTGGGTGGAGGCCTACATCCCGTTCTACGGCTGGCTGGGCCTCGACCCCACCAACAACTGCATCGTGAGCGACGGGCACGTGCGCATGGCCATCGGCCGGCACTTCGCCGACTGCACCCCCGTGAAGGGCACCTACAAGGGCACCGGGGCCCACACGCTGGAGGTGTCGGTGCACATCGAAAACGGCCAGCCCCTGCCCACCGGCGACTTCCCCGAAATGCCCGTGTACGTGCAGCAGGCCCCCCTGCCCAAAATCGCCGTCAACTCCTACCGCAAGTACGCCGACTGGGAGCAGCAGCAACAGCAGCAACAATAGGGCCCCCAGCGAGCCCAAAAGTTATCCACAAACCCAATGTGGATAACTGAATAACTCCCTAAAAACCGGGCCCCGGCGCTGTGCAGCGCCGGGGCCCGGTTGGTTTTTCGCCAAGGCTGGTAGTCTACGGTCACCTGGCGAACGTGATAGGCACGGTGAAGCTTACGTTCACCGGGATGCCATCTTGGCGGCCAGGCACGAAAGCGGGCAACTTGGCAACGGCAGTCATCACGGCCGCGTCATAGGCGGGCCCCAGGCCTTTCATGATTTTTGGTTCTTTCACGGCGCCGTCTTTGGACACGACAAAGGAAATGAACACCCGGCCGTCTTTTTGGTCGGCTGCGGTGAGCGTTGGGTACTGGATGTTACTCTGAATGGCCGTTACAATAGCCGCCACGCCGCCTTCACCGGGCAAATGCGGCATTTCCTCTACATAAACATAAACTATCGAGCCATCCTTTAGCTCGTCCAGGTGCGCTTGTGATTCCGACGGGGCAACGGGCGGCGGAGGTACCCCATCATTCGGTTGCACATCAGCCGCTGGCTGGCAGGCTACGGCCAATAGGCCCGCCACGGCGGGCAGGGCCAGCCACTGCTTCCAGCGGCGTACGGGGTGGGACGACTTTAACATGGCAATGCGGGTGAGGGTGAGGGAATGGGTGAAGGAATGCAGCAACGGCAGCGGCGCCTCGGGCAGCGTGATGCGGCGGGTGGCCAGCCGGGCCAGCAGCGCGGCGTAGGCGGCCAGCCGGGGCCCCGGGGCGGCGGGGGCCCCGGCGGTTTCGGCCAGGGCGGTGCGGTCGGCCAGCAGCTCGTGGGTGAGGGCCAGGGCCCGCACCAGCGGGTAGACGAAGGGGTTGAACCAGAGCACGGCGCGCCAGGCTTCCAGCCACAGCACGTCGTAGGTGTGGCCCTGACGCACGTGGGCTATTTCGTGGGCCAGCACCTGCGCGGCCTCGGCGGGCGCGAGGGCGGCGGTGTCGTCCCAAAAAACGGTGCGCCCGAACGAGCTGGTGGGCAGCCGGCCGCCGGTGGGGGCCAGCGCGTAGCCGACATGGGGGGTGCGGGGCAGGCCGCGCGTGGTGCGGTGCAGCCGCGCCAGCCGCCACGCCAGCCGGCCCAGGCCCACGGCCACGCCGGCCACGTACAGCCAGACAAGCGGCGGCCAGCCGCCCCAATCTGCCGCCCAGCCGCTGGCTTGCACGTGCAGCGTGGGCAACACGAACGCCGGGGCCCCACCGGCCGGCCCGGGGGCCCCGCTCGCCCCCGCATCGGCCAGCCACCCCAGCGCCGGGCGCGGCAGCAGCGGCAGCCCGGCCGCCACCAGCGGCGCCAGCAGCAGAAACGCGCGGTTGTAGCCGAAGCACCGCTCGCCGCGCAGCGCCCCGCGGTACAGGGCCCAGGCGGCGCCCAGCACCAGCGCGGTGCCCAGCATCCAGGTCAGCAAGTCGTTCATGGTTGCGGGGCGTTGGGGGTGGCGGGGGCGTCGTCGGGGCCCGCGGCTTGGGCGTGGCGCAGCAGGGCGTCGAGGGCGGCGGCGTCGAGGTTTTCCTCCTGGGCAAAAAAGGACAGCAGCCGCCCGAACGAGCCGCCGAAGTGCCCGCCCAGCAGCTTGCGCAGCGAGAAGCGGCGGTAGTCGTCCTGCCCCACCAGGGCGTGGTAGCGGTGCGTGCGCCCAAAGGCCTCGTAGCCCACGAAGCCCTTCTGCTCCAGAATGCGCACGATGGTGGACACCGTGGTGATGGCCGGCGCCGGGGCCGGCAGGGCCCCCTGCACGTCCTTGACGTAGCTGGGGCCCTCGCGCCAGAGGATTTGCATCACCTGCTCCTCGGCGCGGGTGAGTTCGGGAAAGGACGGGTTCATGAGCGGTTGAAGCAGGTTATTTAGAAGAAAAACAAATATCAACTAAATTATTAGTTATTTAACTATAATATTAGTTTGTATGGGTAATACACTGTCAATCAATGATAAAATTATCAAAAAGGTCACTGCCCTACCTTTGCCCGGCCGCTCCCGGTTCATTCCTCCCCCGCCCCTGCTTATGCCCGCCCCCGCCACGTTCGCCTACAACCAGCTGTTTGCCTTCACCGAAAGCGTGTTCCAAGCCCTCGGCTGCCCCGCGGCCGACGCTACTTTGGCCACCGAAACCCTGCTGGCGGCCGACTTGCGCGGCGTCGATTCGCACGGCGTGGCCCGGCTGGTGGGCTACGTGCGCCTCTGGGAAGCCGGCCGCATCAACGCCACGCCCCGCGTGGCCGTCAGCTACGAAACGCCCAGCACGGCGGTGGTGGACGGCGACGGCGGCCTGGGCCTGGTGGTGGGGCCCCGGGCCATGCGCGTGGCCATCGAAAAAGCCCAGCAAGTGGGCACCGGCTGGGTGTCGGTGAAGAACTCCAACCACTTCGGCATCGCCGGCTACCACGCCATGCTGGCCCTGGCCCACGACATGATCGGGGTGGCCATGACCAACGCCTCGCCCTTGGTGGCCCCCACCTATTCGCTCGATAGATTACTGGGCACCAACCCGATAGCCGTGGCCGTGCCCGCCGGCGAACAGCCCGACTTTGTGCTCGACATGGCCACCACCACCGCCGCCAACGGCAAGCTCGAAATCGCGCAGCGCAAGGGCCTACCCCTGCCCGACGGCTGGGCCCAAACCGCCGACGGCCGCCCCAGCACCGACGCCAACGCCGTGAAGGACGGCGGGGCCCTGCTGCCGCTAGGCGGCGCCACTGGCTCGCACAAGGGCTACGGCCTGGGCGCGGTGGTTGACATTTTTTCCGCCGTGCTCAGCGGGGCCAACTACGGGCCCTGGGTGCCGCCGTTCGTGGCCTTTTTGCAACCTTCGGCCAACCCAGTGGGCCAAGGGCTGGGCCACTTCTTCGGGGCGATGCGGGTGGATGCCTTCCGGCCCGCCGACGAGTTCAAAGCCCACATGGACAACTGGATCACCACCTTCCGCCAGGCCCACGCCATAGAGGGCAAGCAAGTCCTAATCCCCGGCGACCCCGAGCGCGACACCGCCGCCCACCGCCTGCTGGGCGGCATCCCGCTGCTCGACGCCGTGGTGCAGGACCTGGAGGGCGTGGGGGCCAAGTTCGGCGTGAAGCTGTAGGGGCCCCAGGCGGGGCGGCGGGGCATGAGCGCGGGCCTGGCTGCGTTGGCCCTCACCTGGTTGCGCCGTGCCACGCTTACCTTTGGCGCATCAACATCTGCTAACCTATCCCCCGGTTCCTTGCGCCGCCTTGCTGCGGTTGGGCCCCTGCGCCCATTGCCAAAGCCTCCGCGGGGATTTGCTAAGGCGAGTGGCTGGGCCAGCCACCGCCATTTATTCATTCACGGAGGGTTTTGCTGAGCACCGACAGTTTTTCACAACTGCTTGGGCGCGTGCGCGCTCCTGTAAATTTATTAGCCTGATGTTGACTTCCTCCCCTACCCCTGTTGCCCTGCTGGGTGGCGCCGGCAAAGCCGGCCGCCCGCTGGTGCAAGCCGCCCTGGCGGCGGGCCACCACGTGCGGGCACTGCTCCGCCACCCCGATGATTTTCCCTTCCGCCACCCCCGGCTAACCGTGGTGCCCGGCGACGCCCGCGACCCCGGGGCCCTGCGGCAGCTGCTGCGCGGCAGCCACGCGTTGCTCAGCACCCTGGGCAACCCCAAGGGCGAGCCAACGCCCATGTTGAGCACCGTCACGGGCCTCTTACTGAAGGCCTTGCCCGAAGCTGGCATCCGCCGCTACGTGGCCGTCACGTCGCTCTACGACACCGGGCGCCCCCAGCCCGACGCCGCCACCGCGCAGGCGGCGGCCTACATGGACCAGCACTACCCGAAGTTCATGGCCGACCGGCGGCTGGAGCTGGCGCTGCTCTCCGCCAGCGGCTTGGACTGGACCTGCGCGCGCCTGCCCTTGGTGGTGGAAGCGCCGGCGCTGGGCCCCGCGCGCGCGCAACGGGATGGTTTGCCGGGCCCCACCATCACCAGCGCCGACCTGGCCCAGTTCCTCCTCGCGCAGCTCACCAGCGCCCAGTATTGGCAACGGGCGCCATTCGTAGCCAACTAAGCTCCCCAGAAAGCAAAAAAGGCCTTGCGCACGGTGCGCAAGGCCTTTTTTTATATTACCTGGTTAGTTAAGAAACAGGCTGAATTGCTTCCGTTAGGGCCTGTACGGCCACGTGCTGGTTCAGGAATTTCGAGCTGTAGCCGGCGTCCGACCGGTTGATGAACAGGCACGTGCCGCCGTTCACGGCGTCGATGATTTGCGCGTATTGGTCCATGGGCAGGGCGGGGCAGCCGAGGCTGCGGCCCAGGCGGCCGTTCTGGCGGATGAAATCTTCGCTCACGTACTCCGCGCCGTGCATCACCACCGAGCGGGTGGCGGCGTTGGTGTTGTAGCCCTGGTCGAGGCCCTGGAGGCGCAGCGAGTGGCCGTGCTTGCCCTGGTACTCGCTGCCCGTCACGTAGAAGCCGAGGCTGCTCATGTTGCTGGCGTCGGTGTTCGAGAAGTTGGTGGCCTCGTTCTCGCCCGAATTGTGGCCGTGGGCCACCAGCGTGTGGAAAATAATTTGCTGGCTGGCCAAGTTCACCACCCACAGGCGCTTCTCGGTGCTGGGCAGGTCGAAATCGACCACCGTCAGCAGTTGCTTGTCGTTGGCCAGGCGGCCGGCCTTTTTGAGGTTGAGGTAGCCGGTCATGGCCTTCTCGAACACCTCGAACGTGAGGCCCTGTGCTTGGGCCCCGAGGGCGTCGTAGGTTTCGTGCAGCTTCAGGTTGAACAGCAAGGCCTTGGTGGGGGCCACGCGGGCCACCTGGTGCGTGCCCGCGGCGACGTTGCCAGCCAGCGAGCGGCTTACCGGACCCGCCACCGGCGTGGCGAGGAACAGCGCGGCCAAGAAGGGCAGCACGCGCCGCACGGCGCGCTTGGTGCGCCGGTAGCGGCGCTGGCGCAAAACAACGCTAACATGATGCTTTTCCATAGACTGGTGCAATCTGTTGAACAACAAGGGCGAAACGATGGGCAAATTAACTAAAAACGGCCACTTGCCACCGGGTCGCCCCCAGCACATACGCAAAAACAGCGGCTGCGGAGCAAGGGAAACCCCAAAATATTACCAAAACATTCCCCGCCGGGCCCCTAGCCCCAGCCATGGGCCAGAAACCGGCGGGTGGCCGCGGGCCCGTCGAGCCAGCGCGAGTGCAGCCCGGGGCCGCTCAGCAGCAGCGTGGTGCCGCCCTGCACGGTGCCGATGATGGCCTTGAATTGCTCGGGGGGCAGGGCCGGGCAGCCGCGGCTGTAGCCCAGGTGGCCGTGTTGGCGCACGTAGGCGGGGCTGGCGTAGTCGGCGGCGTGCAGCACCACGTAGCGGTTGTAGGCGTTGGCGTTTTCGCCCTTGTCGAGCCCCTCCAAGCGGCGCGAGTAGCCGTGGATGCCGTCGTAGCTGCCCGCCGTGCGGTAGAAGCCCAGCGAGGTGCAGGCGGAGGCTTCCCGGTTGGAGAAGCGGCGGGCGCGCAGGTGGCCCGAGCCGGCGCCGTGGGCCACCAGGCTGCGGTGCAACACTTTGGCGTTTTTCAAGTCGAGCACCCACAGGCGTTCGGTGGTGTTGGGCAGGTCCATGTCGGCCACGGCCAGCAGGCCGGCGCGGAAGCTGGGGTCGGTGCGGCGCAGGGTGAGGTAGCCCACGCAGGCCTGCTCCAGCACGGCCGGGCGCAGCGCGGCGGCGGCGGGGCCCAACGCCGCGTGCAGTTGGGCAATGGCCCGGCGCAGGGTGTCGGGCACGTCGGCCAGGGCGGGCACGGGCGTGAGCACGAGCGAATCGGGCAGGGCCGCCCCGGCCAGCGCCGCGGGCAAAGCCGCCACGGCGGCCGGCGCCGCCGCGGTGGGCACGCGCGGCCCCAGCGGGGCCACGGCCGCCGCGGTGCGCGGGTCGGGCCGGCGCTGGCATCCCCCCGTTCCGGCCAGCACGGCCACCCCCATCCAAAACGTCAGTTGGCGCATCATAACACCGAAAGTAGGCCCCGAGCCGGTGTTGGCCACCGCCGGGCGCCAAAAAACCGGCCGTGGCGGGCCGGTTTTTTGGCAGCAGGGCCCCAACTGCATCGCCCCAGGCCCCCCGCGCAGGCAGGGGCTAGCCCGGCGGCATTACTGCACGGGCGCGTCCGGCGGGTCCAGGTCAACGGGCGAGTCCGGCGAGACGTCGGCCACGCCCGGCAGGGCCCGGGCCCGCCGGGCCACCTCGTCGGAGGCGGCCCCGGTGATGACGCCGATTTCCGCCAGCACCTGCCCGACGGCAAAGCCGGCCGCGGTGAGGTGCTGCTCGACTTCGCGCAGGGGGTGCTCCCCGGAAGCGGTGACCAGCCAGTGCTTGTGCAGGGGCGTCTTCATGGGGTTGCGTTTTCAAGGACGAAGAAACACACGGGGCGGCCCGGCCGGGCCTCAGGGGGCCTGCACCAAGCCGGCCCCCACGCGGGTGGCCGGGAACGGCAGCCGCCGGGCCGTGGCCAGCAGCTTGCGCCACAGGGCCGCGCCCCGCAGGTTGGCCGCCGACTCGGCCCAGAGCGCGGCGCAGCCCGCCACGTGCGGCGTGGCCATGCTCGTGCCGCTGATGGTTTTGTAGCGCGTGGGCCGGGGCCAGGACGAAAACACGTCGCGCCCCGGGGCGGAAAGGTCAATCTTGCCGAAGTTGGAAAAGCTCGACGGGCTCAGGTTGGCGTCGAGTGCGGCCACCGCCATGATGGTGGGCGAGTTGGCCGGGGCCCCCGTGGGGCCGCTGGAGTTGCCGGCGGCGGCAATCATCAGCAGGCCGTTGTTGAGGGCGGCCTGCCCGGCGGCGGTGTAGGCGGCCAGCGGCCCGCCGGGCCCGCCCAGCGACATGGAAATTACCTGGCAGCGGTTGGCGATGGCCCAGTTCATGCCTGCCAGCACGGTGGCCGACGTGCCCGCGCCCGAGTTGTTGAGCACCTTGCCCGTGTAGATGGAAGCGCGGGGGCCGATGCCGTAGCGCGGGGTGCTGCCGGCCGGGGCCTTGGGCCCGCAGGCCGTGCCCGTGACGTGGGTGCCGTGGCCGAACACGTCCTGCACGGGCTGGCCCACGAAGGTGGCCCCAACGATGGGGCGGCCCATAAAATCGGGGTGCCCCAGGTCCATGCCCGTGTCGAGCACGGCCACCTTGACGCCGAGGCCGCTGCGCAGGCTCGGCGGCACCTTGCAGGCCACCAGGCCCCAGGTGGCCCCCAGCACCTGCACTTCTTCCAGCAGGTCCTGCTCCTGGGCGGAGCGGCCGTCGCCGTCCGAGCGCAGTTCGCGGGCAATCATTTCGGCGGCCCGCAAAAAACCGCTCACGTAATCGTTGGTCGGGCCCCCGGCCGGCCGGGGCGCCCCGGCCTGGTACGCGCGCGGGGCCGTTTCCTGGGCCGCGCCGCGCAGGTACTCGTCGTACACGGCGTCGGCGAACACGAAGCGCTCGGCTTCGACGATTTCCAGCGGGCCGTCGGCGGCCAGCTCGGCCTGCGCGTTCAGGCCGCGCTCCTGGGCAGTGTCGGCCCCGATCAGGGCCACGCCTATCTCGGGAAACGCAATGGTGTCGGCGTCGCCGATGCCGTCGAAGGCGACGGCTTGGCCGGCGAAGTCGCGGGCGTCGGCCACGCGCAGCCCCTGCGAGCGCAGCACTTGCAGGGCTTCCGGGCCCGCGCCTTCCCGGAAGGTGACCAGGTAGCGGCCCGTTTCGCCGCTTTCGTCGCCGCGCCCTTGGGCGGCCAGCAGCAGTTCCTCCACCGAAGCGGAAGCGTGGTTGGACCCCGACTCGTCGGGGCCCCCGTTGTGTGTTTTCTTAGCCATGAGTAGAACGGGTGGGTTACAGGGTAGGAAATGGGCGCCCGCAGTGGTGGCCCCCGGGCGGGCCCGCGCGGGCAGCGGGCGGCCGGGACCGATGAGCAATGGCGCGGCCCGGGCGGCCGCCGGCACGGGGTGGGTGCGGCTGGGCAGGAGGAAAAAGTGGAGGCGCGGCGTCTTCGCGGCCCGGTGGCCCGCGGGCGGGCCGGGCCGGCGGGGGAAGGGCAGCTGTTCAGGAGTTGGCTATTTAGCCAACCGGCCCGCGGGCGGGGGCCCCGGCGGGCGGGCTGGCGTCAGGGGCGGGGCCCCGTTGGCATTACCACACAATGTCAGCCAGGGCCCGGAGGTACGGGCGCTCGGCGCTGGCCGCTGGGGCCGCCAGGTGCTCCGCGAAGGCGTCGGCGGCCTTGAGCACGGCGGGGAACAGAAATTCGCAGCGGGCTTCCACCTCGCCGAGCGTGACTTGGTACACGCGGAACTCCTCCAGGGCGAGGGCCCCCAGGCCGGTGAGGGTTTGCGTGAGCAAAAAGGCCTGGGCCCGCAGCCGCCCGCCCGGTAAGCCAGCACTTGTAGAAGTCCAGCGGAATCTGCCCGCCGCGGTACATGCGGTCGTCGGGGCGGAACACGGGGCCCCCGAAGGCGCTCACGCGCAGGTTTTCCACCGTCACCGGCTCGAACACGGCGTCTTCGGGCCGGCCCCAGAGGCCCCCTTGGGCGCTCTGGTTGAAGTTCTCCATCTGGGGCGTGACGTTCGTGAAGTAGAACGACTCGCGGTTGGACCGCCGGGCCTCGGCGTCGGGGCCCCAGCAGAGGTCGGCCCGCCGGGCCAGGTGGCCGCGGTCGAGGCGGTTGCCGGCGTAGAGCGGGTCGGCCGTTTGGTAGCGCAGGTCCACGGCGGGGTCGGGCACAAACGGCACGCCGCTGCGGCTGAGGCGGCGCATCTGCCCGCCGTCGGTGTTCCGGGCCACCCACACGGCGAGGCGCCGCCCGGCGTGCACCACCAGCGAGTAGTGGGTGTGGCGCACCACTTCGGTGTGCGTGCTTCCCCCCACGGCGTTTTTGCGGCCGGCGGTGGTCAGCTGGGGCGGCGGCACCGGCGGCCCCAGAAAAGCGGCGTCGTAGCCCCGGGCCTGGGCTTCGGCCGCACTGGGCGGCGGGGCCAGGGCAGTTTCCATCTTGCTTGTTTCCATAGCATTGGCCAGAAAGAGTGGAGAAACAGGGCCCGGCGGGCAGCCGGGGCAGCGGCCGGGCCGGGGGCCCTGGGGCGTGGCCGCCGCCCGCCGGGCCCCAGGGCCGGTGCAAGGTCTACTAGTTGATGACGATAACAATTTTAATCATTTATTAAATATTAAGCAAATTAAATTTATAATTATTCAACACATAATTTGGTTGTCAACTGGCTGGCTGTTGGGCATAAAAAAACCGGCCGTTGCGGGCCGGTTTTTTGGCAATTGCTGCACCGGGCCTACCGGCCGCGCGCCCGGTCGCGGTGAATCTGGCGGCTGTCCTGGTTCAGTTCGCCGTTGAGTTGGCGGCGCTCGCCCCCGGTGAGGCGGCCGCCGTTGGCGGCCCGCTCGGCGCGGGCTTGGGCCCGCACGCCCCGGTCTTCGCTGCGCAGCCGGCGGGCCTGGCCGTTGGTGAGCTGGCCATCGGCCTGGCCGGCGGCGATGCGCGCGCGCTGGTTGGCGAGGCGCTGGTTGACGGGGGCCGTCTGGGCGTGGGTCGCGCTGATAACCAGCGCACTGACTAGCAACAACAGGTACTTTTTCATAAAAGAACGGGGGAAGATTGGGAAGAGAATGGGAATAAATTTGGTCGTTGGATGCGCCTCTTGGCGCGGAGTTTAACCAGGTTTTTCAAGAATGTCGGGCCCAGCCACCGCCGGCTTACTCCCTTGCCTGCCCCGTGTTTCGGGGCCGCCCCCGGCCCCCGCCGTACTTTTGCGGGGGCCCCGCGGGCCGTTCTGCTTCTTCGCTCTTATCCGTGCCGCCTCCGCTGCGGCGTTTTGTTTTATGGCCAAAGTCGCCATCAACCTCGCCACCGGGGCCCTCCAGCAGGAGGAAATCATCGTCGGCATCGACCTCGGCACCACCAACAGCTTGGTGGCCTACGTGCACCCCGAAACCCGCCAGCCGCTGGCCATCAACGACCAGGGGCGCGGCAGCATCGTGCCCTCGGTGGTGCACTTCCCCGCCGACGGCCACGACCCCGTGGTGGGCACCGACGCCAAGGAATTTCTGTTGACCGACCCGCAGCGCACCGTTTACTCGGTGAAGCGGCTGCTGGGCAAAAGCTACCGCGACCTGGGGCCCCACGCCGGCCAGCTGGGCTACCAGGTGATTGACGACAACGCCGAGGGCTTGGTAAAAATCCGCGTCGCGGACCGGTTCTACTCGCCCATCGAGCTGTCGGCCGGCATCCTCCGGGAGCTGCGCGCCCGCGCCGAGCACGCCCTCAAAACGCCCGTCCACCGCGCCGTCATCACCGTGCCGGCCTACTTCAACGACTCGCAGCGCCAGGCCACCCGCGACGCCGGCCGCCTGGCAGGCCTCGAAGTGTTGCGCATCGTGAACGAGCCCACCGCCGCGGCCCTGGCCTACGGCATCGGCCTCAGCCCCGACGAGGAGAAAACCGTGGCCGTGTACGACCTCGGCGGCGGCACCTTCGACGTGAGCATTTTGCGCATCCAGCAGGGCATTTTTGAGGTGCTGAGCACCAACGGCGACACCTACCTAGGTGGCGACGACTTCGACCGCGCCATTGCCGAGCACTGGCAGGCCACGGCCGGCCTGCCCGCCGCCTTCGCCGCCGACCCGCCCTTGCAGCAGCAGCTGCGCCTGGCCGCCGAAATGGCCAAGCGCTACCTCAGCCAGCACGACGACTTCACAACCCAGCTCACCGACGCCGCCGGCGCGGTGCTGCCCGTGGCCCTCACCCAGGCCCAGTTCAACGCGCTGGTGGGGCCCCTGGTGGCGCGCACCATCGCCGCCTGCCGCCAGGCGGTGGCCGACGCCCAGCTGGACCTGGGGGCCCTGGACGCCGTGCTGCTGGTGGGCGGCTCGACCCGCGTGCCGCTGGTGTTCGGCGAAGTGTCGAAATTCTTCGGCCAGCCGGCCAACAACTCGCTGAACCCCGACGAGGTGGTGGCGCTGGGCGCGGCCATCCAGGCCGACATCCTGGCCGGCAACCGGCGCGACGTGCTGCTGCTCGACGTGACGCCGCTCACGCTGGGCATTGAGACGCTGGGCGGCCTGCTCGACCCGATCATTCCGCGCAATTCGAAAATCCCGACCAAGGCCGGGCGCCAGTACACGACGAGTATTGATGGGCAAGTGAACCTGAAAATCGGCGTGTACCAGGGCGAGCGGGACCTGGTGAGCCAGAACCGCAAGCTGGGCGAGTTCGTCCTGACCGGCCTCCCGGCCATGCCCGCTGGCCTGCCCAAGGTGGACGTGAACTTCCTGCTGAACGCCGACGGCATCCTGCAAGTGGAGGCCGTCGAGCTGCGCTCGAACACCCGCCAGCAGGTCGAAATCAAGCCCCAGTACGGCCTCACCGACGCGCAGGTAGAGCAGATGCTGCTGGACTCGCTGCTGAACGCCAAGGACGACGTGGCCGCCCGCTTGCTCATCGAGGCCCGCACCGCCGCCGAGCAGCTCCTCTACCAGGTCGAGAACTTCACCCGCAAAAACCGCGCGCACCTCACCGAAGACGAGCTGGCCGCCACCGGGGCCCAGGTGCAGCGCGTGCGCGACGCGCTGGCCGGCGCCGAGCGCGACCCCGTGCTGAAAAGCATGGACGAGCTGGACGAGTTGACGCGCCCCTACGCCGAGCGGGTGATGAACCTCTCCATCCAGCAGGCCATGGCGGGCAAGAAGATTGGCTAGCGGCGCGGTTGGCCGGCGGCTGCGTGCGTTCTTGCGTCCCGCTGGCCGCGTCCGCGCCCCGTTTCATTGCCTGCCGCACGATTTTTAACATGATTTCTCCGCGTTTTCGCTCGCTGCAACTGGGGCTGTTCTACGCCGCGCTGGCTAGTTTGCCGCTGTCCGTTAACTGGCTTTCGCCCTGGGGGCACTTTGGGCTGCTGGTGGCCGCCGAGCCCCTGATGGTGCTGACGGTGGGCGTGCTGGGGCTGGGCGTGCTGGCCGGGTGGGTGGCCCGGCCGGGCCCCGGCTCCCTGCTCGACAAGCTGGTGGGGCTGCACCTGGGGGCCCTGCTGCTGGCCACGGCCTTTTCTTCCGACCGGCGGGTGTCGGCCAAGTACATGGCCACGCTGCTGCTCTTCGCCGCGTTCGGCTACGGGGTGCCGCGGGTGCTGCGCCTGGGGCGCACCGAGTGGCTGCGGGCCGTGGCGGCGCTGGGCCTGGGCACCGCCGTGCTGGCGCTGTACGTGCTGGGCCGCCACGTGGAGCTGGGCATCAACTACCCGCGCTCGTACACCATCGCGCAGCCGTTTCTCGAGCACGGCCACACCAACTTCACGGTACTGCTGGAGCCCTTGGTGCTGGTGCTGAACCTGGCGCTGCTGTTCTACCCGCGGGCCCAGGGCCCGCGCGGCCGCCTGCTGGCCACGGCCCTGCTCTCCACCGTGCTGATGGTGGTGGCGTTTTCCTACTCGCGGGCCTCCTACATTTCGCTGCTGGTGCAGGCGGTGCTGCTGCTGGTGCTGCTGGGCCGCCCGGCCGTGGCCCGGCTGTGGCTGCCCTGGGCGGTGGCCAGCGGCCTGACGCTGGCCGGCTGGCAGGCCATTACCTGGCCCCGCGCCGCGCCACCGGCGCCGGCCCCCACCGTGGCCCACGCCACCTCCCCTTCTTCCCCCACCGGCACGACGCGCCCCACCCTGCTGCACGAGCTGGAATCGGTGAGCGATTTCTCTGCCGCCAACGAATCGAACGCCGAGCGCTTGAACCGTTGGAAGTTCGGGCTGGTCCTGTACCAGCGGACCCCGTTGGTGGGCATCGGGCCCGGCACGTTTCCCGACCGCTACCTCGACTTCATGCACAGCGTACCGGCCAACGCCCGGTTCTACTACACCACCTTCCGCCGCATGAATTCCCACAACCTCTACGTCAGCTGGCTGGTTGAGGCCGGGGCCCTGGGGCTGTTGTCGGGCCTGCTGCTGCTGGGCTACGTGGTGGTGCGCCAGTGGCAGTACCTGCGGCGCGGGCAGCGGTCGGCGCTGGCCGTGGGCGTGGCGGCGTACTTCGTGTTCTTCCTGCTGCACTCCGTGGCCCAGGATTTTTGGCAGGAACCGCGGGTAGTTGTGGCGTTCTGGCTCGTGCTGGGGTTGCAGCGCTACGGCGCCCAAGCCGCCGCTTCGCCCGCGGAAGGCCGCCGGTTGGTTTAGCTTGCCGCGCCGTGGAGCATGGTTAGCCGGGCGCTTTTCCTGCCAACCAGCACAAGCGGGCATAAAACTCGTTTTGTACCGAATAAAAAGTTCTTAAAGGCGCAAGAATGAACGCAGCCATTGCCCGCCTCTGCCACTTGGCCCAGCAACCCAGCCGCCGCATCGTGGGGCTGATGTCGGGCACTTCGCTTGATGGGCTGGACGTGGCCCTGTGCCGCCTCACGGGCCACGGCGCGGCCACGCAGCTGGTGCTGGAGCACTTCGCCACGGTGCCGTACGGCGACGACGTGCGCCAGCGCATCCGGCAGGTATTTGCCCGCGAGCAAGTTAGCCTGGAATACCTGACCTTGCTGAACCCCTGGCTGGGCCGCCTGCACGCCGACCTGGTGCTCGGCTGCCTGCGCGCCTGGCAGGTGCCCCCCGCGGCGGTGGACCTCGTGGCCAGCCACGGCCAGACCGTGTACCACGCGCCGGCCCACCAGCACCAGCAGGCCGATTTTGCGGACCTGAACGCCACCTTGCAGCTCGGCGACGGCGACCACGTGGCCCAGGGCACGGGCATCATCACCGTCAGCGACTTCCGCCAGAAGCACCTGGCGGCCGGCGGCGAAGGGGCCCCGCTGGCCACCTACGGCGACTACTTGCTGCTAAGCAGCCCCGCCGAGGAGCGCCTGCTGCTGAACCTGGGCGGCATCGCCAACTTCACGTACCTGCCCCGCGCCGGGGGCGACGCCAGCGCCGCCTTCAGCACCGACACGGGCCCCGGCAACACGCTGCTCGACGCCACCGTGCGGGCCCACCGGCCCGCGTTGCAGTACGACGAGGACGGCCGCCTGGCCCGGGCCGGCCGCGTGCACGCCGGCCTGCTGGGGGCCCTGCTCGACCACCCATTTTTTGCCGCCGCCTTGCCCAAAACTACGGGCCCCGAGCTGTTCGGGCCCGCCTACCTGGCCGCGGCGCAGGCCCACACCGGCACCGCCGCCCTGGGCCTCGAAGACCTGCTGGCCACGCTGGTGGAGCTGAGCGCCGCGGGCGTGGCCCGGGCCGTGCGCCGGGTGTTCGGGCCCGGGGCCCCGCTGCCGGCCGTGTACACCAGCGGCGGCGGCGCCCACAACCCGGCGCTGCTGGGGGCCCTGCGCCGCCACTTGCCGGGCGCGGCCTTCGCCAGCACCGACGCGCTGGGCGTGCCGGCCGACGCCAAGGAGGCCATCTTGTTTGCCGTGCTGGCCAACGAAGCGGTGGCGGGCCAGCCGGTGGCGCTGGGCGCCGGGCGGCAGCGCGTGCCGGCCGTCACGATGGGCAAAATTTCGTGGCCGGGGTGAAGCAATGTGCTGTTTCGGGGGCTTCACGCACGCCCCGGCTTGTGCAATTTTTTCATTATAAAAACAGGTTCTTGCCCATTTTCTTTTTAATATTCCGCCGGGGAATTCCTCCCCGGCTTTTTTTATGCGCTTTTTATTCATTTCAACCCCTCTTACATGACCCAACTTTACCCGCTAACTGGCGTCCGAAGCCGGCATTTTTGGTTGCTGCTGGCGTTGCTGCTGGGCGCAGCCGGGGCCCCGGCCGGCGCCCAAACCACGCGTTACGTCATCAGCGGCCGGGTGCTCGACGGCAACAACGAGGGCTTGCCCGGCGCCACGGTGCGCCTGCTGAACACGGTGCTCGGCGCCACCTCCGACGCCAACGGGCGCTACGAGCTGGCCGCGGCCGTGGCCCCCGGCGCCTACCAGGTGGAGGTGAGCTCGGTGGGCTACCGCAGCGCGCGCCGCGCGGTGGCGCTGGGCGCGGCGGGCCCCGTGGCGGTGCAGGACGCCATCCTGACCGAGGACCAGCTGCGCCTGAACGAGGTGGTGGTGACCGGCACGTCGGTGGCCACCAGCAAGAAGCAGCTCGGCAACACCATTGCCACGGTGAGCGGCGACGAGCTGCGCACCACCGTGCCCACCCAGATTGACCAGGCGCTGGACGGCAAGTTTGCGGGCGTGCAGATCACCCAAAACTCGGGCAACCCGGCGGGCGGCATCTCGGTGCGGCTGCGGGGCCCCAGCACGGTGGCCGGCTCGTCGGACCCGCTCTACATCGTGGACGGCGTGATTGTGAACAACGACTCGCCGCAGCTGCTCGACCTGGGCGGCTCGTCGCAGAACCGCCTGGTCGATATCAGCCCCAACGACGTGGAGCGGGTGGAAGTCATCAAGGGCGCGGCGGCGGCGGCCATCTACGGCTCGCGGGCGTCGAACGGCGTGGTGCAGATTTTCACCAAGCGCGGCAAGGAAGGCAAGCCCCAGGTCACGTTTTCGTCGCAGCTGCTGGTGTCGCAAATCCGCAAGAAGCTCGCCTACAACCAGTACCCGGCGCGCTTCACCAACTTCGTGGCCACCGACCTGACGCAGGTGCCGGTGCAGCGCTACGACTACCAGAGCGAGATTTTCCGGACCGCCGTGGGCACCGACGACTACGTGAGCGTGACCGGCGGCTCGGCCACCACCAAGTACTTCGCCTCGGCCAACTACTTCCGCAACCAGGGCATCGTGAAGGCCTCGGACTTTGCCCGCGGCGGGGGCCGGGTGCGCGTGCAGCAGTCGTTCGGCTCGAAGGCCAGCCTGAGCGTGGGCGCCAACTACACGCTCAGCGAGAGCCACGACATCCCGAACGGCGGCATCAACGAAGCCTACGGGGCCCTGACGGGCTTCATCTTCGCCAACAACTTCATCGACCCCGCCGCCGACCCCACCACCGGGCGCTACCCCAGCACCTCGCCCCAGGCGTTTGTGCTGCGCACCAACCCGCTGGAGGCCATCAACCGCTTCAACTTCGTGCAGCGCACCTCGCGCTTCATCGGCGACGCGCAATTGAACATCACCCCGTTCGAGGGCTTCTCGTTCGACTACGTGCTGGGCTACGACGCCAGCACCCAAATCGGCACGGGCTTCATTCCGGTGGGCAACACCACGCCGAGCTACGGCGGCGGCTTCGCCCGGCGCGCCGACCGCACGGCCATCCTGGTGAACAACGACGCGACGCTGAACTACCGCCGCAACTTCACCGAGTGGCTGGCCAGCACCACCACCGTGGGCGGCACCTTGCAGTACGACCAGGCCCTGAGCACGGGCATCACCTCCATCCTGCTGGCGCCGATTGTGCAAACGGCGAGCGGCACGTCGGTGCCCACCGAATTCCGGCAGGAGCGCACCTTCGTGGGGGCCTTCGTGCAGCAGACGCTGGGGCTGGGCAACCGCCTGTTTCTGACGGGCGCGCTGCGGGTGGACGCGGCCTCGGTGTACGGCGTGACGAACCGCACGCAGTACTACCCCAAGGCCAGCGTGGCCTACGTGCTGTCGGAAGAGAAATTCTGGAAGGACGGCAAGCTGGGCACCCTCATTCCGCAGTTCAAGCTGCGCGGCTCGTTCGGCAAAGCGGGCAACCTGACGGCCATCGGGCCCTACGACCGGTTCACGAACTACGGGCCCGCCCTGGCCGGCAGCCTGCCGGGCCTGGTGCCGGCCACGCTGCTGGGCAACGAAAACATCAAGCCCGAGCGCCAGACCGAGTTCGAAACCGGCGTCGACGCCAGCTTCTTCCACGACCGGCTGGGCTTCGAGGTGTCGTACTACAACAAGCGGGTGCAGGACCTGCTGCTCTCGCGCGACCTGGCCCTGAGTTCGGGCTACAGCAACCGCTTCGAGAACATCGGCAACATGACCAACCGCGGCATCGAGCTGCTGGTGCGCGCCACCCCGGTGCAAACCAAGGGCGTGCGCTGGAGCGTCACGGGCACGTTCACGCACAACGAAAACCACATCACCGACATCCCCGGGGGCCTGCTCACCTTTCCCAACGGCTTCGGCCTGGTGGCGGCCGTGGAGGGCCAGCCGCTGGGCACGTTCTACGGCACGTACTCGGCCCGCAACCCCGACGGCACGTTGCTGCTCACGCCCCGCCTGGCCGACGGCACCGGCGGCCTGCCCCAGCGCGAGCGCGGCGTGCAGGGCCCCAACGGCACCGGCACGCCCCAGCGCGACGCCAACGGCCAGCCCACCGGCGCGTTCCTGAGCAAGGTGCTCGGCAACCCCAACCCGCGCTACATTGCCTCGCTCATCAACGAAGTGGCGGTGCTCAACAACCGCCTCATCTTCCGGGTGCAGTTCGACGCCCAGCAGGGCTTCGACGTGTTCAACTTCACGGGCCGCGTGGGCAACCGCGACCTGTACGGGGGCCTGAGCGGCTACGAGGCCGAGCTGCGCGGCGAGGTGCCCAAGGGCACCAGCGCCGCCACCTACAACACCTTCGACCGCTGGGTGGAAAGCGGCTCGTTTGTGAAGCTGCGCGAGGCCTCCATCAGCTACCTGCTGAAGCCCCAGGCCCTGGGCCTGCGCGATTTGCGGCTGTCCGTGTCGGGCCGCAACCTGGTGGCCTTCACCCACTACAGCGGCTACGACCCCGAGGTGAACGCCGCCGGCCAGAGCAACGCCGTGCGGGGCTTCGACTTCGTGGAGGTGCCCATCCCGCGCACCGTGTCGGTGGGCTTCAACGCTTCTTTCTAACTACGGCCGTGCTTCTTGACATGAAAAATTTCTTCTCCGCCCCGCGCCGCTGGGCCCGGCTGCTGCCCGTGGCCGCGCTGCTGCTGGGGGCCCCCACGGCCTGCCGCCTCGACGTGGTGAACCCCAACGCCGCCACCGACGCCCAAACCCTGGGCACCCGCGAGGGCCTGCTGGCCCTGAGCGTGGGCCTGCGCCAGCTCTACTCGGCCTCGGCCCTGGAGCCCATCATCTTGGCCCCCGCCACCACCGCGCGCGAGGTGAAGGGCGTGGCCACGTTCATCAACGTGACCGACCTGGAAACCGGCGGCGCGGCCCTGCCCAACGACAACGCCAACCTGACCAACCTGTTTGCGCGCTCGCTGCGCGTGGTGGGCGTGGCCGACCAACTAATTGCCGCCGCGCCCGCCGTGCTCAGCACCGACGCCGGCACCCGCAGCGGCGTGCTGGCCCACGCCTACCTGTTCAAGGCGGCGGCGCTGGGGGCCCTGGCCGAAGCGTTCGAACAGGCGCCCCTCGCCACCAGCACCACCGGCCAAGCGGCCTTCGTGCCCCGCGCGCAGGTGCTGGCCGAAGCCGTGCGCCTGCTCGACCTGGCCACCACCGAGCTGGCCGCCAACGCCGCTTCCGCCGATTTCACGACCCAGGTGCTGGGCACGGCCTTCAACCTGCCCAACACGGTGCAGGCCTACCGCGCCCGCCTCAACCTGGTGGCCGGCAACTACGCGGCGGCCCTCGCGGCGGCCAACTTGGTGGACTTGGGGGTGCGCTCGGTGTTCAGCTACAGCAGCCAGAGCCCCAACCCCATTTACCAGTCGGTGAACATCACGCGCAACTTTGCGCCGCGCGGCAACTTCGGCCTGCCCGCGGGTTTCGTGGCCGCCGCCGACCGCCGCCGGGGCTTCTTCCTCACCGGGGCCCGGGTGGCGAGCCCGCCCGACAGCCTGCGCACGCTGGCCGGCTTCTTCACCAGCCTCACCAGCGACATTCCGGCCTACCAGCCCGACGAAATGCGCCTCGTCCGGGCCGAGGCCAACCTGCGCCTGGCCACGCCCAACGTGGTGGGGGCCCTGGTTGACATCAACGCCGTGCGCACCCAAACCACCGGCGACCCGTTCGGCGTGTACGCCGCGTTGCCGGCCTACAGCGGCCCGATGGCGGTGGCCGACCTGCTGCTCGAAGTGTACAAGCAGCGCAGCGTGGAGCTGTTCCTCAGCGGCCAGCGGCTGGAGGACAGCCGCCGCTTCGGCCGCCCCGGCCCGCCGGCCAGCACCGCCGAGCGCACCCGCAACTTCTACCCCTACCCGCGCCAGGAGCGCCTCAACAACCCCAACGTGCCCGCCGACCCGGCCATTTAAGCAGCCACCGGTACAAGACAAGGGGCCCCGTTTCGTTCGAAACGGGGCCCCTTGGTTTTGCAGGTTGGGCGCGGCCCGCTACGTGGTGCGCACGGCGATGGGGCGGTCGTCGGCCGCGGTGGTGGTGGCCCCGCCCATGCGCAAGGTGTCGGTGCTCGACCAGGCCACGAACTTGTCGCCGCCAACTTCAGTGGCCGTGCCCACGGCCTGCACCCGGCCGGTGCTGCTGCCCGGGTCGGCAGCGGTCCACACGGGGGCGGGCTCTTGCTCGACCCAAAAAAAAGCGGGTAAATACCGCAGCGCCAACGCACGCGCGACGAGAGAAGGTACCGGTGTTTTCATAAAGTGGAAAGTGGAAAGCAGAGGGGCGTAACGGCAGGGAAACGGGTAGATCCTTGCATTACACAAAGTTTTCCATAAATTATGCCTTTGTCAACACCTAGATATAGGTAATTTTTGGGGCCCCGCCCGCCTACAGGCCGTGCTGGTGGGCAAAGCGCACGAGCTCGGCCACGCCGCGCAGGCCCAGCTTCTGCATCAGGTTGCGGCGGTGGGTGGCCACGGTGACCTCGGCCAGCGAGAGGCGCGCGGCGATGACGCGCGAGGGCAGGCCCTCGCACACGAGGCCGATGATTTCGCGCTCGCGGGCGGAAAGCTGGTTCAGGCGCAGCAGGGTATCGGCGGCCGGGTGGGGCGTGGCCGCGGCCCGGGGGCCCGGGCGGGCCGGAAACGCCCGCTCCCCCGCGTGCACGGCCCGGATGGCGGCCAGCAGGTCGGCGGCATCGGCCGATTTGTCGAGGAAGCCCTGGGCCCCGGCCGCCGCCACCTGCGCCACCAGCCCGGGCGAGGTGGCGCTGCTGAACACCAGCACCCGCAGCGCCGGCCACTGGCGGCGCAGGCGCGGCAGCAGGGCCAGGCCGTTGTGGGGCGGCGGCAGGTGCAAGTCGAGCAGCAGCACGTCGGCCGGCAGCGCGGGGGCCCCTTCCAGGAACGCCAGCAGGGCCCCGCCGGTAGCAAATTGCCCGTTCACCACCAAGTCCAGCTCTTGGCCAAACAAAGCGGCCAAGCCCCGGGTCAGGGCCGGGTGGTCGTCCACAAGTAGTAAGCGGCAAGGCATGGGCGGGCGGCGAGGAATACTCAGCAATAAACACCAAAATTGCTGACAATCAATAGCTGGCTGCCCATTAAAACACCGGCAGCTCGACGGTGACGACCGTGCCCTGGCCGGGCTGGCTGCTGATGAGCACCCGGCCGCGCAGGTAGCTGGCGCGGGCCTGCACCCCGCGCAAGCCCAGGCCCCCGCGGTGCAGGGCCAGGCCGTGGGGGTCGAAGCCCCGGCCGTCGTCGGCCACGGTGATGCACAGGCCGGTGTGGGAGCAGCGCACGCCCACGCGCACGTAGCTGGCCTGGGCGTGGCGCAAGGCGTTGTGCAGCAGCTCGGCCACGATGCGGTAGGCGGCCTGGGCCAGGGGCGCGGGCAGGCCGTCGGCGTCGGGGTCGCAGCGGGCCGTCACGTGGGGCCCGTCGTCGGTCAGGCCCAGGGTTTCGACGAGCAGGGCCAGGGCGGCGGGCAGCGGCGGCAGTTCGTCGGCCGGAACGGGCAGCCGCGCGTGGCTGAGGGTGCGCACGTCGTGGCGCAGCTGGCGCAGCAGGGCCTCGGTTTGGGCGTGGGCCTCGGCCAGCAGCGGGGGCGCCTGGGCCAGGGCCTGGCGCACCAGCCGCCCCTGCCAGGCCAGGTGCAGGGCCGTGAGGCCGGGGGCCAGCGCGTCGTGCAGCTCGCGGGCCAGGGCCACGCGCTCCTCCTCCTGGGCCCCGATGAGGCGCTGGCCGGCCGCCGCCCGCTCGCGCAGCTGGCGCACGCGCAGCTCGGCGTTTTGGCGCAGGGCGTGGCGGAAGCGGCCCGTGAGCAGGGCGCTCAGCGCGAGCAGCTCCAGGGCCAGGCCCCAGGCCAGGGCGTTGGGGTTGGCGAGGTGGATGTTGGTCAGCCCCGAGCGGTTCAGCAAAAAATTGACGGTGCCCGCAAAGAAGCAGGCGTACGTGAGGCCGTACAGCGCCGCCAGCCGCCGCTGCGGCGCCCGCCCCCGCGCCCCCACCGTGGCCAGCACCCCCACGCCGGCGGCCAGCAGGGCCCACAGCAGCACCTCGCGGGCGCCGTTCAGCCAGGCCAGCCCCGCGGGGGGGCCCGCCAGCAGCGGCCCAAACAGCAGGGCGTAGGCCCCCGCGCACGCCGCGCCCCCCGCGCCCAGCCCCACGCTGAGGCGGCACAGGTGCGGCCAGCCCTGCCGCAGCCGCACAAACAGCCCCATGATGCGCAGCCCGCAGGCCAGGGCCAGCAGCAACACGCTGTACTGCCCCAGCCGCCAGCCCAGCCCGTAGGCCCACGGCGGCAGCAGCCAGGCATCCAGGCCGTCTTCCATCAGCAAAAACCAGGTGCTGAAGAACACGTAGGCCCCGTACCAGAGGTGGATGCGGTCGCGCAGAAACGCGTAGAGCAGCAGGTTGAACAGGGCGCTGCTCAGGTACACGCCCAGCAGCCACACCCAGTTTTTGGTCATGAAAAACCCCGATTCGTAGGCCAGGTAGTCCTCGGCCGTCGTCAGGTCGGTGGGCAGGTACAGGGCCCCGGTGTGGTTGTCCACGCGCAGGTACACCACGGCCCGGGCGTGGGCTTCGAGCCAAAACGGCAGGCAAATGGCCCGCGCCGGAAACGCGCGCTTGGCCGCCACCAACCGCCCGCTGGTGGCGGCCGCCGGGCGCAGGCCCCCTACCCCACCGGGCTGCACAAACAAGGCCGCGCTGTCAACAAATGCGTAGAGGCTCCACACAAAGCGGGTGCGCTGGGGCAGCGTGTTCACCACCGTGGCCCGCAGCCACAGCCGGTCCTGCGTGTAGCCCACCTGGAACACGCGCCCCGGCGGCAGCGCCCGGAACCGCCCGGCGGCCCACAGGCGGGCCGCCTCGGCCCCGCCGTTGGGCTGGGCGCGGGGGGCCAGGCAGTAGGCGAAGTAGTGGTTCCAGGGCCCGTCGTTGGTGGCGTGCAGAAACAGCGTGTCGGCCGGGGCCCCCGGGCGGGCCCCGGCCGGGCCGGCCAGTAGCCCGCTGCACCCCAACCAGCCAAGCAGCACGAAAAAACGCATGGGGCGACGGCCACCGCTGTTCTACACGAAAACCTCTACAATATAGAACAAAGTTTTTTTATTGATTTCCCGGGTTGCGCCCACCAACCCGCGGCCGCCCGACCTCGGCCCTGCCTGGCCCAACCAGTTGGCACCCAACGGGCCCCTAGCGCCGCCGCACCACCACCCCAAACCCCAGCGGCCGGGTGGCCAGCGAGTCGCGAAACGTGACGTCGAGCACCACGTGGGGGCCCGGCCGGGCCGAGTCGGCCGCAAACCGGAACTGGTAGAACAGCAGCGCCGGCCGCCCTTCGGGCAAGCGCCAGCCCAGCTTGTACAGCTCGATGGCGGGGCCCCAGCGCCGGGCCTGCGTCCGCAACGCGCCCACTTGGGCCGCGGCTTGCGGGGCCGACAACGCCGCCCCGGGGGCCAGCGCGGCGTGCGCGGCGCGGGGCCGGCCGGCCAGGGCGTTCAGCAGGAAGTGCCGGGCCAGGTAGGCCTGCGGCGGCCGTGCCGCCGGGGCCCCCAGGCCGGCCGCGGCCCAGACCAGGAGTCCAACCAGGGCCCCCGGGGCCGTTTTCACTTGCCCGCGGCGTCCTCGGGCACCATGATGAACAGGTCTTCGCCGGGGCGCTTCATCAGGTATTTTTCGCGGGCAAATTTCTCCAGCAGCGCGGGGCTGCTCATCAGCTCGGCGCGGTCTTTCTTCACCGTTTCGATGTTGTCGAGGTAGTACTGCTTCTCGCCGAGCAGGTCCTGGTACTTGCGGTAGATGTCGAACTGCTTGCCCAGGTCGTTGGCGTCGAACACCAGCATCCACACCAGAAAGGCCCCGCCCACGAGGAAATAAAAGCTGCGCACCACGCGCAGCACCGGCACCAGGAATCGGGGTATTGTCATCGGTCGTTCGCCGTATAGGGGCCCTAAAGCTACGCAAAAGCCCCCGCTGTTCGGCACAGCGGGGGCTTTTTCACTCCGTAAAACGGTCAGCTGCGCGGACTTGCCCAGCCCGCGCTACGCTACATTTTGCGGCCGGGGAAGTAGGCGATTTCGCCCAGCTCTTCCTCGATGCGCAGCAGCTGGTTGTACTTGGCCATGCGGTCGGAGCGCGAGGCCGAGCCGGTTTTGATCTGGCCGGTGTTCAGGGCCACGGCCAGGTCGGCGATGGTCGAGTCCTCGGTTTCGCCCGAGCGGTGGCTCATGATGGACTTGTAGCCGTTGCGGCGGCCCAGGCTCACGGCGTCGATGGTTTCGGTGAGCGTGCCGATTTGGTTCACCTTGATGAGGATGGCGTTGGCGATGTGCTCGTCGATGCCCTTCTGGATGCGCTCCACGTTGGTCACGAACAAGTCGTCGCCCACGAGTTGAATCTTCTTGCCCAGCTGCTCGGTCACCATTTTCCAGCCGGCCCAGTCGTCTTCGGCCAAGCCGTCTTCGAGGCTGACGATCGGGTACTTATTGGCCCAATCGGCCCAGTAGCTCACCATTTGCTCGGGCGTCAGCTTGTCGCCGGTGCTCTTCTTGAAGTGGTACACGCCGTCTTCAAAAAACTCCGACGCGGCCGGGTCCAGCGCAATCATCACCTGCTCGCCGGGCCGGTAGCCGGCCTGCTCGATGGCTTGCAGCACCAGCTGAATGGCCTCCTCGTTGCTCTGAATGTCGGGGGCAAAGCCGCCCTCGTCGCCCACGTTGGTGCTCAGGCCTTTTTTCTTCAGCACCGACTTGAGGGTGTGGAAGATGTCGGTGCCCCAGCGCAGTGCTTCGGAGAAGGTGCTGGCGCCCACGGGCATCACCATAAACTCTTGGAAGTCAATCTTGTTGTCGGCGTGCGAGCCGCCGTTCAAAATGTTCATCATCGGCACGGGCAACGTGGTGGCGCCCACGCCGCCCACGTAGCGGTACAGCGGCATGCCGGCGTCTTGGGCCGCGGCGCGGGCCGCGGCCAGGCTCACGCCCAGGATGGCGTTGGCGCCGAGGTTGCCCTTGTTGGGGGTGCCGTCGAGCTCGCGCATGATTTTGTCGATCAGCCCTTGCTCGTACACCGAGAAGCCCACCAGCTCTTCGGCCAGCGTGGTGTTCACGTTCTCAACCGCCTTGAGCACGCCCTTGCCCTGGTACATGGCCGGGTCGCCGTCGCGCAGCTCCACGGCTTCGTGCACGCCGGTGCTGGCCCCGCTGGGCACGGCGGCGCGGCCGGTGGCCCCGCTGTCGGTGGTCACGTCGACTTCGATGGTGGGGTTGCCGCGCGAATCGAAAATCTGGCGGGCGTGAATTTGCGAAATGATGCTCATTGAAAATGAGGTTTGGTTGGGGAAGAAGGGTCCGAAAAACCCGCCCCGGCGGCCCCAATGCCCGCCGCGGCGCGTTGCGGCGGCAAGGTACTCATTCCGTTTTTTAGCACCCCGCTGGGGCTGCCAAAAACCCGGTAAAATAACCCGCGCCGGGGCCCCTACCCTTCCAGCCACCGCCGGAACTCGGGCGTTTGGGCGGCGCTGGTGGTGAGCACCACTTCCGGCTTCGTGCGCAGCTGCACCGCCAGCCGGTTGTTAAAATACGCCTCCACGCGCGCCACGAAGGCAATGTTGACCAACTCCGAGCGGTTGAGGCGGCCAAAGCTAGCGGGGTCGAGCTGGTGCTCCACCTCGGCCAGCGTGCCGGCCAGCGGGTAGCGCGCACCGGCCGCGTCCACGGCGAACGCCACGCCCGCGTCGGCCTGCACGTAGGCCACGTCGGCCACTTGCAGCACGTAGAGGCCGTTGCGCATCCGCACCGAAAACCGCTGCTTGTACGGGGCCCCCAGCGGCTGGCGCAGCGCCTGGGCCAGTTCGCGCAGCACGTCGGGGCCCAGTGCCGGGGCCCCGGCGCCGGCAGCGGGGGCCCCGGCCAGGAGCTGGTACTTGTCCAAAGCCTCCCGAAACTGGGCGTAATCAAAGGGCTTGAGCAGGTAGGCGATGCCGTTGCCCCGGAACGCGGGCAGCAGAAACTGATCGTAGGCGGTGGTGAAAATGACCGGGCACGTCACCCGGAACTGCTCGTAGAGCGCAAACACGTTGCCGTCGAGCAGCTCGATGTCGGAGAAAATCAGGTCCGGCATGGGGTGCGTTTCCAGCCAGGCCAGGGCCTTGGCCACGCTGCGCACCACGGGCGGGGCCGGCGGGGCCAGCCCGGCGCGGGCCAGGAAATCCACCGTTTGGCGGGCGGCCAGCTCTTCGTCTTCCAGAATCAAAATATTCATCGCACAATGGGCTTGGGGGGCCCCGGGGCCAGCGCCACCAGCGGCACCGCCACGGCAAAGGTGGCCGCGGTGGCCGTGACGGCAATTTCCCGGCCGGCCAGCAGCCGGTACCGCTCGCGCAAGTTGGCCAGCCCCGTGCCCAGCGAATCGACGGCCGTGCGCTTGGGCCGGCGCGGGTGGGCCACGCTCAGGGCCCCGGCGGTGGCCCGGATGGTGATGCGCAGCGGGTCGTCGTCGTCGCCGGCGTTGTGCTTGATGGCGTTTTCCACCAGCAGCTGCACCGTGCCCGGCACCACCAATAGCTGGCCCAGTTCCACCGCTGCGGGCAGCTCCTGCCGGAACTCGTAGGCCGCGCCGAAGCGGTGGCGTAGCAGGTAAATGTATTCGTCCACGAATTGCAGTTCTTCGGCCAGCGTCACAAAATCGTCGTCTTTGTGGCGAATTAAAAAGCGATAGAGCGCGGCGAAGCGGTTCAGGTACTCGTGGGCCTCGGCCGGGTCGTGCTGGATGAGGCCCCGCAGCACGTTGAGGTTGTTGAACAGAAAATGCGGGTCAATCTGGGCCTTGAGGTGGCGCAGCTCGCTTTCCGTTTGGGCCTGCCGCAGCTGCAATACCTTTTGCTGCGCGTCGAAGTAGCGCTTGCCCGTCAGCAGCACGGCCAGCAGGCCGTAGCTTTTGGCGTGGGCCACGGCCCCCAGCACCAGCCGCGCCCCCGACAGCGGCACCCCGTGCCCCAGCAGGGCCCCGTAGAGGCCGAGGTAGGCCCAGCCGCTCAGCAGCAGGAACAGCGGCAGCAGGGCCAGGCCCAGCCAGTGCCGCCGCAAGAACAGCGGCAGCAACCCGCCCACCAGCACGCCCACCGTGGCCGTGTCCAGCAGCACCGTGGCCCCCACCACCGGCAGCGCCCGGGCCCAGCCCCAACCGGTGTCGGCCACGTACTGCACCAGCAGGATGGGCCCCACCACGAGCCAGTACGCGGCCACCAGCCCCAGGTCTGAGCGCGAAAGCCGCGGCGCGGCAAAAAGAATTTTCATGGGAAATGGTTGCAATCCGTGGCCAAAGTAAACGAGGGCCAACGCAGGGCCCCGGCGCGCCGCATCAAAGCCAAGCCTTGACCAGCGCTACCAATTGAGCCACTTCGTTCATGCCGGAGTGCACAAAAATGGGCAGCAACAGGCCACCGCTCCGCGCCCGGCACCACGCCAGCACAAACCCGCCCACCGTGGGAATGGCCATCGGCAGCAGGCTCAGCCCCACGTGCCCCGCGGGGCCAATCCGCAAACCGTGGCACAGCCCAAAAACAAGCGAGCTGGCCACCGTGCCCCACCCCACTTCGGCCCCCAGCACACGCACCCGGCCCAAAAAAGCGCGGTTGAGCAGCGCCAGCAATACGCCGCGGAAGGTCAGTTCCTCGGTCACGCCGACGACTATTTGCAGCACTTGGTAGTCGAGCGCCGGTTTCCCGGCCGGCACCAGGGCCCACAAAATGCCCACTTCCGCCACCAGCAGCGGCAGCAGCCAGCGCAGCGCGTCGCGGCCAGCGCCCGGATTAAAGCGGAGACAAAGCCCAAATTCTTCGCGCCGCCAGCCGCCCGTGCTCGTCAGCAATACCACGGCAACCACGCTTACCAGCAGCGTCAGCAGAATGTTGGGCCAGTAATCATGCCCGGAAACCAAGGGGATCCAGGGCCACGCCCGTGGCAGCGGGGCCAAGCCAGCCAGCATGGTTGCGCCAACCAACAGGGCCCCGCCCGTTACGTAGCGCCAGCTGGCAGCTTTCAGCAAGCCCGGCAGGCCCAACAGCAGGCTCACCAGGCCCAATGCTAAGCCGGTATAAAGTGCTTCCATTCAGTTATAATTCCGCAAGTGAGTAAGGCAATAACCTGAGCCACGCGGCTATTTTTGCAGCGCTTGGCTGCCGCCTGGGGCCCCCAGCGGCGTCACCGGGCCCGAGCCGCGCACCAGCAGCAGGTACTGCACGTAGGCCGTGGCGGGCAATTCGGGGCGGAACTGCATCTGCTGCTCCGGTGGCATCCCCGGCGCATAGTGCAGCTGAATGGGCAGGCGGGTAGCAGCGGCCCCCGGCGCGTCGAGCCGCACCAGCGTGGTGCTACCCGGCGCAGTGCGCTGCATTAGCGCCGCCAGGCCAGTTATGGTCACCAGGGGCCCGTCGTGGTTGAATTTGTCGGTTACGGTGTACGGCTGCCCCGCCGCTTGCCAGGGCCCCGGCAGTCCCGCCGTCGGGTACAGCATCTGGCAGCCGCTGAACACGCACAGCACCGACACCACTTTGTTGTGCACGGGCAGCGCGCTTTGCCGAATGCGGGCCGCTAGGTCCGAGAAGCCATTTTGCAGCGGGCTTTGCAGCACGTGGCCCAGGCCCCACATCCCGTACATCTTTTCGTGGGCCAGCCGCTTGGTTTGCGACAAGGCCTGAAAATTGGCAAAAATGTTATCCTCCCGCCGGCCCGGGCGAAGGTCGTAGGCCGCATTGGCCAATGCGTGGCGCAAGTCGTCGTACGCGATTCTTGAACCCACCCCGGCCAACGCCAGCGCCGCCCGCCGCGCCACCCCCGGCAACCCAGGGGCCCCCGGCAGCCGCAGCACCGTCACCACCGAATCGATGCGGCTGCGCAGCCCGGGCGCCAGCGGCGCCGTGCGCAGCAGCACCGTGATGTAATCGGCCGCTAGCGGCAGATCTTGCAATTCATCAAACCCCACAAACCCGATGCGCCGCGCCGCCGGCAGCGTCTGGTTCAGGGCCCTGATGCGTTGGATTTTCTGGTAAAACTCTTGGTTGCCCCACTGCGCCTGGCCAGCCACCCAGCTCCTAAACACCAGCCGCAAAGTGCTGTTCTGGCCCGTGCGCAGGTACTCGTTCAAGTAGTACGCTTTGGCGCAGTCCACTTCCGCCACGTAGGTGCGCACCCCAGCCCGGGCGTTCAGGTGCTTCAGCAATGCAAAATCAAGGGCTTGGGGCCCCCGCACCCCGTGCGCCTCGCCCAGCAAAAACAACTGGTTGGCGTAAAATGCCTTGTCAAACAGGGTAAAGTTTTCGCTCTCGGCCTGGATCGTTTCCAGCGGGGCCCCGGCGAATACAGATTCAGCCGACACGGTTTGCGCCTGGACCACCGGGGCCCCCAACAGCAACGCAGCACCAAATAAAGCACCGGGCAAAAATGATCTAATTTTCATAACACAAAGTGGCCTGGCCGCGTCAAGGGTGGTTGGATGCTTCAAAGCACACTTCTTCCGCCCCCAACCCCGCCGCACCGCTCGCCAACCCACTGAAAATTCCGACGAGTTGCGGCAAAAACCCTATGAGTTTCTTCCCAAAAACCCAATAAAAAAGGGATGCTCCTCGCGGAGCATCCCTTTTCAAGATCATGTTACAAAAGCTTACGCGTCGGCTTTGGCCTCGTCGCGGCTTTCGCCATCCTTAACCGTTTCGGTAGGAGTGTCCTCCGGGGCCGACTGTTGCACAGTAGCACTGGGAGCTACAGCTTCGCCCGTTACCTCAGTAGCCGAAGTTACAGCAGCATCGCCAGCCACCGGGGCGGCACCACCCGAACGGCGGCGCGAACGGCGCGTCGTAGTGGCTTTCTCAGCGGTAGCGCTTTTAGCTTCCAGCAAGGTGTCATTATAGTCCACCAGCTCAATCACGCACATGTCGGCGTTGTCGCCGAGGCGCGAAGCGCTCAGCTTGATGATGCGGGTGTACCCACCGGGGCGGTTGGCAATTTTGCCCGCTACTTCGCCAAACAACTCCTTGATGGCCTCTTTCTCCTGCAACTGGGCAAACACCAAGCGGCGCGAATGCGTCGTATCCTCTTTCGACTTGGTGAGCAGCGGCTCCACATATTGGCGCAAGGCCTTGGCCTTGGCAACAGTTGTAGTCACGCGCTTGTGCATGATAAGCGACGTTGCCATGTTTGACAGCATCGCGTGACGGTGGGCGGTGGTCCGGCCCAAATGGTTAATCTTTTTTCCGTGCCGCATGGACTGAAAAGTAAGTGTGCGCTTGCGGGTAGCGACCACGGCGGGTCAAAACCTCATTAGAACCGCTGCCCCTCGGGCGCACTAGTTAAAAATATGAAAAACAAAAAAGTGAAGCAGTCATCAGTGGCTTCCCACCAGTGCACTGCTTCACCGTATTACTAGTCCTCTTCGAGGCGGTACTTGCCGAGGTCCATACCGAACTCCAGGCCACGTTCCTCCACTAAATTCTCCAACTCAGTCAAGCTCTTTTTACCGAAGTTCCGGAACTTCATCATGTCGGCAATCTCCAAGGTTACCAACTCGCCCATCGTCTTGATGTCAGCAGCTTTGAGGCAGTTCTTAGCGCGCACGCTCAACTCCATGTCTTCCAACGGGGTTTTCAGCATTTTGCGCATCTGCATAGTTTCCTCATCGATGGGCTCATCTTCTACCACACGCGCCCCTACAGTGGCCATCGTGCTGTCCGAAAACAGCATGAAGTGTTGAATCAAAATGTTGGCCGCACCTTTCAATGCTTCTTCTGGGTGAATGGAACCGTCCGTCTGAATTTCAAGAACAAGTTTCTCATAGTCAGTCTTCTGTTCCACACGGGTATTCTCAATGCTGTATTTCACGTTCTTGATAGGCGTGTAAATAGCATCAATAGCAATCTGACCAAATACTTGGTCAGTCTGCTTGTTCTCGTCAGCCGGCACGTAGCCACGGCCACGGTTGATGGTCAATTCAAATTCTAGTTCTTTGCTCGGATCAACGTGGCAAATCACGTGGTCTGGGTTCAATACTTGGAAACCGCTAGCGAACTTGCTAATGTCGGCGCCTGAGAAGGTATCCTGTCCTTTCACGCGTACCGTGATTTTATCCGGAATGGCGTCGCTTACTTTCTTGAAGCGCACCATTTTCAGGTTTAGAATGATTTCGGACATGTCCTCAATCACCCCCTCAATCGTCGAGAACTCGTGCAGCACGCTGTTGGTACGCACCGACGTGATGGCAAAACCTTCCAGCGACGACAGCAGGATGCGGCGCAACGCATTCCCGATGGTTACGCCGTAGCCCTTCTCGAGCGGTTTAAATTCAAACGTCCCGGTGAAGTCGTCGGATTTCTCCATCACTACTTTCTCCGGCATCTGAAAAGCTAAGATTGACATATATGAGGCGTTAAAAACTAAAAAAAGATGAGGGAGGCATTACGCATGAATGCGGCCCAGCAATTTGCTAGGCCGCACCCTATCGGCGCTATGCAGATTATTTTGAGTACAGTTCGACGATGAGCTGCTCCGTGATTTTTTCAGGGATCAACTCGCGCGAAGGTGCATTCACAAACTTTCCAGCCAGTTCCTTGCCATCCCACTCAAGCCACGAGAACTGACGCGAATTGCGAACCGAAAGGCTCGTAGAGATAGCTTCTAACGATTTTGACTTCTCACGCACGGCCACAATGTCACCAGCACGTAAGTGATACGAAGGAATGTTTACCACCTCGCCGTTAACCGTAATATGCTTATGGCCAACCAACTGACGAGCAGCACGACGAGTCGAAGCAATGCCCAAACGATAGACTGTATTATCAAGGCGAGCCTCTAATAAGCTCAGCAAGTTGTCACCGGTAATCCCAGGCAAGCCTGCTGCCTTATGAAATAAATTCTCGAATTGTTTTTCGAGCATCCCATACATGTATTTTACTTTCTGCTTCTCCATCAACTGCACAGCATATTCCGACTGCTTCTTGCGGCGGCCACGGCCGTGCTGGCCCGGAGGGTAATTCTTCTTATTGAGCGCCTTGTCCGGACCGAAAATCGGCTCAGCGAAGCGACGGGCAATTTTGGACGTGGGGCCAGTGTAACGTGCCATGTTAGTATAAAATCAGAGGTGAATAATCAAACGCGACGGCGTTTAGGAGGGCGGCAGCCGTTGTGCGGCAACGGCGTTACGTCGCGGATGGTCGTCACCTCGATGCCTACGTTACCCAATGCACGAATGGCTGATTCACGACCCGACCCGGGGCCCTTGACGAACACCTCAGCTTTGCGCATACCCAAATCATGAGCAACTTTACCGCAATCGCTCATCGCCATTTGGGCGGCGTAAGGTGTATTCTTTTTCGAACCGCGAAAGCCCATTTTGCCGGCCGAAGCCCACGAGATCACCTGTCCGTTGTTATTAGTGATGGAGATAATGATGTTGTTGAACGAGGCACGGATGTGCACCTGCCCAACTTGCTCCACTACGACAACACGCTTCTTAGCCTTGTCTTTTCTTTTTTGTGCCATTTGGTTATCGCGAAAAATGCGGGAGGTGTTGACACTAACAACTCGGATTTATCACCCTCACTGCCTACGCCGATTCCCACTAAGATTTATTTCGTTGCCTTCTTCTTACCTGCTACAGTCTTACGCTTGCCCTTACGAGTGCGCGAGTTGTTCTTAGTACGCTGTCCGCGCACAGGCAGCCCTTTGCGGTGGCGCAATCCACGATAGCAACCAATATCCATCAAACGTTTGATGTTGGTAGTTACTTCAGAACGCAACACACCTTCAGTCTTATGCTCAGCAGCAATAATCGCGCGAATAGCTCCAGACTCTTCTTCAGTCCAGTCCTTCACTTTTTTATTAATGTCAACACCTGCTTTCACCAGAATCTTCTGGGAATTGCTCCGGCCAATGCCGAAAATATAAGTCAGGGCGATTTCGCCGCGCTTGTTGTCCGGGATATCAACCCCTGCGATACGAGCCATTTGGTTTTCTTATGTGTTTGCGGACAGAAACCTGGCAGCATCTTGGAAGGCGGCCACTATGGTGGTCAGTACCCAAGGCTCTAGGATTCGTGAAAATATTGTTTAACCCTGACGCTGTTTATAGCGGGGGTTTTTTTTATTGATGACGTACAGCTTGCCATTGCGGCGGACAAGTTTACAATCCACGCTGCGCTTTTTCACCGAGGTCTTGACTTTCATGACGGGGTTATTTGTAACGGTATTTAATTCGGCCTTTCGACAAGTCGTAAGGTGACATTTCTAACTTTACCTTATCCCCTGGCAGAATTTTGATATAGTGCATCCGCATTTTGCCTGAAATGTGGGCAATTAGCTGGTGACCGTTTTCCAACTCCACGCGGAACATAGCGTTAGAAAGGGCTTCGAGGATGGTACCGTCCTGCTCAATAGAGGCTTGTTTGGCCATAGGGGGCTAATGCAATGCTTTTTCGATGTATTCAAAAGACGTGAGAATCTCCGCCTTATCTTTTCTAACAACAACAGTGTGTTCAAAATGTGCTGAAGCTTTGCGATCCTTAGTACGAATGGTCCAACCATCCGCCTCCTGTACCACATCTTTCTTACCTAAGTTCACCATCGGTTCGATTGCTAATACTAAACCTGTTTGAAGCAAAGGACCGGATCCTCGCTTGCCATAGTTTGGTATTTCAGGTTTCTCATGTAAGTTAGCTCCTACACCATGACCAACTAATTCTCGAACCACACCATAACCCAAAGGCCCTATGTGGTTCTGAACGGCGTAACTAATGTCTCCAACACGGTTACCACTGATCGCTTTCTCTATTCCTTTGTATAAGCTAGCCTTAGTTTCCTTAAGTAGAACTAATATTTCAGGATCTACTTCTCCAATTGGGTAAGTGTATGCGCTGTCGGCATGATACCCGTTCATGAAAACACCACAATCAACAGACAAAATATCGCCACTTTTTAGCGGTTCATCTGTTGCAAACCCGTGAACCACCACTGAATTAGGGGAGAGGCACAAGCTAAAGGGAAACTTGTTATAACCCTTAAAGGAAGGGGTTCCACCACTATCTCGAATGAACTCTTCGGCCCGTTGGTCAAGCTGTTTTGTAGTAGCACCTTCTTTAATCAGAGAAGCTACTTCACCATGTGCTTTCGCCAATAAATGAGCACTAATCCGAATAAGGTCAATCTCTTCTTCTGTTTTGTATTGAATATTACCGTTTGCCATGGTAATAGCTTACGAAGCTAAAACTACGTTTTGCGACCGTCCTCGTACCCTACCGGACTTCATCATGCCATCGTAATGTTGCATTAGTAGATAACTCTGCACTTGGTTTACTGTATCTAGGACAACACCTACCATTATAATAAGGGAAGTGCCACCGTAAAAAGCTGAAAAGGGCCGTGTGACACCTAATAGTAGTGCAATAGCCGGAAATATTGCAATAGCTGCTAAAGCTAAAGCACCTGGCAAAGTAATTCGGGTTAATATTTCATCAATGAATTCTGAAGTGTCTCGACCTGGTTTAACGCCAGGAACAAAGCCACCGCTTCTTTTCAGATCGTCAGCAATTTGGTTAGGATTAACACTAATTGCAGTATAAAAATATGTAAATATAACAATTAGAATACTAAATGTCAGATTATACTGCCATGAAGTATAATCCGAAAATTTAATTCCGATATAGCTAGCAAAATCGCTCTTATTTTGCCACACAGAAGCAGCAATCGCTGGTACAAACATCAACGATTGTGCGAAGATGATAGGCATTACACCCGCAGCATTCACTTTGAGAGGAATGAATTGACGCTGGGCATCGAGTTGTGTAGTACCTCCAACTTGCTTAGCGTATTGCACCACAATTCGTCGAACGGCTTGTGTCAATACTATGACAGCCATTACAACTAAAAAAAGCACGACTAACTCCAAGAGGAAAATTAACGACTTATTAACCCCTTTTGCAGCAGCCTCGCCAATTATTGCACCGGGTAAACGGGATACTATACCGATCATAATGATCATAGAAATACCGTTCCCAATACCTTTATCCGTAATTTTCTCACCTAGCCACATGCAAAACAGCGTTCCAGCTGTGATGATAAGCATAGTTGAAATGGTGAAAAACGTACCCGGATTAATAATGGCTTCTGCATTGATAGTAGCAATGAAGCCGATCGATTGTGCTAACACAATCGGTATCGTAAGAATACGTGTGTACTGGTTTATTTTTTTACGACCAGACTCACCCTCTTTTTGCAATTTTTGAAAATAAGGTACTGCAATGGTTAACAATTGCAACACAATGCTAGCGGAGATATAGGGCATAATGCCCAAAGCAAAAATAGAAGCATGACTAAACGCTCCACCAAGCAGTGTATCCAAGATGCCAAATAAACCAGCTGCTCCCGTTTTCAGTCGAGTTGGATCAACACCTGGGAGCACAACATATGAGCCTAAACGATAGATAGCAATGAAAAAAAGCGTATTGAGGATTCGCGTACGCAAATCCTCAATCGCAAAGATGTTCTTTATCGCAGTGATAAACTTATTCATTGCTTTTGTTTGAGCTTTATAGCGTTACCGCTTTACCGCCCGCTTTTTCAATGGCTTCAACAGCCGATTTAGAAAAAGCGTGAGCATGAATTTCTAAGGCAGTGGTGACTTCACCACGACCTAAAACTTTGATTTTCGCGTTTTTCGATACTAATCCTTTAGCCACAAAATAAGCCGCATCCAAGGTTTTATTCTGAGTACCTTCAACCAATAAATTCAATACGTCCAAATTAATGGCTTTGTATTCGATGCGGTTGATGTTAGTGAAGCCAAATTTCGGAACCCGGCGTTGTAATGGCATCTGGCCACCTTCAAAGCCCGACTTGCGCTTGTAGCCTGAACGTGACTTGGCACCTTTATGGCCCCGGGTAGAGGTACCACCACGGGTCGAGCCTTCGCCCCGACCAATCCGCTTCTGATTCTTGGTAGAACCAACGGCAGGTTTTAAATTACTAAGATTCATAACGATTGGAAAACTACAGTTCGGTAACTTGCACCAAATGCTGCACGCTCTTTACCATGCCCAAAATGGCCGGGTTGGACTCGTGCTGAGCAGTGCTATTCATTTTGCCCAAGCCCAACGATTTCACAGTGCGCTTCTGGCGTTCGGGGCGGTCGATGACGCTACGTACGAGCTTTACTTGAATTTGTGCCATCGCCAATTAACCGTTGAATACGCGGGACAATGAAATACCACGTGCCTGTGCGATTTGCAACGGGTCACGCATTTTAGCTAACGCATCAAAGGTAGCCTTTACCACGTTGTGAGGGTTCGACGAACCTTTTGATTTGGCTAGTACGTCTTTAATGCCGGCACTTTCGAACACGGCGCGCATCGCACCACCAGCAATTACGCCTGTACCGGCAGCAGCTGGTTGAACCAGCACGAAGCCACCGCTATACTTACCCTGCATTATGTGGGGCACAGTGTGCTTATACATAGGCACCTTCACCAAGTTTTTCTTGGCGTCATCAATACCTTTGGCAATGGCATCAGTCACTTCGTTAGCTTTACCAAGGCCATAGCCAACAGTGCCATTGCCGTCGCCTACCACCACAATGGCGGAGAAGCTAAAGCGACGACCACCTTTCACCACCTTTGCTACGCGGTTAATGGCAACAACTTTTTCTTTAAGGTCGGAATCCGGACCCATGCGGCTAGCTTCCTTATTGCGGTCCCGGTCATTACTGCGTTGGCGGTCTCCGCCAGGACGATTATTGTCGCGTTCTTGCGCCATGATATTTTAGAAATTGAGACCACCTTCGCGGGCTCCTTCTGCCAATGATTTTACGCGGCCGTGATACAAGTAGCCCGAACGGTCGAACACCACTTTCGAGATGCCTTTCTCTTGGGCTGCTACCGCCAGTTGCCGACCAACAGCAGCAGCTAATGCCACGCCATTACCACCTTCGGCAGTTACCTGTTTCGACGAAGCCGAAGCCAAAGTGCGGCCAGCCGTATCATCGATAATCTGAGCGTAGATGCCCGTGTTGCTACGGAACACTGACAACCGCGGCCGCTCGGACGTGCCAGCCACCTTAGTGCGAATGATGCGCTGGATCCGCTTTCTGCGAGTTGCTTTATCAAAAGCCATGATGCAAATTATTTAGAGGCTGTTTTACCAGCTTTACGACGGATAATCTCGCCTACAAAGCGCACACCCTTGCCTTTATAAGGCTCAACTTTGCGCAACGAACGAATTTTAGCGGCTACCTGGCCTAGTAGCTGATTGTCGATGCTCGTGAGCGTAACAATCGGGTTTTTACCTTTTTCAGTAACCGCTGTAGCAGTTACTTCCTTCGGTAAGGCGATATATACGTTATGCGAGTACCCAAGCGCTAATTCTAGCGTGGTGCCAGCTAGTGTGGCTTTGTAACCTACGCCTACCAATTCCAACTGTTTGGTGAAGCCATTACTGACTCCTACCACCATGTTGTTGATGAGCGAGCGGTACAGACCATGCATGGCCTTGTGGCGTTTCTGTTCGGTAGGACGGGTTACGGTAAGAGTACCATCTTCGATTGCGACAGCAATGTCGCGGTCCACTTGCGTGGTCAGCGAGCCCTTAGGACCCTGCACCGTCACCGCGTTATCCTTATCAACCGAAATGGCGACCCCAGTAGGAACAGCAATCGGTAATTTACCAATACGTGACATAGTTCTATTAGCTAAGCAAATTCCGAATTAGTACACGAAGCACAATACCTCGCCACCCACATTCTCGGTTTTGGCTTCTTTCTCCGTCATCACGCCTTTAGAGGTCGAGATAATGGCGATACCCAAACCGCTAAGTACACGCGGCAGTTTATCAGCCGCAACGTACTGGCGCAAGCCAGGCGTCGAAACGCGCTGAAGCTTAGTAATGGCCGGTGACTTAGTGGCCGGATTGTATTTGAGCGCAATTTTAATCGTGCCCTGTACTGCAGAATCATCAAAACGGTAGCTCTGGATGTACCCCTTGTGGTAGAGCACTTTCGTAATCTCCTTTTTGATATTACTGGCCGGGATTTCTACCACCCGGTGGTTCGCCTTAATGGCGTTGCGCACTCGGGTCAAGTAGTCGGCAATGGGATCAGTGTTCATGGAATGCTAAATGCGTCCGCTTTTTTCGGAGCGCAAAGATAAGAAAACTGCGTCGGGCTCCCATTGGGACCAACGAAATTTCGGTTAAGACTACTCAGCTTGTCCGGCAATGGTACAGCTAATGGTTTCTCTCGGCAACCTGCCAAAGGGCTTAAAGCTTTCCTCCAACTTTTCGGAGTGCAAAGATAGTGGAAGCGCAAGACTTATGCAAGAGAGTGTAAAAAAATGCTCTAGCATCAATGATATTTATTAATTATGCTCCTAACATTATCGTCCAATTGTAAACATGTACTTGCAATACACATAAGAAAAATAGTACCGTAATAGTATGACAGGCTACAAAACAATCATTCCCAAGCCGAAGCCATAATAAATGCTTCAACTTGGGGATAATTGTTTTATATCAGACACAAAATTTACCAGCTAGACTTAGTCACACCAGGAATTTTACCAGCCAACGCCATTTCGCGGAAGCGAACGCGACTAATGCCAAACTTACGCATGTAACCGCGAGGACGGCCGTCAATCATGTCACGATTATGTAGACGCACGGGCGATGCATTTTTGGGCAGCTTGTCGAGACCTTCATAGTCTCCGGCAGCTTTCAGTGCCTTGCGCTTTTCAGCGTAACGGGCCACGGTGGCAATGCGCTTGCGCTCCCGTGCTTTGATGGATTCTTTAGCCATAACTTCGGGTGATTAAGCGTCTTTTTTAGCGTTAGCAAATGGCATCCCGAAAGCTTTAAGCAACTCGTAACTCTGCTCGTCGTTTTCTGCGGTGGTTACGAAAGTGATATCCATACCCGAAATACTCTTGATTTTGTCAATCGAAATTTCGGGAAATATGATCTGTTCTTTCACGCCTAATGTGTAGTTACCACGACCATCAAAACCTTTATCATTGATGCCTTTGAAGTCACGCACACGGGGTAGGGCCACTGTCAGTAAGCGATCCATAAACTCGTACATCCGCTCACCGCGCAGTGTCACTTTAGCACCGATGGGCATTCCTTCTCGGAGCTTAAAGTTTGACACCGAGCGTTTGGCAATTGTTGGAACAGCTTTCTGACCAGTAATGGTAGTTAACTCTTCCACGCCGTTATCTACCAGCTTTTTGTCGGCAACTGCCGCGCCGATGCCACGGTTGATGCAAATTTTAGAGATGCGTGGTACCTGCATGATGCTCTTGAACTGGAATTTCTCCTGGAGCGCCGGTACTACGTCTTTTTGATATATATCTTTCAGTCGGGCCATGATGGAAGGGGCTGATTAAGCCTTTTTCGTGACCGGCGCGCTTTTGCGCACCCGTTCACCGGTTTTGGGGTCAATAGCCTGCACATTGCTCACGTGCATAGGCGCCTCCATCTTGGTAATACCACCCTGTGGCGACTTGGCGCTTGGCTTGTTGTGCTTAGTTACCAAGTTAAGGCCATCCACAATTACGCGCTGGGTCACTCGGTTCACCGATTTAATAACACCAGTTTTGCCACGCTCATCGCCGGCAATCACTTTCACGGTGTCGCCCGACTTTACATGCAGTTTGACGGGCAATTCTTTATTAATAGCCATTGCTTACAGTACTTCGGGGGCCAACGATACAATTTTCATGAACTGGCGCTCACGCAGTTCTCGGGCAACCGGCCCGAAGATGCGCGTACCGCGTGGCTCGTCGTTGTTGTTAAGCAATACAGCAGCGTTATCATCGAAGCGGATGTAACTACCGTCTTTGCGGCGTACTTCTTTTTTCGTGCGCACTACTACAGCCTTGCTTACAGTACCTTTCTTTGCGTTGCCGGAGGGGATGGCCGATTTAATAGCCACTACAATCTTGTCGCCAACGCTGGCGTATTTCTTACCCGTGCCACCCAGAACGCGGATGCAAAGCACTTCCTTGGCACCGCTATTGTCGGCCACCGTCAGGCGGGATTCTTGCTGGATCATCGGTCTAGTCTATTTAGCGCGTTCAATGATTTCGACCAAGCGCCACCGCTTAATCTTGCTCAGCGGACGGGTGCTCATAATGCGCACTGTATCGCCTTCACCACACTCATTCTTCTCGTCATGAGCATGAAATTTGGTGGTTTTGGTCACAAACTTCCCATACTTAGGGTGCTTCTGCTTTTCAACCACAGCTACCGTGATAGATTTTTCCATCTTGTTGCTAGTCACTTTACCAACAATTTCTTTACGCGCATTGCGATCGGAAGCTGGGTCATAGACTGGCAACAGTTTTTCTTGAGTTGGTTCCATTATTGAGCGGGGTTAATGGCCTGCTCATTATTGCGGCGGGTTTGCTCGGTGAGCAAACGGGCGACATTTTTGCGGCTAGCCTTTAAACGGGCAGTATTTTCTAGCGGCGAGATAGCGTGGGCGAAGCGTAATTGCTGGCCTTGGGCACGCTCGGTTTTGATTTGCTCTTTCAGCGCGTCGGCGGAAAGACCTTTGAGGTCGGTCTTGTTCTTCATATTAGGCAGCAACTTCAACGTAGTCGCGGCGCACCACGAAAGTTGTCCGAACCGGCAATTTTTGAGAAGCCAGACGGAGCGACTCTTTCGCTACTTCTAACGTCACGCCATCCGATTCAAACATAATTTGACCTGGCTTTACGCAGGCAACCCAATACTCAGGCGAACCTTTGCCCTTACCCATCCGCACCTCAGCAGGCTTCTTAGTAATTGGTTTATCGGGGAAAATGCGGATCCATACTTGCCCTTCGCGTTTCATAGCACGGGTCATGGCAATACGAGCTGCCTCAATTTGGCGAGCTGTAATCCAAGACGTTTCCAGCGACTTGATAGCGAACGAACCGAAGTCTATGGAGCTGCCGCGGTAGGCTAAGCCAGTTACGCGACCCTTTTGCATCTTGCGATACTTGGTCCTTTTCGGTTGTAACATGAGAAATTAGATAAGGAAGGAATCACTAAAAAAATTGCGGACTGTTTCCGCGAAAAATCCGTTTTAGAATGTTAAAACGCGAGGTCCAACACTTCAAAACGGTCTTTCAGTTCATTCTGTTAGCGGCGAGGACCTCGACCAGCTCCACCGCCTTGGGCGGGGCCATTGCGACGAGGACCGTTGCTATCGCTACGGCTAGCACCACCAGTTGAAGCACCACCAGCGGGATTGCCACCACGGTCACCACCCCGGTCGCGGCGGGGGCCCCGGTCACCGCCCCGATCCCCACGCTCACCACGCGGGCCACGGTCATCGCGGCGTCCACCAGCATCACCACCTGGATTTGTTTGCTGCTGGTTAGGCGACAAATCAGGCTTGCCAAACACTTCACCACGCATTACCCACACCTTAATGCCGATTTTACCATACACTGTCTGAGCTTCCGACAGCGCATAATCTATATCAGCACGCAACGTGTGCAGTGGGGTACGACCTTCTTTATATTGCTCCGAACGGGCAATTTCGGCCCCACCCAGACGACCACCGCACTGAATTTTGATGCCTTCAGCACCAACCCGCATAGCGGCTTGAATGGACATCTTCATGGCGCGACGGAACGAGATGCGAGCAGCCAGCTGCTGAGCGATGCTTTCGCCCACCAGCTTGGCATCCAACTCAGGACGCTTAATCTCAAAGATGTTGATTTGAACATCTTTATTAGTAATTTGCTTCAACTCGTCTTTGATTTTATCAACTTCCTGACCACCCTTGCCGATCACCACACCCGGACGAGCAGTGTTGATGGTGATGGTGATCCGCTTGAGAGTTCGCTCAATCACAATGCGGCTAATGCCACCTTTCTGAATGCGGGCGTTGATATATTTGCGAATTTTCTCGTCCTCCACCAGTTTCTCAGCGAAGTCCTTACCTCCGTACCAGTTCGAGTCCCAGCCTTTGATGACTCCCAGACGGAAACCAACCGGATTTACTTTCTGTCCCATATATTTTATGAGTTGGCCTCGGCCTGATTTTCGGTGGTGGCGGAATTAGCAGCTTGAGCCTGAGCGGTTTTGCTACCAGCCTTTTCAATCATCGTGTCGATTTTCAACGTCACGTGGTTGCTACGCTTGCGGATGCGATGGCCACGGCCTTGAGGGGCCGGACGCAGCCGCTTCAACTGCCGGCCTTCATCAACAAAGATTTCACTAATGTAGAGGTTAGCCTCTTCAATACGGTGGTCTTCGTTGTGCTGCTGCCAATTGGCCAAGGCCGAAAGGAGCAGTTTCTCAATCTTTTCGGCACCACTATTGGCTTCGAAGCGGAGCAAGCCCAGGGCCCGCGTCACTTTCTGGCCGCGTACCAAGTTGGCTACCAAGCGCATCTTGCGCGGCGAAGTAGGCACATTGCGGAGTTTTGCTATTGCTTCCATCTTAGCGCTTGCCTTTATCTTTTTTGGCGACGTGACCACGGAAGTTACGCGTCGGGGCGAATTCACCCAGCTTGTGCCCTACCATGTTCTCGGTCACGTATACTGGGATGAACTTATTGCCGTTGTGAACAGCGAAGGTGTGGCCCACGAAGTCTGGCGAAATCATTGAGCGGCGCGACCAAGTTTTTACCACTGACTTCTTACCGGCCGTTTCGAGCGCCGTGACTTTCTTTTCCAGCCGGAAGTCAATGTACGGCCCTTTTTTGAGTGAACGTGCCATATATTACTTCTTGCCTTTGCGGCTCACAATCAGGTTTTCCGAATACTTATTTTTGTCTCGGGTCTTATAGCCTTTCGACAACAGACCATTGCGGCTGCGCGGATGGCCGCCCGACGATTTGCCTTCACCACCACCCATTGGGTGATCAACGGGGTTCATAGCCACACCACGAACGCGGGGACGACGACCCGCCCAACGGTTCCGGCCGGCTTTGCCCATGCGAACGTTCATGTGATCACCATTCGAAACGGTGCCCACAGTAGCCATGCAGGTAACGAGTACCATGCGCATCTCACCCGAAGGCAATTTCAGCGTGGCGTAACGCTCTTCGCGGGCCACAATTTGCGCATAAGTGCCAGCCGAGCGGGCCATGGCAGCGCCCTGACCGGGCTGTAACTCAATGTTGTGGACGATGGTACCGAGAGGAATCTCGCGCAGCGGCAATGTATTGCCAACTTCTGGGGCCACACCAGGGCCCGAAACCACCTGCGTGCCAACCGTAAGACCGGCTGGTGCAATGATGTAACGTTTCTCGCCATCGACGTAGCTGAGCAGCGCGATACGGGCGGTGCGGTTAGGATCGTATTCAATGGTCTTCACCGTGGCGGGTACACCAGCCTTATCACGTTTGAAGTCTACGATACGGTACTGAGTTTTGTGCCCACCACCAATGTAGCGGTTAGACATTTTACCGGAGGAATTCCGACCACCCGATTTTTTAAGGGAAGTCATCAGTGACTTCTCCGGGGTAGACGTTGTTAGCTCGTCGAACGCCGGCGCTACGCGGAAACGTTGCCCTGGGGTTGTGGGTCTGAGTTTTTTGAGTGCCATTACTAGCTAATTGTGCTTTTGCGGCGAATAATGCTACAGGTTACCGTAGAAGTCGATGATGTCGCCTTCCTTCACTGTCACAATGGCTTTCTTACCATGAGCCCGACGGCCAGTGGCTTGGCCACTGCGGGTAGCTTTTGACTTCATTTTGCCAATGGTGCGCATCGTATTGATATCGGTTACCGTCACGCCGTATAGCGCTTCAACGTCCTTCTTGATTTGCACTTTATTAGCGGTGCGCTCCACTTCGAAAGTGTAGCGGCCCTTTTCATTCAGACCTGTGGCCTTCTCAGTTACGATGGGACGTTTCAGTGTACTCATTATTCAGTGATGCTATAGAGTTGAACTAACGAAGCCATACCATCTTCCGAAATTAACAAAGTGTCCGCGTTAAGTAAGTCATGAGTATTGAGGCCAATCGGCGTCGATACTTTTACCTTCTGTAGGTTACGGGCACTGAGGATGACGTTCTTGTTCACCTCAGCAGTAACGAACATCGTCTTCTTGCCATTATCCAGCTTGAGGCCAGCCATGATGGCAACGAAATCCTTGGTGCGGGGAGCATCCATGGCAATGTTCTCCACAAGAGATATCTTGCCATCTTTAGCCAAGCTCGACAACGCCGAGAGGCGAGCCACGCGCTTGGTTTTCTTGTTGAGCTTGAAATTGTAATCACGGGGTTGAGGACCGAACATCCGGCCCCCACCTACGAATACACCTGACTTCATGCTACCGGCGCGGGCCCCACCCGTACCTTTTTGCTTCTTAAGCTTCTTCGTGGTGCCATGCACCTCATTGCGTTGCTTAGACTTATGCGTACCCTGGCGCTGGTTGGCCAAGTATTGCTTCACGTCCAAGTACATCACATGCTCGTTGATGTCGAGCCCAAAGATGGCGTCGGACAGGGTAACCTTACGGCCGGTGTCTTCGCCTTTGATGCTATATACTGCGAGTTCCATTGCTACGTCGGGTTATTTCTCCAGGACCACGTAAGAATTCTTGGCACCGGGTATCGAACCGCTTACCAGAATCAGATTCTTGTCGGCCACCACGCGCATAACCTTCAGGTTCTGAACTTTGACACGATCATTGCCCATACGGCCACCCATGCGCATTCCTTTGAACACGCGCGAAGGCCACGAGCACGCCCCGATAGAACCAGGGTGGCGCAGGCGGTTGTGTTGGCCATGAGTCTGACCACCAACACCTTGGAAATTATAGCGCTTTACTACACCTTGGAAGCCTTTGCCTTTCGAAGTACCAACTACATCGATGAACTCGCCTTCTGCGAAGAGCGAAGCGTCAATGGTAGCACCAGCAGAGTAAGTCGATTCCGCGTTGAGGCGAAATTCAACTAATTTCTTCTTGGGAGTGGTGCCAGCTTTGGCGAAGTGACCAGCCAAAGCTTTGGTAGTATTCTTCGCCTTTTTTTCGCCGTACCCGATCTGAACGGCTGTATAACCGTCGTTGGCGATAGTCTTAACCTGCGTCACTACACACGGACCCGCTTCGATGAGCGTGCAAGGAATATTCTTCCCATCCGGAGTGAAGAGGCTTGTCATACCGATTTTTTTACCGATGATGCCAGGCATTCTGTTTATAATTATGAGTACAAAAAGAAAATGACCAAATGTCGTTTTCGCTAAGGGAGTGCAAAGATAGAATTAAAGTTTGAATCTCCCAACATAGAATACAAATAATTTCCAAATGAGGCAGTTAGCTTTCATCAACGCTATTTGACACACGTAATGCTTAAAGAAAATTTCAACGAAAAGCCCCGTTGCGACTAGTCGCAACGGGGCTTTTGTTTAATGCTATAAATCCGGTTTTCAGACTTTGATTTCTACATCAACTCCACTAGGAAGTTCGAGCTTCATCAAGGCATCTACAGTTTTCGAAGAGGTCGAGAAGATATCAACCAAGCGCTTATAAGTGCAAAGTTGGAATTGCTCCCGGCTTTTCTTATTCACGTGGGGCGAACGTAGCACGGTAAACTTTTCTTTTTGCGTTGGCAACGGAATCGGGCCACTAACGATGGCGCCGGTAGCCTTTACAGCTTTCACGATTTTCTCAGCCGATTTGTCTACGAGATTATGGTCGTAAGACTTGAGTTTAATGCGAATTTTCTGGTTCATTGTGGTTTTGGTCCGATTGACCAAGTTAGTGACCGGTATTTAAGGTATTATTTGGAACCTTTTACTTTAGCAATAATGGCCTCTGCCATGTTGCTGGGTACTTGCTCATAGTGCGAGAACGTAAGTGATGCCGAAGCACGACCCGACGAAATGGTGCGTAGTGCGGTTACGTAGCCAAAAAGCTCCGACAACGGCACATCGGCTTTGATTAACTGGGCACCACCTTTAGTATCCATGCCTTTCATCAGGCCGCGACGACGGTTTAAGTCGCCTGTTACCGGACCAGTATACTCATCAGGGCAAACTACTTCTACACTCATAATAGGTTCAAGTAATTTTGGGCCGGCTTGACGAGCAGCTTCACGAAAACCACCGCGAGCAGCCAATTCGAACGACAGCGCGTCCGAATCAACATCGTGAAAGGAGCCGTGGTAGAGACGCACTTTCATACCCTCAATTGGGAAGCCAGCCAAGGGGCCCTGCTTCATAGCTTCTTCAAAACCCTTTTGGATTGGGGCAATGAATTCACGTGGAATGACACCACCTACAATAGCATTGTCAAATTCGAAGCCTGGCTTTTCTGGATCAGTTTCCTTTGGACCAAGTTCAAACACAATATCGCCGAACTTACCACGGCCACCAGTTTGCTTCTTATATGTCTCGCGATGGTCAACCTTTTTAGTAAGAATCTCCTTATAGGCTACTTGAGGAGCTCCTTGGTTAATCTCTACTTTGAACTCACGCCGCATCCGATCAATGATAATTTCCAAGTGAAGTTCGCCCATACCGCGCAATACAGTTTGACCCGTTTCGGGGTCAGTGTTTACCTTGAGCGTAGGATCTTCTTCAATGAGCTTAGCGATGGCCATACCCATTTTATCAACGTCAGCCTGCGTCTTCGGCTCAATAGCGTAGCCAATTACTGGCTCTGGGAAGCTCATTGATTCAAGCACGATAGGATGCTTCTCTTCGCTTAGCGTATCACCTGTTTTGATGTCTTTAAAACCAACACCAGCTGCAATGTCACCCGCTTGAATTTTATCAATTGGGTTCTGCTTATTAGAGTGCATCTGCATAAGGCGCGAAATGCGTTCCTTTTTGCCAGTACGGTTGTTTAATACGTAAGAACCTGCGTCTAGTACCCCGCTATAGCAGCGAAAAAAGCACAAACGACCTACGAATGGGTCAGTAGCAATTTTGAATGCTAAAGCAGTAAACGGCTCTGAATTATCAGGATGACGCTCGATTTCAGCACCAGTCTCAGGATCAGTACCCATAATGGCGGGCATATCCAAAGGCGATGGTAAGTAAGCCATTACTGCGTCCAGCATAGTCTGCACACCCTTGTTTTTGAAAGCCGAGCCGCACATAACGGGCGAAAATTTCATGTCAATAACCGCTTGGCGGATAACAACCATCATTTCCTCACGAGTAATGGAATCCGGATCGTCGAAAAATTTCTCCATCAACGCATCGTCGTACTCGGCGACGCTTTCAACAAGCTTCTGACGCCATTCGGCTACAGTTTCCACCAAATCTTCAGGTACGGGAATTTCGCTGTATGACTTGCCTTCGGTGGCATCATCCCACACAATAGCTTTGCCAGTCAGCAAGTCCACAACGCCTTTAAAAGTATCTTCGGCACCGATTGGAATCTGGAGTGGCACAGGGTTGGCTCCAAGTTTCTCCTTGATTTCGGCAACAGCCTTGAAGAAATCAGCACCGGCGCGGTCCATTTTGTTGACAAAGCAAATGCGGGGTACTTGGTACTTGTCAGCTTGGCGCCACACTGTCTCCGACTGTGGTTCTACCCCTGACACAGCGCAGAATAAGGCTACTGCCCCATCAAGCACACGCAGTGAACGTTCCACTTCCACTGTGAAGTCAACGTGACCGGGCGTATCAATTAGGTTAATTTTATACTGATGCGTGTCAGCAATCGGATCACCTTTGATATCAGTTGGGTAGTTCCAGAACGTAGTGGTAGCAGCCGAAGTAATCGTGATACCCCGCTCTTGCTCTTGCTCCATCCAGTCCATCGTGGCAGCACCGTCGTGTACCTCCCCGATTTTATGGGTTTTCCCAGTATAATACAAAATACGCTCCGAAGTCGTGGTCTTCCCGGCGTCGATGTGCGCCATAATCCCGATGTTACGGAGGTATTGGAGTTCTTTGTTAACGGCCATGATTATTTTTAAGGTCTTAGGAATGAGAAGCCCCAAAGGCTTGGTTGTTTAACGTCAAATTGCGTCAAAAAAATCCAAGTCCCTTGGGGCCCCAAATGCCGGACAACCAATTTAGAATCGGAAGTGCGAGAAAGCTTTGTTGGCTTCTGCCATACGGTGCGTATCGTCTTTTTTCTTAACGGCAGCACCTTCACCTTTAGCAGCAGCAATGATTTCACCAGCCAATTTATCTTTCATCGTTTTCTCGCCACGACGGCGAGCGTACTGAATCATCCATTTAGCACCGACTGAAATGCGGCGGTCAGCGCGGACTTCAATCGGCACTTGGAAAGTAGCACCACCTACGCGTCGGCTCTTCACCTCTACAGTTGGCATTACATTATTCAGAGCTTTACGCCACATTTCGAGACCGCTTTCCTTGGTGCGTTGCTCCACTAAGTCGCAGGCGTCGTAAAAAATGGTGTATGCCAGGTTTTTTTTTCCGTCGTACATCATGTAGTTTACGAAACGCGTCACTAACGTCTCTTTATACTTAGGGTCGGGAAGCAGAATGCGCTTTTTCGGTTTCGACTTTCTCATTGGATTTTTTGGTATTGGGTAGTAGGTAGTTAGCAATTGAAGCCAAAGTTTATCAAACCCAAAGGCTTGACTGCTGACAACCAACTACCAACTACTCAATTACTATTTCTTCTTGCCAGGTGCAGCCTTGCCGCCTTTGCCAGCGACCGCGGCGGGCTGACCAGGTTTAGGACGTTTTGCACCGTACTTGGAACGGCGTTGTGTCCGACCGCTCACCCCAGCGGTATCGAGAGCACCACGGATGATGTGGTAACGCACACCGGGCAAGTCTTTTACCCGGCCCCCGCGAATTAGCACAATGCTGTGTTCTTGGAGATTGTGGCCTTCACCGGGAATGTATGCGTTCACTTCCTTACCATTGGTAAGGCGCACACGGGCCACTTTGCGCATAGCCGAGTTAGGCTTCTTAGGCGTGGTGGTGTACACACGCGTGCACACGCCCCGACGCTGCGGGCACGAATCAAGCGCAGGCGACTTTGACTTTGTAGTCAAAGCTTCCCGGCCTTTTCGTACTAATTGGTTGATAGTTGGCATTTAGCGAATGGTTAGCAGGAGCCGTTTGCCCCCAATTTTTGGCTTGCAAAGGTAAGTTTATTTCTTCGCAATAGCAAACTGGGTGAGTTAGTTAATTCTAACTACTTGCTGAAACGTTATGCTTCACCTACTGCACCGCCGAAGCTTATCGGGTAATTAGGTGCGTCGCTATGCACTTTAATATGACCAAATGATTGCTCATAGCGCTCTACATTCTCAGATAATGCCGCGAGCAAACGCTTGGCATGCTCGGGTGTCACCACAATACGTGACTTGACCTTAGCCTTTGGCATTCCTGGCATCATCCGGATAAAGTCAATTACGAACTCACTATTGCTATGTGCAATTAAAGCTAAGTTAGCATATTCTCCTTCGGCCATATTTTCGGAAAGCTCGATATTGATAGCATTAGGATCTGGAGTTTGTTCGGGCTGCATAAGGTCGATTTTTGCGGCATCGCGCCAAGATGGGCTTGCCAATTAATGAAAAAAATAAAAGCCGACCGGCTCACACCGGTCGGCTTTCTCTTCACTCAACGCGGAGCCATGCTATTCGGCTACGGTTTCACGCTTACCAGCGCGTGAGGGGCGCTTGATGGGCATAGCTTCTTCCACAGCTTTGGCTGCCTGCTGAGCTTCTAATTCGTCTTTAGTTTGCACTATCTGACGCGTATATTCTAGCAAACCAGTACCAGCCGGAATGAGGTGACCAACAATCACGTTTTCTTTCAAGCCCAATAATTCGTCGGCTTTACCGCGGATAGCAGCTTCTGATAGAACCTTAGTCGTCTCCTGGAACGAAGCAGCCGAAATGAATGACTGCGTGCCCAAAGAAGCTTGCGTGATGCCTTGCAACGTGGGACGTGACACTGAGGGTTGTGCCTCGCGCACTTGCACGAGTTGCAGGTCACGGCGCTTCAAGCTGCTGTTCTCATCGCGAAGGCGGCGAGCCGTCACAATCTGACCAGGTTTCATAGAAGACGAATCGCCAGCTTCTGTCACCACCTTCATATCGATGATGGTATCATTTTCCTCCATGAACAGGATTTTGTTAATTACCTGATTCTCGAGGAACGAAGTATCACCAGCATCCAATATAACCACTTTCTGCATCATCTGGCGGACGACCACTTCAATATGCTTGTCGTTGATTTTTACACCCTGTAAACGATACACTTCTTGAATCTCGTTCACGAGATACTCTTGCACGGCCCCGGGGCCTTGGATGCTTAGAATATCGGAAGGTGTGATAGCACCATCAGACAAAGGCATACCGGCACGAATAAAGTCGTTGTCTTGTACCAGAATATGCTTCGACAGAGGTACCATGTATTTTTTCTTGACGCCGTCTTTCGACTCGACAAAAATTTCACGGTTACCACGTTTCACCGAGCCATAGGTTACCACACCATCAATTTCCGACACAACAGCTGGGTTCGATGGGTTACGGGCTTCAAATAGCTCCACCACGCGCGGCAGACCGCCAGTGATGTCACGGGTTTTGCCTACCATGCGCGGAATCTTAGCCAAAATGTCGCCGGCCTTAATTTTCGCATTGTTCTCAATGTTGATATGTGAGCCAACGGGTAAGCTATAGGCTCGCTGAGAATCAGCATCAATTTTTTTACCGCCTTTTACAATGATAGACGGGTTTTGAGCTTTGTCTTTGCTTTCGATGACCACCTTTTCGCGGTGACCAGTCTGTTCATCCGACTCCTCACGGTAAGTAATTCCTTCCGTGATGGCATCGTATTGCACATTACCGTCAAACTCGGCCAAAATAACGGCGTTATACGGATCCCAAGTGCACAGTTCATGGCCTTTCTCTACCTGCTGACCTTCCTGCACGAGCAAAACTGAACCGTAAGGAACATGATTAGAAAGCAACACTTTACCAGTGCCAGCTTCTACCACCCGAATTTCACCCGACCGGCCCATCACCACCTGACCTTTGACACCTTCAGTGGTTAAAGTATCCACGGTACGGATGTCTTCAAACTCCACCACACCGGCAAATTTTGCTTTAATGCCCGCCTCTACAGCAATGTTTGAAGCTGTACCGCCTACGTGAAACGTGCGCAACGTAAGCTGAGTGCCAGGCTCACCTATCGACTGAGCAGCGATAACGCCTACTGCTTCGCCACGCTGGACCATGCGGCCCGACGATAAGTTACGACCATAACACTTACCGCAGATACCTCGCTTCGACTCACAAGTCAGCACTGACCGAATCTCTACTGATTCGATTGCGGTCTGGTCAACGCGACGGGTAATCTCTTCCGTAATCTCACCACCGGCAATCAAAATCATCTCGTCGGTCAAAGGATCCACGATATCGTGAACGGCCACCCGACCGAGAATGCGCTCAGACAGTGGCTCTACGATGTCCTCGTTATCTTTCAAGGCGAACGTTTCGATGCCCCTTAGAGTACCACAGTCGCTTTGAGTTACAATTACGTCTTGGGCTACGTCGTGCAAACGACGGGTTAAGTAGCCGGCATCAGCCGTCTTCATAGCTGTATCAGCAAGGCCTTTGCGAGCACCGTGCGTCGAGATAAAGTACTCAATTACATCCAAACCTTCTTTAAAGTTGGACAGAATTGGGTTTTCAATAATCTCTCCCACCGAGCCTTGTAACGACTTTTGAGGCTTGGCCATTAGGCCACGCATACCGCCAAGCTGACGAATCTGCTCACGTGAACCACGGGCCCCCGAGTGCATCATCATGTAAATGGAGTTGAAGCCTTGGTCTTCCTTCTCCAAACGGCCCATCAGAGTCTCCGTGATCTGATTATTGATACGCGTCCAGATGTCAATAACTTGGTTGTAACGCTCGTTATTAGTAATCAGACCCATCTGGTAGTTCTGCGTTACCGCGGCTACATCAGCTTGAGCTTGCGCAATCAACTCGTCCTTTTCTTTGGGAATGTTGATATCACCAAGGCCCATGCTCAAACCGCCTTTGTAAGCTGACTGGAAGCCAAGTGTCTTGATGTCATCCAGAAATTGCGCCGTGCGAGCCATGCCCGTACGCTTGAACACCAGCGAAATAATCTGCTGGAGCTTCTTCTTAGTCAACAGTTCGTCTACAAAACCCACTTCGGCAGGCACCATTTGGTTGAACAGCACACGACCTGCCACCGTCTCAATGACTTTCGTCACCAAATCGTCGTTTTCATCGCGGATGATCGTGCGCACCTTGATATAAGCGTGCTTAGAAAGCTGGTTTTCGTTCAGCGCAATCACTACTTCTTCGTCCGAATAGAATACACGGCCTTCGCCCTGAATCTTTTCATCGGCGGTGCTACGCTTGCCTTTGGTTACATAGTACAACCCAAGCACCATATCCTGCGAAGGTACCGCAATAGGGGCCCCGTTAGCAGGGTTCAGGATGTTATGCGAAGCCAGCATCAACATAGAAGCTTCCAAGATAGCAGCCGGGCCTAAAGGCACGTGCACAGCCATTTGGTCACCGTCAAAGTCAGCGTTGAAAGCCGTACACACCAATGGGTGCAACTGGATCGCTTTACCCTCAATGAGGCGAGGCTGGAACGCTTGGATGCCCAAACGGTGCAACGTGGGGGCCCGATTAAGCAATACGGGGTGGCCCTTTAGCACGTTCTCTAGGATGTCCCAAACAACGGCATCTTTACGGTCAACGATTTTCTTAGCTGATTTTACCGTCTTCACAATGCCACGCTCGATGAGCTTGCGGATGATGAACGGCTTGAACAACTCGGCGGCCATATTTTTAGGCAAGCCACACTCATGCAACTTTAGCTCGGGACCTACTACAATAACCGAACGGCCTGAGTAGTCCACACGCTTGCCAAGCAGGTTCTGGCGGAAGCGACCTTGCTTGCCTTTCAGCATATCGGACAGCGACTTTAAGGCCCGGTTGCCTTCAGCACGCACGGCATTTACTTTGCGTGAGTTGTCAAAAAGCGAATCAACGGCTTCTTGCAACATCCGCTTCTCATTCCGCAAAATCACTTCTGGGGCCTTAATTTCAATCAGACGCTTGAGGCGATTGTTGCGAATAATAACACGACGGTATAGATCGTTCAAGTCTGAAGTAGCGAAACGACCACCGTCAAGCGGAACTAAAGGGCGCAGTTCGGGCGGAATTACCGGCACCATGCGGATAACCATCCACTCGGGCTTATTTTCCACACGGGTAGCAGCATCACGGAAAGCCTCCACCACGCGGAGGCGCTTCAATGCTTCAGCCTTACGCTGCTGCGAAGTTTCGTGCGCAGCTGAATCGCGGAGGGAGTAACTTAATTCGTCAAGATTGATGCGCTCCAAAAGCATTTGCAAAGCGTCAGCCCCCATCTTAGCGATGAATCTGTTAGGGTCTTCGTTCGGCAGCATCTGGTTCTCACGGGGCAGCTTGTCGATAACATCTAGGTACTCGTCCTCAGTCATAAAGTCGAGCTGTTGTACGCCTTCCTCAGCCATTGCACCAGGCTGTACTACTACATATCGCTCGTAGTATATAATTTGGTCAAGCTTCTTGGTTGGAAGACCCAGCAGGTAGCCAATTTTATTAGGCAACGATTTGAAATACCAGATGTGCGCAACAGGTACGACCAACTCGATGTGGCCCATCCGCTCACGGCGAACTTTCTTTTCGGTCACCTCCACGCCGCACCGGTCGCAGATGATGCCTTTATAACGAATGCGCTTGTACTTGCCACAGTGGCATTCCCAGTCCTTCACAGGACCAAAAATCCGCTCGCAAAACAGGCCACCCATTTCGGGCTTGTAAGTGCGGTAATTGATGGTTTCAGGCTTCACCACCTCTCCTGTTGAGCGCTCCAGAATCACTTCCGGCGATGCCAACGAAATAGTGACTTTCGAGAAGTCCTGTACTAATTTTTTGCTTTTTGCAAACGCCATATTAGGAAGCTGTTAGCTGTTGGCTTGTATGCTGTTAGTTTTTATGGCTTTATGACAAGCCCGAATAAAACCAACATCGAAAATTCGGCAATCGTGCCTTAGTCATTAGTTGCTGATGATAACTATCGGAAATTACCCGATAATTATCATCAGCAATCAACGTTTATTCTAGCGTGATCTCTAATGCTAAACCACGCAGTTCATGAATCAGCACATTGAATGACTCTGGGATATTCGGCTTAGGCAATACGTCGCCTTTTACAATGGCTTCATATGCTTTGGCACGACCCACTACGTCATCCGATTTTACAGTTAGAATCTCCTGGAGCACATTAGAAGCACCGAAAGCTTCCAAGGCCCAAACTTCCATCTCACCGAAACGCTGGCCACCGAACTGTGCTTTACCACCCAGCGGTTGCTGTGTGATGAGTGAGTACGGCCCAATGGAACGGGCGTGCATCTTGTCATCAACTAAGTGGCCGAGCTTGAGCATATAAATTACGCCCACGGTCACCGGCTGGTCAAATTGCTGCCCAGTCAAACCGTCGTGCAGGTAGGTACGGCCAAAGTGTGGCAGACCTGCTTCCGCTAGTTCTTTTGAAACTTCTGCTTCCGTAGCACCGTCAAAAATTGGCGTTGAGTAACGACGGCCCATCTTCAAGCCAGCCCAACCCAACACGGTTTCGTAGATCTGCCCGATGTTCATTCGGCTTGGCACACCCAGCGGGTTCAACACAATATCCATCGGCGTACCATCAGCTAAGAAAGGCATGTCCTCATCGCGCACGATGCGGGCCACAACCCCTTTATTGCCGTGACGGCCGGCCATTTTATCACCTACTTTCAGCTTACGCTTCTTGGCAATGTATACTTTAGCTAGCTGCACAATGCCTGCGGGCAATTCGTCACCTACTTCCAACGTGAAGCGGTTACGTTTGAAATGCGCTGTGATAGTGTTACGGCGTTTGGCATAATTTTTCACCAGCGTCAGCAACATAGCATTCACGCGGGCGTCAGCTGTCCAGCCTTCCAAAATTAGGTCCTTGAATAGGTTTACTTCTTCTGGCACGGCATAATTGCTTTCGTCCTTGTAAGGGTTCTTTTCAGGGAAAAGGCCTTCGTTAATGTTTTTGCGGTTGAACTTAACACCCTTCGCAATCATCTCCTCGCCGAAGCGATGCTTGATACCTTGTGACGTTTTGCCTTCGAGCAATTGCACCAGCTTATCAACCATGATAGCCTTTATACCACGCAACTCATGCGCATACTTATCCTTCAAATCTTCTACTTCCTTCTTAGATTTGGCCCGCAGGTTCTTGTCTTTTTTAGGACGCGAAAACAACTTGGTGCCGATTACTACACCTTGCAAAGAAGGGGGCGCTTTAAGCGAAGCATCTTTAACATCTCCTGCCTTATCGCCGAAAATAGCGCGGAGCAGTTTCTCCTCTGGAGTTGGGTCCGTCTCGCCTTTCGGCGTGATTTTACCGATCAGAATATCGCCTTCCCGTACTTCAGCTCCCAAGCGGATAATGCCATTATCATCAAGATTACGAACTGCCTCTTCGCTTACGTTAGGAATTTCTGAAGTGAGTTCTTCTTCACCACGTTTGGTTTCGCGTACTTCCAACTCGAATTCTTCAATGTGAATTGAAGTGAAAATATCGTCGCGGACTACGCGTTCCGAAATAACGATGGCATCCTCGAAATTATAACCCTGCCACGGCATAAAAGCCACTTGCATGTTGCGGCCCAAAGCAAGTTCGCCTTGGTTGGTGCCATAACCTTCACACAGAGGTTGTCCCTTGCTTACCCGCTCGCCACGTTTCACCAGTGGCGTCAAATTGAGGCAAGTATCTTGGTTGGTACGGCGGAATTTGATAAGGTCATAAGTGATGCGTTCTGCGTCAAAACTTACCATTACATCGTCTTCCGACAAATCGTACTTCACGACAATTTTATTGGCGTCTACGTAGTCGATTATACCCTCGCCTTCTGATACAACCAGTGTACGCGAATCGGTAGCAATGCGGCCTTCTAAGCCAGTGCCCACAATAGGGGCCTCAGGACGTACCAGCGGCACGGCCTGACGTTGCATATTTGAACCCATTAGGGCCCTGTTAGCATCGTCGTGTTCCAAGAAGGGAATCAGCGAAGCAGCCACTGATACGATCTGGTTCGGAGCAACGTCCATGTATGAGTACTCTTCAGGATTTACTACCGGAAAGTCACCCTCAAAACGACCTTTTACCAATTCCTGGGTCAGCTTACCGTCGTTATCGAGTAAGGAGTTAGCCTGCGCGATGTGATGCGTATCTTCCTCTTCAGCGGTCAGAAACTTCACGTTAGAACTCATATCGACCTTGCCATCTTTCACATCACGGTAAGGCGTCTCGATGAAACCCATCGAGTTTACGCGAGCGTGAACACATAGCGACGAGATCAGACCAATGTTGGGCCCCTCTGGAGTTTCGATGGTGCAAAGACGACCGTAGTGCGTATAGTGTACATCACGTACTTCGAAACCGGCACGCTCGCGCGACAAACCTCCTGGCCCAAGGGCCGATACGCGACGCTTATGCGTTACCTCGGCCAGCGGGTTAGTTTGATCCATGAACTGCGATAGTTGATTAGTACCAAAGAATGAGTTAATTACGCTGGACAGGGTCCGGGCATTAATCAAATCAACTGGCTTAAAATCCTCGTTATCGCGCACATTCATACGCTCCTTGATAGTACGGGCCATACGAGCTAAGCCTACGCCAAATTGTGCGTAAAGCTGTTCTCCTACCGTGCGCACACGGCGATTGCTCAAGTGGTCAATATCATCAACAATGGCTTTCGAATTGATCAAACCAATCAAATATTTCACAATCAGTACAATGTCCTGATTAGTTAATACCCGCGAAGCCTGGCTCATATCAATAGCCAGTTTCTTGTTGATGCGGTAACGACCTACCTCCCCAAGATCATAGCGCTTATCTGAAAAGAATAGCTTCTGAATGATGTCACGTGCAGTTTCCTCGTCAGGTGCCTCCGTGTTACGGAGCTGACGATAAATCTGTTCTACAGCTTCCTTCTCCGAGTTAGAGTTGTCTTTTTGAAGCGTATTATAGATAATAGCGAAGTCTGCAATATTAACGTTTTCACGGTGCAAGACAACCGATTTTGCTCCAGCCTCTAGAATGGTGTCAATATCAGCTTCCTCAATCATAGAGTCACGTTCCAGCAACACTTCATTCCGATCGATGGAAACCACCTCACCAGTGTCTTCATCCACGAAGTCTTCTGTCCAAGTGCGCAGCACCCGGGCAGCCAACTTGCGACCGACAGCCTTTTTAAGGTTCTTTTTATCTGCCTTTACTTCTTCCGATAGCCCGAATAAATCGAGAATATCTTTGTCGGTGCCATAACCGATGGCACGAAGCAGCGTTGTAACTGGAAACTTTTTCTTCCGGTCAATATAAGCGTACATCACGTTGTTTACATCCGTAGCAAACTCGATCCATGACCCTTTGAACGGAATGATGCGCGCTGAGTACAGTTTAGTACCGTTTGTATGCTTGCTTTGAGCAAAAAACACACCTGGTGAGCGATGTAATTGGGATACAATTACCCGCTCGGCCCCATTGATAACAAACGAGCCTTTTTCAGTCATATATGGAATGTTTCCTAGAAACACTTCCTGCTCAATTGTCTCAAAATCTTCATTGTCCTTATCGTTACAAATAAGACGCAACTTAGCTTTCAATGGCACCGAGTACGTCAAACCTCGATCGATACATTCATCAACCGAATACTTGGGTGGGTCGACGTGATAGTCTATAAAATTCAGCACGAAGTTTTCGCGTGAATCGGAAATAGGAAAGTTTTCGGCAAACACCTTAAACAAGCCTTCGTTTGACCGATTCTCAGCGGCGGTTTCCAGCTGAAAGAAATCCTGAAATGACTGTACCTGCACATCCAGGAAATCAGGGTATTCAATAACCTTTCTAATCTTTGCGAAACTGATTCGCTCAGCGGCGGCCGATTTCTGGAGCGCGGCCGTTTTTGCTTTCGGTGTAGCCAATGCGGAGGGGGTTAAAAGATGGACACAGAAGCGTAAGGATTGGGATTCACCAGATAAGGTGAACATTCAGCACTGTGAACCCATTGGCTTACAGCCCAAAACAATTCTATAAAACAGAATTGTTTGCTGACGCAGCAAAGCGCAAACCAAGTGGCTTGCGCTCCGGCGATACTACAAACAGGAAAAGACCTGGCTAAGTTGCCAGGTCTAATCCTTATTAAAAGCAGGTTGAGTACAGCTTCAGAAACTACAATTACTTCACCTCTACTTCGGCACCGGCTTCTTCCAATTGCTTCTTCAGCGTATCGGCTTCATCCTTAGTCACACCCTCTTTAAGAGCCTTTGGGGCGCCATCAACTAATTCTTTGGCTTCCTTTAGGCCGAGACCGGTCAGATCTTTTACTAGCTTAACCACGGCCAGTTTGGCGCCACCGGCAGCTTTTAGAATAACGTCAAAAGACGTTTTTTCCTCAGGAGCTTCTTCAGCAGCAGCGCCACCACCACCGCTCATCATTACAGGGGCAGCAGCAGCGGGCTCAATGCCATACTCGTCCTTTAGGATGCCAGCCAGTTCGTTTACTTCTTTCACCGTCAGGTTTACGAGCTGCTCAGCGAATGCTTTCAAATCTGCCATTTCAGTAGATTGTTAAAAAAGAGTGTTGTTGAAAATAATATTGAAATGCGAAAAACCAGCAAATCGCTTATGCCGCTTCTTTCTCGGAAAGTGTTTTGAGAATGCCAGCAAGTTTATTACCACCGCTCTGCAGCGCCGAAATAACATTTTTGGCAGGCGATTGCAGGAGACCAATGAGTTCACCAAGCAACTCCTGCTTGCCTTTTATTGTGGTTAAGCCCTCAAGTTGGTCTGAGCCTAAGTAGATACTAGCATCAACATATGCACCTTTCAGCACAGGCTTAGGTGTCACATTACGGCCATAGGCTTGCGACTTGTAAAAGTCGCGCAGCAGCTTAGCAGGAGCTGATCCGCTTTCCTGCGAAAACAACACACCCGATTGGCCTTTCAGCGCGGCATCCATCTCAGATGTATCATGGCCCAACGTATCAAGAGCCTTACGAATAAAGGTATTCTTATATACCTTATATTCCATACCGCGATTAAAGCATAGACGACGAAAATCATTGATTTTCGCTACAGACATCACCGAAGCATCGACGATGTAGAACGAGTTGTGCGATTGAAACTTCTCGCTCAACTCGTCCACGAGGGTTTGTTTTTCTTCCCTGTTCATTGGTGAGTCGTTTAACTAGTTAGCGGAAGTTACCTGGCTATCAACCGGCACACCAGGTGACATAGTGCTACTTAAGGTAATACTTTTAATATAAGTCCCCTTCGACGAAGACGGCTTCAAACGGCCCAATGTCTGGATGATCTCCAAAGCATTTTCTGCTATTTTGCTTTCATCGAAAGACACTTTGCCTACTGAGCAATGAATAATACCGGTTTTATCGACTTTAAAGTCAATTTTACCAGCTTTTACTTCTTGGACAGCTTTAGCCACGTCAGTCGTTACTGTACCTGATTTAGGGTTTGGCATCAGGCCCCGGGGGCCCAACACGCGGCCCAACCTGCCTACTTTAGCCATCACAGCTGGCATGGTGATAATGACATCGATGTCAGTCCAACCTTTCTCAATTTTTGAGATATAGTCGTCCAAGCCCACAAAATCAGCACCAGCAGCAAGAGCTTCGGCTTCTTTGTCCGGAGTTACAAGTGCTAGCACACGCACAGTTTTACCAGTGCCATGAGGCAGCGTCGCCACACCGCGCACCATTTGGTCAGCTTTGCGGGGGTCAACACCTAAACGCACATCAATGTCTACAGAAGAATCAAACTTAGTATAGGAGATATCCTTTACTACTTTCGCAGCTTCAAGGAGGCTGCGCACCTCCGTCAGGTCATATTTGGCAAGGGCACCCTTGCGCTTTTTAGTAATTTTTGCCATTTCGCTTTTCTCCGTTTAGTTATTCAGCAAAAGGAGAATCGCCCTTGACAGTGATGCCCATGCTGCGAGCAGTACCGGCCACTTGCTTCATAGCAGACTCTACCTTAAAGGCATTTAAGTCGGGCATCTTTGTTTCAGCAATAGTGCGGATTTGATCCCATGTAACCGAACCTACCTTATTACGGTTGGGCTCTTTCGAACCGCTCTGTAACTTAGCTGCTTCCATAAGCATTACCGGTGCGGGAGCAGTTTTAACTACAAAGTCAAAAGACTTATCGGTGTACATAGTAATCAGTACAGGACAGATTTGGCCGGCTTTATCTTGGGTGCGCGCATTGAACTGCTTGCAAAACTCCATGATGTTAAGGCCTTTGCTACCAAGTGCAGGTCCTACCGGCGGCGATGGATTCGCTGAGCCTCCCTTTATCTGCAAGCGCAGATAACCTCTAATTTCCTTGGCCATTTGATTTGTAAAGCTGTGGTTTCCGCGTCGTAACTCGCGATTACCTCAGTTAGTGGTATACTCCTGTTTGGAAGCCCAGCCGACCCGGAGCCAATGGTCGGCATGGTATAACGAAGACCCTAAGACTCCTTTTCTACTTGGGTATAATTCAGTTCCATTGGCTGCGAACGGCCAAATATCTTCACGATGACGTTAAGCTTTTTACGCTCTTCAAAGATCTCAGACACAGTTCCTGACATGCCAGCAAAGCCACCATCTGTAATCTTGACTAATTCGCCTACCACGTATGGCTTATCAAGCGTTGCAACTTGCTCTTCGGCTTCGTCTACAATGCCAAGAATCCGGTTAACCTCCGTGATATGAAGCGCAACAGGCTTATTGTTGGCAGCATCTTTTTTATCCTTGTCACCAAGGAAGCCAATTACGCCTGGAGTACTAGTGATGATGTGATCTACTTCTCCATGTCCTAAATCAGCGTGGATAATAATGTAACCAGGGTAGAGATTGCGCTCACGAACACGCTTTTTACCGTTACGCATCTCAAACACCTTTTCCACTGGAATCAAGACTTGGGGAACCATTTCCGTCAGATTATGACGCCCTAATTCGGTTTCAAGGTAATTTTTAGCTTTTTTTTCCTGGCCACTCACTGAGCGTACCACGTACCATTTCAATTCGCCCATCTTCTATTAGTGATTAGCGAAACGACTGATAAAAAGCTGTCAGACTTTTATTGAATGCAACGTCCATAATGCCGACAACTGCAGCGAACACTAAGGAACCGATGAGCACTAGGCCAGCACTCTTTTGCAATTCGATGGCAGTCGGCCACATCACACTATAGCGCATTTCTTCAGCGGTAGCGCGGAAGTAATTGGTCAGCTTGTCCATTGCAAAAGGGGCTGGCCAAGCCAGCAAAAATGAACCGAATGCGAGGCAACTGCCTCAAAATGCACGAGTGGAGAGATTCGAACTCCCATCAAAGGTTTTGGAGACCTCTATTCTACCCTTGAACTACACTCGTAAGAAAATACTCCCGGCAACAATATTTTACCAACGGGAGTGCAAAGGTACTACAACTTAGTGACAAAACAAATCCGCTCCCACAGAGGTGGGAGCGGATTATTGTTTTTAATCAATCGAACTAGTCAAGCACTTCGGTTACCTGACCAGCACCTACCGTACGGCCACCCTCACGGATTGCGAAGCGGAGGCCTTTCTCCATCGCCACCTTGTTGATCAGCTCAACAGTGATGGTGATGTTGTCACCGGGCATCACCATCTCTACGCCCTCGGGCAGGGTGATGATACCAGTAACGTCGGTAGTACGCAAGTAGAACTGCGGACGGTAGTTGTTAAAGAACGGAGTGTGGCGACCGCCTTCCTCTTTCGAGAGTACGTATACCTCGGCCTTAAACTTCTGGTGAGGAGTTACCGAACCTGGTTTGCAGATAACCATGCCGCGACGGATATCGTCCTTCTCAATACCACGAAGCAACAGGCCAACGTTATCGCCAGCTTCACCACGGTCAAGAATTTTGCGAAACATTTCCACACCCGTTACCGTCGACTTGAGGCCAGCTTTGGCGCCCATGCCGAGGATATCTACTTGCTCACCCGAGTTGATGATACCGCGCTCAATACGACCGGTGGCCACAGTGCCACGGCCCGTAATCGAGAACACATCTTCTACCGGCATCAGGAAAGGCAAATCGGTCAGACGAGCTGGGATTGGAATAAACGAATCAACAGCTTCCATCAACTCGTTGATTTTCGGCACCCAGTTACCATCGCCGTTCAAACCGCCAAGGGCCGAACCTTGAATAATCGGAATGTTATCGCCGTCGAAGTCGTAGAACGAAAGTAGTTCACGGATTTCCATCTCCACCAGCTCAAGCAGCTCGGGATCGTCCACCATGTCTACTTTGTTCATGAACACCACCAACTGGGGCACGCCTACCTGACGAGCGAGCAAGATATGCTCACGGGTTTGGGGCATGGGGCCGTCAGTGGCAGCTACCACGAGGATAGCACCGTCCATCTGGGCAGCACCCGTTACCATGTTTTTCACATAGTCAGCGTGGCCAGGGCAATCAACGTGAGCGTAGTGACGGTTAACCGTCGAGTACTCTACGTGCGAGGTGTTGATGGTAATACCACGCTCTTTTTCCTCGGGAGCATTATCGATCGAGGAGAAGTCACGCTTTTCGGCCAGGCCCTGGTTTGCTAACACCATCGTGATAGCAGCGGTCAGGGTCGTTTTGCCGTGATCAACGTGGCCGATGGTGCCGATGTTAACGTGCGGCTTGGACCGGTCGAAATTTTCTTTAGCCATTGTAAAGAGTTGAAAAAAAGAGGGTGGTGAATTTTAAAAAATAGGTCCCTACGGCAAGAAAGCGAAACTCAGCCCCCAAAAGTTCAGGAAAACTGCGCGTCGCTTACTTGGTTTGGAACTTGCCCGTGGCGGGTGAGCCAACAGGGCTTGTAAATAACATGAGCCATTTATGGGATTTGAACCCATGACCTCTTCCTTACCAAGGAAGTGCTCTACCACTGAGCTAAAACGGCTTATTCTATGTAAAATGAGCGGGAGACGAGGTTCGAACCCGCGACCTGCAGCTTGGAAGGCTGCCGCTCTACCAACTGAGCTACTCCCGCAGGTGGTAATCAATAACCATAAAAGTGGGGGTAACAGGACTCGAACCTATGAACCCGAAGGAGGTGAGTTACAGTCACCCGCAATTGCCGCTATGCGATACCCCCAATTTGACGCTTACCGGCCGATTGCCTGCGAGCATTCCTATTGATCTGCTAATTGCTGTAAGGCAGTAGTGTTTCGTAAGGAAGTGCAAAATTACGGTTTTTCTTTTACGGGGCAAGGGATGCCCATAAAAAAGATGTTCTTTTTTCAGTCGTATCAGGCAACTTGTTCTACATCAAATTATAAAATGCTTTGAGCCGTTGGTCGATTTCTTGTTCGCGGATGTGCTGAAGGGTGACTTTGAGGTTGGGCGTGCTGGGCAATAACAACGCTAAGCCTTTGTAGGCCCCCAGCCTTACGTCGTAACGGGGAGCGTGGCGGGCATATTCTTCGAGCAGTTGCTGACCCTTGTCGCGCTCGACGAGTGGAATGTTAACCATTAGGGCCCCGAAGGCTTGCAAGTAGCGGTAAAGGTCGCCTTCGGGCACGTCAGGCAGACGGCGCAAGAACCACGCGTACTGGTTAAGTGCCCCATTTTGCGCATAGTAATCAGCTAAAGCCAATACTAGCACGCTGCTGGCCGTGTTATCAAGAGCGGCCACTTGGGCCTGGACGCCACTGCCAGGAATTTTGGCTACGGCCGCCAGGGCCGCCGCGGCCACGCTATAAGAGCTGTCGTTGAGGGCAGCAAAAAACGTGGCCCGGTACGTGTTGTCGGGGAAGCTGGCCAGCGTAATTAGTGCTTGAGCGCGCACTTGGGGATTAGGATCGGTGGTGGCCACGCGCAGCACAGCTTGGCGCACGGCACCACCTTCGGGACCCCGGTAGCGGCGGAGGTGTTCGAGAGCCGTGCGGCGGATAGCCCAAAACTTATCATCCAAGGCACCACGGAATAGAACGCTGATGGACAAGTCGCTGGTTTTGTTCTGGAGCAGTTCCAGCACTTCAGCTCGCTGCAAGTAGCCGCGGGCGTGGTTAAATTGAAAAGTTAACTCGTCGGCAGTGCGGTCTTCATCGATTTGGGCCAACAGTTGGCCTTCGCTGTCGAACTTGACCAAGCTGGGCCGCTCTGCAGCGGGAAACGAAAAGGTTTGGTCAGCCTTACTAACAGTGACGCGGTAGTCGGTTGGCCGGTCTTTCTGCCACACCGTCACGGTTACCGGCAGGCGGTACACGGGCTGATACACGGTATCCTGGGTTTGCTGCACGCGCAGGGCCAGGACCCCACCGGCGTAGCTGTGGGTGATGTGTAACTCGGGGTGCCCGCGCTTCATGAACCACTGATCGAAGAACCACATCAGGTCCTCGCCGGTAGTTTCTTCAAAGGCTGTGCGCAGCTTGGATATCTCTACCGCCGATTGCTTGTTCTGGACGAGGTAACGGTTGAGGGCCCCGAAGAACGCATCGTCGCCTACGTACTTGCGCAACATGTGCAGCACCCGCCCACCCTTGGCGTAAGAGTGGCGGTCGAACATGTCCTCCCGCTCGTTGTAGTGGTAGCGAATCAACGGCTCACGCTTGCTCTGGGCTTCGTCGAGGTAGCTGGCTAGCTTGGTTTCCTGTACCAGGGCAGCTTCGTCGGGGCCGTATTTACGTTCGGCCCAGAGGTATTCGCCGTAGTCGGCAAAAGATTCGTTCAAAGGCAAGTTGCTCCAGCTTTCGCACGTCACGTAGTCGCCAAACCAGTGGTGCATCAGCTCATGGGCGATGATGGACTCGTTACCGGCGTATGTGGCGTCGAGCAACTCGCGGCGCGTTACTTGCATGTTGGTGCCATGCGTCACGGCAGTGGTATTTTCCATGGCCCCGCTCACGTAGTCGCGTACCGCTACCTGGGCGTACTTGTCCCACGGGTAATCCACACCCAACTTTTTCGAGAAGAACTCTAGCATCTCGGGCGTGTGGCCAAACACGGCTTTGGCGGTGCCAGCGTACGGTGGTTCCACGTAATACTCGACCGCTTTGCCGCGCCACACGTCGTTCACCACGGCGTAGTCGCCCACTACAACCGTGGTTAGGTAGGGCGGCTGGGGTTGACTCTGACGCCACAAGTCGGTGCGGGTGCCGTCGGGGTTGGTTTTGGAAGAAATAAGCGAGCCGTTGGACAGCGTCTTGAACTGGCTTTCTACCGTCAGGCTGATTTCCTGCGTCATGCGCTGGTTAGGGCGGTCGATGGTTGGAAACCAACACGAATTGGACTCCGTCTCGCCCTGGGTCCAGATTTGACGGGGCTTGTTTTTCTCCAGGCCCAGCGGGTTGATGAAATACAGGCCCTTGGCGGCTGTGATGGCTGCCGAGCCCCCGGCGGGCAGCTCGTTGGGCTTGGCCATGTACACAATGCGTACTTGGTAGGCCTCGGTGCGCGGGTAAGCGCGGTCGAGGGTGAGGGTGAGCTGACGCTTGTCGTAGGTGTACACCAACGGCTTCACCTTGCGCTCGCCTACCAGTTCCACTTTCTGCACGTCAAACCCCTTGGCGTCGAGTACCACCTGGCTCTGCGGGTAGAAGTGCGAACGTAGCGTAAGGATAGCTGTACCAAGTAAATACTGCTTTTGGTAATCGAAACGCGCGTCGAGCTTGGTGTTCGTGACTTCGGTAAGGATGGTGGCGGCCGGTTGCAATGGCCCTTCCGACGGCAGCCACGACGGCACCACCAGCGGCGCTGCCGTGAGGGGCCCCACAGCCGAAACGGCGCTCTTGTGGCGTTGTGCTGCCCGGCCGGCCGGTCCCGGGGCCCCTAGCCTACCCTTTTGTGCCCAAACCCCTAGCGGACTGGCCAGTAGCAGCCCGCAAAGACCCGTTAGCAAATAATTCATAGCGGCGACAAGGGACGAAAAATCGCTGGAATTTCCGAAATAATTTGGGAATTGGGCTACCTTTAACCCCACCCCTATCCCACCCGCCCCGTTCCCCATGCTCCAAATCAGCACCGGTTCCGACCATCTTTGGGAGGTTGACTACCGCGCCAACGACGACTTGCGCTTCAACGGCCAAGCTTTTGCCTGGGATGTAGCCGCCGGGGCCGCCGGCCGTTTCCAAGTACTACACGGTGGCCGGTCGTACGACGCGGAAGTGGTGAGCGCCGACTATACTACCAAGCAGTTTGTACTGAAAATCAACGGCCAACGCATCGAACTACTCGCCAAAGATCGGTTCGACCAATTACTGGAGCGCTTGGGTCTAAGTAACGCCGCCGCCGTCCAAGTCAACGAGTTGAAGGCACCCATGCCCGGGCTCATCGTGGACGTGCGCGTGCAGCCCGGCCAAGCCGTGCAAAAAGGCGACCCGCTGCTGGTATTGGAAGCCATGAAGATGGAAAATATTCTCAAGGCCCCTGCCGATGGCACGGTGAGCGCTATTAAGGTGGGCTTACGCGACAACGTACAGAAAGGGCAATTGCTGGTGCAGTTCAGCTAGGGCCTTGGGGGCCCCGGCACCGAAATCTATTATTCTCTTTACCTTTTACCAACGCTTCGCATTTTGAATTACCACCGTATTCTTCTCAAACTCAGCGGCGAAGCCCTGATGGGCCAGCAGCAGTACGGCATCGACGCCGAGCGGCTGATGCAGTACGCCTCCGAAATTAAGGCCGTGGCCACCACTGGCGTGCAAGTAGCCGTGGTGATTGGCGGCGGCAATATTTACCGGGGTGCGCAGGCCGAAGCGTTCGGCCTCGACCGCGTGCAAGGCGATTACATGGGCATGCTGGCCACGGTCATCAATTCAATGGCCCTGCAAAGCGCCCTCGAAAAGCTCGACGTGAGCACCCGGTTGCTCTCGGGCCTCACCATCCAGCGGGTGTGTGAGCCCTACATCCGTCGCCGGGCGGTGCGCCACCTGGAGAAAGGCCGCGTAGTGATTTTCGGCGCCGGCATTGGCTCGCCTTACTTTACTACTGACTCGGCTGCTTCGCTGCGGGCCATCGAAATTGAAGCCGATGTAGTGCTGAAGGGCACGCGCGTGGACGGCATTTACTCGGCCGATCCGGAAAAAAACCCTGACGCCGTGCGTTTTCCATCCATCACTTTTGATGAAGTGATTGCCAAGAACTTAAACGTAATGGATATGACAGCCTTCACGCTATGTAAGGAGAACAACCTGCCCATCATTGTTTTCGACATGAATACCCCTGGCAACTTGGCGCGTCTGCTAAACGGCGAGCCCCTGGGTACCCTTGTGAGCATGGACGGCACCGCCACCGCCCGCCACGGCAAAGCTGCACTGCTCGACGCCAAGCACAGTGCCTTACAACCCGCGGTGGGCCCCCAGCTGGAACAAGCCTAATTCCTGGTGGTGGTTATCCGGCAGCCGTTGTTAGTTTGTAGCGCAAAAGCAATAACACCCGGCGGCTGACAAACCACCGATAACTGACAACTAAACTAAAATGGACGAAGAAATTCAGTTTTACCTCGACGACGCGGTAGAATCGATGGGCAAAGCCCTGGCCCACGTGGGCGTCGAAATGGGCCGCATTCGGGCCGGTAAAGCCTCACCGGCCATGCTCGAAGGCCTTAAGGTTGATTACTACGGTATCCCCACGCCCATTGGCCAAGTGGCCAATATTTCGGCCCCTGATGCCCGTTCGCTCCTCATCAAGCCTTGGGAAAAAAACATGGTAAGCGAGGTAGCCAAAGCCATCAAAGCCAGTGACTTGGGTCTAAACCCTGTATCGGATGCCGATGGCGTACGGCTCAATATTCCGGCCATGACCGAGGAGCGCCGCCGTGACTTAGTAAAACAAGCCAAAAACGAATCAGAGGCCGGCAAAATCCGGATGCGCGGCATCCGCAAGGATGTGAACGAGGCCCTACGTAAGCTGCTGAAAGACGGCGCTTCAGAGGACGCCATTAAAAGCGCCGAGGAGCGAGTGCAAAAAGCCACTGACAGCTATATTACAGAAGTAGAGAAATCGTTAAGTAAAAAGGAATCAGAAATTATGACCATTTGAAGCATTTTTAACAAAAAAGCCTCAACTGCTATGTGCAGCTGGGGCTTTTTTGTTAGCATCATAGGGCCTAATTACCCTTTAACTCAATGTTTGATTCTGAAAATTGATGGTTGCCAGGACTTGTTCTACCGCGGGTGGCACTAGGTAACGGATGCTGTAACCACTTCGCAGACACTCCCGAATGTAAGTACCCGAAATATCCAGCAGTGGTGCTTCCAGCATCCGAACCCTCGGGAAGACGGCCAAAGAGGGTGTAAGAGCCCCCGGCCGGGGGTACACGTAAATATCTGTTTCGGCCAACAAGCGGCCCGCATCTCGCCATTGTGGCACACCCGCTAAGTTATCGGCTCCCATTAAAAGCACAAATTCAGTATTGGGGTGGCGCAAACGCAGGGCCTCGAGCGTATTGATAGTATAGCTAGGCCGCGGCAACTCAAACTCGATGGCTTCGGCCCGCAGAAGCAAATTATCAGCCACTGCCAATCCGACCCAGTGCAGGCGTTCGGCCTCGGGCAGCAGGCCGCTGGCTGCTTTGAAAGGATTGTGGGGGGTGACAACTAGCCACACCTCAGCCAAATCGGTGCGGGTAGCAAAATGTTCGGCTAAGATGAGGTGTCCAGTGTGCACGGGGTTGAACGAGCCGAAAAGCAAGCCCACACGGCGGCTCATACAGCGTCAGTCTCGGCTTGAATGAAGTCACGCACAAGCTTCTCGGCTTCGGCCGAAGCTTCATCCAAGTTGTCGTTGATTACCGTCACGTCGAAACGGTCTTCGAAGGCCAACTCAAATGCCGCTTTGTAGAGGCGTGAGGAAATGCTAGACTGCGAATCGGTGGCACGGGCTTGCAAGCGTTCACCTAAAGCTTCGATAGACGGTGGCCGCACAAACACAGCCAAGGCCCTATCTTTATAGAACTCTTTGATACTGAGGCCACCTTTCACGTCCACGTCAAGAATAGCATGCTGGCCGTTGGCCCAGATGCGCTCAATCTCGGACTTAAGCGTACCATAAAAGGCACCCTCGTACACCTCTTCCCATTCTACAAACTCATCGCGGCGAATCTTCTCTTGAAAATCCTGGGCTGTAATGAAGTGGTAGTCTTTGCCATTAACTTCAGACCGACCGCGACGGTCGCGGGTACAGGCCGAAATGGAAAAACTGAGCCCAGGCACCCGCTGCATAAGCCGGTGCACAATAGTGGTTTTGCCCGCGCCAGAAGGTGCTGAAAACACAATAATTTTGCCTTGCATCGCGCAAAGCTAGCCGCTTTTACACCATTTCGGCGTGCACGCGGGCCATAATGGACTGCGGTAACCCGGCCGGCGTGGACTTACGGCCAACGCGCGAATTCAGAAATTCGATGAAAACGTGCTGCTTCTCAATGCCATCGAAGCAAGGCGAGCAGTCGGTGCCGTGGTCGTAGAGAAAGTTCTCATCCTCGGCCGTAATAACTTGGCCTTCGGCCAGTTGTTCCAGAACAGTATTCACGCGTTCGCAGTCGGAGCCGCCACCAGGTAGCAAAGCGGGAGCCGACGTATTGGTGGAAGTAGTAGCAGCTGGGTTCATAGCAAAAAATGTAGGTGATGGGGGATAGTGATATAGTTGGTAGTTGAAAGGCTAATCATTCTCATCGTCGGGAAGTTCCGCCGTAGTGTGCAATTCGTCGTGGCCGTAGCCCATTGACTGGGCGTAGCGCTCCAATTTATCCTTGAGAAAGTTGCGGGCCCGGTGCAGGCGCGAACGCACCGTACCAATTGGAATATCAAGCACTTTGGCCATTTCCTCGTAGGTGAACCCTTCCAAGTCGCAGAGGATGATAACAGTGCGAAAATCGACTGGCAAAGAATTTAGGGCCCCGGCTACTTCGTCGCCAATTAAATCGCGCGCCGACTGCTGGCGCAGGTCGGACGACGAAGCACCCACTTCGCCTTCGGCCTCCACATCGTCGGGGTTGTAATACCCCTCGATTTCGCTGTAATCGACCTTGGCGGGCTGCTTGCTTTTCTTCCGAAAATCGTTGATAAACGAGTTCTTGAGGATGCGGAATAGCCAAGCCTTGGCGTTGGTGCCGGGCTCGAAGTACTCAAAAAAGCGGTAGGCCTTGAGGTAAGTCTCCTGCACAAGGTCGTTGGCATCGTCTTCGTCCAGCGTTAGGCGGTAGGCAAAGTTGTAGAGCGGGTCGATGATGGGCATCAGCTCGGCTTGGAAGCGTCGGTCTTTTTCCTCTTTGCTCAGTTTGACCCGTTCGGGAGAATCGCTCATAATAATGGGGCGGAATATATAATAGGGTGCAACCTACAAAAGAGCAAGCGTAAGTGGCAGTGGCCAATGCATAAGCAACAACGGGCATTAAAGTTGCGGCCGGGCAGCCCGTGGTAGACAACGCAAATGCGATCCAACCCGAGCAAATGATAACCTGACCGCAATTCCGGCAGTGCATTGACGCACAATGCTACACCAAACACCACTACGAACTGGCAGATGTACGGAGGGCGACGGGCTCCGGGTTGCACCAGCAAGCAAGCGCTACAGGCTTTTATTACACTGCGCAGCGCTGGCATTGGGGGCGGCCAGGAAAGATGCGGCCAAGCGCAGGGGCCCCGGGCTAATCGTCATCCCTGACCCAAAAACACGGGTTGCCACGCCGCCACGCGCGCTGCCACGGCGTCGACTCCCAGGGCCCGAATGCAGGTGCAGGCTGTGGGCTGGGCGCGGCAGTCCTGGCAAGTGGGCCGGTCGAAGACCAGGTATTCGGCCCGGGGCCCCAGGGGGCCCCAGCGGCCGGGGTGCATGGGCCGGATGGGTGGGTACAGCCCCAGCGCGTGGCGGCCCAGCGCGGCAGCCAGGTGCAGGGGCCCCGTGCTGCCCGCCACTACCCCATCAGCCGCGGCCAGAAAGGCTAAAAACTGCGGCAGGTCTAGTTGCCCGGTAAGGTCGGCGGCCAGGTAAGGCGCGTTGGCGGCTAGCCACCCGGCCAGCTCCGTGCCTTCAGCTGCCGTGCCGGTGACGAACACTTGATGGCCGGCGGAGTGCAGCACCTGCGCCAAGCAGCCAAAATTGTCCAGGCCCCACTCGCGGGCGCTGCCCCGGCTGCGCGGGTGCAGCACCACGTTGAACTGGCCGGGGCGGCGCTGGGCCAGCAGTTGCTGCCACGGGGCCCCCAAAGGCATAGGGGCCCGCAGGCGCACAAGGTCGGCCACGGCGGGAAGGGCCACGGTTTCGGCGCCGCCCAGGGGCTTGAGGAGTTGGAGGTTGAGTTGGGCTTCGTGCAAAGGTGAGTGGCGACGGCTAAGGGCCACCAGGCGGTTGCAGCTCAGCCAGTGCCACCAGCGGTTGCGGGTGCCGATGCGCACCGGAATGCGCGCCCGCCGGGCCAGGATGGCCAGGGCCCGGTTGGGGAAAACGTGGACAATGGCCAAGGCTTCGAATGCCCGCAGGGCCCCTACTTGGGCGGCCACGGGCAACTTTTGCAGCTCGTCGAAATCCAGCACTTCATCGACCCACGGACAGGCAGCGGCCACCGGCGCGGTGTAGGCCCGGCCGATGAACACCACCCGGCAGCCGGGAAACAACTGCTTCAACCGGCCAGCCACGGGTAGGGTCAGCACGACATCGCCGATGGCGTCGGTGCGGGAAACGAGGAAGGTGGGGGTCATACTTCGGCGCGTTCGGTGCGGGTCTTCAGCTTCGCAAATTTCAAGAACACGCCCCAGGCCGAGATGCCGGCGATGCACAGCCCGGCAAACCCATCCAGCACGCCCAACCGCAGGAAATAGCCGTGCCCGAACTTCCAGAGCGGCTTGAGCAGCAGGTGAAACAGTGTGACGCGGGTGCGGCCCCGCAGTGCCAGCTCTTGGGCCGTGATGCTAGTAAATCTATTCAACTGGCTGACGTGCTGGGCGATGGAATGGTAAGAGTAATGCAGCGCATCGCCGGCCAGCTGGCCAGTGGTGTGGCCGGGGCCCACCTCGTAGCGCTCGTGCAGCAGCAAGCCTTCCCAGCGGCCGAGGCGGCGGTCGTAGAGACGCAACTTGCGGTCGGGGTACCAGCCGCCGTGGCGCACCCAGTGGCCGCAGTAGTTGGTGAGGCGGGCCAGCGCGTAGGCGGCGTGCTGCCAGTGGGCCTTGGCCTGGCGAATGCTCTGGCGCAACTCGTCGGTTAGCACCTCGTCAGCGTCGAGTTGAAGCACGTGATCGAAACGGGCTTGGGCCGTGGCAAAATTCTTCTGTTCGACGTAGCCCGCAAAAGCGTTTTGCACCACCCGGGCCCCGTGGGCTTGGCAGATGGCCACCGTGTTGTCCGTCGAAAACGAATCCACCACCAGCACTTCGTCGGCCACGTCGCCCAGCGCGTCCAAGCAACGGCCGATGTTGGCCGCTTCGTTGAAGGTGATGACGACGACGGAAAGCGAAACCACGGCGAGCGGCAGGAATGAGCAATTGGCGGCGCAAAGGTCGGGCCTGGGGCCCTACGCGGCGGGCAGCGGGTTAGCATAGCCCCGGAACTCGCGCGTCCAGTGGTAAGCCCCGTAAGCCGCCACGGCGCAAAACACGGCGTACTCGATGCCGACGAACTTGATGCCTTTCAGAAAGTACACGTAGGTGAGCACCACATCGGCCAGTAGCCACACGTACCAGCTTTCCACTTTTTTGCGCATCAGCAGGAAGGTGGCGGCGATGCTGAGCACCGTCGTGAACGAGTCGAGGTACGGGAAGGCGCTGGGCTTGCTGAACACCAGCGGCAACCACTGGTGGAGGCGCTGGGCCAGGGCCCCCAGCAGCACGGTGGCCGCTAGGGCCCCGGCGCTGCCCAGCAGCAGCACCGGCCGCGGGGTGTAGGTGATGCGCAGCTCTTCCTTCTGGTCGGCTTCGCGGGGGGCGGGGTGCGTCCATTGCCACCAACCGATGAGGCTGGTTACAAAGAAAAAGATTTGCAAAAACGTGTCGGGGTAAAGCTGCACCTGGAAGAACAGGAAGAACGACAGCACGATGCCCACCAGGCTCAGCGGCCAGCTCCACACGTTGGCCCGGGCCGAAAGCCACACGGCCACGGCGCCCGTCAGCACCCCAAAAAATTCGAGGTAGCTCATGGGGTAGCCGAGCACGGTAAAAAAGATGGTTTCGACGCGCAAAAAATCAGGCATGGGGCAAAGTAAGCACGACCTCGGCGCCCGGGGCCCTAAAATATTCGGTACCGTGGGCCGTCGTGGCGCGTATCAGGGCCCAGTACTTTTCTTTTCCCTCTTCCATGGCTGACTTAAAAGACCAAATCATTCTCATCACCGGAGCCACGTCGGGCATTGGCAAAGTCGCGGCCCAGGCGTTGGCCCGGCAGGGGGCCCACGTGGTGCTGCTCGGCCGCAACCGCCTGAAAACCGAACGTACCCGGCAGGAAATCATCGCCGCCACCGGCAACCAGCGCGTGGACATGGCCCTGGCCGACCTGTCGTCGCTGCAAGAAGTGCGCGACGTGACCGCCGAAATCAATGCCCAGTACCCACGCCTCGACGTGCTCGTCAACAACGCCGGCCTCATGCTGGGGGCCCAGCGCGAAGTATCGGCCGACGGCTACGAGCTGACGCTGGCCACCAACCACCTGGGGCCCTTCCTGCTCACGAGCCTGCTGCTGGATTTGTTGCGCAAAAGCCCGGCCGCCCGCGTCGTCAACGTGGCGTCGATGGCCTACCGCTTTTCCAAGCCCACGCTCGACGACATTCAATCGGAACGCAGCTACTCGCCGATTTGGGAGTACGGCACCACCAAGCTCTGGAACATCATGTTCACCCAGGAGCTGGCCCGGCGGCTGCGCGCCCACGGCATCGCCAACGTGACCACCAATTCGCTGCACCCCGGCGCGGTGGCCACCGGCTACGGCAGCCACTCGGGCGGCTGGCTCACAGCCGTGCTCCAGTTGGGGCGCCCGTTTATGCTCTCGCCCGAAAAAGGAGCGGAAACCAGCATTTTCCTCGCTTCTGATCCCAGTGTGGCCGCTGTTAGCGGCGGTTTCTACAGCAAGAAGAAGCCCGAGCCAGTGAGAAGCAGCTTCAACACGCCGGCTAACGCCCAACGCCTGTGGGAAATGAGTGAGGCGTTGACGACCACGCAGTTTTTAGATTAGTTGATTCGTTGCCTTCGCGAACACAAAAGAGCCCCGCCAACAAGTTGTTGGCGGGGCTCTTTCGGTAAGAACTGGGGGCCCTAGTAGCGGTACAGGTCCGATTTGAAAGGACCTTCCACGGGTACCTTGATGTAGTCGGCCTGGCGGGGCGTCAGCTCGTCCAGCTCCACGCCAATTTTGGCGAGGTGCAGGCGCGCCACTTTCTCGTCCAGGTGCTTGGGCAAAGTATATACTTGGTGCTCGTACTGGTCGGCGTGCTGCCACAACTCCAACTGGGCCAACGTCTGGTTGGTGAAGGAGTTCGACATCACGAACGAGGGGTGGCCAGTGGCGCAGCCCAGGTTCACAAGGCGACCTTCGGCGAGGATGATGACCTCCTTGCCATCGATGTTGTAAATGTCCACCTGGGGCTTCACCGTGTCCTTGGTGTGGCCGTAGTTGCCGTTCAGCCACGCCATGTCAATCTCGTCGTCGAAGTGGCCGATGTTGCACACAATAGCCTTATCCTTCAAGCTGCGGAAATGCTCCTCAGTGAGGATGTCGCAGTTGCCGGTGGCCGTCACCACAATATCGGCTTCCTTCACGGCGTTGGTCAGCTTCTTCACAGCGTAGCCGTCCATGGCCGCTTGCAGGGCGCAGATGGGGTCAATTTCCGTTACGATGACGCGGGCCCCAGCGCCGCTTAGCGAAGCAGCGGTGCCCTTCCCTACGTCGCCGTAGCCGGCCACCACGGCAATTTTGCCAGCCATCATCACGTCGGTAGCCCGGCGAATGGCGTCCACGGCCGACTCCTTGCAGCCGTACTTGTTGTCAAACTTCGACTTCGTAACCGAGTCGTTTACGTTGATGGCGGGGAAGGCCAGCGTGCCATTTTTCACCCGTTCGTAGAGGCGCAATACGCCGGTAGTCGTTTCTTCCGATACGCCTTTGATACCAGCGGCCAGTTCGGGGTACTGGTTCAGCACCATGTTGGTAAGGTCACCGCCGTCGTCAAGAATCATGTTCAGCGGCTGACGCTCCTCGCCGAAATACAAGGTTTGCTCGATGCACCAATTAAACTCCTCCTCGTTCATGCCCTTCCAGGCGTAAACCGGAATGCCAGCGGCGGCAATGGCGGCCGCGGCGTGGTCTTGGGTCGAGAAAATGTTACACGACGACCACGTTACTTCAGCACCCAGAGCCCGGAGCGTTTCGATAAGCACCGCGGTTTGAATGGTCATGTGCAGGCAGCCGGCAATGCGGGCCCCTTTGAACGGCTGCGCAGCACCGAACTCCTCGCGCAAAGCCATCAGGCCGGGCATCTCGGCTTCGGCGAGGCGAATTTCTTTGCGGCCCCACTCAGCCAGCGACATGTCTTTTACCTTGTAGGGAACGTAGGTATTCGTTTTGGTTTCCACCATGATAGCGATTAATTGGTGTGGTTGGATTCAACCGCAAAGATACGGCGATTGTTTCGGGCCTCCGGCCACCAAACGCTGCCGTTTAGTGGGCAAGGGGGGCCTTATCTTTGCCTTATGCAATATTCTATCCCGGCTTTAAATCCAGCCCGTCGCCTATTTTTTAGCGTGTTTTTATTGGCTTTAACCGCGGTGGCCCCGCGCCCGGCCGCGGCCCAGACGGCCCCCGTCACCATTCGGCTCCAGCCCGAAGATGCGGCGCGCGGCCTCAGCGGCCCCCAGCACAATTTCTACTTCCTGCCCCCCGGCAAAACGGGCGAGGACTACCAAAATGCCGGCTTCTTTGGCCAAAAGCTGCGCCCCTACCTGGGCACCAACGCCGAAGCTTTGGCCAACCTAAACGACTACCGCCGCCAGAAAACGCTGTTTCTAGCCGACCGCTTGGTGGCCGTGGGAGCCCTGGGGCTGTACGGCAGCCAGGTGTTTGCCAAAGATGGCGGCCAGCAGTACTTCAACGGCGCGCAGCAAGTAGCGGCGGGCTTGTTCGTGGCGAGCCTGCTGGCCACCATCCCCATCAACCGCCACACCAACGCGCACTTGCAGCAAGCCGTGGCAGCCTACAACGGTGGGCTCACGGGCGCCCACGGCACGTGGTGGCAGCGGTACTCGCCCAGCACAGCGGGCCTGCATTTGGGGCCCCACAGCACGCCGCTGCTAGCCCTGGTCTGGGGCCTGCGCTAAGCCGCGGGGCACTAACTGTGCTATCCGCGGCGTTTTTCTCGTATACCTGCTTACATGGAATTCCCTTTGCCCGAGGCGGCCCGTCGCTACGTGGCCGCGCATTTGCACGACGACCCCGCTCACTTGGCCCTGCAAGCCCGCCGTCACCCCGGCCTGCCCGTTCCCGAATTGGTGCGCCAAATCCAGGCCCGCCAGAAGGCCCAGGGCAAGCTCCCCACCTGGGCCGCCAACCCCGACCTCGCCTTTCCGCCCGCCCTATCGGTTGAGCAAGCTTCTTCGGAACGTACGGCCACCTTCAAAGCCGGGCTGGTGGACGGCCAGCGGCTGGCCGACCTCACCGGCGGCTTCGGGGCCGATGCGGCGCACTTTGCCACCCGTGTGGCTCAGATCGATTACGTGGAGCGCAGCCCGCAACTAGCGGCCGTGGTGCGTTACAATTTTCAGTTGCTCGGCATTGAAAACGTGGCAGTGCACAACGCAGACGCCCTGGCCTTCCTTAAGGAAACGTCCCACCACTACGACTGGATTTATCTCGACCCAGCTCGGCGCGACACGGCGTCACGCAAGATTTTTCGGCTGGCTGACTGCGAGCCCGACGTGTTGCACCTGTTGCCTTTGCTGCTGCACAAGGCCGACCGTGTGCTCCTGAAAACATCGCCCATGCTCGACATCGAGCAGGCCGTGCAAGAGCTCAAGCACGTGCGCCGCCTCTGGGTGCTGGCCCTGGACAACGAGGTGAAGGAGGTGCTGTACGAGTTGGGCCCCGAGCCCGCCGTGGACCCCGAGCGCTTCGCCCTGAACCTGCGCCGCGACGGCACCCGCCAAGAATTTCGCCTCAACCGGGCCCGCGAGGCCCGCGCCGTGCCGCGCTACGCCGAGGCCCAGCAGTTCCTCTACGAGCCCAACGCGGCCGTACTCAAGGCGGGGGCCTTCCGTAGCATCGGCACCGCTTTTGAGTTGCTGAAGCTGCACCAACACAGCCACTTGTACACGTCGGCCACGTTGCGGGCTGATTTTCCGGGGCGTATTTTCCGGGTGCTGGCGGTGGAGAAAGCCGACGGCACTGCCCTGAAAGCCCACCTGGGCCCCGAAGCCCGCGCCCACGTCACGACCCGCAACTTTCCCGACTCGGTGGCCGATTTCCGGCTGCGCACCGGCATCCGCGAGGGCGGCGACACATATTTGTTCGCCACCACCGACTTACGGGGCCGGCCCGTGGTGCTGGTGTGCGAGAAGGCCGTACTGCCCAGTTTCACTGAAGCCGACCCGGCGCCCCCCGTGTCTTCCGGCAGCGTGGCGTAGTTTTGCCGTCTGCCCACGCGCTGGTTTTGACTGCGTAAGCGGTTGAATTTTTTGCCTTTTATTGCTTCTCTTCCCGTTTTATGCCCTACCTGTTCACCTCCGAATCGGTTTCGGAAGGCCATCCCGATAAAGTTGCGGACCAGATTTCCGACGCCATCTTGGACGAATACCTGCGGCAGGACCCAACCGCCAAAGTGGCTTGCGAAACCCTGGTGACCACCGATTTTGCGCTGGTGGCTGGCGAAATTAAATCGACAGCCCACGTGGACGCTGAACCCATCATCCGGGCCACCATCCGCCGCATCGGCTACGACAAGCCCGAGTACTTGTTCAACGCCGATACCTGCGAGGTGATGAACCGCCTGCACGAACAGTCGCCCGACATCAACCAAGGCGTGGTGCGCGCCACGGCCGAAGACCAGGGGGCCGGCGACCAGGGCATGATGTTCGGCTACGCTACCCGCGAGAGCGATAACTACATGCCCCTGGCCCTTGACCTGTCGCACCGGCTGCTGCAGGAGCTAGCCGCTATCCGGCGCGAGGCCCGCGACATGCCTTACCTGCGCCCCGACGCCAAAAGCCAGGTCACGATTCGCTATGCCGACAGTGGTATCCCGGAGGCCATCGACACCATCGTGGTGAGCACCCAGCACGACGAATTCAACGCTGACGAGGCTACCATGCTGGCCAAAATCAAGGCCGACGTGCAAACCATCCTCGTGCCTCGTGTGCTGGCCGGCTTGGGCCCCGACGTGCAAAAGCTCTTTACTGACCAGATCACCTACCATATTAACCCCACGGGCAAATTCGTCATCGGGGGCCCCCACGGCGACTCCGGCCTCACCGGCCGCAAAATCATTGTGGATACCTACGGTGGCAAAGGTGCCCACGGCGGCGGCGCCTTCTCGGGCAAAGATTCGAGCAAAGTGGACCGCTCGGCCGCCTACGCTACCCGCCACATCGCCAAAAACCTGGTGGCCGCCGGCGTCGCCGACCATGCCCTCGTGCAAGTGGCCTACGCCATCGGCGTAGCCGAGCCGGTGGGCGTGTTCGTGGATACCTACGGCAGCACCAAGGCCCTGGGCCCCAACGGCCAGCCCCTCGCCAACGGCGCCATTGCCGATAAAGTGAAGGAATTGTTCGATTTGCGCCCCTACGCCATCGTGCAACGTTTGGGCCTGCAAAACCCTATTTTTGGCGAAACCGCGGCTTACGGCCATATGGGCCGCACGCCCGGCACCAAGCAGGTCACCATGCCCAGCGGTGAGGTGAAAACATTTGACACCTTTACTTGGGAAAAACTCGACTACGTGCCCCAAATCAAAGAAGCCTTCGGCTTGTAGCACTTAGTTGCGGATTTTGTTGCAAAGCAAAGGGGCCCCGGCTGAGTGCATCAGCCGGGGCCCCTTATTTTATATAAAAACCAACGGCCAACGGCCGGCAGCCATCACATCAGGTTAGTGCGTTTGCAGCGTTTTTTCCTTGTGCTTCACAATTTGGCGGCGCAGGCTTTCGGTGGCGGCATCCGTAGCGGCTTCGAACGAAGCGGCGTCTTCTTCACTAAACAAGGTACCGCCGGGCACCAGTAGCTTAATTTCAACGGTTTTGTTGGAAACGCCGTCCTTGTTGTTAACCCGTAAAACGACTTCTCCGCCGGTCACTTTATCGTAAAAAGTTTCCAACTTATTGAGCCGCTGCTGGATAAAATCTAGCAGCTTTTGGTCGGCAGTGAAATGCACCGCATTCATCTGAACTTTCATAGAGCGAAGAAGAAACTAAGGGTGAATAAATTAACAAGCCCCGCGCTTAAGCCCGCGGGTGGGCTTGATCAAATACGGATTTCAGGCGTTCAACGGACATGTGGGTGTACACCTGGGTGGCCGCCAGGCTGGCGTGGCCCAGCAGTTCCTTGATGGCGTTGAGGTCAGCGCCCTTGCCCAGCAAGTGCGTAGCAAAGGCGTGGCGCAACGCGTGCGGGTGCTGCTGCGCCGCCGACGTGGTAACCGTGCTTAGGTACTGCTTCACGGTGCGGTACACATGCTTTTCGTAGAGCGGCGCACCCTTGTCGGTGAGCAGTAGGGGCCCCGGCAGGGCCCCAAACTCGTGGGCCCGGCGAGCCTGGTACTTGGCTAGCACCTGCAGCAGCGTGGGGTTGAGCGGCACAAGGCGCTGCTTATTGCCCTTGCCCGTGACGCGCACCGTGCCGCCGGGCAGGCTCACATCGGCCGCCTCCATGCCCAGCAGTTCCGAGAGGCGGATGCCCGTGCCGTAGAGCATTTCCAGCACCAGCTGGTCGCGCTGCCCGGCAAACGAATCCTCGAACTGGAACGAGTTTAACATACCGTTCAGCGCCGCTTCGGGCACAAACTCGGGCAGCTTTTTGGCCATTTTAGGGGCCTTGATGCGCAGCATGGGGTTGGCAGCAATGGCGTTGGTGCGCAGCAAAAATTTGTAGTACGAGCGCAGGCACGCCACTTTGCGGTTCACGGTGCGTGGGTCTAGGTCCTGCTGCATCAGGGCCACTACCCAGCCCCGGATGGTGTGGTGCGTGGCTTGGCCGGGGCCCTCCGCGTCGCCCTCGGCCAGCAGGTATGCGGCAAACTGACCTAAATCGGTGCGGTACGAGAGCACTGTATGCGGGCTGTAGCGCCGCTCGAACTGCAAAAAATCAAAAAACGCCTCCATGCAAGCCACTAAAAAACCCGGCCTGCGGGGCCGGGCGTCCAAAGTACCATTTTTTTATTTGCCCGCAGCATTGGACCCCAACGGACGCAAAAAACCGGCTAGCGGACCCTAGGGGGCGCACTAGCCGGTTTTTTTATCCACAAAACAGGAGTCTATTCGTTGGGCGTGCCGTAGGTGGCCAGCTTGTACACGGCCTTCTGCTTCAGCTTGCGGTCCGTCACGCTCGGCTTCTGGAAGAACGTGCGGCGACGCAACTCTTTCAGCACACCGGTGCGCTCGAATTTCTTTTTGAAACGCTTCAAGGCGCGGTCAACCGACTCGTTGTCTTTGATTTGGATGATGATCATATCAGGGATTTCGAAAAAATGTCAGGCGGGAAGCCGAATAAATCGGGCCGCAAAGATAAGCAGAATTTTTGCCTGAGCAAAGCAGCCAAATCACAATTTTACTTCAGCAACGTGCGTGCAATCACCAGCTTCTGAATTTCGCTGGTGCCCTCGCCGATGGTGCACAGCTTGGCGTCGCGGTAGAATTTCTCTACCGGGTAATCCTTGGTGTAGCCGTAGCCACCGAAGATTTGCACCGCTTCGTTGGCCACGCGCACGCTCACTTCGGAGGCGTAGAGCTTGGCCATAGCCGATTCGCGGTTCACATTCAAGCCGGCGTCTTTCATCTCGGCAGCGCGGTAAGTGAGCAGGCGGGCGGCTTCGATCTCCGTGGCCATATCGGCCAGCTTAAAGGCAATGCCCTGGAACTGGCTGATGGGCTGGTTAAACTGCTGGCGCTCCTTGCTGTACTGAATGGCCGCGTCCAGGGCCCCCTGGGCAATGCCCAGGCTCAGCGCCGCGATGCTGATGCGCCCGCCATCGAGCACCTTCAGCGATTGCACAAACCCCTCGCCCACCGCACCGATGACGTTTGCAAGCGGCACGCGGCAGTCGGTAAAAATCATTTCAGTGGTTTCGGAAGCCCGCATGCCCAGCTTGTTTTCCTTGCGGCCGGCGGCAAAGCCCGGCGTGCCGCGCTCCACAATAAACGCCGTTATGCCGTGCGAGTCGCCCACCTCGCCGGTGCGGGCAATGACGACGACCACATCGCCCGATTTGCCGTGGGTAATGAAATTTTTGGCACCATTTAGTACGAAGGCATCGCCGTCGCGCACAGCCGTGGTGCGCATATTGCCAGCATCAGAGCCCGTGTTGGGTTCGGTGAGGCCCCAAGCCCCCAGCCACTCGCCCGAAGCTAAGCGGGGCAGGTACTGCTGCTTTTGGGCATCGGATGCGTGCTGCAAGATGTGGCCCGTGCACAGTGAATTATGCGCCGCCATGCTCAGGCCAATGCTACCATCGATGCGCGACAGCTCGGCAATAGCTGTCACGTACTCGGGGTAGCCGAAGCCCGCCCCGCCGTACCCGGCAGGTACCAGCACGCCCATTAGCCCCAGCTTGCCTAGTTGACGGAACACGTCGCGGGGAAACTCTTGGCTTTCGTCCCACTCCATAATATGGGGCTGAATGTATTGGGCGCCAAAGTCGCGTACCATTTGCGCAATCAGGACTTGGTTTTCGGTGGCTACAGCTTCCATAAAGCAAGAAATAAGTTAGGATAGAAAAGGAAAATAGTGGTTGATCACTAGGCTAACTAACGCTAGTTTGTGCTCAGCAAAAGTACATCTTTACTGGTTGAAAATCTTATGGTTGCCTATTAGCCATAACGTAATGCATCAGCAGCATGCAGCAAACGTGTTACTTTTGAGGCTTTTCAGGAGCAATCCAGCCGTTGCTGACGGGCGTTCCATCGAAATATTCATTTTATCAGCACCTTCCTGGCCTGCATGTCCCCTTTCATTTTTGGCCGCTTCGGGCGAATTCTTCTGACCTGTTTGCTGACTGCGCTGTTGTTTTCCTCGTGTGCTACGTCGCACTACTACAACCAGCGCACCATGTTTCGCCTCACCGATGAGCGCGGCCGGGCCATTGATACTGCCAAGCTCCGGGTAGCGGTGAACCGGACGGCGCGCAATTATGTCATCCAACCCAACGATTACCTTGAAGTACGCGTCAACACCAACAAAGGTGAACGGATTCTAGACCCCAACGGCGAGCTGCAATTTGGTGGGACGGGCGGGGCCCCACTCTCCCGTACGACTGGTAACAGCGGGGCATCGGGCGGGGCACGGCCAGGTTCAGGTACTTCTTTTCTAGTGCAAGCTGACGGCACCGTCAAGTTGCCTATGGTAAACCAAGTACGGTTAGGTGGCCTTTCGCTACTCCAAGCCGATAGCGTACTTCAGATTAGTTACGGCAAGTACTACATTGAGCCTTTCGTCATGACGCGCGTGACCAACAACCGCATCATCTTATTAGGGGCCCAGGGCGGCCGGGTTATTCCGCTCGAGAATGACAACATGAACCTGCTTGAAGTACTGGCCCTGGCGGGGGGGGTGGATGGCGGCGGGGGCGGGGGAAACAGTTTGTATAGGTACGGCGGCCGGGCCGATAACATCCGCATTATCAGGGGTAATTTAAAGTATCCTCAGATAGAGCAGATAGACTTAACAACAATTGCTGGCATGCGACGCGCCAATTTGCAGGTAGAGCCAAACGACGTTATTTACATTGATCCCATCCGGCGCCCCTTATTAGAGAATATAACCGATTCTGCTCCACTCATTGGCGTTGCTGCTAGCGTCACTTCATTGGTAGTTACCATATTTTATCTTGTTATCAGATAAGCATAAGGTTAAATCAGCTGTTTAACTATATTTTGGTTTATTGCTTTTTGCTAAAAAATTTCTATTAATTAATTGCAATGGCTATAAATGAGAACGCGGAACTAGAGGCCCTTATCCGTAATGCTATCGACGGCGGCACGGAGCCACCTGCCGCCACAGCTACCGGTGCTGCTGCCAACGAAGAGGCTGACGAGGGCTTGGATTTATCCACCTTGGCGCTAGTAGCGCGGCGCAGCCTATTGTGGGTACTGCTGCTACTAGCCTTGGGCGGCTCAGCGGCTTGGCTGTACTTGCGCTACACAAAACCGATATATAAATCCACTTCCTTGCTCAAAATCGACCAGCGCAGTGAAGCTGGCGTGGTAGGGTTGGGTGGCCTTGCTGCTACCGATCCTCGCACCACCAGCAAACTGGCAGGCGAAGTACAGCTTATCAAGTCGGAGATCATCTATAAGCAGTTGCGCGACTCGCTGGATTTGGACATAAATTATTATGTGCAAGGGACAGTATTGGAGAGTGAATTATACGGCATTTCGCCATTCCACATTGCCTACACCATCAAAGACCAAGGATTATATAATCAAAAAATAAGCATCGCATTCGTAAGCCCTAGTCATTATAGCATCAGCTACAGTGGAACCAACACAACCTTAAGTGGTGAATATGCTTTGGGGCAACAAGTAGTGTTAGCGGGCCTTGATTTAAAAGTCACGCCGACACCTTTTTTCAGCCCCTCAACTCTGAAAGAAAAGTATCATTTCACCGTCCAAGATGAGGGGACGGTGAATGCCTATTTGGAGAAAAATCTGGCCGTGGATATTTCAAGCGCGGATGCTAATACTATCCAGATTTCTTTTACAGATTTTAATCCCAAGAAAGCTCAGCGCATCGTCAATAAAGTTGATACTGTGTACCAGCGGGCTAAAGTATTGCGCGAGCAAGAAAATACTGCGCACACGCTGCGGTACCTCGATCAACAGCTCGATGTCAACTATGATAATCTGCAGCGCGCCGAAAACCGCTACCAAAACTTTGTTGAACAGACCAAGACCTACGACGTGAAATCGGAAGTGGCTGCCTTGGCTGCTAAAAGCGAGGACCTCGAAGACCAACGGTTAAAGTTAAACCAAAACATAGTGCTGTTGAGTGACATTGGCCGCATGGTGCAGCGAGCCCACCTAACGCGCAACGAAGATGAAACGATTGAACAGAGCATTCCGGGCTTGGGCGACATCAACGACCCTATTTTGAGCCAGCAACTAAGCCAACTCAATGGAATGCAATGGGAGCAAGAGCGGATAGGCCGCTCTTATACTGGTGCTACGGAGGCTGTGCAGCAGAAAAATGCCCAAATGGCGTACACGCTGAGCAGCATTCTGCGGCAGATTGCGCAAGCGCGCAAAGCATTATTAAATAAGATAGCACTACTTGATCGTCAGCAAAACATCATTGATACGAAGCAGCAAGGGCTGCCCAGCCGGGCCACCGAGCAGGCCCGCTTGCAGCGGCCGCTGGCCTTAGCCGAGGGCACCTACACCATGCTAATGAGCAAAAAGGTGGACTTTAATATCCAAAAAGCTGGCACCACTGCTGATTTTCAGATTTTATTTCCTGCTTCAGAACCGCGAGTGCCTATTTCACCAGTTAAGCTCATTGTGTACGCCATTGGATTAGCGGGGGGCCTATTTCTAGGATTGGGCTTGATAGCGGTGCGCTACTTGATGCACAACACCATCACCAATACCCGGGAACTAGAGCGGAGCACGCAAGCTGCCGTGCTGGGCGTAATCCCGACTTACAACAAAGACAAGATGGAGGTGTCGCGCTTGGTAGTGAACGATAACCCGAAATCGGCCATTTCTGAGGCTATTCGTTCCATTCGCACTAACATGGACTTCATCAGCTCCGCCAAGAAAAAGCGGCTGATTTCGGTGACGTCTACGATATCAGGCGAGGGTAAAACGTTTGTCACGGTTAACTTGGCAGGTATCATTGCCATGTCGGGGCAGCGCGTTATTGTGCTCGACCTTGACATGCGCAAACCCAAGGTAAACTTGGCTTTTGGGGCTGAGAACGTGAAGGGCGTGAGCACTATTTTGATTGACCGGCACTCGGTGGCGGAATGCATCCAGCGCACGTCCATCGACGCGCTACAATTCATCTCGGCGGGGCCCACCCCGCCCAACCCTTCCGAGCTGATTCTTAGCCCTCGGTTTGAGCAGATGTTAACCGAATTGTACGAAAGCTATGATGTGGTCATGATTGATACACCGCCGGTAGGGCTGGTTACCGACGGTATTCTGATCATGCGACGGGCTGATATTCCAATTTATATTGTTCGGGCTGATTATTCGCGTAAGGCTTTTGTTAAGAACATGAACCGCCTAATGCGCACCAACAACCTTACCCGCATGTGCACCATTCTCAACGATGCCCAATCGAAGGGCGCTTACGGGTATGGCTACGGGTATGGCTACGGCTACGGCAGCGGCACGTATGGCCAGGGTTATTACGAAGAGCCAACCGCTCTTCCTACGCTGGCGCAGAAGCTCGGCCGCTTCTTCAAATAAGCCTGCTAGGGCCTTGATTTGCACTGATGGCTACTTTCTGGCAACGGCTTTTTAGCCCGGCCACCGCTCACGTTGCTGCGGGCCCCGCGCTAGCTGGGGCCCTGGCGGCGCTAGGCACCGATATGCACTCGCACTTATTGCCGGGCCTCGACGATGGTGCGGCGACGCTGGAGGACTCGCTGGCCTTATTGCGCGAACTGCGCCGATTGGGATTTAAGCGGCTGGTTATGACGCCCCACATCATGGGGGATTTCTATAAAAACACGCCTGAGGGCATTCGGGAAGCTTTACTGCTGCTGCGCGAAGCCGCCGCCGCCGAGGGTTTAGGCGACGTAGTGCTGGAGTGCGCGGCTGAGTACTACCTTGACGAGTTCTTGGGCCACAAGCTAGCTGATGGCACCGAGATGCTCACCTTCGGCGGGGCCCAGCGCTACCTGCTTTTCGAAACGTCGTACTTAAACGAGCCGCTCAACTTGTATGAAATCATCTTCGAGCTGAAATCGCAAGGCTACCAACCGGTGCTGGCCCACCCCGAGCGCTACACCTACCTCTATGGGCGGCTGGCCGACATTGAAAAGCTGCGCTGTGACTACGGCGTACTGCTACAAATCAACCTAAATTCGCTGGCGGGCTACTATTCGCCCGCTGCGCAAAAAATTGCAGAACAGCTGATTGATGCGCAGCTCGTAGACTTTGTGGGCACCGATACGCACCACCTGCGCCACACCGCCACACTGGGCCGCAAGACGGCGGCGTCTCCGTACTTTCGGCGGCTTTTGGAGTTGCCGCTGCTTAATAAAACGCTCTGATTCATGGTTTTTGTCACGGGCGGCACCGGGTTGATCGGCTCTTTCCTGCTGCGGGCGTTGCGGGCCCGGGGACTGGCTGTGCGCGCCCTGCACCGGGGCCCCATACCCACCGGGGCGGCGCTGGGCGTGGAGTGGCTGGCCGGCGACCTGCTCGACACCGACTTGCTGCGAGCGGCCCTCACGCCTGACGTGACGCACGTGTTTCACTGCGCCGGGCTGGTGTCGTACGCACCGCAGGATGTGGAACTGCTGCAGCGCGTGAACGTGGACGGCACGGCGGGTGTGGTGGACGCGTGCCTGGACCGGCCGGGCATCCGGCTCGCGCACGTGTCGTCGGTGGCGGCGCTGGGCACGCCCACGGGCCCGGGGCCCCAAGTGGTGACGGAAGCCGCCACCTGGGACCTAGGGGCCGCCCATCCCGCCTACGCCACCAGCAAGTACTTGGGCGAGTTGGAGGTTTGGCGCGGCGCGGCGGAGGGTTTGTCCGCGGTGGTTGTGAACCCATCGGTGGTGCTGGGGCCCGGCGACTGGCACCGCAGCAGCACCCGCCTGCTGCGCTACGCCTACGAGCAGCACCATTTCTATACCCGGGGCCTGGTCAACTTTGTGGACGTGCGCGACGTGGTGGCCCAGGTGCTGGCGCTGGCCCTGGACCTGCCTGCGGTGCGCGACCAGCGCTTTATTCTGAGCGCGGGGGCCCTGCCGCTGGCTGATTTCTTTGGGCAGGCGGCGGCGGCGCTGGGCCGTCGCCCGCCCACGGTGGCCGTACCCGACTGGGCCGCTGAAGGTATCTGGCGATTTGAGCACGTACGGGCACTGCTGACGGGGGCCCGGCCGCTCATCACCCGCGATACGGCCCGCGCCGGCCGCCACCCCATCACCTACGCCAGCACGCGGGTGCAGCAGGTTACCGGCCTTCCTTTCAAATCCTTGCCCAAAACCATTGCCTGGTGCGCAGCCAATTTGGTAACTGCCGCAGCGGCAACGTAGCTTTAGCCGTTGGTGGCTACCCCATCCGAGGTGCGGAGTTTTTTCGTTAATCGCACGGATTTTGGGGAATATTGTTAGTAATATTGGTTAACTCCCGGAGCCCACCGGTTGCACCGCGCCTGGCTTTAGCGGCCGGTCCGGGTCGCACCAGCCCCGGGGTTTAGCGGCGATACTATGCGAATGAACGAACATTATGAAAACCACCGGGCCGTGCTTGACACCGTCCGGCGCTTCGAGCAAATGCAGGCGCGCCAAGAGCCTGTCTTTTTCGACCTAGAAGACTTTGAGTTAATTATTGACCACTACGTCACCAGCGCCCGCTTTGAGGATGCGCTGCAAGCGTGCGAAGCCGCGCTCGGCCAGTACCCTTTTTCGACCGACTTGCTCATCGACCGGGCGCAGGTAACGGCCATGCGCGGCGACTACACCGAAGCTGAGCGCCAGATTGACCACGTGGCCACCCTGGACCCCACCAACGCCGACGTGGCCGTGACGCGGGGCATCATCAGCACCCAGCGCGGGCAGTTTGCCGAAGCCGTGGCGTTCTTCCAGGTGGGATTGGAGCAGGAGCCCGAGCGCGACGACATCCACTTCAACCTGGGCTTGGCGTACCAGAGCTGGCAGAAATTCAAGAGTGCCGCCAAGCACTACAAGCAGAGCCTGCGCCTGAACCCCGACAACGAAACCGGCGTGCAGGAGCTGTTGCACTGCCTGGAAATCAGCGGCCGCTTAGAGGAGCACGCGGAGTTCTTTCAGAAGTTCACCGACGACGACCCTTACGCCGCCATGGCCTGGTACAACTTGGGCCAGTATTGGTACCGGCGTGAGGATTTCACGAAGGCCGCCGAAGCGTTCGACTACGCCATCGTCATCAGCCCCGATTTTTACGACGCCCACCACTGGCTGGCCGACGCGTTTGTGTGCCAGGAGGAGTTCCGCAAGGCCATTGCCGAGTTTGAGCTGAGCTACGCGCCCGGCGAGCCCACCGACGAGGCCCTGTGCAACATCGGCGAGTGCTACGAGAAGCTGCGCGAGTGGGATTCGGCCCGGCGCTTCTACCGCCAGGCCCTGGAGCTGAACCCCGAAATGGACGAGGCCTGGTTTGGCCAGGGCGTGCTGATGCAGGAGCAAGAGCGCTGGATGGAAGCCATTCACTTCTTCCGCAAGGCCACCGAATTGTACGGCGACAGCGGCGAATATTGGGCGGCGTTAGGCGCAGCCGAGAACCAGGTGGGCAACGTCGTCAGTGCCCTGGAGGCCTACGAAAAAGCCACCGAAGTGGCCCCCGAGGAAGCCCAGGGCTGGGTAAATTGGAGCGCCATCCTCTACGAGCAAGGGCACTTCGGCGAGGCGGCGGCGCTGGTGCAGCACGCCGTGGAGTTGCACCCCCACGAGGCCCACTTCCACTACATGCGCTGCGCTTACTTGCTGGCCGACGGCCATTTGCGCGAGGCGTACCAGTCGCTGGAAACGGCCCTGGCCCTGAACTACGACCAGCACACGCTGCTGTTCGATTACTTCCCCGAACTGCGCCGCCAGCCAGCCTTGCTGCGTCTCATCGACCAGCACCGGTCGTAGCAGTGGGGCCCCGGATGCTATTTTTGTGCCTGCCTACCCTTCGGGGTGGGCAGGTTTTTTTATTTCCGCCGCGTTTGCCGGCTCATTCCCCGCTTGTTTTTGCCCATGAATTACTCGATTAACCAACTTCCCGACCGCACCGCCAAGCCCCGCGAGCAAGGCTACACCATGGTGATGGACAAAGGCATGAGCCTGCGCGAAGTGGAAGACTTTCTGGAAGTTGGCGCCACGTACACCGACGTGGTGAAGCTGGGCTGGGCCACGTCGTACGTGGTGCCCAACCTGAAGCGCAAGCTGGAAATTTACCGGGCGGCCGGCATCCCGGTGTACTTCGGGGGCACGCTGTTCGAGGCTTTCATCATCCGCAACCAGTTCGACGACTACCGCCGCCTGCTCGACGAGTACCAGATGGAGTACGCCGAGGTGTCGGACGGCAGCATCGACTTGGCCCACGACCGCAAGTGCGAGTACATCCGCGACTTGAGCAAGACCGTGCGGGTGCTGAGCGAAGTGGGCAGCAAGGACGCCGAGAAGATCATTCCGCCCTACAAGTGGATTTCGCAGATGGAGGCCGAGCTGGCCGCCGGGGCCATCAAGGTCATCGGCGAGGCCCGCGAGGGTGGCAACGTGGGCCTGTTCCGCAGCACGGGCGAGGTGCGCTCGGGCCTGGTGGAGGAAATTCTGACCAAAATCCCGGGCGAGAAAATCATCTGGGAGGCCCCCCAGAAAGCCCAGCAGGTGTGGTTCATCAAGCTGCTCGGCGCCAACGTGAACCTGGGCAACATTGCCCCCAACGAGGTGGTGAGCCTCGAAACCATTCGCCTGGGCCTGCGCGGCGACACGTTCACCCACTTCCTCGACATGGACGCGGTGGACCCCATGTTCCACCCCGCCGCCAAAACCGGCAAGCCCGGCACGTCGATGCCCCGCGGCTAGCCCAGGGGCCCCAGCGCGGGCCTTGCGCGCCTACCCGTACCAAAACGCTGGTCTCTTCTTGGCAGGGGCTGGCGTTTTGGCTGTTGGGCGGGGCTTTGCGCCGGGGCGGTTTTCTTTGTTGCCCACTCTTTTGCGTCCGATGGAAATCATTAAACACTTCTTCGACCTGCTGCTGCACCTCGACAAAACCCTCGTGAACGTGGTGCACGACTACGGCAGCCTCACCTACCTGATCCTGTTCCTCATCATTTTCACCGAAACCGGGGTGGTGGTGTTCCCTTTTCTGCCCGGCGACTCGCTGCTGTTTGTGGCCGGCACGCTGGCGGCCCAGCAAAGTCCCACCACCGGGCAGCCGCTGCTGCAAATCGGCTACCTTATCCCGCTGCTGATTGCGGCCGCTTTCATCGGCGACAACCTCAACTACTTCATCGGCGACTATTTGGGGCCCAAAGTATTCCAGCAGGATTTTCGCTTCCTAAAACGCAAGTACCTGGAGCAGACGCAGGCATTCTACGCCAAGCACGGCGGCAAAACCATCATCATGGCGCGCTTCGTGCCGATTGTGCGCACGTTTGCGCCGTTCGTGGCGGGCGTGGGCACCATGACGTACCGGTTTTTTGCCAGCTACAGCATCGGCGGGGCCGTGCTGTGGGTGGTGTCGCTCACGCTGGCTGGGTACTTCCTGGGCTCCATTCCGTGGGTCAAAAACAACTTCACGCTCGTGATCTACGGCATCGTGCTGTTCTCGGTGCTGCCGCCGCTGTGGTCGTTTCTGAAAAGCAAGCTGGGGGCTCAGTCCGGGGCCCCGGCGCGGTAGCCACTCGTTTTCGTTCCCGCCCATGCGTGAGTTTGGACTCATCGGCCGCTCGCTCGGCCACTCGTTTTCGCAAACCTATTTCACCCAGAAGTTCCACGACCTGGGCCTCACCGACTGCCGCTACGGCCTGTTTGAGCTGGCCGCCGCCGCCGAGCTGCCGGCGCTGCTGCGCGCCCACCCGGGCCTGCGGGGCCTGAACGTGACGGTGCCGTACAAGGAGGAAGTGTGGCCCTTTCTGGATGAGGTGGTGCCCGCGGCAGCCCGCATTGGGGCCGTGAACGTGGTTGACGTGCGCCCCGACGGCCGCCTGGTGGGCCACAACACCGATTACCTCGGCTTTCGCGAGTCGCTGCGACGGTTTTTCCCGGGGCGGGGCCCCGATGCCCTGGCCCTGGTGCTGGGCATGGGCGGCGCCGCCAAAGCCGTGGCAGCCGCCCTACGCGACCTTGGCATTCCGTACCAGTTGGTGGGCCGCCGCCCGGGGGGCCCCGGCCTCACCTACGGCGATGTAACACCGGAGGTGCTGGCCGCGCACCCGCTCATCGTCAACGCCACGCCGGTAGGCACGTTTCCGCACGTGGAGGAGGCGCCAGACTTGCCCTACGGGGCCCTCACGCCGGCCCACTACCTCTACGATTTGGTGTACAACCCGCGCGAAACCGCGTTTATGGCCCGCGGCCGAGTCGCCGGAGCCCAGGCCAAGAACGGTTTTGAGATGCTGTGCTTGCAGGCCGAGGCTGCCTGGGACATTTGGAATCCGCCGGTTTAATGAGTTATGCTGAGAGTTACCAAGAACTGTTAGCCGTCATGCTGAGCGCAGCCGAAGCATCTCTTCCGCAGACTGAATGAATTACTGCCGCAGTAGAGATGCTTCGGCTGCGCTCAGCATGACAGCCTACAGCTTCTAAGGCCTCGTGTTTAAGCATAACAAAAAAGGCTGCCCGTGCGGGTAGCCTTTTTTGTTATGCTTAAACACGAGGCCTTATTTGGCCAGCTTGCTGGCAATTTCGGCCGTGTGCTTGCCCTGGAAACGGGCGCCTTCCAGTTCGTTTGCGCTGGGCTGGCGCTCGCCCTGGCCGCCGGCCACGGTGCTGGCGCCGTAGGGCGTGCCGCCGGTCACTTCCTCGTGGCCCATCTGGCCCTGCCAGGCGTAGGGCAGGCCCACGATGACGAAGCCGTGGTGCAGCAGTTCGGTGTGAAACGCGCGCAGGGTCGTTTCCTGGCCGCCGTGCTGGGTGGCGGTGCTCACGAAGGCGCCGCCCACTTTGCCGATGAGGGCCCCCTGGCCCCAGAGGCCGCCGGTGCTGTCCATGAACGCCTGCATCTGGCCGCAGAGGTTGCCGTAGCGCGTGGGCGTGCCGAAGATGATGGCGTCGTACTCCGCCAGTTCGTCGGGCGTGGCCACGGGCACGTGGGCGAAGGCTTGCTGGGCCCCAGTGGCACCGGTTTTGTCCAGCACTTCCTTGGGCAGCGTTTCGGGCACGCGCTTCACCACTACTTCGTTGCCAGCCACTTGGCGGGCGCCTTCGGCTACGGCTTCGGCCAGTTTCCAGACGTGGCCGTAGGTGGAATAAAACAGAACCAGCGTTCTCATGGGGGTTGGGGTTGGGTAGAAAAAAGAAAGTTAACGGGGATTGCAATACAAATGTACATACATTAAATGTATAGACATGGTTGCGCAGCGATTATTATTTTTGCGGATAAGCGCCTTATTTTAAGGGCACCGGGCGCGCATGCAACCATTCGGGCGCGGCCGGCCTCCCGGGAATAGCCCACGGCTTTGCTAGTTCTACCCACCTCGCGCGCCCTTATGCCGGACTTTTCCTTTATTGCTCACCCCACCGCTGGTCCTGCCGGGCACCAGGCCGGTTTTTGCCGCCGGCCCCGCGCATGAGCGCGGCCGCTTGGCCGGCCAGCGGGGCCGACGAAACCGCTTTGCCACGCTTGACCGTGAGCCGCACCGCCCGCGTGGCGCTCACCGAAGAGGAACTGATTGCTGGCTGCCTCACTGGCCAGCAGCTGGCCCAAAAGCAACTCTACGACAAGTACGCGGCCCGCATGATGGCCGTGTGCCTGCGCTACGCCCAAACCACGTTCGAGGCCGAGGACGTGCTCCAGGAAGGCTTTCTGACTGTGTTCCGGACGCTGGGCAGCTTCCGGCGCGAGTGCCCGCTCGAATTCTGGATTCGGCGGGTGATGGTGAATGCCGCCCTGCGCCAGCACCGCCGCAACGCCCCGCTGGTGGCCGTGAGCGACGCCGAGTACCCAGCCGCGCTGGCCAGCCCCGAGTTCACGCTCAGCAACTACAGCTTCCAGGAACTGCTGGGGCTGGTGCAGGAGCTGGCCCCGCGCTACCGCATGGTGTTCAACCTCTACGCCATTGAGGGCTACAACCACCGCGAAATTGGCGAGCTGATGGGCATCAGCGAAGGCACCAGCAAGTCGCAGTACTCGCGGGCCCGCGCCATTCTGCAAACCAAACTGGAGCGCCTGGGCGGTCCGCCCCACCACGATTCTTAACGATTTATCTAGCTACCCATTCACTATGGCCCTTACCGATCCTTCTAGCCCAACTGACCACGACGCCGACCGGCCCCAAGGCAGCTTGGAAGACCTGTTCCGCCACCACCTGGCCCACGCCGAGGCGCCTCCGCGCCCGATGCTGTGGGAGCAAATCGACACCGCGCTGCTCGTGCGCCAGAACGAAACGTACCGCCGCCGCCTCGCCGCTACCCGCTGGGTAGCGGCCGCCAGCTTGCTGGTGGCCACCCTGGCCGGTGGGGCGGGTTGGTGGGCCCAGCAGGCTTCCCCAAAGGGGAACGTGGCCGCCACCACGCCCAGCGCCCCCGCCAGCCGCAACCGGGCCGCTGAGCAGCCCACCGCCGGGGCCCCCGGCGCAAGCCAAGCCGCCGGCACCGCCTTAGCTAGCCGCGCCGGCTCGGCCAATGTCGGCGCGACCCCGGACCGGCTAACGGCAGAGCAGCCATTGGGCGCAGCCAACCAAACCACTTACGCTGCCTCCCCCAACGGCCGTAGCGCGGGCTACGCGGCGTACGGGATCCCAGAGGCAGGCACCGGGTCAAGCGCAGCTTCGTTTGGTTTTCAGGCGCTGGCCCGCGGAAACGGGGAGCAGGGCGCCCGCGGGGCCGCTTTTGGTACACCATCTGCAGCGAGCGGGGCGGCTTTTGTTAACTCAGCAACCGGCCAGCGCGGGGCAACCTACCGCACGGCCATGAACGCTTACGGCGCGGCTGGCCCCGGCACGGCGGCGCAGGGCCCCGGCTACGCCGCGGCGGGGTGGGATGCCCTGGCCCAGCGGCCGGCGGCGCTGGCGGGCGGCTTGCCAGCGGCGGCTTTGCCGGCCCGCCTCGCGGCGGTGGCCGTGGTGCCCAACGTGGCAGCCGCGCCACTAAAGCGTTGGCAGTTTGGGGTTAGCGTGGCGTCGGGCGTGTTCTCTCCCAACGCCGATTTCTCGCAGGAAGGCAGCGCGGCGCCCACGGCCAACATCCCGTACTCGGTGGCGGCCAGCACCAACGCCGTGGCGCTCGCCAACCGCTCGGCGGCCGAGTACCGCCAGTACCTGCACGGCGGGCTCGACCAGCGCGTGGCGGTGCGGGCCACGCGCCTGCTGGGCGGCCGCTGGGCCCTGCGCACCGGCCTGGAGCTGGGCCAGCACGAGGCGCAATCGGCCACCAGCACCAGCTTCGTGGGCGAGCAGCTGCCCACTTACTACGCCTACAACACCGCGGCATCGGTGGCGGCCCCGGCCCCGACGCTGCGCACCACTTCGTTTCGCTACCGCACGGTGGGCGTGCCCGTGGCGGTGCACTACGCCAACCCCGCCAAGCGCGGCTGGAGCGGCTACGGCCACCTCGGCGCCGTGGTGGGGGCCCTGCTGAGCGTGCGCTCGGAAGTGGCCGGCGAGCCCGAAGCCGCCCAGGACTATCCGCTCGCCGCGGCCGGCTCGCCCTACCGGCGGCTGCTCACCACCCTGCGCGGCGGGGCCGGGGTGCAGTACCGCGCCGCCGCCGGCCGCTGGACCGTTTCGGCGGGCCCCACGGCCGAGATTGGTGTGCTCTCGCTCAACGCCCAGCCGGTGCAGGATTTTGTGAACCAGCGCCGCCCCTACAGCGTGGGACTGGAAGCCGCCGTTGACTTTGGGGGCACTGTGAAAATGCCGTAGCCTTTCGCTAACCCGTTCTCCTCCTCCATTTTACTTGCTTATGAGCCGTTTTTTACTACCGCTGCTTTTGGTAATTATTTCGTTGGTGGGGCTGGGCCGGCTGGGCTTTGACCTGGCAGCCCGCACCCAGCGGGGGGCCCCCGGGGCCCTGGCGCCGGTAAACCCCGTGGTGGGCGACGCCAGCTTCGTGGCCCGCTTCGGTCGGGGCCCCACGGCCGGCACGCCCGACGCGTTGCGCATCCAAACGCACTTGGCTTACGCCGAGCAGCAGCTGCGCCAGCGCACCCCGGGGGCCCTGCCGGCGGCTCTGCGCCAGCGCCGCGCCCACCTGCTCGATTTGCTGCACGCCTACTGGCAGGCGGGCGTGTTTCCGCAGAACGCGGCCCCCGACGGGCAGCGCCACCCGTGCTTCATCGACGGGACGGGCCGCATTTGCGCCGTGGGCTACCTGGTGGAACAAACCGCCGGCCGCGCGGCCGCCGAGCGCATCAACCAACGCTTTCAGTACCGCAACTTGCTGGACATGCGCGACGACGCCCTCGGCCGCTGGGTGGCCCAAAGCGGCCTGAGCCTGGCCGACTGCGCCCTGATTCAGCCCACGTATGGCTCCGTTTATGTGCCTGTCGCCACCGGCAACAACATCCCGACCGGCTACGGCACGGCCTCGGCGGTGCTGGGGGGCCTCAACGTGTCGGCCATGGCCCTGAACGCCTCCGACGCGGGCCGCCAGGCCGGCCGCTGGCTGCCCTGGCTGACGGTGGCCAGCGGCACCACCCAGCTCGTGCTGGGGGCCACCCGGTTCCCAGACGCGCCCGCAACGACGTTTAACGGCACCGCGCTGCCCACCAACGAATCGCAGAAGCTGCTGTCGATGGCCAACCTTGGGGTGGGCACGGCCACGGTGCTGTTCGGGGCCTGGAACCTGCTGCACCGACCGGCGGCCACTGCCCAGGGCCCCCGCACCAGTTGGAACGTGGGCCCCGCCCCCACCGGCACGGGCCAGCGCGCCGACGGCATGAGCCTGTTTCTGGCCCGGCGCTTTTAACGCGTACTTAATAGCAGCACCGGCGCTTTCTTTCAACCTTTTACTATGTATGCGCAAAATTCAACTCCTCGGCTGGGCGTTGGTGGGCAGCTTGCCCCTGCTGGCTTTTCAGTGCAGCCACGCGGCCAGCGAGCCGGGGCCCCAGTGCACGGCTCGCATCCAAACCAAAATTGCTGAATTGCAGGCATTGCCCAAGGGCAACCCCGCTTACGAAGTGTGGCAGTACACGTTCCGGGACCAGAAAGTGTACCTGGTAACGGCCTCGTGCTGCGACGAATACATCACGCTGTACGACGAGTGCCTCAACGTGCTGTGCGCCCCGAGCGGCGGCCTCTCGGGCCGGGGCGACGGGCGCTGCCCGGAATTTTACCAGCTCTCGGCCGACCGGCAGCTGGTGTGGCGCGACCCGCGCTAGTTAGGGCCCCCGGCGGCGGCGCGCGTTATTTTTGTTAAAAGCGCAGAAACCCAAGCCCTACGTTTGGGGTTGGGTAGGTTAGCCTTTTTCCGCCGCTTTCCCTTCCGCATGGACTACCAGCTAACCTCTGAATTTCAGCCCACCGGCGACCAGCCCACCGCCATCGCCAAGCTGGTGGAAGGCGTGAACAACGGCGAGCACGCCCAGGTGCTGCTGGGGGCCACCGGCACCGGCAAAACCTTCACGATGGCCAACGTCATCGCCGAAACCGGCAAGCCGGCCCTGGTGCTGTGCCACAACAAAACGCTGGCCGCCCAGCTCTACGGCGAGTTCAAAGCGTTTTTCCCGAACAACGCCGTCGAGTACTACATCAGCTACTACGACTACTACCAGCCGGAGGCTTACATCGCCAGCTCCGACGTGTTCATCGAGAAGGACCTGGCCATCAACGAGGAGATCGAGAAGCTGCGGCTGCACTGCACGTCCACGCTGCTCAGCGGCCGGCGCGACGTGATTGTGGTGGCCTCCGTGTCGTGCATCTACGGCATCGGCAACCCCGAGGAATTCGCCAAAAACGTCATTTTCATGAAGCCGGGGATGCGCTACACGCGCAACAACCTGCTCTACCAATTCGTCCAGATCCTGTACTCGCGCACCGAAGTGGAGTTCACGCGCGGCTCGTTTCGGGTGAAGGGCGACACCGTGGACGTGTTTCCAGCCTACGCCGACTTCGCCTACCGCCTTTATTTCTACGGCGACGAGATTGAGTCGGTGCAGAAGATTGACCCGGTGAGCGGCAAGAAGCTGAGCGACGAGCCCAACGGCGTGGCCCTGTACCCGGCCAACCTGTTCGTGACCGGCAAGGAGACGCTGCAAACCGCCATTCACCAGATCCAGGACGACATGGTGGCCCAGCACAAGTACTTCGAAAAGGAGGGCCGCGACGTGGAAGCCAAGCGCATCCAGGAGCGCACCGAGTTCGACTTGGAGATGATTCGGGAGCTGGGCTATTGCTCGGGCATCGAGAACTACTCGCGCTACTTCGACCAGCGCACGCCGGGGGCCCGGCCGTTCTGCTTGCTCGACTACTTCCCCAAAGACTACCTGCTGGTGGTGGACGAAAGCCACGCCACCATGCCCCAAATCCGGGCCATGTGGGGCGGCGACCGCAGCCGCAAAACGGCCCTCATCGAGTACGGCTTCCGCCTGCCCTCGGCGCTGGACAACCGGCCCCTGACGTTCAACGAGTTCGAGAGCATGTACCAGCAGGCCGTGTTCGTGAGCGCCACGCCGGCCGACTACGAGCTGGCCCAGGCCGACGGCGTGGTGGTGGAGCAAATTATTCGCCCCACGGGCCTGCTCGACCCCGAAATCGACTTGCGACCCAGCTCCAACCAGATCGACGACCTGCTCGACGAAGTGGACAACCGCGTGAAAATGGGCGACCGCGTGCTCGTGACGACCCTCACCAAGCGCATGGCCGAGGAACTGAGCAAATACATGCTGCGCCTGGGCATCAAGGTGGAATACGTGCACTCGGATGTGAAAACGCTGGACCGGGTGGAGATTCTGCGCAAGCTGCGGCTGGGCGAAATCGACGTGCTCATCGGCGTGAACTTGCTGCGCGAGGGCCTCGACTTGCCCGAGGTGAGCCTGGTGGCCATCCTCGACGCCGACAAGGAAGGCTTCCTGCGCGACCAGCGCAGCCTGATTCAGACCATGGGCCGGGCGGCGCGGAACGACCGCGGCAAGGTTATCCTTTACGCCGACCGCATGACGGGCTCGATGCAGCGCGCTATTGACGAAACCAACCGCCGCCGCGCCACCCAGGCCGCCTACAACGAGCTGCACGGCATCACGCCGCGCACCGTGCGCAAGAGCCACGCCCAGATTCTGGGCCAAACCGACCTGGCCGACTACCGCACCGTGGAGGTCCAGGCCGCTGCCGTGGGCTACGCCGACGGCGGGGCCGCAATGGCGATGGCCGCCGAGCCGGTGGTGGCCATGATGAACCGCCCCGAGCTGGAAAAGCTCATCAAGCAGACCGAGAAGCAGATGGAGGCCGCCGCCAAGGAGCTCGACTTCCTGCAAGCCGCCAAGCTGCGCGACGAGTTGGCCGCCCTCAAAGGGGTGCTAAAGGGCAAGCGCGACTAAATTATCGTTTTGAGAAAGAGGGCCCGGGGCCCCTGCTGCACGCAGGGGCCCCGGGCCCTCTTTTATGCATTCGGCGGGGAAGGAATTGGCTATTCGGGGCCCGAAACGGCACGGTCGAATATTATTCTTATTGCATATCAGCAAGTTGACTTATTCTTAATCAATTGCTCACCATTGTTAAACACAAATTGCCGCTACGGAAAGCAGAGAGCAGGCCGGGCCCCGGGGATGGCCGGCAACAATACGCCCCGCTAAGCGGCGGCAAGAGCCCCTAGGGCCCCAGTTTCTTCCAAAGACAATGCTCTGCTAGCCAAAGCCCTTGTCTTTCACTAACCGTTCACCTAATTTTAACATTTAGTCAACTATTTACCACCAAACCAACCAGAAGATGAAGCAAATTTTATTGTTGTTTGTCCTGCTCTTTGGCGGCCTGTTGCAGCAGGCCCAAGCGCAGAACCGGACTGTTTCGGGAAAAATAACGGACCGAGCCACTGGCCAAGGTCTGCCCGGGGTAACTGTACTCGTGAAAGGCCGCACCATCGGCACGTCAACCAATTCCGAAGGTGGGTACTCGCTGGGCGGTGTACCAGCCGACGCCACTACTTTGGTGTTCAGCTTTGTGGGCTACAGCACGCAAGAACTGCCCATCACGGCCAACAACACGGTGAACGCGGCCCTGGCCACCGATGCCAAGCAACTGAACGAAGTGGTGGTGACGGCCCTGGGCCTGGAAGCCAACCGCGACCAGTTGGGCACGGCCCAGGCCACGGTGCAGGGCACGTCTTTGGTAAACTCGGGCGAAACCAGCGTCATCACCGGCATTTCGGGCAAAACGCCGGGCGTACTCATCACCCGCTCGTCGGGCGACCCGGGGGCCAGTGCCAACATCCAGATTCGGGGCGCGGCCACCATCACCGGCAACTTGCAGCCGCTGATTGTGGTGGACGGCATTCCGATTTCAAACTCGTCGATTGGCAACGACGGCATCTTGTCTAGCAACGGCGGGGCCAGCTCGAACCAAACCGACGGCGTGGTGCAGGCTTCGCGCCTCAACGACATCAACCCCGACGACATTGCCTCGATGGAAGTGCTGAAAGGGGCCGCCGCCGCCGCGCTGTGGGGCACCCGGGCTGCCAACGGCGTTATCGTCATCACCACTAAACGGGGCAAACTGGGCGACCGCATGCACATTGCTGTGCGCTCGGCTTTTAGCTTCGACCGCATCAACAAGACGCCGGCGCTGCAGCTCAACTACGGCCAGGGAGCTGGGGGCCGGTACGCCTTTGGCAGCCGCACCAACTGGGGCGACGACATCAGCACCCGCACCGGCGGGGCCGACACCCAAATTACCGACCCAACGGCGGCGGGCTACCGCGGGTTTGTGACCTTCCCTGACGGTAGTACGCAGTACGCCATTGCCAACGGCACGGCGGCCAACCCCCACGGCGGTAAAAACAGCCAGCAGACCTATGACCACGGCCGCGACATTTTCGGCACGGGCTACTACCACGATAACTCGTTAGAAATCAGCGGCGGCGACGAAAAATCTACTTACTTCCTAAGCGCTGGCAATACCTACACCAAGGGCATTGTGTACAACAACAGCGATAACAACCGGACGACCATCCGGGCCAACGTGACCCGCAACTTGTCGGACAAGTTCAGCTCGGCCGTGAACGCGACCTACGCCCGGACGTACTCCGACCGGATTCAGCAAGGCTCTAACACCAGCGGCATTTTCCTGGGCGGCTTGCGCACCCCGGCTGATTACAACAACAGCAACTATTACGGCGATTACACGAACGCTACGGGCGCCGTTGTCACCGGCCGCCAAGTAAGTTACCGCAACCCACTGGGGGCCGCCAACCCCGGCTACGACAACCCCAACTGGACCATCAACCGCGTAACGAACAACTCTTTGGTAAACCGCTTGGTGGGCTCGGCCGAGCTCAACTACCACCCCACCGAGTGGCTAAGCTTTTTGAACCGCACGGGTTTGGATACCTACACCGACCGGCGCGAGTCCTTCTTCCCCCGCCAGTCGGCCGCTAACCTGACCGGCGCCTTGACGGAAGAGAACATCACCGAAACCCAGGTAAACAACGACTTCATTGTGCGGGCCAACCATAGCTTCAGCGAAAACTTTTCGATTTCCGCAATTGTGGGCAACAACCTGAACGAGCGGCGGGCCGACCAGATTGGCGCTTCGGCTACCAACATTGTGAACGTGCTTTCGCCGCCCCAGCTCAACAACTCCCCGGCTACGGCCCGCACGCCTTATAACCTTAAGACGGTGCTGCGCACGGCGGCCGTGTACGGCGAAGTGGACGTGGCCTTGCTAAACCAGTTTTTTCTGACGGGCACGCTGCGCGGCGAATCCGCTTCGACGTTTGGCACCGCCACCAAAAGCACGTTCTACTTCCCGTCGGGCACGTTTGCCTGGCAGTTCACCAAAGTGGGGGCCCTGGCCAGCAGCAACGCGCTGAGCTTCGGCAAATTGCGGGTGGCCTACGGCCAAGTGGGCGTGCAGCCGGGCCTGTACCAGACCCAAACCTACTACGTGCCCGCCAGTGGCTCGCTGGTTGACGGCTACGGCCCCGCGCTGGACGTGGCGGCCTACGGAGGCGGCTACATTCGCAGCACGACCCAAGGCAACAACTTCCTGAAGCCCGAGCGCAAGCAGGAAGTGGAAACCGGCCTTGACCTGCGTTTTCTTAAAGACCGCATCAGCTTCAGCGCCACGTACTACAACAACAAAACGACTGACGCCATCCTGGCCATCTCGACGCCCTACACCACCGGTTTCTCGTCGCAGTACCGCAACGCGGCTGTTATTACCAACAAAGGCGTTGAGCTTCAGTTGGATGGGGCCGTTATTAAAACGACAAATTTCGGATTTAATCTGAACGCCAACTTCTCGCAGAACCGCAACAACGTGGCTGACTTGGCCGGCGTAACTTCGGTGTTTCTCAACGGCTTCAGCGGCAACTCGGTCAACTCATCAGCTATCCAGGGCCACCAGCTGGGCACGCTGTACGGCTCGCGCTTCCAGCGCGCCACCGACGGCACCAACGCCCTGGTGCTCGACGCCCAAGGATTTGCTCAACTCGACCCAGCCAACGGCGTGGTGGGCGACCCCAATCCGCAGTGGCGCGGGGGCCTTGGGGCCACCATCCGCTACAAGGGCTTGTCGCTGTACGCGCTGTTCGACCACGTGCACGCCTTTGACGTGTGGAACGGTACCCGCGGCATCACCAACTACTTCGGCACGTCGGCCATCACTGGCACGAAGACTACGCTGAGCGCCGCTGACGCAGCCGCTACAAAGACCTACGGCGGTGGCACGGTAGCCTCTAAAGTGGGCCAGAACTCAGCCTATGTGCTCAATGCCGACGGCAGCGTCACTTTCCGCGGCACCGTGGGCAACTACGGTGGTGGCCCGGTGGCCCTCGACGAAGCATGGTATTCGAGCGGGGCCGGTAGCGGCTTTACGGGGGCCGGCGAACAGTACGTGGAGCACGTGAACACGACCCGCCTGCGCGAGGTTACGCTCTCGTACTCCCTTAACAACCAAGGCTTCCGCGACGCTACCAAGCTGCAATCCATCGATTTCAGCCTGACCGGCCGTAACCTCTACTTGTGGACGAACTACTCGGGCGTAGACCCGGAAACCAACCTGACGGGGGTGTCTAACGGCCGCGGCCTAGACTACTTCAACAACCCGAGCACCCGCTCGATTTTGTTCTCCGTCCGCCTTACATATTAACCTCCAGCTTGCTTTATTCGCTGACGTTATGCGTCGCTGCTTATATGAAAAAACCATTAAGATTTCTTGTTCCCGGGCTTTTGACCGCAACCGCATTGGTGGGTTGCGAAAAATTCACGACCGGCTACGACGTCAACCCTAACCTACCGCAAGCGGCTTCCACTTCGCTGCTGCTGACCTCGGTAGAGGTAGCCACCGGCTTGCAGGAGGAAGCCAACACCGCCCGGCTGTCCAGCATCTGGACCCAACAGTTCACCGGGGCAGCCCGCCAAGCCGCTGGCCTGGATGTGTACCAAACCGTGGCCTCGGACTACGACAGCGATTGGAGCAACCACTACCTGTACGTGAGCAACAACGCCCGCTTGACCGAAGCAAGCGCCGACGTGGACAAAAACCCGCTGGTAAAAGGCATCGCCCAAACGCTGGAGGGCTTGTCCATTGGCCAGGCGACGGCGCTGTGGGGTGATATTCCGTACTCGGAGGCGTTCAACTCGGCCATTGCCCAGCCCAAGTTCGACGCGCAGAAAGACGTGTACACCAGCGTGCAAACCTTGCTGACGGACGCCGCTGCCAACTTGGCCAAGCCGGGCGTTAGCCCGGCCGCTGCCGACATTTTTTACGCTGGCAGCGGCACCAAGTGGCTGGCGGTGGCCAATACGCTACGGGCCCGCTACTACCTGCACACCAAGGATTACGCCAACGCCGCCAAATACGCGGCCCTGGGTGTTTCAGCTCCGGCCAACAACCTGACGATGCCCCACGCGGGCACGGCCTACGGGGTCGACCTGAACTTGCTTTACTCTTTCTTCGACCAAGACCGCGCCGGTGACATCACCGCCGACGCAGCTTTCGCCACCAAGCTGTTGGCCACCGGCCACACCAACGCCAAAACCACCGAAACGGGCCGGCTGAACTACTTCTACGCGAAGACGTTTGTTAACGGCTCGGGTTCGGGGTACGCTACGGTTGACTACGAGCCCAACATCTACGACGGGGCCTTCACTCCCAGCAGCCCGTACCCCATGGTCACCTTCGCTGAGACGCAGTTGGTGCTGGCCGAGGCGCAGCTTCGCCTGGGCAACTTTGCACCCGCCCTGGCTGCGCTAAATGCTGTGCGCGCTTACCACACCAGCACCACCAGCCCCTACGCCGCCAACGGCGCGGTGAAGTACGACGCCTACACAGCAGCCGACTTTGCCACGGGTGGCATCGCGGTGTACGGGGCGGCCAACGCCAACGAGGCCCTGCTGAAGGAAATTTTGACGGAAAAATACTTGAGCCTGATCGGCCAGATCGAGCCCTTCAACGACCAGCGCCGCGCCCGGCCACTGGCGGGCGGCAGCGTGCTGGCCATGAGCGTGGTGGGCGTGACGCCCAAGAAGGGCAGCGTCCTGCCCCAGCGCTTCCTGTACCCACAGATTGAGATAACGACCAACCCCAACACGCCCGCCCAAACGAACGCGGACTTGTTCACGCCCACCAGCGTGAACCAATAGTAGCCGAGTTGGCAGTTTTGAGGGCCCCGCACCGCTTGGTGCGGGGCCCTTTTTGCGTAGCGACCGGGCCGTTTGGCCGTTCTTTGGGGCCCCACTTGCTCTGCCCGCTCATGCCCACCTGCCCACCGGCACCGTTTTGCTGACTGACGACGAGACCCAGCTGCGCACCGTGATGGAGCGGTTACTCGAGCTAGCAGGCTACACGACTTGCCCGCCAGATTCTTCACCGCCAGCAGCTTGGAGTTCAACCCGCACCCCTCGCCCCAAGGGGCCCCGGTGTAAGTGCGCGGGTGGCCGCTGCCCATCTCCTGGCCCCGGCCCAGGTGCGAACCCCTGGTGCAGCAGCACGTGGGGCCCGGCCTTTTGGGCCCTAAAGTGAACGTGCTCCAACTCAACTTGGTGCTCGATGCGCTGGCCCCGGCCGGTGGATAGCCGCTGGCTAAGCCGCAGTTCTTTCCCATTTTTGAGGGCTTTGCTTGCGCCTAGCCCACGTACCCGCTACGCCAAGGCCCCTGCATTTGCCTGGGGCCCCGGCGCTGCCGCCACTGCTTACGCCCGTTCCAAACGGCTGCCCCACCATGAAACCATTGCTGACCTTGGGCCTGGCCCTGGCCACCGCCAGCGCCGCCCTGGCGCAAACCACCCCCACCACCGACCCTGCCCTGGCCGTACCGCCGGCCGCCGCGCCGGCCACGCCCGCCCCGGGGCCCCTCACCTACTACGGCTTCGTGGATGCCTACTACGGCTTCGACTTCAACCACGCGGGCACCAACGCGCGGCCCGGCTTTCTGTACTCGCACAACCGCCAGAACGAGTTCACCGTGAACCAGGGCCTGGTGGGCGGGCGCTACGACGACGGCAAGGTGCGCGGGGCCGTGGGCCTGCACGCCGGCTCCTACGTGAGCGCCAACTACGCCAACGAAGACCCCGTGTTCAGGCACATCTACGAGGCCTACGCGGGCTTCCGGCTGTTCCAAAAGGCGTGGCTCGACTTTGGCATTTTCGGCTCGCACATCGGGTTCGAGTCGGCCATTTCGAAGGATAACTGGACGCTGACCCGCTCGCTGATGGCCGAAAATTCGCCATACTACGAGTCGGGCGCGCGCTTCACCTACGAGGTGGGCCCCAAGCTGACGCTGACGGGCCTGGTGCTGAACGGCTGGCAGAACATCCGCGAAACCAACCAGGCCAAGGCCTTGGGCACCCAAATTCAGTGGAAGCCGTCGGCCAAAGTGCTGGTCAACAGCAGCACGTTTTACGGCAACGAGCAGCCGCGGGACTCGCTGGTGCGCCGGCGCTACTTCCACGATTTTTACCTCACCTACGCCGCCACCGAGCGCCTGAACCTGGCCGCGGTGTTCGACGTGGGCAAGCAGCAGCGCGCCGGCCGCCACGGCTACGACACCTGGCACACGGCGTCAGTCTTTGCGAAGTACAAGCTCGCCGACCAGTTTTCGGCCACGCTGCGCGGCGAATATTATTACGCCGACCACGGCGTGATTATCAACGGCATTTCGCCGGGCTTGGCGGACGCCAATTTCAAGGCCGGCGGCACGTCGCTCAACCTCGACTACCTGCCCACGGCCAACGTGGCTTTCCGCATCGAAGGGCGCTACTTGCGGGCGCAGAACGCTATTTTCCAACACGATGCCGGGCTTAGCCGCAACTACGGCAACCTGACAACCAGCATCGCGCTGTCGTTTTAGGGCCCCACCGGCCCCGCATTTCTTCGCCCCCGGGGCCCTGTACCTGCCGGCCCCAACCCGCGCGGCCGCTCCGCCGGGCCCTGACGCCGCCCAGCGCCGGGTGGCGTGGCCACTTTGGCTTGTGCGCCAGCGCCGCGGGGCCCCGGGCTACTGCCCGAAGCCGAAGCCCAGGTACACCTCCAGGCTGCGGGTGTAGATGTTGTTGTTCGACAGGAACACGGCGCCGCTGTTGTACTGCACGTTGGCGTCTTGCTCGTAGAGCCGGCTGAAGCTCAGGTTGTAGCGGGCCCCGAGGCGGGCGGTGCCCACCCGGTACTCGAGGCCGCCCACGCCGCCCAGGGCGACGCGCTGGTAGCGGCTGTCGAGCGACACGTTGGCGCCGTCGCGGGCCACGTTGAGCAGCAGCGAGGCCTGGGGCCCCACGTGGAAGCTGAGGTTCGGCGTGAGGTTGCCCACGAACAGCACCGGCAAGTCGAGGTAGTTGAGGCGCGTATTGTAGGCCGTGGCGCTGCCCAGCGTGGTGCGGTAGCCGCGGCGGGCGTACAGCAGCTCGACCTGCACCGAGGCGAACCGGTTGAGGCCGAGCTGCCCGTAGGCCCCCAGGTGGAAGGCGGGCAGGCGGTCGGCGTTGGGCAGGGCGCTGGCCCCGTCGCCGGCGATGGACGAGAGCGAGTAGCCGCCCTTCAGCCCCACGCTGGTGCGGGTGGCGGCGCGCGGCGCGGGGGCGGGCGGCGCGGGCTTGGCGGGGGTGTCGGCGTCGGCCTGGGCGCGGGCGGCCGGGGCGGCGGCGGCGCCCACGAGCAGGGCCAAAAGGAGCTTTTTCATGAAACGCGGAGCGAAGCGGGGGTAATGGGCCGGCCCAAAAGGCCCAGCCGGCGCGCAAATAGTGCGCGGGGCCCAGCTTTTCAGATGAAGCCCGGACGGCCAATCGCCCAATGGGCCACTTGCCCCGACCAACCCCGCCAAACGGCCCCCAGCGAGCGGCACGGGCGCATTTGCCCGGGGCCCGCTACGCCACCGGCAGCACCAGGAACACGCCCGTGCCCTGCCCCGGCCGCGCCCGGATGGTGAGCGTGCCGCCCAGCAGGCCCACCCGCGTGCGGATGCCGGCCAGCCCCAGGCCCTGCGGGGCCCCCGGCGCGGCCGCGTCGAAGCCCACCCCGTCGTCTTCCACGCTCAGGTGCACCTCGGGGCCCTCGCGCGCCACCTGCACAAACACCTCGCGGGCGCGGGCGTGCTTCATCACGTTGTTGAGCAGCTCCTGCACTGCCCGGTACACGGCCGTGGCCAGCGGGGCGGGCAAGGGCGCGTCGAGGTTGCTCAGGTTCAGGTCGACGGCGAGCTGGGCGGCGGGGATGCGGCGGGCCAGCTCGCGCAGGGCGGCGGGCAGGCCCAGGTCTTCCAGCACGCTGGGCGTGAGCTCGAAGGACATGGTGCGGGCGGCCCGGATGGCTTCGCTGAGCAGGCCCTGGCCGGCCTGCACCGCGGCCGAAGGCGGCAGCGCGTCGAGGTGCAGGCGGGTGGCGTACAGCAGCTGGCCCACGCCGTTGTGCAGGGCCTCGGCAATGCGGCGGCGCTCCTCCTCCTGGGCCGTGAGCACGGCCGCCAGCAGCACCTGCTGCTGGCGGGCCACCGCCTGCCGCAGCATTTCCGACTCGGTCACGTCGCGCCAGGTGAGGTGCAACAGCGCCTCGCCCTGCACCACCACCGGGTTGAAGGACAGCTCGTCCCACACCGGCTGGCCAGCGGCGGCGTAGCGGCGCAGCTCGTGGCGGCACCAGCCCTGGGCGCGGGCCTGCTCGGCGCAGGCCAGCAGCGTGGGCCGCAGGGGCTGGCCGCCGGGCTGGTCGTCGGGCCAGAAATCGGCCAGGCTGCGGCCCAGCACCCGGCTCTTGTCGGGCTGGCCGAGCAGGCGCAGGGCCCCGGCGTTGGCGTCCACCAGGTGCTGGCCGCGCAGCAGGGCCTGGCCGTCGTGGCTCTGCTCGAAGGTGGCGCGGAAGCGGGCCTCGCTGGCGGCCAGGGCGTCGGCGGCCCGGCGGCGGGCGCTCACGTCGGTCAGGGCAAGGCGACAGGCGGCCGGGGCGTCGGCCCCGTCGCTGGGCACGGCGCCCACCAAGCCTTCGAGCTGGGCAAAAAACGGCGCCTCGCCGGGGCCCAGCATGGCCAGCTCGCAGGCGTGGCGCTGGCCGGGCGCGGCCCACAGCCGGGCCAAAAACTGGGAAAACGCGAGCCGCTCGGCCGGGGCCACGTACAGCGCCAGCCGCCGCCCCAGCAGCTGCTGGCGCACGGGGCCCAGCAGCTGGGCCAGGCGCAGGTTCAGCTGGGCCAGGGTGCCGTCGGGGGCCAGGGTGCAGTAGCCCACGGGCGCAAATTCGTACAAATCCACGTACTGGGCGTGGCTGGCATCGGCGTCGGCCTGGGCCAGCAGCAGCTCTTCGTACTGCATTTCCAGCTCAATCTGGTGCACCTGCAGCTCCTGGGCCAGGTGCTGCGCGTCGGCGGGTTCCGGGGGGGCGCTGGCGGCCAGGCGCTGGCGCTCGGCGCGGGCGCGCAGTTGGGTGCGGGCGGCGCGGGGGTCGGGAGATTTCATGGGGCCGGTGGGCTGGGGGCCCCCGCCGGCGGGGGCCCCTGCTCCAAGGTAGCACCCGGCGGGGCCACCACTTCCACGCCCAGCAGCACCTGGCCGGTGGGCTGGCCCTGGCGCAGCAGGCGGCGGCCGTACAGCACCACGTGCCGGGGCCCCAGGCCGGCAAAGTCGGCCGTCAGCGCCAGGCCGTCGAAGTGGTGGTGCGGGTGGGCGAGGTCGAGCAGCTGGGCCAGCTGGGCCAGCAGGGCCGGCTGGTTCCAGGCGCCGCCGCTGAGGGCGGCCAGGGGCTGGCCGCGCACCTCGGCGGCCACCAGCCCGAAGGCCTGGGCAAAGGCGGGGTTGGCCAGGCGCACGCGCAGCTGCGCGTCGAGGGCCACCGAGGGCTGGGGCACGGCCTCCTGGAGGCTGTCGGCGAAGCGGGCGGTTTCCTGGAGCTGGGCTTCGAGCTGCTTGAGGGCCGTCACGTCGGTGAAGGTGACGACGGCGCCGTTGATGTAGTTGTCGAGCGAGCGGTAGGGCAAAATGCGCATCGTGTACCACTCGTCCCGGGTGGTTTGGATGTTGGCCTCCACGCTGGTGAGGCGGTCGAGCACCTGCTGGGCGTCGCGCAGCAGGTGCGCGTAGCGCAGGTTGGAGGCGAAGTGGGCCAGCGGCCGCCCCACGTCGCTGGGCACCAGGCTGATGATGTTGCCCACATGCGGCGTAAAGCGCTTGATGATCAGTTCGTTATCGAGGAAAATGGTGGCGATTTCGGTGGCGTCGAGCAGGTTTTTCATGTCGCTGGCCGTTTGCGAAAACTCCTCCGTTTTGGCCAGGTACTGCATGTTCAGGGTCATCAGCTCCTCGTTCAGGCTCTGCATTTCCTCCTTGTTGGTCATGGCCTCCTCGTTGGTGCTTTGCAGCTCCTCGTTGGCGCTTTGCAGCTCTTCGTTGGCGCTTTTGAGCTCCTCCACGCTGCTTTCCATTTCTTCCACCGTGGTTTGGAGGCGGTGCTTGGTGTACTGCAGCTCCCGGTCGAGGGCCGCGGCGGCGTCGCGGATGTCGGCGGCGGCGGCGGGGCCCCCGTCCTTGGCCCGGCGCCCGCGGCGCGGGGTGGGCTGGTCCTCAAACGCCACCAGCAGCAGCCCGGCCAGGGCCTCGGGGGCCCCCAGGTGCCGCACCGACAGGCGCAGCTGCTGCGGGCCGGTGGCGGTGGCCACGCGCGCCTGGTCCACGGTCACGTCGGCGCGGGTTTGCAGGGCCCGGTGCACGGCCCCGCTGATTTCCACGCGCAGTTCTTCGCGGGCCATTTCGAACAGGTTGAGGCTGCCCACGCCGGGGGCCGGCTCCAGGTACTTGCCGGTGCGGCCGTTCACGTACAGGATTTCGCCCTTGGGCGTGATGACCACCGCCGGCGGGGTGTAGGCGGCGAGCAGCGTTTTCTGCACCAGGGCGGCAAAGGGCCCGCCGGGGCGGGCGGCGGTGGCGGAAGGCATAGTGGTGGGGTGGCTGGCTGGCGGCCGGGGCGACACCGACATGGCAAACGGAAAGTTGAGCAAACGGGCGGCGCCGGCGCTGGTTTCGAGGCGGCGCGAAATTTTCCACTTGCCGTCCAGCGGCTGAAACAGGTCCTGGACGCTGGTCAAGTTTTCGCTGGGCCCCAAAAACAGGATGCCGCCCGGGCGCAGGGCGTAATGGAACACGGGCAGCAGGTTTTTTTGCAGCTCCGCGTTCAGGTAAATCAGCAGGTTGCGGCAGCACAGCAGGTCGAGCCGGGTGAAGGGCGCGTCCTTGTTGACGTCGTGCAGGGCAAACACCACCACGTCGCGCACCTCCTTGCGGATGTGGTAGTGGCCGTCGCCGAAGTGGAAGAAGCGCGCCAGGCGCGCGGGGGCCACGTCGGCCGCAATGGCGGCCGGGTAGCGGCCGGCGCGGGCAAAGTCGATGGCGTCGGGCGAAATGTCGGTGGCAAAGAGCTGCAGCTTGACGCCCCGGCCGTGGCCCACGGCGTCGAGGCATTCGAGCAGCAGCATGGCCAGCGAGTACACTTCCTCGCCCGTGGAGCAGCCCGGGGCCCACACCCGCACGGTGCCGCGCGGCTCTTTGGCCAGCACCAGCTGCTGCAAGTGGCCCTGCAAGCTCTCGAAGGCCGCCGCGTCGCGGAAAAACTTCGTCACCCCGATCAGCAGCTCCCGAAACAGCTGCTCCACCTCGGCTGGGTTGTGCTGCAAGTAGCGCACGTATTGGGTGAACTCGCTGATTTGGTGGGCGTTCATGCGCCGCTCGATGCGCCGGAACATCGTGTTGCGCTTGTAGAAGCTGAAGTCGTGCCCCGTGCGCTGGCGGATGAGCAAAAAGATTTTTTGCAGCGCGTGGGCCGGCTGGGCGGGGCCCTCCGGGGGCTGGCGCAGCCGGCTGCTGCCCACCGCTTGCAGGCGGGCGGTGTAGGCCAGCAGCTCGGCGGGCAGCTGGCCGGGGGCGCGGACGGCATCGACGAACTCGGTGGCCAGCGCCGCGCGCGGCATGGCGTCAAAAGCGGCCGTGGCGGGGTCCTGGGCCATCACCATCCCAAAGCCTTCCATCACCGCCTTCAGCCCCAGGCTGCCGTCGGCACCCAGGCCCGAAAAGATGATGCACACGGCCCGCGCGCCCGCGTCCTTGGCCAGGCTCGCCAAGAAGAAATCGATGGGCAGGCGGTGGCCCGGCGGCTGGGTGGGCCGCAGCACAAACAGGCAGCCGCGCAGCAGGCTCAGGTCGGCGTCGGGCGGAATGACGTACACGTGGTTGGGGCGCACGCGCAGGCCGTCGGTGGCCTCCGCCACGGGCAGCGGTGTGAAGTTTTGCAGCACCTGCGCCAGTTGGCTGTGGGGGGTGGTCCCCAGGTGCGTCACGACCACGAACGCCGGGCCGGGCCGGGCCGGCAGGGCCCCGAAGAATAGCTCAAACGCCTCCAGCGAGCCCGCCGAGCCGCACAGCGCCACCACCGGAAACTTGCCGGCTTCGGGGCCGGCCGGGGGCCGGGCGGCAGCGTCCAAGGCAGGCGAGGCAGGCGGCGCGTCGGCTGGGGGCGAAGGTTGCTTCATCGAACCAGGAATAATTTTCCCGCCGGGTACCAAGCAGGCAAAAAAATGAATTATTCCACCAAATTGCGCATAATTTGGCTAACGCCCGCCTTGCGGCGCACGTAATTCAATGCATTGCCGGCCCGTGTGGGCCGGGGCCGCTCTTCACTGTCCTCCCGCCGCCGTGGCTGCTCCTACTCACCTCATCGTCGTTGGCACCTCGGCCGGCGGCATGTCCGCCTTGCTGCAACTCGTGGCCCAGCTGCCCGCCGCCCTGCCCGCCGCCGTGCTGGTGGTGCAGCACCTCGCGCCCGACTCTGACCCCGAAGGCACCGTGACGCGGCTGGCCGCCCACACCGCCCTGCACTGCCAAGTGGCCGGCCACGGGGCCCCCCTCGTGGCCGGCCACCTGTACCTGGCCCCGCCCGACCGCCACTTGCTGGTGAAGGAAGACCGGGTGCTGGTGACCAAGGGCCCCTTCGAAAACGGCTACCGCCCCTCGGCCGATGCCCTGTTCCGGGCGGCGGCCGTGGCCTTCGGCGCGCAGGTGGTGGGGGTGGTGCTCACCGGCATGCTGCACGACGGCACCGCCGGCCTGGAGTTCGTCAAGCGCTGCGGGGGCACGGCCGTGGTGCAAGACCCCGCCGAGGCCGAGTTTCCGAGCATGCCCGAAAGCGCCCTGCGCAACGTGGCCGTGGACCACGTGCTGCCCGTGGCCGCCATGGGGCCCCTGCTGGTGGAGCTGGTGGGCCCGGCCCACGCCGGCCCCGCCCACGACCTGGGCATCCCGCCCGATTTGCAGCTGGAGGCCGCCATTGCCGAGCGGGTGATGGGCACCACCGAGCAGGAAGCCCAGCTTGGCCACCTGGTGCCCTTCACCTGCCCCGACTGCGGCGGCAACCTCTGGGACGTGACGCACGGCGAAGTGCTGCGCTTCCGCTGCCACACCGGCCACGCCTACACGGCGGCGTCGATGCTGGCAGGCACGCAGCGCAAAATGGAAGAAACCCTGTGGGTGGCCCTGCGCATGATGGAGGAGCGCAAAAACCTGCTCATCAGCCTCGCCGCCCGCGACCCAGCCTACGGCTCCCACCGCCACACCGAACGCCTCGACGACCTCAAGCGCCACGTCAACCGCATGCGCGAGTTCTTGCTTGACGAGTACGAAGGCGAAGCCGAAGCCCCGGCATAGGGCCCGGGGCCCCGGCAGGGCGCCCCGACGCCAGCAGCCAGGCCCAGCTCTCCTTTTTTACCGCCGACGCCAGCAGCACGTTTCAAACCACGGCCGAGGGGCTGAGCGCGCAGGGCACGCCCCCGGGCGGCCGCCCGGCGCTGGTGGTGCAGGAGCGCCCCGCCAAGTAAGCGGCCCCCGGGGCCCTACGACAGCAACCGGGCCTGGTGGGCGGCGTTGAGGAGGGCGGGCGCGTTTTTGAGGGTGGCCAGCGCCACTTCCTTGGCCGCCTGCTTCAGTTCGTCGGGGCTGATGTCGCGGGTTTCCTCGCGCACCAGGTAGGCCAGGGTTTGGAAGGCGTGGGCCAGGGCGCGGCGCCGGGGCCGCTCGGCTTGCAGCTCTTGGTACACCAGCGCCAGGTGCACCCGTATTTTCCGGCGCCGGACGCGAAACACCGACTCCTGCCCCGCCGCCGGCTGCACGGCGTCGAGCAGGGCCACCAGCGGCAGCAGCTTGGTGGCGGTGGTGGCCGCCGCCCCGGCCAGGCGCTGGCGCCGGCTGCGGGCAACCGTTTCGGCGGGGGCCCCGGCGCCGGGTGGTTCGTGGTGGGCAGCGGGCATTTTAGCCGTTGGGGAAAGTAGCGTACGTCGGCCAAGGTAAGGGCGAAACCGCAACGGTCCCGGGGCCCCACCGGCCGCCCGCCAAGCAGTTGCCCCGCCCCAGCCGAGCCCAGCAACTACAGGTGGTGGCGCTCGTTGCGCACGGCGTTGTGCAGGCCCCAGGCCACTTCGTGCGCAAAGGGGTGCTGGCGCACCGGGCAGTCGGCCACGCGGCAGAGCGAGCAGGCGGCAAACGTGCACGGGTCGGCGTGGACGAACATCTCCACTTCCACCGCAAACTTCTCGCGGATCAGCTCCTCGATGTCGAACAGCTCGGAGTGCACGTGCTCCAGGCTGAAATAGTAGGGCATCTGCATGTGGCAGTCGATGTGCAAGTTGGCCCCGTAGCGCTGCACGCGCAGGTTGTGCACGTCAATCCAGGGGGCCCGGCGGTGGGCTTGCAGCTCGGCGATGACCTCCGTGACGACGGCCGTGTCGGTGGCGTCCATCAGGCCCGACACCGAGCGGCCCACCATGCGCCCGCCGTTCACCAGGATGAAGCCGCCCAGCAGCAGCGCCGCCCCGCCGTCGATGCGCACCACGCCGGTGGCGGCCACCAGCAGCAGCGCGACCGACGACACGATGGACGTCAGCGCGTCGATGTACAGGTGCTGGCCGTCGCCCACCAGGGCCACCGAGTGCAGCGCCTTGCCCTGGCGCACCAGGTACAGGCCCAGCCCCAGGTTGGCCACCGCCGTGGCCGCCAGCAGCGCCACGCCCCAACTGGGCTGGGCCACGGCGTGCGGGTGCAGCAGGCTGCCCGTGGCCGAGTACAAGATGTAGGCCCCGGCCATGAAAATCAGGGCCCCTTCGAAGCCCACCGACAGGTGCTCGATTTTGCCGTGGCCGTAGGGGTGGTTCTCGTCCTTGGGCAGGCCGGCCAGGTACAGGCTGTAGAGGGCGAAGCCGCTGGTGAAGATGTTGATGATGCTCTCCAGGGCATCCGTCAGCACCACTTGCGAGCGGGTGAGGTGGTAGGCGTAGAATTTGGTGGCCACCAGGGCCACGCTCACCACGAGGGAGAGCAGGCCAAGGCGGGTCTTGGTGTGGGCCAGCGCAGTCATATTAAAAAGCAAAACGGGCCAACAAAGGTCGGGGCCCGGGCCCTCGCAGCCACCCGCTGGGCCGCAACTTTTCCCCTTACGCCGCGTATTTTAGGGCATTTAAAATTAATTTTTAGACCAGCCTAAAAATTTCCTCTATCTTTGTCGTGTTCTATGCCTGAGTTTACTCCCCCCGCCGCCGTGCCTACTGTTTCGCCCGCCGCGGCCAGTTCTGCCGACGCGGGCTGGCGCCACGCCCGCCGCGGCACCTCGCTGAGCGAGGTGCACGGCAGCATTGCGGTGCCCGCGGCGGGGGCCTCGTTTTGGCGGACGCTGCGGGCCTACTGGGGCCCCGGCCTGCTGGTGGCCGTGGGCTACATGGACCCCGGCAACTGGGCCACCGACCTGGCCGGCGGGGCCCGCTACGGCTACACGCTGCTGTCGGTGGTGTTGGTTTCCAGCTTGTTTGCCATGTTTTTGCAGCACCTGGCCGCCAAGCTGGGCATTGCCACGGGCCGCGACCTGGCCCAGGCCTGCCGCGACCACTACGCGCGCCCCGTGAGCCTGGCGCTGTGGGCCATGTGCGAAATCGCCATCGCCGCCTGCGACCTGGCCGAGGTCATCGGCTCGGCCATCGCGCTCAACCTGCTCTTTGGGCTGCCGCTGGCCTGGGGCGTCGTCCTCACCACGCTCGACGTGCTGGTGGTGCTGTTTTTCCAGCACAAAGGGTTTCGGCTCATCGAAAGCCTGGTTGGGGGCCTCATCCTCCTGATTTTTTTCTGTTTCCTCTACGAAATCGTGGCCTCGCAGCCCGACTGGCGGGCCCTGGCCGGCGGCTTGCTGCCCCGCCCCGAGGTGGTGATGAACCCCGGCATGCTCTACGTGGCCATCGGCATCCTGGGGGCCACCGTCATGCCCCACAACCTGTACCTGCACTCCAGCATCGTCCAAACCCGCGCCTTCGGCCCCGACGAGGCCGCCAAGCGCACGGCCATTAAGTTCTCCACCATCGACTCCACGGTGGCGCTGTTCCTGGCGTTTTTCGTGAACGCGGCCATCCTCGTCACGGCCGCCGCCGCCTTCCACGGCAAGGGCCACGACGGCGTGGCCGACATCGCCGACGCCCACCAGCTGCTCACGCCGGTGCTGGGGGCGGGCGCGGCCTCGGCGCTGTTTGCCGTGGCGCTGCTGGCCTCGGGCCAGAACTCGACGCTGACCGGCACGCTGGCCGGCCAAATTGTGATGGAGGGCTTCCTGGACTTGAAGCTCAGGCCCTGGGTGCGGCGCCTCATCACGCGGCTCATCGCCGTGGTGCCGGCCCTGGTGGTCACCCTCTTGTACGGCGAGCGGGGCACCGGGCAGCTGCTGGTGCTCAGCCAAGTCATCCTCTCGTTGCAGCTCAGCTTCGCGGTGGTGCCGCTGGTGCTCTTCACCGGCGATAAGCTGAAAATGGGCGTGTTTGCCAACCGCCCCGGCGTGCAAGCGGCCGCTTGGGCCATATCGGCCATCATCATCGCCCTGAACGGGTACCTGCTCTGGCAAACCGCGGTGGGCTAAGGCCCCCGGGGCGGGCGGCAGGTGGACAGCCAGCCACCCGCTAATCGTTGCACCCCTGTACCGCCCGGCAATCCCTGGGGCCCCGGCGATTGCCGGGCAGCCAGCGGAAAAGCTGGCCGCCCTGGGCCGCAGCCGCACCGCTGCGGCCGTCAACTTCCCTCCTGCTACTTGCCCGCGGCGGGCCAGCGCGGGGCCCAGCGGCCGTTTCCCGCGTTTTGGAACCGCTACTGGGGCGTGCGTGTCGGCCAGCGGGGGCGGCAGCCACGCGGCGGCCCCCGCTGGTGCTGCGGGCCAACGTAGCGCGGCGCCGCCACTTGGCGCACTTGCGCCGGGCGCGAGGCCGTGCACGTGTTCGCGCAGGCCGCCAAGGTGCCCGACACTGCCTGCCGGGCCCACCCCGGTTGCTTCAAGCACTTCGAGTGTTATGCCGCTTCGCTCGGCCGCCGCAGCGGCATTTTCAACCCCGGCCGTAGTGTGGGCCTGAAAGTGGTGGGGCCGTTCCAGGTTGTTTCGGCCGCCGGGGCGGGCGCTGCGTATGCGGGGCACATTTTAATGTCTCTTTAATGCCATTCCGATGAAGTTGTTCTACCTATCCCTGGGCTTGGCGTTGGCGGGGGCCTGCCCGGCGGCCGCCCAAAAACCGGACGTGGCCCACAAGGCGAACGGGACGGAAAAGAAGCTGATGAACGACACCATCAACGTCGACAAGAGCCACTACACCCTGTTCCAGCCCACGCCGCGCAAGTTCATGCGGCCGATGGTGCCCGACCGCCCCGGCATCACCGAAAGCCCGTACTCGGTGGACGCGGGCCACTTCCAGTACGAAACCGACGCCCTGCGCCTGCTGACGCGGCGCGAGGGCACGGCCCACGGCCACGACTGGTACGTGAACCACGCGCTGGCCAAAATCGGCCTCACCGACCGCACCGATTTCCAGGTGGGCGTCGATTCGTACACCGACACCCGCAACTACGAGGACAGCGACCCGAGCCAGTCGCAGGTGTACCGCGGTTTTGGCGACGTGACGCTGCGCCTCAAGCACACCCTCGTTGGCGACGACGACAGCCGCTGGGCCCTGGGCCTGATTGGCTACGTGACGCTGCCCACCGGGGGCCCCCGCGGCGACGGGGCCGTGGAGTACGGGGCGGTGCTGCCCGCGGTGTACCAAATCACCAAACCCTGGAGCATCGGCGGGCAAATTGCCGCCGAGGTGTACTGGGACCGCGACGCCCGGGGGCGCTACCTCCAGCTCACGCCCACCTTCACCACCGATTACCAGTTCAGTAAACTGGTGCAGGCCTTCGTGGAATTGGTGGGCTACTGGGACGTGCGCCAGGCTTCGTGGCGCAGTTCCGTCAACGTGGGGCCCCAGCTCGACATCAGCGACAACGTGCAGCTCGATTTTGGCACCCACCTGCCCGTCACCCACGGCGTCGACCGCGAGTTTTTCTTGGGCCTCAGCTTCCGGCACTAACGGCGAAGCGGGAATTGGGGAACCGAAAGTTTTACTTTCCGCTCCCCAATTTCCGCTTCCTAAGGTTAACTACCCACTCCTAAATTGCTATTTCTCGGACCTGCCGTCGTGGTTGCGGTCGATGCGGGTGTCGGCGTTTTCGTAGCTCTGCTCCTGGGTGCCGGTTTTGGCGGGGCGGCGCAGGCCGGCCACGATGGAGTCGCCGCTGGGGTTGGCCTGGATGATGTCGCCGTGCTTGGGGCCGCTCTCCTCGACGTGGGTGGAGCCGTAGTTGCCGGAATCGCCGCACGCGCTGACGCTGAGGCCGGCGGCCACGGCGGCAACCAGCAGGAGGGGACGGAAAAGAACTTTCATGGGAAGCAGTAAAGAGAAAGCCGCGGAACAGCCCGCGGCCAAGTAATGCAGTAAGGAAAGCAGGGCCCCGGGGGCAGGTGCGTGGTGGGGCGTCCCGGGGGCCCCGCAAAGATAAACGCAACCTCCGGCCCCGGGTTGGGTTAAACAACCGCCCGCTGGTTATTTTGCCCGGCCGTTTCGCCCTTTCGTTTCCGTTCATGTCCGCTTCTTCCGCTTCCGCCCCCCTGCCGGCTCCGGCCTACACCTACGCCGAGTTCCGGGCCCTGGTGAGCACCCTAGCCGCCGAGCACCGCACCACCGGCCCCGAACAGGGCCCCGCCCTGGTGCGCTTTACTGAGCAAAACCAGCAGCACCTCGACCGTGCCTACGCCCTGCCGCTGCTGCCCGAACTAGTGGACCGCCTGCGCCACCTGGATGCCCCCCAGCGCTGGCTGGTGCTGGCCGAGGCGTGGTGCGGCGACACCGCCCACGAGCTGCCCCTGCTGGCCCACCTGGCCGAGGGCAGCGGCGGCCGCGTGGCCCTGCACGTGCTGCTGCGCTCCGAGCACCCCGACTTCATGGCCGCCCACCAAACCAACGGCAAAGACAGCATTCCCAAGCTGGTGGTGCAAGACGCGGCCACCGGCCAAACCGTGGCCGAGTGGGGCCCCCGCCCGGCCCCCGCGCAGGAGCTGGCCCACCGCCTGCATTCCGACCCCGCGCAGCACACGGCCGCCATTGTGCGCCAGATGAACGAGTGGTACACCACCGACCAGGGCCAGGCGTTGCAGCGCGAGCTGCTGGCCGTGCTGGCGTAGCGGCAGGCACTATTCCGGGGCCGGGGCGCGTTGTAGCGGCCCGGCCCGCGGGCCCCTTATAAATTTACGTGTAATTTCACCTGCCTAACCCCACCCCATGCCCCAGCCGCTGCGCCTGCGCTTTGCCCGTTTCCTGGCCCCCGGGCCGTGGCGGCGGGTGGGCGGGCTGGCCGCCGTCAGCCTCGGGCTGGCCCTGGCGCTGGTAGGCTACGTGTTCGGGGCCGACGGGCATTTTTTCGGCCGGCTGGCTCCGGCGTTCTTCCTCTTTTTCTGGCTGCTGGCCGTCACCTTCCTGGCCGTGGTGCCGTTTGTGGGCTGGGCCACCAGCCACTGGTTTGGCCGGGGCTGGGCGGCCGCGTCGCCCGCGCCGGCGGCCCGCCGTTCCCGCCCAGCCCCGGCCCGGGCGCCCATTCGTTCTGCATCATCCACCGCCGCCGCAGGGCGGCCTTCAACACGCTAACCCTATGGCTACGAACTTGCTATACATCAAAAATATGGTGTGCCCGCGTTGCGTCGAAGCCGTGCGCAACTTGCTGGAACGCGCCGGCTACCAGCCCAAAACCGTGACGCTGGGCACCGCCGAGCTGGACGCTACCACGCCCGCCGACCCCGAAACCGTGGCTCCGCTGCTCGAAGCCGCCGGCTTTGAGCTGCTGCGCGGCCGCGCCGAGCAACTCACCGAACAGATCAAGACCCTGCTCGCCGATTACCTTGAGCACCTGCGCACGGCCCGCTCGCCGCTCACCACCTCGGCGTTCCTCACCGAGCGGCTGGCCGCTACGTACTCGCACCTGAGCAAGGTGTTTTCGCGCACCGCCCACCTCACCATCGAGAAGTACCTCATCCGCCTCAAAATTGAACACGTGAAGGAGCTGCTCAGCTACGGCGAACTCACCCTGAACCAGATTGCCGACCAGATGCGCTACAGCTCGGGCCAGCACCTGAGCAACCAGTTCCGCCAGGTCACGGGCCACTCCGTCAGCGAGTTCCGCCGCCAGGCCCTGCCCGCCCGCCTCTCGCTCGACGCGCTGTAGCACGTCGGTTCTATGTTATAAAATATAAAAAGGGCCCCCTGCCGATTGGCAGGGGGCCCTTTTGTTGCTGGCTGTAGCGCGGGCTTTGCCGGCCGCAGCCCTCGCTTCGCCTTGCCGACTAGTGGGCAGCGGCCGCAGCGCGGGCGGCCAAGCCCACGCTACAAGCTACTTGTACGATTGGCAGGCTTCCAGGCAGGCTTGGCAGGCGGCGGCGCACTCTTGGCAGTGGGCGTGCGGGTGCTGGGCGCATTCGTCGTGGCACTTCTGGCAGATTTCGATGCACTCCTTGAGGATGTGCGGGGCGTGGTCGGAGCCGCGGGCGATGAAGGCGGCGGTGAGGCGGCAGATGTCGGCGCAGTCGCGGTCGAGGCGGATGCAGGGCACCATCATTTTGACGTCGTCTTCGCCGAGGCAGGCGGTGGCGCAGTGCTCGCAAGCGGCCACGCAGCGGGCGAGGGCGTCGAGCACGTCATGGTGGGCGGGGCGGGGAGCCGTGGAAATGACCATGTACGGGGAGGGAAATGAGTTGGAAAAAAAGCGGTGCTGAGCCACCAGATCAGGCTTACGGGGCCCGGGCGGCCCGGGTCGTGCAGAATTTTGCCAAAAGCCAATGTGATTCGGCCCGGGCCCGAATCGTACTGGCCCTCAGGCCGAATTGTGTAGAACCGCGTGAAAACCAGGTGAGGAAAACGGGTGTTTTACCAGCATGATTACCTCGACGCCTTCTGCCTCTGTTTCATCCCGCGCCGCGGCCCTTTTGCTGCTGGCCGCCGGCCTGCTGGGGGCCCCCGCCCGCGCCCAGCAGGCCGCCATGCCGGGCGTGCCCATGCCAGCCGCTACCGTTCGCCCCAAGAAATCGACGGAAAAGCCGATGGAAAACATGCTGGGCATGGACCACGCCGCCCTGCGCATGGGCGGCTCCGACGGCGAGCACACCATGTCGGCCGCCACCTCGCGCCACTTGCCCATGAGCCGCAACGGCTCGGCCACCAGCTGGCAGCCCGACGCCACGCCCATGTACATGTGGATGGTGCACAAGGGGCCCTGGATGGTGATGGCCCACGGCGGCGCCTACGGCCGCTACACCAGCCAGAACTTCAACCACAGCGGCGGCCGCGGCCACGCCCACGCCGTGGACGGCCCCAACTGGGGCATGGCCATGGCCCAGCGCACCGTGGGGGCCCACGGCCTGCTGAACCTGACGCTGATGATGTCGCTCGACCCGCTGACGGAAACCCGCGGCGGCTACCCGCTGCTGTTCCAAACCGGCGAGTCGTACAAGGGCCAGCCGCTCATCGACAAGCAGCACCCGCACGACCTGTTTTCGGGCCTGAGCGTGGGCTACGTGCAGGCCCTGAGCCCCGACGTGGACGTGAGCCTGTACCTGGGCTACCCCGGCGAGCCGGCCATCGGGCCAGTGGCGTTCATGCACCGCATTTCGGCCATGCCCAACCCCGACGCGCCCCTCTCCCACCACTGGACCGACGCCACGCACATCACCTTCGGGGTGGCCACGCTGGGCGTGCGCTACAAGCAGTTCAAGCTGGAAGGCAGCAACTTCACCGGCCGCGAGCCCGACCAGTACCGCTACGATTTCGACAAGCCCCGGGCCGACTCGTGGGCCGCGCGCCTGAACTGGAACCCCAGCCGCGAGTTCGCCCTGCAGGTGAGCCGCGCCTTCATCAAAAGCCCCGAAGACCTGCACCCCGACGAGAACGTGACCCGCACCACGGCCAGCGTGTTGCACAGCCACCGCCTGGGCGACGACCGCCACTACCTCGCCTCGGCCCTGGTGTGGGGCATGAACGAGGGCCACGGCCCCCACCCCGAGCACGCCGTGCTGGCCGAAACCAACCTTACCCTGGGCCGCCCCACCTTCTACGGCCGCTACGAGTTCGTGCAGAAAGACAGCGAGGAACTGGATTTTTACCCCCCGGGGCCCAACGACCAGTTGCTGGCCAAGGTCTTCAACGTGCACGCCCTCACGCTGGGCGCCAGCTACCGCCTCACCCGCGACGACTTCCGGGGCCCCGAAGTGCACGTCGGCGGCCAGCTCACCGGCTACTTCATCCCCACCGATTTGCAGGGCCCGCAGTACGGCATCGGCTACCGGGGCCCCGGCTACGGCCAGCGGCCCCTCTCGGCCTCGGTGTACGTGCGCCTGAACGCGCCTTGGGCGAGCATGGGCACGATGGGCGGCAACAAAATGGGCGGCATGAAGATGTAGGCGCGAAGCGGGCGGCCGGTTTTTCGCCGGCTGCCCGGGCCGGTCCCGCCCGCTATTCCTGCCCGACCTTTGCGGCCCACTGAACCCGGGGCCCCTTGGCCGGGTTGAAGGCTACCGTGTCGCTCGCCGCTCCCAAAATCCTGCTCATCACCCCGCCGCTCACGCAGCTCAACACCCCGTACCCGGCCACGGCCTACATCAAGGGGTTTTTGAAAGGCCGCGGCTACGACGTGGCGCAGGCCGACCTGGGCTTGCAGCTGGTGCTGCGCCTGTTTTCGGTGGATGGGCTGAAGCGGGTGTTTGCCGAAATTGAAGCCGGCGCCTTTGCCCTCAGCGACAACGCCAAGCGCATGCTGCGGCTGCAAAACCGCTACCTGGCCACCGTGGCGCCGGTCGTGCGCTTCTTGCAGAACAAGGACCTGACCCTGGCCCCGCGCATCTGCCACGGCCGCTTCCTGCCCGAAGCCAGCCGCTTCGACCACGTGGCCGACCTCGAAACCGCCTTCGGCACGATGGGCCTCACCGACCAGGCCCGCCACCTGGCCACGCTCTACCTGGAGGATTTGGCCGACCTCATCAAGGAAACCGTGGGGCCCCACTTCGGCTTCTCGCGCTACGCCGAAAAGCTGGCCCTCTCCGCCACCAGCTTCGAGCCGCTGCACCAGGCCCTGCAAGCGCCCGCCAACTTGCTGGATGCGTTGCTGTTGGAAGAGCTGGACGCGCTGCTGGCCCGCACGCAGCCCGACGTGGTGGGCTTCACGGTGCCCTTCCCCGGCAACCTCTACGGGGCCCTGCGCCTGGCCCAGCGCATTAAGGAAACCCGCCCGCACGTGCGCACCGTGATGGGCGGCGGCTACCCCAACACCGAGCTGCGCACCATTAAAGAGCCGCGTTTTTTCGATTACATCGACCACCTCACGCTCGACGACGGCGAGGGGCCCTGGCTGCGGCTGTTTGACTTTTGGGCCGGCAAGATTCCGCAAAGTGAGCTACAGCGCACGTTTTTGCGCGACGAAGCCGGCCAGGCGCAGTACGTCAACCACCCGCACCCCGATGTGCCGCACCCCGAGGTGGGCACGCCCGACTACTCCGATTTGCCGCTCACCGACTACCTCTCGGTGCTCGAAGTGCTCAACCCCATGCACCGCCTCTGGAGCGACGGCCGCTGGAACAAGCTCACCGTGGCCCACGGCTGCTACTGGAAGCGCTGTTCGTTTTGCGACGTAACCCTCGATTACATTGGCCGCTACGAAACCGCGCCGGCCACGTTGCTGGTGGACCGCATCGAGCAGATCATCGCCCAAACCGGCCAAACCGGCTTCCACTTCGTGGACGAAGCCGCCCCGCCGCTGGCCCTGCGCGACCTGGCCGTGGAGCTGCTGCGGCGCCGGGTGGCCATCACGTGGTGGGGCAACATCCGGTTCGAGAAAACTTTCTCGCCCGACCTCTGCCGGCTGCTGGCCGCGTCGGGCTGCATCGCCATTTCCGGGGGCCTGGAGGTGGCCTCCGACCGCCTGCTGGCGCTGATGGAAAAGGGCGTCACCATCGGCCAGGTGGCGCGCGTCACCGAAGGCTTCACGCAGGCCGGCATCATGGTGCACGCCTACTTGATGTACGGCTTCCCCACCCAAACCGCCCAGGAAACCGTTGACTCGCTGGAAGTGGTGCGGCAGCTCTTTGCCGCCGGCGTGGTGCAGAGCGGCTACTGGCACCGCTTCTCGATGACGGCCCACTCACCGGTGGGGAAAAACCCGGCCAAGTACCAGGTGGCCGCCGTGGGCCCCGCGCCCGCCGGCTTCGCCTGGAACGACCTCTGGCACGACGACCCGCTGGGCACCGACCACGAAGCCTTCGGCCCGGGCCTGGCCAAAAGCCTCTACAACTACCTCCACGGCGTGGCCCTGGAGGAGCCGCTGGGTTTCTGGTTCGACTTCAAAACCCCCAAAACGACCACCCCGCGCCAGCTCGTGCAGCAGGCCCTGCAAGCCCCCGAAAAACCCGATTTTGCCAAGCAGAACCAGCGCCTGTTCTGGCTCGGCAACGCGCCCGAGCTGCGCGTGGAAACCGGCAAAAAAGGCGCCCGCGCAGTCCTCACCTGCTACGAGCAGGCCGAGGATTTCGAGGTGAAAGCGCCCGAAGCCGCCGGCCGCTGGCTGCACGGGCTGCTCGTGCGGCTGACCCACGACTACGACGCCAAAGTGCTGCTCAAGGAAGCCGCCGCCAGCTTCCCCGCCGCCGCGGGCCCCTTCGACGCCTTTCTGCTCAGCCCCGCCTGGCAGCTGCTGCGCGAAAAAGGCCTGCTGCTGCTGTAGCGCGGACGCTGCGAATCCGGGCGGTTGCACGGTTATACTGAACGATTACTAGCAGGACGAAGTGAGCGACGCCGACTCGCAGCGTCCGCGCACTACAGCCAGCAGGCCTAGCTTCGCGCCCATGTCGCGCCTTTCCAAAACCTTGTCTGCCTTCGCCCGCCTGGCCCGCAACCCGTGGCTGCTAAACAGTGTGCTGGCCGCCGACACCGCCGCGTGGCAGCGCCGGGCCGGGGCCCACGCCACCCGTTGGGGCGTGGGGCCCCAGGGCCTGCCGGTGGTGCCACTGCGCCACTTCCTGCCGCCCGGCGCGGCCGACACCGCGGCGCCCTTTGCCTTTGAGGAGGGCGGCTCGCTGCCCACCGATTTGCTGCTGCTGCGCGGCCTGGCCCGGCAGCGGCCGGGCTGCCGCTACTTCGAAATCGGCACCTGGCGGGGCGAAAGCGCGGCCAACGTGGCCGCCGTGGCCGCCACCGTCCACACCCTCAACCTGGCGGCCGCCGAGCTGCGGGCCCTGGGCCTGGCGGAGGACTACATCAACCTGCACGGGTTTTTCTCGAAGGATTTGCCCAACGTCGCGCACCTGCACGGCAACTCCGCCACCTTCGACCTGGCCGGCCTGGGCCAGCAGTTTGATTTGATTTTCATCGACGGCGACCACCACTACGACGCCGTGCGCCGCGACACGGCCCGCGTGTTCGCCCACCTCGTGGGCCCCGAAACCGTGGTGGTGTGGCACGACGCCAGCCGCCAGCCCGGGGCCCCGCGCTGGGAGGTACTGGCCGGCTTGCTCGACGGCTTGCCCGCCGCCGCGCCCGGCCACCTCTACCAGGTAAGCCATTCGCTGTGCGCCCTTTACAGCCCGTACCCACTGCCTGCGGCGCCCCCCGGCCCCGGGGCCCCGCCGCTGGCCCACCGCGTGACGGTGGAGCTGCCGCAGTAGCGCCCATCTGGCAGTTCACGCCACAACTCAGCAACCGGCAGGACGAAACGTACCCGTACCGCCAAGCTGTGCGTGGCCTTGCTTATGCTGCCCTGGGGGCCCTAGGGCAAGGCCAAGCCCGGCTTGGCGGCACAAGTAGAAACCGCTTTAGGGCCCCTAACGCGGGCGGGGCAGCCGCTGCACCACCGCATCGGGCAGGCCCGGGGCGAAGGCGGGCCCCCCGGGGCCTGGTACCAGCAAACCGGGGCCCGCCGTGCGGTAGGTGAGCACCGCTGGGCTGCGCAGGGCGCCACGCAAGCTGGCGGCGGCCGTGGCGCGGCCGGCCCCGCCTCCGCCGTATAGGCCAAGCGTGGGCAGTTTTTGGCGGGCCAGCGCGCGGTAGGCGTCGCGGCTAGCGGCAGCCACGGGCGCGTTTTGCACGATGAAAAACGCCGTGCGGGGGCCCCCGGGGGCGGCCAGGGCCAGCGCCGCGGCGTCGGCGCGGGGGCCGGCGGCCCAGGTGCCAAGGTTGGCGGTGTCCACGCCGGCGGTGTTGCGCAGCAGGCGGCGCGCGGCGGCCAGCAGGGCCCCGGTGGGGGCCGGGCGGGCCGAATCGGTGGCGGGCAGCAGCAGCACGGTGAGGCCGTAGCGGGCCAGGGCATCGGCCCAGACGGCGCCGGCGGGGCCCGTGGCGGCGTCGGGCAGCAGGGCCAGGCCGGGGCCCGCGGTGCGCACGTCGGCGGGGGCAAACAGCCAGGCCGAGCCCTGGGCCTGCGGCACTTCCTCGACGCGGTACACGGTGGGCGTGGGCGGGCCGCGCCGCACGAGCAGCACGGGCGCCTGCACCGAATCGAGGCGCAGCGTGCCGCGCCAGAAGTCGCCGTCGAGCGTCAGGGCCAGCACTTCGCCGGGGCGGCCGGGGCGCACGAGGCGCAACTGGCCGTTCTGAAACGCCACGGTGTCGGCCACGAAGCGCAGGGCCGGGGGGCCGGTTAGCTCGGCGGTGTAGTGGCCGGGGGCGGGGTGGCGCAGCTCCAGGGCCACGGGCTGGGCGGGCCGCCCGGCGGCGAGCTGCGCCGTGCCCGCGTAGTGGCCCACGGGCGGCGGGGCCGGCGCGGCGCGGTCGGGGCCGCTGCCCGGCTGGCAGGCCGGCAGCCACGGGGCCCCGGCCAGCGCGAGCAGCACCAGCCGCGCGGGCCCCCGCCGGGCCGCGGCAAACAAGCGCCGCCCCGCGGCGGGCGGGGCCCCGGCGGGCCGGCGCGGGGCGGGGCCGCTGCCCGGGTGGGCCCTCATCGGCCGGCCAGGCCTTTGCGCAGGATCAGGTCGCGGTCCACGGTTTGGCCCAGGCGGAAGTCGTGGGCCCCGATTTCGCGGAAGCCAAACCGCTGGTAGAACGCCAGGGCGCGGGCGTTTTTTTCCCACACGCCCAGCACCACGGCGGTGCAGTGCAGCTGCTCGGCCAGGGCCAGCACGGCGCGCATCAGGGTAGCGCCCAGGCCGGTGCCCAGCCAGTCTTCGGCCACGTAAAGGCGCTCGATTTCGAGGCGACCGGCGGGGGCGTCCTGGCCTTCGGGCAAGCCCAGGGCCGAGGGCTCGCGCAGCTTGGCGTAGCCCACCAGGGCCCCCTGCATGTGGGCCAGCAGGAAGGTGTTGGCCGAATCTTGCAGCTCGGCCAGTTGCCGCTCGGGCCCGAAGGTATCGGCCAGGAACGCGGCCATGTCAGCGGGCGGGGTGGTGGCGGCGAAGGTGTCCTGGAAGGTTTGGCGGCCCAGTTCGGCCAGCTGGGCGGCGGTGGCGGCGTTGGCCTTGGCCAGCGCAATGCGGAGGGGAGACGACATAAGGGCAGCAAAGGTGGGGCCCGCCGGCCAACCGGGCCCCGGGGCGGGGGTCAGCGGATGGTTTCTTTGGCCCGGCCACCGGACAGCCGGCCGCCGCGCAGCAACTGGCGGCCGTAGCGCACCAGCAGGCTGGCCCCCACCAGGCCCAGCAGGTACAGCAGCACCAGGCCCACTTCCAGCCCGCCCTCAATGCCCTCGATGGACCACGCGTAGGCGGCAATGCCCAGCCGAATCAATTGGCCCAGCCCCAGCAAAATACCGGTCCAGAGAAACATCCACCCCAGGAGGCGGCGGGTAGTGGGCGAAAGGGGGGCAGCGGCCATACCCCGTTTCATACGCCGCCCGCCGCGGCCGGGTTTTTAGCCGCCGAGCTTGCCGATTGGCCGCGCCGCCGTACTTTTACCCCACCAAACACCCCGCGAGAGTAGCTCAGTTGGTAGAGCATCAGCTTCCCAAGCTGAGGGTCGCGAGTTCGAACCTCGTTTCTCGCTCATTCATAATCAGCCACTTAGCATTACTTCTAGGTGGCTGTTTTGATTTTGGGACGGTGCAATAATTTGTCGCAAGCGCTGCTATTGCGCTGTTTTGATGGGCCGAATTGCCAACTGTACTGACCTCTTAAACAACCAGGTGATTCTAAGGAGTAAGATTTTGGTCTTTCATCAGGTTGGCGCACACCCTGGGCTCCAATCCCTTACTCCACGCTCAGCGGCTTGGTGGACGTGCCAGCGGCGGTGGCCACGGCCACCAGGTAACGGCCGGCGGGCAGGCCGGCCAGGTCGAGGGTGGCGGTGAGGCCGGACACGGCTTGCTCGCGCAGGCGGCGGCCCAGCAGGTCGCAGATGGTGACGTGGGCCCCCGGGGCGGGCAGCGTCAGGTTGGCCTGCTGGCGGGCGGGGTTGGGGAAAATCTCGAACTTGACGGCGGCGGCGTTGCGGTTGGCGGTGGGCATGTAGGCCCGGTTTTCGAGCACCAGGATGCGGTCGTCGGTGGCGGCGGGGGTGCCGCGGCCGTCGCGGTTGCTGGTGCCCACGTACACCCGGCCGTCGGGCGACACGCACAGGCTGCGCAGGCGGCCGAAGCCCGTCAGGAACTCGTTGCGGGCGGTGATGGCGCCGCCGGTGGCGTCGAGGGGCAGCTGCACGAGGCGGCGGCCGCCCAGGGCCGCCACCAGCAGGCTGCCGCGCCAGCCCGGAATGGCAGGGTGGTCGTAGTACTTCAGGGCGGCCGGGGCGATGGTGGGCGTCCAGGTGGTGAGGGGCTCGCGCACGCTGTTGGCGGCGCAGAAAGTGGCTTCGGCCGGCAGGTTGCAGAGGCCTTCCACGGCGGGCCAGCCGTAGTTGCGGCCCACCTCAATCTTGTTAATTTCGTCGTCGTTGTTGGGGCCGTGCTCCGAGCTGTAGAGGCGGCCGTCGGCCAGCTGCACCAGGCCCTGGGGGTTGCGGTGGCCCAGCGTGTACACGTAGCTGCCGGGCGTGGGGTTGTCGGCCGGGATGCTGCCGTCGAGGTTCAGGCGCAGGATTTTGCCGTTCAGCGACGCCCAGTTTTGGGCTTCGGGCTGCTGCTGGGCGTCGCCGGTGGTCATCAGCAGCGTGCGGTCGGGCAGGATGAGCAGGCGCGAGCCGCTGTGCGTGGTGGTGGCCGCAATGCCGCCCAGCAGCACCAGCGGCTCGCCCAGCGTGCCCGCGGCGGCCGCGTACGTGAAGCGCACCAGCTTCTCCTTCAGGGCCCCCTGGTCGGTGTAGTTGTACACCACGTACACGTAGGGCTGGGCGGCAAAATCGGGGTGCAGGACCAGGCCCAGCAGGCCGCTTTCGTTGGTCTGCGTCACGTCGGCAATGGTGAGCAGCGGCAGCACCGCCCCCGTGGCGGGGTTGATGCGGCTGATGCGCCCGGCGCGCTCGGTGGCCCACAAAAAGTCGTCGGGGCCCCACGCCAATTCCCAAATCGTGGCCAGCCCCGGCGTCAGCTCCGACACCGTGACGGTGGCCGTGCCCACCGGAAACGTGGCCAGTGCCGGCGCCTGGGCGCGGGCCGCCGGGGCCCCCAGGCCCGCCGCCAACCCAACGAAAAGCAGAAGTTTTTTCATACGAAACAGCCACGGGGCCCCGGAAGCAAACCACCGCCAACCGGCGGCCAAAACGCTCACATTCACCAAGCTATTGCCCGGCCAAACTAAAAAGCCGCCGGCGCGGGAACGGCGAAGGTATTCAGCAGCCCGGAAATAATCATGTAGTGGCCGGCCAGGTAAATCAGGTCCACCACGCCCTTCTCGCCGAAAGTGGCCACCGCTTGCGCGTACAGCGCCGGCGCTAGCTGGTGCGTGGCGGTAAGGGAGTGGGCGATGTCGTAGGCCAGGCTTTCGTCGGCAGCCAGCGCCGCGGGTTTTTGCCCGGCCACCAGGGCCCCCACGGTGGCGGCGTCGAACCCGGCCTGCGCGCCCACAGCGGCGTGGGCGTACAGCTCGTAGTCGGCCCGCCACAGGGCCCCCACGGTGAGGATGACCACTTGGCGCACCCGCTCGCTGAGGGCAGTGAACTCGCCCTCGGCATTGGTGAGGGCCAGCATGGCCTGGCTGATGCGCGGGCTGCGCAGCATGGCGTTGAACGGGCCGATGACGCGGCCGTCGGCGGTAGCGGCTTGGAAGCCTGACTCGTTGGCCCACGGCACCGTCTTGGCCAGCAGGGCGTCGTACAACTTTTGCTGGTCGGCGTCGAGGGCAGCGGGCGCCAGCAGCGGCAGCCGCCCGCCCAACGAATCTTCAGAAATGGCCATGGCTTGGAAGAGAATGGTGGGTCAGCTACCGGTACGCAGTTGTGGCCAACGTAGGACAACTATGGCGCGGTCTTTAGTTGCGCTGCCCTTCGGCTATAGTCCGCGGCACCGCCCGGTTCGCAGCGTAGCCTGCCGCGAGTCCGCGCGCCTGCAAGGTTACTGGTAACATGAAGCGAGGGCTGCGGACTCGCGGCAGGCTACGCTGCAATGGCGGCGATTACCGCTCGGAAGAAGCAAGCGACGCCGACTCGCAGCATCTGCGCTGCCCCTGCGCTACTTCGCGGGGCTGGTCCACTGGCTGCCGCGTATGCGGAAGCGCCAGGGCAGCGCCGCGGCTTCCGCGCCGGCGTAGGCCAGGCCCACGCGGGGGCTGGCCAGCACGTCGGCGTCGGGCACCGTTTCGCCGTGGTCTTCGAACCATAACACGTTGCCGTCCAGCGCCAAGCCGCTGAGGGCGGGCGTGATGCCCAGGGCTTGGGTGAGCACGCCGGGGCCAGCGGTGAGGGCCCGGGCGGGGGACCCCAGGCCGCGGCGGCGCAGCATTTCATCGATGCCCTCCAGCGGCTCGATGGCCCGAATCAGCACCGTGTCGGGGTGGGTGGCGTCGTGGGTGGCAATGTTGAAAAGGGCGTGGCGGTCGTACACGGTGTAGATGTAGGCGTGGCCGCCGGGCACGTACAAGGCGCTGGCCTGCTGGCGCTTGCGTTGCAGGTGCAGGGTCATCGAGTGGTCGCCCTCGTGGCGGTAGGCCTCGGTTTCGACCACCCGGCCGGCGGTTAGCAGCCCGTTCATGTTGGTATACAAGTGCTTGCCCAGCAGCGCGCGGGCAATTTGCAGCACGTCGGGCCGCTGGTAGAACTCTAAGCCTAACTTCATGCCGCTTCCATACGGCCAGGGGCCCCGGGTGGCCGTAGCGGCGCAGCCTCGGCGGGGCGCCCGGGGCCCTACCGCGGCCGGTACAGCAGCCCAACGCCGAGCGTGAGGCGGCCGGGCAGCCACGGCGCGGCGGCGGCCGGCTGGCCGTTCACGCGCAGGGTGGCGTCGGCCGCGGGCAAGTCGATGGTGGCGGCGCTGCGGCTGAACCAGAAGCCGCTGCGCTCGTCGAGCGCCAGCTGGGTGCGGGTGTGCGAGAAGAGCAGGCAGCCCGCGTCGGCCACCAGCTCCAGGCGGCGGCTCAGCTCCACGCCCAGGCCCAGCTTGGGCTGGAGGGCCCCGGTGGTGGTTTGCAAGGTCAGGCCGATTTCGTCGGCTTTGAAGGCGGTGCCGGCCACGCGCAAGCCGGCGTCGGGGTTGTGGTAGGGCCCCAGGTCGCGGCCCACGGTTTGGCGGAAATACGTGAGCCCCGCCCGCCCAAACACTGGCCGGCGGCGCGGGTTCAGGTTGCGCTCGTAGGCCAGGCCGCCCTCCCAGCCACCGCCACCCAGCTGCCCGAAGCCGCTGCGCGAGGCCAGGCGCAGCCACCAGCCGCCCACCGCGTTGAATTCGTAAGAGAATTCGTACCAATACGTTGCGCGTTGCGCCCGCAAATCCGCCGAGCCCAGCGCCTGAAACCCCGAACCGGCCGGTGCGAACCCCGCTTGCACCGCGCCGCCCGCCCCGGCCACCGGCCAGGCGCCCACCAGGTAGCCGTAGCGCAGCCGGCTCGGGCGGCGTACCGGGGCGGCCGCCGCAGCGGGGGGCCCCGCCACGGGCGCCGCCCCCCCCCGCTGCGGCGGGCGGCGGCGCGGCGGCGCGGCGCAGGGCTTGCTGCACGGCCGCGGGCGGCACCAGCGTGGTTTGGCGCTGCCAAAACGTGGAGTCGTAGGGCACGGGGTTTTCCAGGTACACGTCGCGGTACTGGGCGCGGGCCGCGTAGTCGGGCCGGGGCCCCTGGGCGGTGTCGATGGCCGTCGTCAGGTACTCCACCAGCACGCTAACGGCCGGTTTGGTGCCCAGGCGCGGGCGGCCCTGGGTGCGGTGCCAGGCACTTTTGAGGTACCAGCGGCCAGCGTAGGGCTGGTAATCGACGCGGCTGGTGCGCCCTTCGATGGCCACGGCCACCTGGTTTTCGCGGCGGAGGCCAGCCGGCGTGCGGTGCCACTCGGCCCGCAAGAAGGCGTAGCTGTCCTCCTCGATGTAGAGCCGGCCCGCAAAGTCGGCCCGCGCGGCCCGGCCCGGCTTGGGGGCGAAGGCAATGGCGTACACCGCCCGGCCCCGGAACGTGGTTTGCGGCAGCAGCCGGTAGTCGTAGTCGCGGAAGTGGGCCGGGTCGATGAAGGCCGCGCGGCGGTGCACAAAATCGAGCTGGTGCGGCACGAAGGCCCCCCCGTACCACCGGTGGTCGGCGGTGCCGGGGGCGCGCAGCTCCACCTTGCGCGACTCCCGGATTTCGACGGCCCCGTCGTCGCGTGGGTGCTGGTAGCCCGCCTGGTGCACCGTCAGCAAGCCCTCGGCGAAGTACTGGTACTGGCTGGTGTCGCCCCGCGCGCTTTCGGCCTCGCGGTAGAAACCCGTGAGGCGCGCGGGCCGCACCGGGTAGTTGCGCGGAATGCGCGCCACCGCCGCCCGGATGATGCCCGTCACGGAACTGGTCACCGTCACTTCGCCCAGCGCGGCGGGGCTGATTTGCAAGCGGATAACCAGCCCAGGGCCCGGCAGCGGCGGCAGCGCCTGGGCGTAGCTGCGGTAGCCCAGCAGGGCCACTTCCAGCCGCTCGTGCCGGTAGGCGGGCGGGATGCTGAGCGCAAAAACGCCGTCGGCGTTGGTGCTGGTGCCCAGTCGGTTGCCCGCTACACCCACTTGCGCGTTGGGCACCGGCTGGCCGGTTTCGCCGTCCACCACGCGGCCGCGCAGCTCGGTGGGGCCCTGGGCCTGAGCGGGCCAGGTAAATAATAGCCCACATAAAAGCCAGCGCAACATCAACGCCATAGAATCTGGCTCTTTATGGTTCGGTTTGACGCAGGCTGTCAGGCACCCGGTAGGCTTGTTGGGGATGCCGCAAGTCTTCGGGATGCGTGTATTCCAATTCGTTGTCGCGCAGCATCAACCGGATATAGTTAGTAGATATATAGTGGGGATTACGCTTTAACAAAGCTGATATTTCTACCATTTTCAATGGTCGCCAATCACATAAAGCTTGAATAACTATTCGAACTTGGTCGGGCCGTGGCCGCCCCCCTAGTTGACTGATGGCAAGGACGAGAATCCTAGGCATTACCGGGAAGTCAGCCGGCAAACTGTATCCGGCAGAATCTTGCTTATCTACAATGGCAGCCATTGTAGGTTGTGGCTTATCTACAATGGCAGCCATTGTAGGTTGTGGCTTATCTACAATGGTATTAGTGGCCAGTGAAGCTAAAAATCGCATGCCCGGTACGTAAAAAGTGGCTGCGCCGCGTCCTTCCTGTTTTAATAGATTGAAGTCGCGCAGACGAGCTAGACTGCGGCTGACCGTAGTGGTGTCAAGGCCACTCAGTAGACGAAAGTTAGCATTATTTATTTGGCCGGTTTCGCGTACTACAGCCAAGGCCCGCGCTTCGTCATCCGACAGGTGGCAGTCGCGAAATTGGGCCAGCCAGCGCAAGTTCTCTTCATCAAGCAAATGATGCAACAAGAGCGTAGCCGTGAAAGTATTAGCCGTTCGGTTGCTGACGAACAGTGGCTCCGATAAGTTGGCTTGTCGCATGTCGGCGCGTACCTTGCCGATACCAGTGCCCTTGGTTTCGGCCAAGTTTAGATCGTGCAACACGTTAGCAACCCGCTCGTTGCGCGGCACCGAGCCTCGTTCGCCCAATTGGTCTTCGGGTTTGAGAGAATAGCCCGGGTTTTGCACCTCCAATCGATTACTGAATCGCACGATGGACAGGGGGCCCCGAACCGCACTGTTGGGTCCATAAGTTCGGTGCATTAAGGCATTGACTACTATTTCGCGAATGGCCTCGCGGGGTACGAGAGGTACATCGCGGCGCTGATCGCTCCCATCAGGCAGTTGAAACCGCGTGGGGAGGTCGGCCATAATATGATCAATGAGCCTTGGAATAGCTGTTAACAGCGACTCACGTAATTCCAACGAATTTTCGTAACGCGTTTCTGCATCACCGAGCCACTGCCGGCTGTTCACCCGCATGTAATCCACGCGGGTGGTGGGGAAATACTGGCCAAGGGCCTTGGGAGTGCCAAAGAGCAACATTCCAGCCACTGTGGCGCAAACAGAACCATCGGAAGCTGCCATCGTGGCTTTCAATCCTTGTAAAAGAGTTGCGTCGTCATCAGCTAACTCGGCCGCAGCAGGTGACACTTTGGCCCGCAACTGCCGGTAAGCCGTAAGTGCAGCAGGAGCAAAATCTCGCGATGGATTACTGCTAGCAATGGGCGTTTCGTCGTAGCTGCTGCCATCGCGAAGTTGGTAAATAAAGGCCAAATCTTCGGCGGTAAACCGCTGGTCAGAAGAGCCGATACGACGAAAGGCTCCCCGGGGCAGGCCCAAGTTTTCAAGGTACACCGGCTTCTGGGCGGCGGGCACTTCGGCTATAAATACCACCAGCACATTTTTGCCGTCGCGTCGGACCACGTCTACTCGGGGACGCACGACCATGTTAAACTTTTGGGCACATTGGCTGGCTAAATCCCGTTGTAGCTTATCAGGGGCCGCTACCCCTTCAACGCGGTAACCGCCATAATCGCCAAACAGTGTGGGCTCGTCAGCCACTACTCCCAGCAGCAGGTAACCACCACCGAGACCGGGTTCATTGCAAAACGCACATACGGTTTCCAGGATACTTTTGCCAATTTCAGTGGCTCGTTTCGCTTCCAGCTGCACCGATTCGTCGGCAGTCTGCAGTTGCTCCCACAATTCATCAAAAGTTAGCGCCATTGGGCTGTCGAAGCTGCACTATACACTACCCAACCAACTTATTGGCCACCAAGTATTCGGCGATTTGCACGGCGTTGGTGGCGGCGCCTTTGCGCAGGTTGTCGGCCACCACCCACAGGTTGAGGGTGCAGGGCTGAGTTTCGTCGCGGCGCAGGCGGCCCACCAGCACGGCGTCGCGGCCGTGGCTGTCTTTGGGCATGGGGTAGAGGTTCTGGCTCGGCTCATCCACCAGCTCCACGCCGGCGGTGTGGCGCAGGATGGCGCGCACCTCGGCCAGGGCAAACTCCTTGTGAAATTGCACGTTGAGGGCCTCTGAGTGGCCGCCCATCACGGGGATGCGCACGCAGGTGGCCGTTACCTGGATGCTGTTGTCGCCCATGATTTTTTTGGTTTCGTGCACCATTTTCATCTCCTCCTTGGTGTAGCCGTTGGCCTCGAACACGTCGATGTGGGGCAGCACGTTCAGGTCGATGGGGTGCGGGTAGGCGGGGGTGCTGGCGGTCTGGCCGGCGCGCTCTTCCATGAGCTGGTCCACGGCTTTTTTGCCGGTGCCGGTCACGCTCTGGTAGGTGCTCACCACGATGCGCTGCAGGCCGTAGGCCTTGTGCAAGTCGTTCAAGGCCACCACCATCTGAATGGTGGAGCAGTTCGGGTTAGCGATGATTTTATCGGCCGCCGTGAGGGTGCTGGCGTTGATTTCGGGCACCACGAGCTTTTTGGTGGGGTCCATGCGCCAGGCCGAAGAATTGTCAACCACGGTGGTGCCCACGGCAGCGAAGCGCGGGGCGTGCTCCTTCGAAACCGAGCCGCCGGCCGAGAAAATGGCGATGTCGGGCCGGGCCGCAATGGCGTCGTCCATGCTCACCACGGGGTAGTCTTGGCCTTGAAAATTAACCAGTTGGCCCACCGACTTGGCCGAGGCCACGGGCAGCAACTCGGTGAGGGGAAATTGGCGCTCGGCCAGCACTTTCAGCAGCTCGGTGCCCACCAGGCCGGTGGCACCCACGATGGCAAGTTTCATGGAGGTAATCAGGGGGTTGAGGGGGGGCGCAAGACGGCGCACGCACCCGGCAAAGGTCGCCAAAAATGGATTACATTCGACGCTAATACCCTTTTAGTCCGCTTATTAATGTCGAAACAATTACTATTCTTAGCTTTTTTATTGTTTTCCCACGTGGCCTCGGCGCAACTGCGCGACGACTTCGCTGACGGCAATTTTACCGCTAACCCCGCCTGGACCGGCCTTGCTAATTCCTTTATTGTCAACGCCCAGGGCCAGCTGCAAAGCAACGGCCCGGCCGTGACCGGCACCCGCCTGCAATTGGCCGCGCCCTGCCGCGCCAGCACCGGCACCACTTGGGAATTTTGGGCCAACCTGCGCCTGGCCACCAGCGCCAGCAACCTGGCCGACGTGTGGCTGATGGCCTCGGGGGCCGACCTGGGCAACGCCGCCACGGCCGGCTACTTCGTGCGCCTGGGCGGCGCCGCCGACAACCTCACCCTCTTCCGCAAAGACTCGGCGAAAACGGCCGTGGCCCTCATCACGGGCCAAACCGGGGCCCTGGCCAGCGCCACCAACAACCTGGTACGCGTCCGCATCACGCGCACCACCACCAGCCGCTGGACGCTGGAGCGCGACCTCACCGGGGGCCGCAACTTCGTGGCCGAAGGGGCCCCGGCCACCGACGCTGCGTACCAGCGCAGCGCCGCCGCGGGCGTGGCCCTGCTGTACTCGTCGGCCAACGGGAAGAACTTCTACTTCGACGATTTCAACGTGGTGGACGCCACGCCGCCCCTGCTTTTGAAAGCCATCCCGCTCGATGCGCGCCGGGTCGATGCCGTGTTCAACGAAGCCGTGGACCCGGCCACGGGGGCCCTGGCGGCCAGCTACCGGCTGCGCGGCGGGGCCGCGCCGGTAGCGGCCGAAATTCTAGCCAACAACCCGGCCGTGGTGCGCCTCACCTTCGGGGCCGATGTGCCGGCGGCCAACGTGCTGGAAGTGCGGCAGGTGGCCGATTTGTTCGGCAACGCCGCCCCGGGGCCCCTGGCGGCCAGCTTTGCGGGCCTACCGGTAGCGCCCGGCTTTGGCGACTTGATTATCACGGAGATACTGGCCGACGAAACACCGCCGGTAGGCCTGCCCGAATCGGAGTTTGTGGAGCTTTGCAACCGCTCGGCCACCAAAACCATCAGCCTGCGCGGCGTGCGGCTGGGCAAAACGGGCACCGCTGCCCAAGCCGTGTTCCCCGACACGGCGCGGCTGCTGCCGGGGCAGTACGCCGTGGTGTGCGGCAGCACCCGGGCAGCCCAGTTTGCGCCCTTTGGCAAGGTGTACGGGCTCACCAATTTTCCCGCCTTAGGCAACGGCGGGGACCAACTGGTGCTGCGGGGCCCCGGCGGCCGGGTGCTGTTCGAGGTGGCGTATTCGGACGCGTGGTACCGCGACGCGCGCAAGCAGGCCGGTGGCTGGAGCCTGGAAATGATTGACCCCGCCAACCTCTGCGCCGGGGCCGACAACTGGACCGCCAGCCCCGACCCCCGCGGCGGCACGCCCGGCCGCGCCAACGCCGCCGGGGCCCCGCACCCCGACGCCGCGCCGCCCGCCCTGCTCCGCGCCGTGGCGGTGGACGCCCGCACCGTGCGCCTGTTCTTCTCCGAAAAGCTCGACAGTGCCGCCGCGGCCAACCCCGCGCGCTACGCCCTGGGGGCCCCCGCGCCGGCCGTGGCCCGCGCCGCGCCGGTAGGGCCCGATTTCCGGGTGGTGGACCTCATGCTCGCCGGGGCCCTGGCGCCCAGCCGCCCCACGGCCCTCACCGTGCAAGCCGCCACCGACTGCGCCGGCAACGCCAGCGGCCCGCTGCAAGCCGCCGCGTTTGCCCTGCCCGAGGCCGCCGCGCCCGGCGACGTGGTGGTGAACGAGCTGCTGTTCAACCCCCGCGTGGGGGCCGTGCGCTTCATCGAATTGCTGAACCGCAGCCAGAAATACGTTGACTTGCAAGGGTTTCAGGTGAGCGACGGCGGGGCGGGCTTGCCCATCAGCCCGGGGCCCTACGCGCTGGCGCCGGGGCAATTGGTGGCCCTGGCCACCGACGTGGCGGTGGTGCAGGCGCAGTACCCCACCAGCGCCGACCCAGCCGCACTGCTGGCCGTGGGGGCCCTGCCCACCTGGCCCGCTGGCGCCGGCCTGGCCGTGCTGCTGGACGCGGGCGGCCAGGAAATTGACCGCTTTGCCTACTCCAACAGCCTGCACTTGCCGCTGCTCAGCAGCCAAGACGGCGTGTCGCTGGAGCGCATCCGGGCGCAGGGCCCCAGCCTGGGCAGCAACTTCCACTCGGCGGCCGGCGCCGTGGGCTACGCCACGCCCGGCCGCCCCAACTCGCAGGCCCAAGACGCGCCCGGCGGCGGCCAGGAACTGACCGTGGTGCCCGAAGTCTTCACGCCCGACGACGACGGCCAGCAGGATTTCACGACGCTGAACTACCAGCTCGACCAGCCCGGCTACGTAGGTTCCGTCACGGTGTACGACGCCGTGGGCCGCCTCACCCGCCGCCTGCTGCGCAACGAGAGCCTGCCCACCACCGGCTTCGTGCAATGGAACGGGCTGGACGACGGGGGCCGCAAGGCGGCCGTGGGCTACTACATTCTGCACGTCGAGCTGTTCCGGCCCGCCGGCGGCGAGCGGCGCGAGTACAAGAAAACGGTGGTGCTGGGGGCCCGGTTTTAAACCCGGCCCGCCGCGGGCCATCCTACCGGCATGGACACCACCCAGCAACTCCAGCATTTGTATTGGCGCGCCGGCTTCGGGCCCCGGCCCCAGGACGTGGCCGCCGGCCTCAGCCCGCGCAAAGCCTTGCGGCAGCTGCTGCGCGATTCGGAGCCGTTCGAGCCGCTCGATGCGCCCAGCATGCACTTCACCGACCCGCTGGGCGCGGTGATGGCCGTGCCGGCGGGGGCCCCCGCCCCGGCTGGAAACCCGGCACCGAGCAACATGGTCACCACGCCCGGCCAGGCCGCTGCGCCCGCCACAATGGACTTGGCCGGAGCCGCACCCCCCGCCCCGGTGGCGGCGCTGCCGGCGCGCCAGCCCTACCGCCCGGGCCCCGGCGGGGTGCCCCTGCTGCGCCGCCGCGACCTCACGCCCGAGCAGCGCAAAATGCAAAACCAGGGCCTGCGCGAGGCGTTCAGCAACATTTCGACGGCTTGGATGGACCGCATGGCCAACTCGCCGGCGCAACTGCGCGAGAAAATGACGCTGTTCTGGCACGGGCACTTCGCCTGCCGGGTGCGCCAGCCAGGCCCCGCCCTCAGCCTGCACAACGCCATGCGCAAGCACGCGCTGGGCAAGTTCCCCGACCTGCTGCTGGCCGTGAGCCAAGAGCCGGCCATGCTCGAATTTTTGAATAACCGCCAGAACCACAAGGGCCACGCCAACGAAAACTTCGCCCGCGAAGTGATGGAGCTTTTCACGCTGGGCCGCGGCAACTACGCGGAGCAGGACGTGAAGGAGGCCGCCCGCGCCTTCACCGGCTGGAGCTCCGACGCGCAGGGCAACTTCAAGTTCCGGCCCAACGACCACGACGCGGGCCCCAAAACCTTCCTCGGCCGCACCGGCAACCTGCGGGGCGAAGACGTGCTGGCCATCATCCTGGAGCAGCCGGCGGCGGCTACCTTCCTCACCACCAAGCTCTACCGCTTCTTCGTGAACGACACGCCCGACCCGGCCCGCATCGCGCCGCTGGCCGACGCGTTTCGCCGGAGCGGCTACGACGTCCAGGACTTACTGGAGCGCCTGTTTTCGGCCGACTGGTTTTACGACCCGGCCAACGTGGGCACGCACCTCAAGAGCCCGGTGGAGCTGCTGGCCGGCATCCGCCGCACCCTGAACGTGCAGCTCGACAACGAGCGGCCCCTGCTGGGCTACCAGAAAGCCCTGGGCCAGACGCTGTTCGAGCCGCCGAACGTGGCCGGCTGGCCCGGCGGCCGCAACTGGATCGATTCGTCGTCGCTGCTGCTGCGCCTGCAAATCCCGGCCATTCTCTTCAAAAACGCCGACTTCGCCGTGGCCCTCAAGCAGGACGAAAACGACATCGCCCCCAACCTGAGCCGCACCGACCGCACGGTGAAGCCCACCGCCGGGGCCCACCTGCCGCTGGGGCCCCTGCAGCAACTGCTCGGGGCCACGCCCGCCCCGGCCCAGCCCGCCCGCCTCAGCGCATTCCTGCTCCAAACGCCCATCCGGCCCGAAAACCTGGCCCTGGTGCAGCAAGCCGCCGCCCAAAACCCGGTGCCCGCCGAAGCCCTGCGCAACACGCTCATCAGCCTGATGAGCTTGCCGGAATACCAACTGTCGTAGACGAGTTTTTTGAATGTTTACCAGCTAAAAAGGCCGTCATGCTGAGCGTGGCCGAAGCATGTCTACTGCGGCAGTAATCCATGATTAGTGAGCGGGAGAGATGCTTCGGCTACGCTCAGCATGACGGCCTGGGGCCCTGACCTCAACTCAACCCGCCTTTATAATTATCCATACTATGCAACGCCGCGAATTCCTCCAAGCTTCGGTATTGGCCAGCACGCTGCTGTTCGTGCCCAAAATGCTGCACGCCCTCGACCGGGGCCCCGGGCTGGCCCGGCTGGCCGACGCGCCGGGGGCCCGCCGCCTCATCGTGGTGCAGCTCGGCGGCGGCAACGACGGACTGAACACGGTCATCCCGTACCAGAACGACCTGTACTATAAGGCCCGGCCCACCCTGGGCATCAAGGAATCGGAAAGGATTTTGGCGCTGGACAAGGGACTGGGCTTCCACCCGGCGCTGAAGGGCTTCAAGAGCCTCTACGACCAGGGCTACCTGGCCGTGCTCAACGGCGTGGGCTACCCCAACCCCGACCGCTCCCACTTCCGCTCGATGGACATCTGGCAGACCGGCTCGGGCAGCACCCAAAACCTGAGCACCGGCTGGCTCGGCCGCTACCTCGACTCGGGGGCCCCCGGCTGCCAAAACCCCTACAACGCCCTCGAAGTGGACGACACGCTGAGCCTGGCCCTGAAGGGCACCCAGCGCAAAGGCCTGGCCTTCAAGAACCCCGACAAGCTGCACCAGCTCACCCAAAACCGCCTGCTGAGCCAGGTGAGCCGCGAAACGGGCTCCGACCACCACCACGCCCAGGTCGACTACCTCTACCAGACGCTGGCCGAAACCGCCTCGTCGGCCGACTACCTCTACACGAAGTCGAAGGTGTACAAGTCGGCCGGGGCCTACCCCAATTCCGAGTTTGGCAAAAACCTGAAAACCACCGCCGAGCTAATAAATTCCGGCGTCGAGTCGCGCGTGTACTACGTGGCCCTCAACGGGTTCGACACCCACGTGCGTCAGCACGAGCAGCAGCAAAAGCTGTTCACTGACCTCGGCGACGGCCTGGCCGCGCTGGCCGACGACCTCCAAAAAAACAGCCAGTGGGCCAACACGCTGGTGCTGGTGTTCTCCGAATTTGGCCGCCGCGTGGGCCAGAACGCCAGCAACGGCACCGACCACGGCACCGCCAACCCGGTGTTCCTCCTCGGCGGCAGCCTCCAGCAGAAAGGCCTCCTCAACGACGCCCCCGACCTGGCCAACCTCGACCAGGGCGACCTGCGCCACCAAGTTGATTTCCGCGGCATCTACGCCACCGTGCTGAAGGATTGGCTGGGAGCCGACGACACGAGCATCCTGGGCACGGATTTCGAACGGCTGCGCGGGCTGGTGTAGGGACAGTTGTCAGTCAACAGCGAGCCGTTCCGAAGCAGCTGCTCGCTGTTGACCGAGTCCTAAAACAACCCTTTAATCCATCCCCCATCCACCGAAGTGGAGGTGGCGGTGATGTAGCTGGCGCGCTCCGAGCACAGGAACGCGGCCAGGGCCCCGAACTCGCGGGGTTCGCCGAGGCGGCGCATGGGAATCTCGTTTTCCCAGCGGGCCTGGGCGTCGGCGGGCGCGATGCCGTCGCGGTCGGCGATGGCGCGGGCCAGGTTTTCGACGCGGGCGGTGCGGGTGTAGCCGGGCAAAATGTTGTTCACAGTAATGCCGAACGGCGCCACTTCGGTGGCCAGCGTGCGCGCCATGCCCGTCACGGCCGCCCGCAAGCTATTGGACAGCATGAGATTATCCACCGGCTGCTTCGCGCTGATGGACGTGATGTTGAGGATGCGGCCCCAGCCCTGCGCCCGCATGCCGGGCAGCACGGCGCGCGTCAGCTCCACCACGCTGGTGAGCAGCAGCCGGGTGGCGGCGTCCCACGCTTCCGGCCCGAGGCTGTCGAACCCCCCGGCCGGGGGCCCCCCGGCGTTAGTCACCAGCACGTCCACGCGGCCGAAGCGGGCCAGGGCAGCGGCCACCACCGCGGCGGGGGCCCCGGGCGCGGCCAGGTCGGCGGGCACGGCCAGCACCGGCACGCCGCTGGCGGCTTCGATGGCGGCGGCCGTGGCGCGCAGCGCGCCTTCGCCGCGGGCGCACAGCACCAGGTGCGCGCCTTCGGCGGCCAGTTCCTCGGCCACGGCGCGGCCCAGGCCCTTGCTGGCGGCGGCCACCAGCGCAATCTTGCCTTGCAGTCCTAAGTCCATGCGGCGGAGCGCGTTAGCGCAAGTAAGCGTCGGTTTTGTCGATCCAGTCCTGGCGGGGCGGGCTGAAGATGTCCACGTCGAGCGTGTCTTCCAGGGCTTCGGCGGCGTGCGGCACGTTGGACGGGATGTGGAGCACTTCGCCGGCCCGCACGATGATTTCCTGGGCCTGGTCGTCGCCGAGGTGGAAGCGCAGGGCCCCTTCGAGGATGTAGGTGATCTGCTCGTTTTCGTGGTGGTGCTTAGGCACAAGAGCCCCCTTTTTGAGGTACACGTGGGCGAGCATCGTCTTGTCGCCGGTGATGAAGCGGCGCGAAATCAAGTCCGTCATGCGCTCCTCGGGCATGTCGTCCCAGCGGTAAAAGGTTACCTGGTCGGTGGTCATTGGGGTAGGTTTTGGTCGTTTTAACGGAACAACAAAATAAAAAGGCCGTCGTGCTGAACGCAGTGAAGCACCTCTACAGCGGCAGTAAACCTAATGGATTGGATTACTTACACGGGAGAGATGCCCCACTGCGTTCAGCACGACGGCCTTTAGTACGCAACAAAACTTCAAACCGCCTGGCTGCCCTACAGCGGCACGTTGAAGCCGAAGGCGTAGATGGCCTGGGCCGAGGTGAACACGTGCGTGACGCGGCCCACCTTGTCGGCCCCAATCCAGGTGTTGGTGTAGTCGGCAAAGGCGCCCTGCACGTCGCCCTGCAAGAAAAAGTACTTGTAGATGTCGAGCTTCAGGCCGGCGCTGGTGCCCACCACCCAGCCGTGGTAGTGAAAGGGGCCCTCCTCGTGGCTGCCGAAAATGGTGGAGATGGTGTAGGAAATCATGGGCCCCCCGCCCACTTTGCCAATGGCGCTGAGCTGCAAGTGCTTGCCCACGGCCAGCTTGTAGCGCTTCACCAGGTTCACCATCAGGTAGTTGTTGCCGTTGGTGTGCTGGAGGTGCACGAAGTCGGGCGTCACCAGCGTGTCTTTGTCGATGTAGTGGCCGCGGATGTTGCCGCGCACGTGAATGATTTGGTTGTCGTCCACCACGTACTTCAAGTGGTTCCAGCTCACCTCGATGCCCAGGTCGTGCTTGTCGTTGAAGAGGTAGCCCAGCGTGGCGTCGTACTGCGGGATGGTAAGGGATTTGAACTTCCAGAAGTCGCTCATGCTGGGGTGGTCGCTGGCGTGCGCGTTCACGAAGGTGAAGTCGTAGTTGTCCGTTTTCTGGTTCTGGAACCGGATGTCGGAGCGCGCGTACCAGTCGCGGTTGTAGCCCCAGCTGAAGTAGAGGCTGCCGCGGTGCTTGGCGCTGGGCGGCAGAATGGTGGTGGGGGTGAGGGCGGTGGTGGCCGGGGCAGACGTGGCCGGCACGTCGGTTTGGGCCAGCGCTGGCGTTGTTAGGCCCAGGAGGAGGCCTGGCAATAACATTGTGAGTTTCATCGAAAGTTAATAATCTGCTTAACTGTAAAGGCGGGGACTCCAAAAAAGTTAAAGGTAAGTGCCCAGGACCGGAATTATTCCGATCCGGCGCCCGAAACGGTGGTTGCGCGCCGAAGCCCGGCCGCATCGTTTCGGGCGTAACTGCCGTAGTCCCAGCACCTACCACTTTTTGTTCACACGCCATGAAACTCATCTCTCCCACGCTGCACGGCGTACTCGACTACGCTACGTGCGCCTTTTTCGCCCTGGCGCCCAGCTTATTCAACCTGCACGGGGCCTACGCCACGGTGTGCTACGCGTTGGCCGGTGGCTATGTCGTGGTGTCGCTCCTTACCAACATGCCCTTGGGGGCCGTTCGGCTGCTGCCCTTTCCGGTGCACGGCAAGTTGGAACTCGTGAGCGGCTTTGTGTTTTTGGCGTCGCCGTGGCTGTTCGGCTTCGCGCGGCAGAATGAAACCGCCCGCAACCTGTTTGTGGCCGCTGGCGCGGTGTTTCTGCTGGTGTATTTCCTTACCGACTGGTACGCCCAGGCGCGGCTGGCTGGCACCACGCTGGGCCGCGACGGAGCCCGGTAGTGGCCCAATTGCGCAGGAAACGGATCGCACTATATTTGATGCGCCGCGCTGATAACCCGCTGGCCTGCTGCTTATGAATTGTATCCGGCTGCCGCGCCTAGCCCCGCTCTTAGCCCTTTATTTGTCGTTGGCACTCATTGATGAACCAGCCCGCGCACAGGTGGCGGTACCGGCCAGATCTCTAGTAGGCCGCGGCGCCGCCTACCAGGGGCCCCGGTTTCCAGGCGGGCCCGACTCGCTGCAAACTGCGCTGCGGCGCCTGCTGCCCAGCGCCAGCCCGGCCTTGCCCGGGCCGCTGTACCTGGCCTTGGAGCTGACCAGCGCTGGACGCCCGCACCGCACGTACCTCCTTCCAGCGCCCGCCGGCCCTTGGCCGCGCCGGGCGCGCCGAGGCGCAGGCAGTGGCCGCGCGGCTGGAGCAGCTGCCGGCCTGGCAAGTGGCGCAGGGCGCACCGAGCCAATTAGGTACGCGGCCTGACTTCATCGTGCTGCCCCTCGCCCTGGGGGCCCCGGCGGCCGCCCCGGCGTACAGCGACGAGCTGTCCACCTTCCCGGTGCCGGTGGTCAACCGCCGGCCCCAGCCATCGCTCAGCTTGCTGAGCTTCTTGCAAATGCAAACGCGCTACCCGTCCAACGACCTTCGGCAGGGCACCCAGGGCACGGTGTACGCCTATTTTGAGGTGAGCGAAACCGGCGCCGTGGAGCAGCGCCGCATTGTGGGCAGCGTCAGCGGCACGCTCGATGAGGAGGTGCTGCGGGTGCTGCAACTGGTTCCCAGCGCCCTGGCACCGCCCCGCCAGCAGGGCCGCCCGGTGCGGGTGGCCTACGTGCTCCCGCTGCAGTTCAAGGTTCAGTAATTCGGGTGCGGCAGGGCCCCGGCCACTATTCCCCAAACACCGCCGCGGCCAGCGCCAGCACGGCGCGGCGGGTTTCCTCGGGCTGCTCCAAATAGGCCAGGTGGCCGCTGCCTTCCAGGAACAGGGCGGCGGCCGTGGCGGGCAGCGCCGCTTGGCGCACCGAGTCGTCGAAGGGCACGGCCACGTCGTGCTTGCCGGCCACCAGCAGCACCGGAAATGCGGCCTGAGCCAACACGGCGGTGCGGTCGGGGCGGGCGGCCATGCCGCGCAGGGCCCCGGCGAAAGTGGCGGCCGGCGTGGCCGTCCCGATTTCTTCGAGCAGCTCGCGGGCCTCCACCAGCCGGTCGCGGTTGGCGGGCGCGAAGAGCGGGCGCACGAAGCTGTCCATGAACTTCTCCACGCCGTGGCGCTCCACGAAGCCAATGTTTTTCTCGCGGTTCTGGCGCTTCTCGTCGGTGTCGGGCAGGGCCGTGGAGTTGATGAGGGCCAGGCCGGCCACGCGGCTGGGGTAGCGCTCGGCCAGGGCCAGGGCCACGTAGCCGCCCATGCTGTGGGCCACGAGCAGCACCGGGTCGGCGGCGCCCTTGTCGGTGAGGTACTGCGCCACGTAGCGGGCCTGGGCCTCCATGCTGAAGTCGGGCACGGGGGCCCGGTTGGTGCCGTGGCCGGGCAGGTTGGGGGCCAGCAGCCGGTAGCCGGCCGGAAACGAGCGGGTGAAATCGGTCCACACCTCGCGGCTTTCGGCGAAGCCGTGCAGGAAAACGAGCGTGGGGGCAGTGGTGAGGGGGGCAGCCATGCCGGCAAAGGTAACCGCCGGGCCCGGGGCCGGTTTTTGGGCCAGGGCCCAGCCCCCGGCTCCCCGCACCGGCCCGCCCGGGGCCCGCCCGAGCAAGAATCCCGCGAATGCCCCGGGCGGGCCAAGCGGGGCCCCGGGGGCCCGGGGCAGTGCCACCCGGGCGGTGGCCGTGCGGCGGGGCCCCGCGCCAGCTTTTTTGGCAAAACCCTGCCCGGCCTTCCGCGGTACTACACCGGTCTCATTTCTGAAAACACCATGCCCAAAATCGTTTCGCCGCAAGTCGAGTTCCGCTCCTTGCTGCAACAGGTCAAGCAGCACGCGCCCGAAATTTTCGACCAGGACGGCCACTTCCTGAACTTGCTCGAAGGCCGCTGGCAGGAGCCCGGCCAGCCCCGCGCCTTTCACTCGGCCGTCGACGGCTCGGAGCTGGGCAGCCTGCCCATGCTCACGCACGACGTGGCCTTGCGCGCCGTGGCCGCCGCCAAGGCCGAGGCACCCGCTTGGGCCGCCACCGACCTGGCCGAGCGCCAGCGCCGCGTGCACGCCTGCCTCGAACAGCTCCAGCCCGTGGCCGGTCTCATCGCCAAGCTGCTGATGTGGGAAATCGGCAAAACCCACGCCACCGGGGCCAACGACATCGACCGCTGCCTCGAAGGGGCCCAGTGGTACATCGACAACATCGAGCCCATGCTAAAGGACCGCCAGCCGCTGGGCCTGGTCAGCAACATTGCCTCGTGGAACTACCCGTTCTCGGTGCTTTTCCACGCCGTGCTGGTGCAGGCCTTGTCGGGCAACGCCGTGATTGCCAAGACGCCCACCGACGGCGGCTTCATCTCCCTGAGCCTGGCCTTCGCCGTGGGCCGCCGCTGCGGCCTGCCCCTGACGCTGGTGAGCGGCCCCGGCGGCGAGCTGAGCGAAGTGCTGGTGCAGGACAACCGCATCGACGCGCTGAGCTTCGTGGGCGGGCGCTACAACGGCCGCAACATCGCCGACGCCCTGCGCACGGAAAACAAGCGCTACATGCTGGAAATGGAGGGCGTGAACACCTACGGCCTCTGGAATTTCTCGGACTGGGACGCCCTGGCCCAGCACCTGCGCAAGGGCTACGACTACGGCAAGCAGCGCTGCACGGCCTACGTGCGCTTCGTGGTGGAGCGCCGCCTGTTCCCGGAGTTCCTTGAAACCTACCTCGGCGTCATCAAAAGCCTGAAGGTGGGTAACCCCACGCTGGTGGACGGCCCCGACGACCCGCTGCCGGAGCTGGCCTTCGGGCCGGTCATCAACGCCCGCCAGGCCGAAGACCTCGACCGCCTCTACACCAACGCGTTGCAAACCGGGGCCGTGCCGCTCTACGACGGCAAGCTCGACGACGCCCTGTTTTTGCCCGGCCAGGACCGCAGCGCCTACCGGGCCCCCCGGGCCTTGGTGGGCCTGCCCCGCCAGAGCGAGCTGTACTACAAGGAGCCCTTCGGCCCCATCGACAGCGTGGTGCTGGTGGACCGCGTAGAGGAGCTGGTGGGCGAGATGAACATCTCGAACGGGGCCCTGGTGGCCGCCGTCGTGTCGGACGACGCGGCCTGGGCCGCCCGCATAGCCAAAGAAATCCGCGCCTTCAAGGTGGGCGTGAACGCACTGCGCTCGCGCGGCGACCGGGCCGAGGTATTCGGCGGCCTGGGCGAGTCGTGGAAGGGCGCCTTCGTGGGCGGGGCCCTGCTGGTGGAGGCCGTCACGCAGGGCCAGGCCCCCGTGCTCGGCAACTACCCCGACGCCACCCTGCTGCCGGAGAAAATCTAGCGCGGCAGTGCGGACGCTGCGAGTCCGCGGCGCTCGCTTCGTTTGGCCGATAATTGGGCAACGACCGAGCAACGATGCTGACTGCAAAGTCCGCGCTACATTTTAACGCGGCGGTTCCGGCAACGGGGCCGCCGCGTGTTGCTTCGGAGCCACAACGGACATTCATAGAACCTGCTGCGCAACGACTGGAGCGGCCTAACCAGCCAAACCCCCGGTTTTTTTTCCGCGTATGCTGGCGTCAACCTTTTCCTTCACCCATGAAAACGACATTTTTTTTGGCGGCCCTGCTAAGCAGCGCCACGCTGGGCTACGCCCAAACCACGCCCATGCCTTCTGCTGGCACTGCTGGCACCAGCCCGGCGGCAGGAACCAAGAACGTGGGCAGCGACCGCGCCGACTTGCCCACCGCCCCGGGCATGCAAGCCGCGACCACAACGCCCATCGCCGGCGCCCGCGCCAGCAGCACGAAAAACGCCAGCGCCAAGGGGCATAAAAAAGCCTCGTCCAGCAAAGCCGGGGCCCCGATGCAGTAAACTTACCTGGGGTTGGTGGATAACTTTTTGCCTGGCCCTGGCTTTTAAAAGCTGCATCCACTCCGCGTTAAATTTTAGATCATGGCCCCCTCCTTCCGCCGCGTATTTCAGGTCATCGATGGCAACAAGAAGCTCGTCGGCGACGGCTTCGACGTGACCAGCCCCATGCCGGGGCCCCGCATCCGGCAGCTGAGCCCGTACCTGCTCATCGACCACATCGGGCCGATGCAGATTGCGCCCACGGACACGCCGCTTGGCTCGCCGCCCCACCCGCACCGCGGCTTCGAAACCGTGACGGTGGTGTACGACGGCCACTTGGCCCACCGCGACACGGCCGGCCACGACGGCAGCATCGGCCCCGGCGACGTGCAGTGGATGACGGCCGGCGCCGGCCTGCGCCACGCCGAGATGTACGACCGCGACTTCGCCCGCCGCGGCGGGGCCCTGGAGCTGCTGCAGCTGTGGGTGAACATGCCCAAGGCCGACAAGCTGGTGCCGCCCCAGTACCAGGAGCTGCGCGCCGCCGCCATCCCCAGCGTGCCGCTGCCCGGCGGGAAAGGCCGCATCCGCGTCATTGCCGGCAGCTACGGCGAGGCCACGGGGCCCGCCCGCACGTTTTCGCCCATCACGCTGCTGGACTTGCACTTGGCCCAGGGCGCCGACTTCGTGCTGACGCTGCCCGCCGCCTACAACGTGGGCCTGTACGTGGTGCGCGGCGCGGTGCTGGTGAACGGCGAGCGGCCCGCCAAGACCCAGCAGCTCGTGGTGCTGGGCTGGAACTCGGCCGACGTGCAAATCGCGGCCGCCGAGGACAGCCTCGTGCTGGTGCTGGCTGGCGCGGCCATCGAGGAGCCGCTGGCCACCTACGGCCCCTTCGTGATGAACACCAACGAGGAACTGATGGCCGCCATTGCCGACTTTGAGAGCGGCAACATGGGCAAGTTTCCCGAGGACGAATAGATTGGCCCCACGCCGGGGAGCAAGCTCGACCATAACCCGGCGCGGCCGGATGAGGTAATTTGCTTTCCACCCCAACCCGCCCCGTCATGCCCGACTTCCTCGCTTCCGCCACTTCCCGCCGCGATTTTGTGCGCACCCTTTCGCTCGGCGCGGGGGCCGCGCTGGTGGGCGCCCAGGCCCTGGCGGGGCCCCTGCGCTGGCTGGCCGGGGCCCCGGCGGCCGACCGCCAACTGGGCGTGGCGCTGGTGGGGCTGGGCGGCTACAGCGCCGGGCAGCTGGCCCCGGCGCTGCAGCAAACCAAGCGGTGCCGCTTGGCGGGCATCGTGACGGGCACGCCGGCCAAGGCCGCCAGGTGGAAGCAGCAGTACAATATTCCCGACGCGAACGTCTACGACTACCAGACCTTCGACCGGATAATCGACAACCCGGCCATCGACGTCGTGTACGTGGTGCTGCCCAACGCGCTGCACGCCGAGTACGTGGTGCGGGCGGCGCAGGCGGGCAAGCACGTCATCTGCGAAAAGCCGCTGGCCACGTCGGTGGCCGACGCGCGCCGCATGGTGGCGGCGGTGCAGAAGGCGGGCAAGCAGTTCAGCGTGGGCTACCGGCTGCACTTCGAGCCCCACAACCAGGAAATGATGCGCCTGGGCCAGCGCGAAGCGTTCGGGCCGGTGCGGCACCTGGCGGCCGACAACGGCTTCCGGCTGAGCACGCCCAGCTGGCGCGTGGACCGGGCCCTGAGCGGCGGGGGGCCCCTGATGGACATGGGCATTTACTGCGTGCAGGGCTGCCTCTACACCAAGGGCCAAGTGCCGGTGTCGGTCACGGCCAAGTTCACGCCGAACCCCGACCCGAAGCTGTTCAAGGACGTGGAAGCGGGGCTCGACTGGCAGTTCCAGTTTGCCGACGGCGCCACCGCCGACTGCCGCACCCGCTACACCGAAAACATGGAAGGCCGCCTGCGCGCCGAGGGCCCCAAGGGCTGGGCCGAGCTGACGCCGGCCTTCGGCTACGGCGGCCTGGCCGGCAAAACCAACCAGGGCCCCATCAGCGTGCCCAACGTCAACCAGCAGGCCGCGCAGCTGGACGACTTCGCCGCTTGCATCCTGCACAACCGGCCCACCCGCGTGCCCGGCGAAATGGGCCTGCGCGACGTGCAGCTGCTCGAAGCCATTTACCGCGCCGCCGAAACCGGCCAGAAGGTTTCCACCAAAGACGTGGTGCAGCTCATCGACCGCACCAGCGCCGGCAAGTAGCCGGGGCCCTGGCGCACCCGCCCAATTTGCCGGTACCGCTTGGCGGTACAAATGCGTTGGCTTAACGCGCCCGCCCCGGGAACTTCGCAAACGCCTCGGCCACGCCCTTGTCGATCTGCTGAGCCGCCTTGTTGGGCTTGCGCGACAGGATGCTGGTGGTGGTGCCCTGCCACACCTGCTCCTTGCGGGCGGCGTCCACCACGTCGATGGTGGCGGTGCCTTCGCGGTACTGGCCCACGGGCACGTCCTGGGCCTGCCAGTGGTAGTTGCGCTGGCCCATGTAGGCCGGGGCCCCGTCCTGCCGGAAGTTGGTTTCGCGGGTTTGCGTGCGCTGCTGGCTGCTGATGCCGATGTTCACCAGCAGGTCGGGCTGGGCGGCCAGCCGGTAGCCGCGGGCCTCCAGTTCGTGGGTCACGGCCCGCTTGAGGTCGAAGATGTTCGCGCCCAAATCTGCCGACGAAGAATCGCTGCGCGGCGCCTCGTCCATGAAATTATAGGTTCGGTAGCGCGTGAAATCGGCGCCTTGCTTTTGGTCGGTTTGCGTGGCCTGCGCCCGCGCGGGCGCGCCCGCCGCCAGGGCCAAGGCCAGCGCCAGCAGCGGCTTTTTCAACACTTGGAAGGAAACGAACATGGCAACGGGCGGGATGGGTTATCAGAACGTGTAGTGGTGCAACGCGGCTGGCAAAGAATTCATTTCCCTGGCAGCGCGCCCATAAAAGAAGGGCCCCGCAACGGCAGTCGCGGGGCCCTTCTTGGCCTATTTTAGCGCTTGAACTTACGCTGCTTTAATTTTATCCAAAGCCGCCATGTCTTCGGGCGAGAGCTGGATGTCAGCCGTTTTCATGTTCTCTTCCAGGTGCTTTACCTGCGAAGTGCCGGGGATGAGCAGGACGTTGGGCGAATGGTGCAGCAGCCAGCTCAGGGCAATTTGCTGCGGGGTGGCGCCGTGCTGCTGGGCGATGTGGCCGAGGGCCGCCAGGGCCTCCGCGTTGCCGCCGGCCAGCGGGAACCACGGGATGAAGGCGATGTTGTTGTCGCGGGTGTAGCCGAGCACCGGCTCCCACTTGCGGTTGTCGACGCTGTACATGTTCTGCACCGACACGATTTCCACGAATTCCTGGGCCTTTTTGATCTGGTCCACATCCACTTCCGACAAGCCGATGTGCTTGATGAGGCCCTCTTGCTGAGCCTTCTGCAAGAACTTTAGCGTGTCCTCAAACGGCACCTTCGGGTCCACGCGGTGCAGCTGGTACAGGTCAATTTGCTCCACCTTCAAGCGCCGGAGGCTGCCGTGCAGCACTTCCTCCAGGTGCTTGGGGCTGGCATCCAGCGGCCACACATCGGGCCCCGTGCGCAGCAGCCCGCCCTTGGTGGCGACGATGAGGCCCGCTTTGTAGGGGTGCAGCGCCTCGGCAATCAGTTCCTCCGACACGTTGGGGCCATAGCTGTCGGCCGTGTCAATGAAGTTCACGCCCAGTTCCACGGCCCGCCGCAGCACGCGGATGGATTCGTCGTGGTCGGCCGGGGGGCCCCAAATGCCTTTGCCGGTGATGCGCATGGCCCCGTAGCCGAGGCGGTTCACGGTGAGGTCGCCGCCGATGGTGAAGGTGGCGGGGTAAGTTGCGGTGGTAGCTGCCATTGGTGCGTGTTAAGATGAATGCTTCCCGCCGAATAAGCCGAAGGCAGGCAATAAGACAATCCTAAACGGCCAATGTTTTACCCTGCGCCCTTACTGGCCAGAGCGGTAGGGCTTCCGCAACCAAGGCCCTGCGTAAATGGCAAGTTTCAGAACAGAACGGGGCCCCGTAGCCAATGCTGCGGGGCCCCGTTCTGTTCTGAAACTTGCCATTTACCCCAGCACCGGGGCCCGCGCGGCATCCGTCACCTTAGCGGCCATTTCGCGCACGGCTTGGGCGATGCCGGCGGCGTCGAAGCCGCACTCCTTGTAGAGTTGGTCCTGGGTGCCGTGCTCCACCACGCGGTCGGGAATGCCGAGGCGGCGCAGGGGCAGGTGCTGGCCGTTATCGGCCAGGAATTCGAGCACCGCCGAGCCGAAGCCGCCGGGCAGGCAGCCGTCCTCCACCGTCACGAGGGCGCGGTAGCGGCGGGCCACGGCCAACAGCATCTCCTCGTCGAGCGGCTTGCAGAAGCGCAGGTCGTAGTGGCCCACGTCGAGGCCTTCGGCGGCCAGGGCGGCGGCGGCCTTCACCGCGTAGTTGCCGATGTGGCCGATGGTGAGGATGGCCACGCCGCCGGCTTCGCCCTCGTGCACCACGCGGCCCGTGCCCACGGCCACGCGCTGAAGCGGCGTGCGCCAGGCGGGCAGCACGCCCTCGCCGCGCGGGTAGCGGATGCTGAAGGGCCCCGCGTTTTCGGGCAGCTGGGCGGTGTACATCAGGTTGCGCAGCTCCTGCTCGTTCATGGGCGCGGCCACCACCAAGTTGGGCACGCAGCGCATGAAGGCCAAGTCGTAGCAGCCGTGGTGCGTGGGCCCGTCGGCCCCGGCAAAGCCGGCGCGGTCGAGGCAAAACACCACGTGCAGGTTTTGCAGGGCCACGTCGTGGATGACCTGGTCGTAGCCCCGCTGCATGAACGAGGAGTAGATGTTGCAGAACGGCACCAGGCCCTGGGTGGCCAGGCCGGCCGAAAACGTGACGGCGTGCTGCTCGGCAATGCCCACGTCGAAGGCGCGGGTGGGCATGGCGGCCATCATGATGTTCAGCGACGAGCCCGAGGGCATGGCCGGCGTCACGCCCATGATTTTGTCGTTGGCCTCGGCCAGTTCCAGCAGCGTGTGGCCGAACACGTCCTGGTACTTCGGCGGCTGCGGCTGGTCGGGGATTTTACTATAAATCTCGCCCGTAATCTTGTCGAACAGGCCCGGCGCGTGCCACAGCGTCTGGTCCTTCTCGGCCAGCGCGTAGCCCTTGCCCTTCACCGTCACGCAGTGCAGCAATTTGGGCCCCGGAATGGCCTTGAGGTCGTTGAGCACCTCCACCAAGTGCTGCACATCGTGGCCGTCCACGGGCCCGAAGTAGCGGAAGCTGAGGGCCTCGAACAGGTTGCTCTGCTTCATCAAAGTCGCCTTCATGGCGGCCTCCACTTTGCGGGCAATCTGCTGGGGGTTGGGCCCGAACTTGCTGAGCTTGCCCAGCACGTTCCAGAGCTCGTCGCGCACCTTGTTGTAGGTGCGCGAGGTGGTGATGTCGGTCAGGTATTCTTTTAGGGCCCCCACGTTGGGGTCGATGCTCATGCAGTTGTCGTTGAGCACGACAATCATGTTGTTATTCAGGGCCCCGGCCTGGTTCAGGGCCTCGAAGCTCATGCCGGCCGTCATGGCCCCGTCGCCAATCACGGCAATGTGCTGGCGGTCAAACTCTTTTTTGTAATCCGACGCCACGGCCATGCCCAGCGCCGCCCCGATGCTGGTGCTGCTGTGGCCCACCCCGAAGGCGTCGTAGGGGCTTTCCGACATTTTGGGGAAGCCCGACATGCCGCCGTAGCGCCGGTTGGTGGGAAAACGGTCACGCCGGCCGGTCAGTATTTTGTGGCCGTAGGCCTGGTGGCCCACGTCCCACACCAGCTGGTCGTAGGGCGTATCAAAAACGTAGTGCAGCGCCACCGACAGCTCAACCACGCCCAGTGAGGCCCCAAAATGCCCGCCGTAGATGCTCACCGTGTCGACGATGAATTCGCGCAGCTCGGTGCTGACTTGCACCAGTTGCTCGGGGGCGAGCTTTTTAAGGTCGTCGGGCGAATTTATCGCCGCTAAGAGCGGGCCGGGTTCAACTGTCATCGGGGCAAGCGTCGGAGTGGGAGGCGGTATGCAACCGCCGGGCCCGCGAAAAGATTGGCCGGCCAGCAGTAAAGGTACGGCGGGGCCGGGCGGGCGGTTGTAACGGTCCTCGCAACAACTGGCCCAAACCACAGCTTATGTCGGCACAAAGTCCCTCTTGGTCGGGGAATTGTAGAAAAACCTGGAACTAATGCAACCTTTTGCCGCCGGATACGCACTTTGAGGGCTACTAAAACCATATGCAACCCAAAATTCTACCTTCTACCCTGCTACTGGCCACGGCTTTAGCGGGTACCATCGCCCCCGGCCGCGCCCAGCAGGCGCCTGCCCGCGCCGCCCTGCCCGGGGCCCCTACCCGCGTGGCGGGCCGCCTCACGGGCACTGTGACGGACGGGGCCAACGGCAAACCCGTGTCCTACGCCTCGGTGGCGGTGCTGAACGCCGCTGGCAGCCCCGTGAACGGGGGCGTGTGCGGCGACGACGGCAAGTTTGTGCTGCCCGGCATTCCGCCCGGCACCTACACCGTCAAGGTGAGCTTCCTGGGCTACCAAGACATCACCCGCACCGGCGTGGTGGTGCCCGCCGACGGCGGGGCGGTGGCCCTGGGGGCCCTGCCCATGGCGGCCTCGGCCCAGAAGCTGGGCGAGGTGGTGGTGGTGGCCCAAAAGCCGCTGATTGAGGAAAAGGTGGACCGCACGGTGTACAACGCCGAGAACGACCAGACCACCCGCGGCGGCGACGCCACCGACGTACTCAAGCGCGTGCCGCTGCTGAGCGTGGACCTCGACGGCAACGTGAGCCTGCGCGGCAGCTCCAACATTCGGGTGCTCATCAACAACAAGCCCAGCACGATTGCTGCCAACAGCATCGCCGACGCGCTGAAGCAAATCCCGGCCGACCAAATCAAGAGCGTGGAAGTAATCACCTCGCCCTCGGCCAAGTACGACGCCGAAGGCTCGGGCGGCATCATCAACATCGTCACAAAGCAGAACAACCTGCGCGGCGGCCAACTGGGCGTCGACCTCAGCGCCGGCACCCGCACGGCCAACCTGGGCCTGAACGGCAGCTACCGCACCGGCAAAATGGGTTTCTCCGTCGGCGGCTTCGGGCGCGCGGGCTACAACACGCCGGGCAGCTTCAGCAACGATCAGCTGATTACCAGCATTGACCCCACAAGCAGCCTGCGCACCCAAACCCGCACCACGCAGGCGGCCGACACGCGCCAGAACCAGCTATTTGGGCGCTACACTTTCGGCTGGGACTACGACATCGACAAGCACAACTCGTTGGCGGCGTCGGTGTCGTACGGCACGCGCAACGCCACCAACTACCAGGACGCGCTGCTCACCAACACGACCCAACTGCTGTCATCGGGGGCCCCCACCACGTCGGTGCGCAACGTGAAAACGACGGACGAATCGGGCACGGTGGACGCCAGTTTGAACTACACCCACACGTATGAAGTGGAGCAGCGCGAGTTGAGCGTGCTCACGCTGTTCAGCCGCAACAACCGCACGTACAACTTCAACAACGACATCTACGCGGCCAGCGACGCGACGCGAACGGGCATTTCGGGCAACGACAACCTGAGTTCTAACCAGGAGCTAACGGCTCAAATTGATTACCAGACGCCCACGGCCAAGAACCAGCTGCTGGAAGTAGGCGTGAAGGACATCAAGCGCACCGTCAACAGCGACTATACCTACTACGGCCAATTGGCCAGCTCACAAGCCAACAACTCGTTCAACTACAACCAGAACGTGGCTGCCAGCTACGTGGCCTATACAATCGGTTTACCCAAGGGCTTTACTTTAAAGCCGGGCGTGCGCTACGAGTACACATCCATTACGGCCGACTACGGCCAGGGCGCCGTCGGGACCATTCCGAACTACGGCGTGCTGGTGCCCAGCGTAAATCTCTCGCGCAAGCTCGCCAACGGCAACGTGCTGAAGCTGGCCTACAACCGCCGCATCCAGCGCCCCTCCTTGCAGTTTCTGAACCCGAACCTGCAGGCCTCCAACCCGCTGATTCAAACCCAGGGCAACCCCACGCTGCGCCCCGAATACACCAACAACTACGAACTGGGCTACAGCACGTCGTTCAAGCAGGCCAACTTGAACTTCTCGGGCTTTATGCGCAACACCACCGGCTCCATCCAGTCGGTGCGCACGCCGCTGGGCGACGCCAACTACCCCGGGGCCGTGCTCATCACTTACCAAAACGTGGGCAAGGAGGACGCTTACGGCGGCAGCGTGTTTGTGAGCAAAAATTCAGGCAGCAAGTTCAGCATCAACGGCGGCGTGGACACCTACTACGCCGTGCTGAACAACCAGCTCACCGACGTCAACTACGCCGCCAAAAACGAAGGCTTTGTGGTAAGCGGTCGCATCTTCGGTTCTTACGCCCTCACCAAAGTGTGGGGCCTGCAAGCCTTTTCATTCTACCGGGGGCGGCAGGTGCTGCTCCAGGGCACGCAGAGCGGCTTTGGCGTTTACAGCCTGAGCGTGAAGCGCGACTTTGCGGAGAAGAAGGGCAGCGTTGGCTTCGGGGCGGAGAACTTCTTTACGAGCGGCATCAACATTCGCAACGACATTTCCAGCCCTTTGCTCACGCAAAACAGCGTCAACGTGCTGCACAACATGAGCTTCAAGGTGAACCTGAGCTACCGCATCGGCAAGCTAACCGTGGACCAGCGCCCGCGCAACCGCAAGGGCGTAAGCAACGACGACCTGAAAGAAGGCGGCGACAACGGCGGCGGCGGCCTCGGCGGCGACACCGGCACCCAGAGCGGCGGCGGTAGCGGTGGCGGCGGTGCCCGCCAGGGCGGTCGCCCCGCTGGCACCGGGGCCCGCCCGGCCACGGCCGCCCCGCGCGCCGACACGACGCGGACTGGCGCCACCGACTCGACCCGCACGGCCCCGGCGGGGGCCCCCACCGGCGGCGCGGTGCGGCCCGATGGCACCGCGGCCCCCGCCGCCACGCCGGCCCTGATTCCGGGGGCCGGTACGCCCACCGGCCTGCCGGCGGCGCCCGACCCGGCCAACGCGCCGGCGCCCGCTGCCACCACGCCAGCCGACAATTCGGCCACCAAGGCCAAAACGCCGGCTAAGAAAACCACGGCGCCGGTGGGCACGCCCTCGCCGGGCACTACGTCGCCGGGTGGCATCACGCCGGCCGGCAGCCCCGGCGGGCGGCCCTAGGTTGTGGGGCCCCACTGGTTGGGGCCCGCCAATGCTTTGCTAACGCCCCGTTGTGCCCGTCGCTGCGGGGCGTTTTGCGTGGGGGCGGCGGGGTGGGGCCCTGCCCGGCGGCCGGCTGTACTTTTACCCGGCCATTCCCGCTCCTATGCCGCTTCCCGTTCCTCCACCGCTTCCGCCCGCCGGCCCCGCCGCCGACCAGGACGCCGCCCTGCTGCGGCAGCTGCGGCCGTCGCGCATTGTGGTGCCGGCCCTGATTGGGCTGGGCGTGGTGGCCATCCTGTTCTGGCGTTCCTACAAACCCGGCGACCTGGCCCCGCTGCTCGACGCCAAGTGGGGATGGCTGCTCGTGACCTTGCTCGTGCTGTGGGCCCGCGACCTGGGCTACATCTACCGCATCCGCCACATCACCGAGCGGGCCCTGAGTTGGCAGCAGTCGTTTGCCGTGATCGTGGTGTGGGAATTTGCCTCGTGCGTGCTGCCTTCGGCGGCGGGCGGCACGGCGGCGGCCCCCATCATCCTCACCCGCGAGGGCATTCCGCTGGGCAAATCGCTGGCCTACACGCTCGTTACGGCCCTGCTCGACAACCTGTACTACGTGCTGATGGTGCCGCTGGTGGTGGGCCTGGCCGGTGCGGGGCTGTACCCGCAGGGGCTGCAATCGGCGTTTGTGCAAACGCTGCGGGTGCTGTTCGTGGTGAGCTACGCGGCCGTTTCGGCCTACGCCGGGCTGTTGCTGTACGCGCTGCTCGTCAACCCCCGCTCGGTGCGGCGGCTGCTGGTGCGGCTGGCCTCGGTGCGGGGACTGCGGCGGTTTCGGCGGCTGGCCTACCGCCAGGGCCAGGAAATGGTGAGCGCCTCCAACCACCTGCGCGGCGCGGGGCCCCTGTACTGGTGGCGCGCTTGCCTGAGCACGGCCTTCGTGTGGACGGCCCGCTACGCCGTCATCGGCTGCCTCATCGCCGCCTTCGCCCCCATGAACACGAACACGTTCCTGTTCATCTTCGCCCGCAACATCACTTACAAAGTTATTCTGCTGCTGGCCATTACGCCCGGTGGCGCGGGCATCGCCGAGGGCGCATTCCCCACGTTTTTTGGCCGCTTCATCGGCACGGCGGCCATGACGAGCTTCCTCGTGCTGCTTTACCGCATCGTCACGTACTACTTCTACCTCGCCCTGGGCGTGGCCTACCTGCCGCGCTGGCTGGCGCGGGTATTTGGCCCGCGCCCCGCCGGGGGCCCTACGGCTGAATAACTGGCGGCCTAGCCGGCGCCGCCAAGGCCCCGCCGGGCCGCGGGTAAGCGTCCCAAAACTCGGGGCGGTACGGCACTTCGGGCACGGCCGCGGGCGGGCCCTTGGTTTTGGCGGCGGGCGCGGGCGGGGGCCCCGCCTCGGGCAAGGGCTTGAAGAACAACTCGCTCAAGCTTTGGTAATAGAAGGGCCCTTTGCCCAGCACGCGGCCCGCGCTTTGGGTTTGGCCCACGCTGCGGCGCGCGTAGTAGCGGCCGCTGGGGCCCCGGGCGTAGTCCACCACGTGGGTGGTGCGGTCCGACGTGAAGACCTGGGCGAAGAGGCGGTCCTTTAAGTTTTGGCGGCCGCGGTTCTTGCGCGCCTCGCCGTTGAAAGCCGCCGTGTCGAGCTGCCACAGCGCCTCGTAGCGCAGCACGGCGTAATCGCGCTGGCGCACCAGCAGCCGGCCCTGGTACCCACTCATCAGGTAGGTACCGGTGGTGCGGTGATCGGCCTTCTTGGCGGCAAAGCTCAACAAATACACCGTTTCGGGCCCCTCGCCGCGCACGCTGTCGAGCTTGAGCGTGAAGTGCCGCAGCCGGCGCGCTTCGAACAGCGGCGACGTGCGCACCGGGTCGGCGGCGTTGACGTAATCGCCTTGCACCCCGCTGTATAAAGCCACCCGGCTTACCGGGGCCCCGCGCTGCGTCAGCACGCGCCGCTGCTGGCCTTGGTAGTCTATTCGGTCGCCCATCGCCAAAAAGCCGCCCGTGAAGTGCCAGTAGCCGGCCGGCACGCGCAGCCGGCCCACGGTTTCGGCTTCGTAGCGCAGCGTATCGAAGTTGCTGATGCGGCGGTGCGCGTACACTTCCGTGGCGTAGTCCTGCTGCTCGTAGTTGGCCGGGGCGTTTTTAATAACGTTCTGCATGATGGCCAGCGGGCTGGGCGGGGCCGTGGGCACGCGCACCTCGTCCAAGGCGTAGGCCGACGGCGTGAGCTGCACGGCCAGCTCCTCGTTGCCGCGCGGCGACTGCACCACGGCCGTGGCGTAGCCCAAGCTGCTCACTTGCAGCAGCGTGGGCCCCGGCAGCGCCAGGGCGAAGCGGCCCTGGACATTGGCCGTCGTCCCCTTGCCTTGCCCCGGCACCACCACCGACGCATAGGGCACGCCCGCCTGGCTGCGCGCGTCGAGCACCTGCCCGCGCACCGTGCGCACCCCCGACACGTCGGGGGCCGCCGCGGCCGGCCGCACCAGGGCCCCGCCGCGGCCGGCCGCGGGATTGCGCGAACCGGGCGGCGCGGCGCGAGCGGCCGCCGCCGTAGTATCGGCCGCGGCGGGGGCCCCAGCGGTACTGTCGGGCGCAGCCGGGTGCGGCGGCGCCACGCTCCGGAAGAACAAAAAGCCGTCCACCACTTCGCTCCAGGGCCCCGCCAGCGGTTGGTAGTCAAAGGCATAAGTGGTGAGTTGCAAGCCGGGCGCGTCGTGCTTCAGGCTAACGAAGGCCAGGGGCGCGTCTTTTGCCAACAGCTCGGCTTCTAGCGTGCCGGCGGCGGGCGGGGGCACGGGCACGCCGGCACTGCCCACCAGCCCGTGGGTGCCACCGCCTGCCAGCGTGCCCAGAATGTAAACTTGGTTGGGCCCCAGGGCTGCCTTCACGGCGCGGCCCATGGGCTGGTAGGCGCGCAGCTCGTCGCTGCCCAGCACTTCCACGCGGTTGGCGAAGTGCGGCAGGGCCCCCCAGCATATTATTTTTTCGGCCGGGTGCTGGCGCAGGTACCAGAGCAGGTTGTCGGCCATTTGGGCGTCGCGCGGGTTGCTGTCGGCGGCCACGAAGGTGGCGGCGGTTTTGGCACTGGGGTCGTGGGCCGCGTAGTCGCGGGCCAGGGCCCCCAGGCTGCGCAGGCACTGCTGCCAAAAGGCGGCCTCGGTGCGGCGGCTGGCGGCAGGGGCCCCGGCGGCCTTGCGCAGCAACCGGTCGGCCTGGGCCAGCACGTTCTCAAAATCAGCCAGTTGCTGAGCCGGCGAAAAGGCATAGTGCGCGGCCATGTAGTCCACCGCGTCGCCCAGCAACTCGTAGTTCACGGCGTCGGCGCCTTTCTCGCTTTCCAGGAAGTCCTCCAAGTCGTCGGCCAGGTCGTCGCTGTAGTCGCCGCTCAGCTGCGGGTCAAAGCCCATTAGGCGCAGGCCGTCGGGGCCCACCAAGGGTCCCACGGCCTGGAATTCCTGGGTGCTCGTCCACACCGGAAATACGCTGCTGGCCAAATTTTTAGGTACCGATTTGCCCGCCGCAATGCCCTGCTGGGCCTTGTGCAGCTCAAAAAAACCGCTCTCCAGGGCCAGCGTGGTGAAGCCCAGGCGCTGCTGCAAAAACGCCACCAGCCGCGCCTTGGCCGCCAGCACGTTGCCCTCGCCGTGCGTGGGCTCGCCCAGAAACACCACCCGGGCCCCGCCGATTTCCGACCGCAAAAATTCTAGCTCAGCAAACGAGGTATCGGCCGGGCTCAGGCTGCGCAACGCGCGCGCCGGCACCGGCCGGGGCCCTGGCGCGGCTGCGGGTTGGGCCCGCACCCCGGCGGCCCCCAGGCACGCCCCCCACAACAGCAGCATTCGAAACCACACCATCTTTTCAGGCACAAGAGAATTTAAACCAAGCAAAATACCAAACGCAAAGAACCACCTTCTGCGTGTCCGCTGCACCGGGTGGCCCATAAAAAAGCCCCGCGCCAGAACCGGCGCGGGGCTTTGATAATGTTGGGACGGGATTAGTCCTTTTCCAGCATCAGCTTGGCGCCGCTGGTGCCCACCAGGGTCAGCTTATTGTCGGTGAGGGTTTCTACCGCGAACTGGTTGCCGGTGGTGGCGCCCTGCGGCGTCATCGTGATGGACTTACCGGCCTGGTCAAAGGTGTACTTGCCCGAAATGGATTCGGTAGCGCTCGTCATGGTGTAGTTGCCGTTGGCAAAAATGCGCAACTCTTCCTGTTTTTGCTCGCCGGTTTGCTTCACTTTGTCGCCGGTGGCGCTGGTTTCTTTGGCGGTTTTCCACACCTTGCTGTCGGTGCCGTAGAGCATGTTCACGGCTTCCACTTTGCCTTTGTCGTTGCCGCAGGCCACCACAAACAAGGAAAGAAGCAGCGCGAAGCTGGCCAGGAAAGAACGGGCAACCAGTTGGGAGTTTTTCATGAAAGGTGCAGGGGTAATAGTGTAGGGGCGATGCGCCGGCCCTTGCCGACCGTCCTGCTTACGGCAAGGTAATTAAATAGTTTATTCGGCAACCCCTATGCTTGGCGGTGCGTAAGATCCGCTAGTTGCCGCCGGCATTCCCTTCGCAGGGGCCTCGGCAATGTTCTACCGGTTTCCACTTAACCCCCCACCCCCACGCTATGGGCTTGATGGATTTTCTGAACAATGAAGGCGAAAAAAAGCCTGTCGATGCCCCCCAGGCCACCAGTGGGGCCGACGCCTTGTTTGGCAGCACCGACGCTAGCGGCAGCGCCGACGCCAACACGTACACCGTGGTGAGCGGCGATTCGCTTTCGAAAATTGCTAAAAACCACTACGGCGACGGCACTAAGTGGCAAGAGATATACGAGGCCAACAAAGACCTCATCGGCAACGACCCTAACCTCATCGAAGTAGGCCAGGTGTTGACCCTACCTAGTAACTAGGTACTTTTTTGCAGAAAAAAGGCAAGAAAAGCCTGGGCCCCTGGTCCGGGCTTTTTTGTGCAAACCAGTGAAAAAATTGGGGCGCCGCTTGCAGAAGCAAATTTTTCGCTTCTATATTTGCCGTTACCAACCCGGTACGCTCCCCCTCGCGGCGGTGCAGCGTTTCATTTTATACAGAAGCGGCGAGAGACTAGGCTCTACGACCCGCTGGCAACCTTCGACCGCGCGAAAGGTGCCACGTCCTACCCCTCGGCCCCTGGCCGCTGCGGGAAATATAATCGGATTGCCATGAACACCTCCTTCGTTTCCCATTCGACTCTCCCCGCCCAGCCGGCTACGCCGGTGCTGGGCATTTTGGCGTTGGCCGGCCGAATGCGAATGTGTTGTTGGGGGCCGTGTTGTTGCGGCTAGGCTGACGCGGCGGGCACTGCCCGCCACTCCCTGCCACTGGTTTTTTGGGTAGCGGCCGGCTGGGCCGCACCGGGCCGCTGGGCACCCCGCCGGGGCTCTGGCCCACCTCAACCACACGGGCTTTTTTACTTGCCGGCACGGCCGGCCTTGGTCTGCCTCTCCCCTCTCTTTCAGATTTTTACGGTTTTCAACCCTTCTCTTTTTATGCCCGCTCCCCTGCACTTCGAAACCCTCCAACTCCACGCCGGCCAGGTGCCCGACCCCACCACCGGTTCGCGCGCCGTACCCATTCACCAAACCACCAGCTACGTGTTCAAAAGCGCGGAGCACGGCGCCAACCTATTTGCCCTGAAGGAGTTCGGCAACATCTACACCCGCCTGATGAACCCCACCACCGACGTGTTCGAGCAGCGCATTGCGGCCCTCGAAGGCGGCGTGGCGGCCGTGGCCGTGGGCTCGGGCCAGGCGGCGCAGTTCATCGCCCTGAACAACATCCTCCAGCAGGGCGACAACCTCGTGGCCAGCTCCTACCTGTACGGCGGCACCTACAACCAGTTCAAGGTGGCGTTCAAGCGGTTGGGCATCGAGGCCCGCTTTGTGGACGGCGACGACGCCGACGGTTTTGAGAAGCTGATTGACGCGAACACCAAGGCCCTGTACGTGGAAACGATTGGCAACCCCAGCTTCAGCGTGCCCGACTTCGAGCGCATCGCGGCGGTGGCCCAGAAGCACGACATTCCGCTGGTGGTGGACAACACGTTTGGCGCGGGCGGCTACCTGTTCCAGCCCCTCAAGCACGGCGCCAGCATCGTGGTGGAGTCGGCCACGAAGTGGATCGGCGGCCACGGCACCAGCGTGGGCGGCGTGATTGTGGACGGCGGCACCTACGACTTCGGCAACGGCAAGTACCCGCAGTTCACCGAGCCCAGCGACGGCTACCACGGCTTGGTTTTCAACGACGTGTTCGGCAAAAACGGGCCGTTCGGCAACATTGCCTTCGCCATCCGCGCCCGGGTGGAGGGCCTGCGCGATTTCGGCCCCGCCATCAGCCCGTTCAACTCGTTCCTACTGCTGCAAGGCCTCGAAACCCTGAGCCTGCGCGTGGAGCGCACCGTGGAAAACGCCCTGAAAGTGGCCCAGTGGCTGGAGCAGCAGCCCGAAGTAGCCCAGGTGAACTACCCCGGCCTGGCCAGCAGCCCCCACCACGCCAACGCGGCCAAGTACCTCACGCGCGGCTTCGGCGGGGTGCTCTCTTTCACGCTGCACGGCACCAAAGAAACGGCCGTGGCCCTGATCGACAACCTCAAGCTCATCAGCCACTTGGCCAACGTGGGCGACGCCAAAACGCTCATTATCCAGCCCTCGGCCACTACCCACCAGCAGCTGAGCGAGCAAGAGCAACTGGTGTCCGGCGTGACGCCCACGCTGTTGCGCCTGTCGGTCGGCATCGAGCACATCGACGACATCACCGCCGACCTGGCCCAGGCTTTGGCCGCCGCTGCCCTGGCCGCGCCGAAGGGCGACGCCACCACCGACGAATCCATTCCCGAGCCCACGGCCCAGCACGCGCAGCCGCTGGAAGTATAACCCGTTCGCCGACGCGCAACGTACCTGAAACTCAGGGCCTGGACGACAGACGTCGGGGCCCTGGGTTTTAGCGTTAGATAGGTTTCGATTCACTCATGGCCATGCCCGAACACATTTTTCAATTGCCCGACCCGTTTCCGCTGGAAAGTGGCGCGGCGCTGGTTGGGGCCCACGTGGCGTACCGCACCTGGGGCCAGCTCAGCGCCGCCCGCGACAACGCGGTGTGGGTGTGCCACGCCCTGACGGCCAACGCCGACGTGCTGGACTGGTGGCCGGGCTTGTTTGGGCCAGGCTGCTTTTTCGACCCAGCCGACTGGTTCATCGTGTGCGCCAACGTGTTGGGCTCGTGCTACGGCAGCACCAGCCCGCTCAGCCCCGACCCCGCCACCGGCCGGCCGCGCTACCAGGAGTTCCCGCTGCTCACCATCCGCGACCTGGCGGGGGCCCACGACGCGCTGCGCCAAGAGTTGGGCCTGGACCGGATTCATACCCTGATTGGCGGCTCGCTGGGCGGCCAGCAGGCCCTGGAGTGGGCCGTGGCGCAGCCCGAGGTGTTTGACCACCTGGTGGTTATCGCCACCAACGCCCGCCACTCGGCTTGGGGCATTGCCTTCAACGAAGCCCAGCGGCTGGCCATTGAGGCCGACCCCACCTACCACGCCAACGAGCCCGCCGGCGGCGACGAGGGCCTGCGGGCCGCCCGCGCCATTGCCCTGCTCAGCTACCGCGGCTACGACGCCTACGCCGCCACCCAGACCGAGGCCGACGACGACCCCCGCCTGCGCGACTACCGCGCCAGCACCTACCAGCGCTACCAGGGCGACAAGTTGGTGGCCCGCTTCGATGCCTACAGCTACGTGGCGCTGGGCCGGGCCATGGATACCCACCACCTGGGCCGCCACCGCGGCGGCGTGCCGGCGGCGCTGGCGGCCGTGCGGGCGCGCACGCTGGTGCTGGGCATCACCTCCGACGTGCTGTTTCCCGTCAGTGAGCAGCGGGAACTGGCCCAGGGCATTGCCGGGGCCCTGTACACCGAGTTGGATTCGGGCTTCGGGCACGATGGATTTTTGCTGGAAACCGTCCAGATCGCGCAGCGGCTGGAGCAGTTCTACGCACCGGCCCTGGCGCAATAGGCGCCGGGGCCCCGGTGCATTACCCCCTTATTTTCTTGAACATGAACGCTCGTTTCTTACCGGCCCTGCGCGGGCCGCGGATCTTTTTGTGCGCTGCGCTGGCCTTGGCTGGCTTGTTAACCGGCTGTGGCAGCGGCAGTAAAGGCGCCAGCGCTGCCACCGCACCCGAGGTTGTGCGCCTCGACTATGCCTACTACAACCCGCTCAGCCTGGTGCTGAAACAGCAGGGCTGGCTGGAAAAGGACCTGGCCAAGCAGAACATCAAGGTGGAGTGGGTGCTCAGCCAAGGCAGCAACAAGGCCCTGGAATTCCTCAACGGCAGCAGCCTCGACTTTGGCTCGACGGCCGGGGCGGCGGCGCTGGTGGCCCGCGCCAACGGCAACCCGCTCAAGGCCGTCTACATCTACTCGAAGCCGGAGTGGACGGCGCTGGTGGTGGGCCCCAAGTCAACTATTACCACCGTGGCCGGCCTCAAGGGCAAGCGCGTGGCCGCCACCAAGGGCACTGATCCGTACATCTTTTTGCTGCGGGCCCTCGACCAGGCCGGGATGAGCGAGAAGGACATCGAACTGATTCCACTGCAACACCCCGACGGCCGCGCTGCCCTCGAAAAAGGCGACGTCGACGCCTGGGCCGGCCTCGACCCCCACATGGCCAAGGCCGAGCTGGAAGCGGGCGCCAAGCTCCTCTACCGCAACCCCGACTTCAACAGCTACGGCGTGCTGAACGTCCGCGAAGCCTTCGCCAAGGACCACCCGGCCCTGGTGGGCGCCGTGCTGCGCGCCTACGAGCAGGCCCGCACCTGGGCCCGCCAGCACCCCGCCGAGCTCCAGCAAACCCTGGCCACCGAGGCCAAGCTGAGCCCGGCCGTGGCTGCCAAGCAGCTGGCCCGCACCGACTTCTCCGTCAACAGCTTCGGGGCCCCGCAGCTGGCCACCATCGCGGCGGCCGGCGCTGTGCTCAAGAAAACCGGCACCATCGAGGCCAGCGTGGACGTGGCCCAAACCCTGAAGGCACTGGTTGACCCACAGTTTGTGAGCCAACTGCCCGCCGCGGCTGTGGCGGCGCGCTAGGGCCCCGGAGCCCCACTGCAAGGCCCCAACCGGCTTCCAACCTTCTCTTTTATCATGTCCGATTCCACCCTCGTTTTAGCGCCACCCGTCCGCGCCGCGGCCCCGCCGGCAGGGGCCCCGCGCCCGCCGCGGCGGTGGCAGTGGCCGCTGGGCGCGGTGCTGCCGCTGGCCCTGCTGGCGCTGTGGGAAACGCTGGCCCGCACCGGGGCGCTGCCGCCCAACCTGCTGCCCGCGCCGTCCAAAGTACTGGGCACCATTGCTGCGCTGGCCCGCACCGGCGAGCTGTGGCCGCACCTGGGCCTGACGCTGGCGCGCGTGGGGGCGGGCTTCGCGCTGGGCAGCTTGGCGGCCACCGCGCTGGGGGCCCTCACCGGCTACGCGCCGCTGGCCCGCCGCCTGCTCGACCCGCTGCTGCAAGGCGTGCGCAACATCCCGTCGCTGGCCTGGGTGCCGCTGTTCATCTTGTGGATGGGCATTTACGAGACCTCGAAAGTGGTGCTGATTGCCGTGGGCGTATTTTTTCCGGTGTATTTGGGGCTGATGAGCGGCATCCAGGGCGTGGACCGCAAGCTGGTGGAAGTGGGCCGCATGTACCGGCTCTCGGGGCTGGCGCTGGTGCGGCGCGTGTTTCTGCCGGCCACGCTGCCGGCCTACTTGGTGGGCCTGCGCAACGGCCTGGGGCTGGGCTGGATGTTCGTGGTGGCCGCCGAAATCATGGGCGCCAACAAGGGCCTGGGCTTCTTGCTGGTGGACGGCCAGATGACCGGCCGGCCCCAAATCATCCTGGCCAGCATCCTGCTTTTCGCCATCCTCGGCCGCACCACCGACGCGGGCCTGGCCTGGCTCAGCCGCCGCCTGCTGCGCTGGCAAGACACGCACGGCAGCGAGCAGAGCTGAGGAAGCCCACCCATGTAGCGCGGACTTCGTAGTCCGCGTTTTTGAACGGTCGCTACAGAATGACCGACAGGACGAAGCAAGAGCCGCGGACTATAAAGTCCGCGCTACAGTGCGAACTATACCATAGGCTAAATTTACTACTTCATCCTAACCAATAAGCAATTACATGCTACGCATTGAGCACCTTGGCAAACAGTTTGGGCCCCAGGTGGTGGCGTTGCACGACGTGAGCCTGCAGGTGCAGCCCGGCGAGATTGTGGCCCTGGTGGGCACCAGCGGCTGCGGCAAAAGCACGCTGCTGCGCATTGTGGCGGGGCTGGAGGCGCCCGGCACCGGCCGCGTGCTGATTGACGGGGCCCCGGTGGCGGGGCCCCACCCAGCGGTGGGTTTCCTGTTCCAGGAGCCGCGGCTGCTGCCCTGGCTCACGGTGCGCCAAAACGTGGAGTTTGGCATTGCCCACCTGCCCGCCCCCGAGCGCGCCGCGCGCAGCGCGGGGGCCCTGGCCCGGGTGGGCCTGGCCGATTTCGCCGGCGCGTGGCCGCGGCAGCTCTCGGGCGGCATGGCGCAGCGGGCGGCCATTGCGCGGGCCCTGGTGGCGCGGCCGGGCCTGCTGCTGCTCGACGAGCCGTTCAGCGCCCTCGACCCGTTCACGAAGATGGACTTGCAAGAGCACTTGCTCACCATTTGGGCCGACGACCGCCCCACGCTCGTGCTCGTAACCCACGACTTGGAGGAAGCCCTCGTGCTGGCCGACCGCGTGGTGGTGCTGCGCAGCCGCCCCGGCCGCGTGCACCACACCTTCCACGTGGACTTGCCCCGCCCCCGCCGCCGCACCGCCCCCGATTTTCAGGCCCAAAAACAGCGGCTGCTGGAGGCACTGGGCGTGGCGGCGTAGGGCCCCGGCGGCCGCTTAGCCGCGGGTAGCCGCGGGCGCAGGGGCCCGCGGGCGTGGAGCCAAGGCTTGCCGAAAGCCGTGTTGGCCCCACCGGGCGGGCGCGTTGCCCCTTTTAATTGCGTGCGATGGGCGAAGGCCGCTGCTTTGAGGCTGTTACCTAAGAACCAGTTCCATGCAGCCCCAGCCTATTCGCATTTTTCGACTCCGTTTCTGGCAGCAGTGGCTGCTGCACTGGCTGGTGGTGTGGAACGCCCTGGCGCTGGGCGACACCGGCGTGGGCTGGTACCGGGAGCACGCCTGGACGTGGACGCACTATTGGCAAGTTCTGACTGGCTACGACGAAGCCGCCACCTGGGCCCTGATGTTACTCGGGGTGGAAGCTGCGCACCACTTTGTGTTCCGGCGGCGCAGCTTGCCCGCGTTCCTGCTGAGTGTAACCGCGCTGGCCGCCGGCTTGGGCCTGGTTTTTATGGGTGTGGCCAGGTGGAAGCTCGGGGTGACCTTGTTTCCACTGGGGCCGGCGGCGTTTGTGGCGGTGTACGCCGCGGGTTACGCCGTGGTGCGCGACTTCTTTCACCGCCGCGTGCGCCGGGCCGAAGCGCGGGCCGAACACTCCGAAAGCGAGCTGGCGGCGCTGCGGGCGCAGCTCAACCCGCATTTTTTGTTCAACACGCTGAACACGCTCTACGGCACGGCCCTGGCGGAAGACGCCCCGCGCACCGCCGAGTGCATCGAGCAGCTGGCGGGCCTGCTGCGCTACACGCTGCGCGAGGCCCAGCACGCGGCCGCGCCGGTGGCCCAGGAGGTGCAATTCCTGCACGATTACCTGCGCTTGCAACGCCTGCGCCTGCCGCCGCGCCCCAACATCGACTTGCGCACCGACATCCAGTACGACGGGCAAACCGCCGTTATTGCGCCGCTGCTACTGCTGCCTTTCGTCGAAAACGCCTTTGCCTACGGCATCAGCATCGACCAAGACTGTTTCGTGCATTTATCGCTGCGGGTGGAAAACGGCTACCTCGCCTTCACCCTCGAAAACCGGGTGCTGCCCGGCCGCAGCTTGCGGCCAGGGGCGGGCACGGGCCTGCGCCACGCCCGCCAGCGCCTGGCCCTGCTCTACCCGCGCCGCCACGCGCTGCACGTGGGCGAAGCGGACGGCCACTTCGCGGTGCGGCTGCGCATTGATTTGGCCGCCGGGGCCCCAACTGGCACCGATGGCCGTGCAGCAAGTGCCCCCTGCATTTCGCCTCCACCACCCGGCCCCGCTGCATGAGCGCCCTGCCCCTTGCTTCCCTGCGCTGCGTGGCCGTGGACGACGAGCCGCTGGCACTCGACATTTTGCGGGCCCACGCGGCCCACGTGCCGTTTCTGGGGCCCCTGGCTACGTTCGCCAGCGCCACCGAGGCCTTGGCGTATCTGCACTCCGCGCCCGCCGACGTGCTGTTCCTCGACGTGGAAATGCCCGACGTGTCGGGCCTGGAAGTGGCCGAGCGCGCGGCGGGCGCGCCAAAAATCATCTTCACCACCGCTCATCCCCAGTTCGCCGTCCAGGGGTTTGAATTGGCCGCCACCGACTTTTTGCTGAAGCCCATCGGCTTCGGGCGGTTTTTGCAGGCCTGCACCCGGGCCCGCCAGCAGTTGGCCGCGGCCGGCGCGGGGCCCCCAGCGGTGGGGGCCCCGCCCGGCTTGTTTGTGAAGGACGGCTACACCTGGGTCCGCATCGACCCCGCGCGCCTGCTGTACCTCGAAGCGGCCGATAACTACTGCACGTTTCACGAGCCGGGCCGGCGCACCGTGGCGCGCCTCGCGCTGGCCGCCGCCCTGGCCCGGCTGCCCGCCGGCCAGTTCCTGCGGGTGCACAAATCCTACGCGGTGGCCCTGGCGCACGTCGAAAAAATCACGCGGCACCAAGCCACCGTGGGCGGCCAGGCCGTGCCCTTGTCAGCGGGCGGCCACGACGAACTGCTGCGGGTCTTGGACGCCCGCCCTTAACCGAGCAGTTGCGCCATCACTTATTCAAACACGATGCGCAGCGGAGCTTGGCCGGGAAATTTCAGCGAGTACACGCCGGCCGTGAGGGCCCCGCGCGCCACGCGCAAATCGGCGGTGCGGGGGTCGAGGCGGCGCACCACGCGGCCGGTCATGTCGAGCAGCTGGGCTTCGCCGAGCTGGCGCCAGGCGGCGGGAATGTTCAGCTGCACCGCGTCTTGCGCGGGGTTGGGGTAGGCCTGGGGCTGGGGGCCCGCTGCGGTGGCGCGGGCGGCCAGCACGGTGCCCGCTTGCCGCAGCAGGGGCCGCAGGAAATCGCGCATCGTCCAGAACGCCGTGTCGGCGTAGGCGGCGTTGGTTTCGAACGGAATGTGGCCGGCGTTGCGCAGGGTGCGCAGCGTGTTGGGGATGCCGAGGGCCGTGGCGCGGGGGTTGAGGCGGCCGCTGCCGTACACGTACTTGGGCGGAATGATGGAGCCGATTTTGCCCTGGAAGTAGGGCACTGTGCGGTCGGCGGTGCCGTGCACGCTGCACAGCGGTGCGTTGCCGGCCTCGATGTAGCTGGGGCTTTCGGTGGCCCCGCTCAGGTTGAGCACGGCCAGCACGGCGGCGCTGTAGCCGGGGTTGCCGCTCTGGCCGTCCACACCACCGAGCGCGGCCAGGCCCACGTAGGCCGGCACTTCGCTGGCTTTGTCTAAGTAGCCGGTTTCCAGCGCCATGAAGGCCCCGGCCGACGAGCCACCCACGGCGATGTAGCTCGCGTGCACGCGGTAGGTTTTGGCGGTGGCCGCGTCTTGGCGGAAGAAGCGCACGGCGGCCTTCATGTCCTGCATGCCGCGGATGGCGGCCTGGGCCAGCGCCGTGGTGTCGGCGGGCTGCGCAAGGCCCGTGGCCGCAAAGCCCAGGCGGTACTCCATGCTGGCCGTGACGTAGCCCAGCCGCGCCAGCCGGGTGCACACGGCCACCATGTAGGGGTCGGTTTTAGTGCCCAGAAAAAAGCCGCCCTGGTGGGCAAAAATGATGAGTGGCCGGCGCTTCACCGTGTCGCCGGCGGGCTGGTAAATGTCCATCAGCAGGGCCTGGGCCGTGCCGAGGTAGTTGGGGGCCGCGCCGTAGGCCACGTCGCGCGTCACGTCCACGCTGGCAAACACGGGCTGGTAGTAGCGGGCGCGGGTGGTGTCGATTTGGGCGGCGGCGGGGGCCCCAGCGGCTAAGAGCCACAGCGCCAGCAAGAGTAAGGTTGTTTTCATTATCGGAAGAAAAAAGCGTAAATAAATGAGATTAACATCCTGTTGCGCTGCACGTTGGCGGCCGCAGCGGCAAGGTGGCACACAGCGGGCAAATACCGGCTGCGGCACCGGCCCGAACCTAGCGCCGCCGGCGCAACGCCCGGGCCACGGCGCCGGCCACCACGCCGCCCACGGTGTACCACGCCACGGTCATGGCCTGGGTTTGAGGGGTGCGGGCGCTGGGCGCGGCGCCCAGGCCCAGGGGCCCCGGCAGCACCACGCCGCCCACGCCGGCGGCCACGCCCAGCAGCAGGCCGCGGCGCCCGGTGTGCTTGCCGCTGCCCACCAGGCTGTAGTAGAGGGCATTGCTCACCACGTCGCCGGCCATGGTAAGCAAGTAGGCTTCCTGGTCGTCGGGCTGGTCGGCGCCGGCCTTGGCCAGCAGCTGGCGCAGGGCCCGCTCGCCGAGCAGGTCCATGCGGGGCGCGTCGCGGGGGCGCAGACGGCGCACGGTTTCGTGCAGGGCGGTGAGGGCCAGGGCCCCGGCGAGGCCGGCGGCGAGGGAAGGCAGGATTTTCATGGCAAAATGGGCAGGGTGCCTGGGGCAAACGGGGCCCCGGCGGGCGGGGTTGCCGCGGGCGGGGCGCGGGCCGCCGTTATTTTGCGGGCCCATTTCTCCAGGTTTAGCCATGCCCATTGTTTTCCCGCCGCCGCTGCAAGCCGGCCAGCGCGTGGCCATCGTGGCGCCCGCCCGCAAAGTGCCGCCCGCCGACTTGGCCGGGGCCCTCGAAACCCTCGCCGGCTGGGGCCTGGCCGTGGTGCTGGGCGCGAGCATCGGGGCCGAACACCACCAATTTGCCGGCGACGACGACCTGCGGCGGCGCGACTTCCAGCAACAGCTCGACGACCCGGACATCCGCGCCATCTTCTGCGCCCGCGGTGGCTACGGCACCGCCCGCATCGCGGACGGGCTTGATTTCGAGCATTTTGCGCAGCACCCGAAGTGGGTGGCCGGCTTCTCCGACGTCACGGTGCTCAACTGCCACTTGCTGCGCCGCGGCTTTGCCAGCCTGCACAGCCCGGTGCCGGTGCTGTTCCGGCAGCCCGGCGGCGAGGCGGCGCTGGAGAGCCTGCGCCGCGCCTTGTTTGGCGCGCCCGACGCCGGCCTGGGGGCCCCGGCGCACCCACTCAACCGGCCCGGCGTGGCCACCGGGGCCCTGGTGGGCGGCAACCTGAGCCTGCTGCACACGCTCACCGGCACGGGCTCGCAGGCCAGTTTTGCGGGCCGCCTCCTGTTCATCGAGGACCTCGACGAGTACCTCTACCACATCGACCGGATGCTGCTGCACTTGCACCGCAGCGGGCAGCTGGCGGGCCTGGCTGGCCTGGTGGTGGGCCACTTCTCGCAGATGCACGACAACGCCGTGCCCTTCGGCCACTCGGCCCTGGAAATCATCGACAACTACGCCCAACTGTACAATTTTCCCGTCGGCTACGGCTTCGCCGTGGGCCACGAGGCCGACAACCGGGCCCTGGTGGTGGGCCGCACAGCAACCCTGACGGTAAACGCCGCCGGGGCCCGGCTGACGTATGCTTGAGCTGGCGCTGATGTACCCCGCGCCGTAGCGCCGCCGTGTAGCGGCCGTCACCGGCCGTCATGCAGCGCGCAGCGCAGCGGGGTCGAAGCATCTCTACTGCTGAACTAATCAAGATTACTGCTGCGGGAGAGATGCTTCGACAAGCTCAGCATGACGGCCGGTGAGGCGGACTGTGAGGCGCCTGTGAGATGGGTGAGCCACAAAAAAAGCCCCGCGTTGGCGGGGCTTTTTTGGATAACAGACAACGGCTAATTAGTTTACGTACAGCGTTTGCAGCATCGTTTGGCCCACGGCTTTCAGGGTTTTGCGGTCGATGATGGCCATGTTGTCGGCGGTGGCGTGGTGGTAGGCGGGGAAGATGTCGACGCTGTTGTTGTAGTGGTAGATGTCGATGGTGGGCACGCCGGCTTTGTTGGCAAACACGTGGTCGTCGGTGATGGCGCCGGTGTCCTGGTAGCGGAAGAAATCGGAGTAGCCGAGGCGGGCGGCGGTGTTCCAGATTTTGTTCAGGGGCCCCAGGGCGTTTTCGCGCGAGGTGCCCTCGCGGGTGAAGGTGCCGCCCTTGGCGCCCACCATGTCGAGCAGCACGCCGTACTCGGCCTTGTAGCCGGCGGGCAGCAGGTGCGCGGCCCAGTACTGCGAGCCCAGGCACCACGACGACGTGGTGGCGCTTTCCTCCAGCTGGTCCTTCAGGTTGGCCTGGGTGGTGGTTTCGTAGCCCCAGTCTTCGGCGTCGAAGAAGATGAAATCGACGCCCACGGCGGGGGCCAGGCTGTCGGACTGCTGGCTGAGCACGCGGGCCATTTCCAGGGCCACGGCCACGGCGCTGGCCCCGTCGGAGGCGCCGTCCATGGGCGCGTTCTTGCGCACCTTGTCGGCGTCGGCAAACGGGCGCGTGTCCCAGTGGCCGAAGACGGCCACCCGGCGCGCGGCCTGCGGCTGGTACTGGGCGATGATGTTGCGGGCGTGGATGTTGGTGCCGTCGAACGTCATGGCGTCGAACGGTTGCTGCAACACCTTCAGCTTGTAGCTTTTGAGCTTGGCCACCAGCCAGTCGCCGCAGGCGATGTGGGCCTTCGAGTTGGGCACCCGGGGCCCAAACGCCACCTGCTTGGCCGTGAAGGCGTAGGCCGAATCGGCGTTGAAGGCCGGCGCCTTGGGCAGCGCGGCCTCGGGGGCCGCGGCGTCGGTGCCGGCGTCGGGGGTTTTGCTGGGGCAAGCGGTGAGGAGCAGCAGGCCCGCCAAAGCGGCCAGGGGAAGGCGAAGGGAACGCATGGGGTTGTTTTGGGTCAAGTCAAGTCGTACGAAGCAAGAAAGCCGTCATGCTGAGCGCAGCCGAAGCATCTCTCCCGCAGCAGTAATCTTGATTAGTTCAGCAGTAGAGATGCTTCGGCTGCGCTCAGCATGACCGTCTTTTGGTATATATATTATCAAGCCGCGCCGGGGCCCTAGTCCTCGCTGTAGGCCCACTCCACGCCGGCCTTGGTGTCTTTGATGACGATGCCCTGGTCTTTGAGGGCGGCGCGGATGACGTCCACCTTGTCGTAGGCCTTGTCGGCCTTGGCTTCGGAATAAAAGCCCAGCGTGAGGGCCAGCAGCTCCTCGGCGTTGGCGCGGGGCTCGTCGCGCAGGCCCAGCACGTCGGTCACCAGGGCCCGGTAGGCCGTGGCGGCGGCGGCCACGGCCTCGTCGCTCACGGCGGCGCGGGCGGCGGGCGTGGTGGCCAGCGCGTTGAACTTACGCAGCAGGTTGAACAGCGCCGCGATGCTGCGGGCCGTGTTCAGGTCGTCGTCCAGCCCCACCCACAGGTCGGCGGCGAGCTTGGCCAGCTCGGCGTCGCCGGCGGCGGTGTCGGCCGGGGCCCCCGCGGCGGCGGCCGGGGCTTCCAGCTTAGGCAGCAGGCGCAGGCCGTTCATCAGCTTGCGGTAGCCTTTGCGGGCGGCTTGCAGGGCGTCGTCGCTCACGTCCACGGGCGAGCGGTAGTGGGCTTGCAGCAGGAAGAAGCGCACCACCATGGGCGAGTACGCCTGGGTGAGGCCGCCGGTGGGCCCGGCGAACAAGTTGGTGAGGGTGATGAAGTTGCCCGTCGACTTGCTCATCTTGGCGCCGCCCACGGTGATCATGTTGTTGTGCATCCACACGCGGGCCTCGTCGGTGTGGCTGTGGCTGCCCTGGCTCTGGGCAATCTCGCACTCGTGGTGCGGAAACATGAGGTCCAGGCCGCCGCCGTGGATGTCGAACTCGGCGCCCAAGTACTTGCGGCTCATGGCCGAGCACTCCAGGTGCCAGCCGGGAAAGCCGTCGCCCCAGGGCGAGGGCCAGCGCATGATGTGCTCGGGCGAAGCCTTCTTCCAAAGGGCAAAGTCGAGCGGGCTGCGCTTCTCGTCCTGGCCGGCCAGCGCGTCGCGGGTGCCGGCGAGCTGGTCCTCGATGCTGCGGTTCGAGAGCTTGCCGTAGCGGTGGTGCGCGTCGTACTTGGGCACGTCGAAGTACACCGAGCCGTTCACCTCGTAGGCCAGGCCGTTGGCGATGATTTCCTCCACCATCCCGATTTGCTCGGTGATGTGGCCGCTGGCCTGGGGCTCGATGTCGGGGGGCAAGCAGCCGAGCTGGGCCATGTGGGCGCGGTAGCGGTTGGCGAAGTGCTGGGCCACCTGCATGGGCTCGAGGCGCTGGGCGCGGGCGGCTTTTTCGAGCTTGTCCTCGCCGGTGTCGGCGTCGCTTTCGAGGTGGCCCACGTCGGTGATGTTGCGCACGTAGCGCACCGTGTGGCCGAGGTAGCGCAGGTAGCGCGTCAGCACGTCGAACACCACGGGGCCCCGGGCGTTGCCCAGGTGGGCCTCGCTGTACACGGTGGGCCCGCACAAGTACACGCCCACCACGGGCGGCTGAACGGGCACGAACGGCGCCTTGGCGCGGGTAAGCGTATTATAAAGGGTCAGCGACATGAAAATCAGAAAGTCAGAAAGCGGGCAACCGGCCCCGGGGGCATATCGTTTCGCTCGGGCAGCGGGCGGCGCAAAGTTCGGCATTTTGCGCGCTCCGGGCCGCGCGGCGGGCGGGGGCCCCGGCAAGCGCCCAGGGCCCTACTTTGGGCCCAGCCGGTACAGGGCTTCCACCGGAAAATGGTCGCTCCACAAAATCTCGCGGTGCACCCGGCAGCCCAGCACCCGCCACTGCGCCGAGGCAAACTGCTGGTCGATGCGCAGGCCGGGCAGGCGGCCGTGGTAGGTGGCGCCCAGGCCGAGGCCCGCAGCGGCCCAGGCGTTGGTGAGGGCCCCGGCGAACTGGTCGTAAGTGTACGAGTAGGGCAGGTCGTTGAAGTCGCCGGCCAGCAGCACCGGGTAGGGCGAGCGGCGCACGCGGGCCAGCACGGTGTCGGTTTGCCAGGCGCGGGCCACGGCCCCGTTGCGGAAGCGGCGCAGCAAGTTGGGGGCCTTGTCGCGCAGGCCGGCCTGGGTGGTGGAGGCGGCCACGATGTCGCCCTCGGCCAGGCTCATGCTTTGCAAGTGCAGGTTGAACACGCGGACGGTGTCGGCGCGCGGCCGGCCGGGGCCCCCGGGCCGGGCCAGGTCGGCCCACATGGCGTGGTTCTGGCTGAGCTTGCCGAACGGAACGACGCCGCGCCGCACGATGGGGAAGCGCGAAAAAATGGCCAGCCCAAACGCGGCCCCGATGCGGTTGGTGAGGCTCGTGCTGACAAAGGCGTGCCGCCCGCTGCCCGCCCCCAGGCGCTCGGCGCTGCGGAATACTTGCCCGTTTTCGCGCGAGCCGCGGGGCTCGTTGTAAAACTCCTGAAGGCAAAGCACGTCGGCGGGGCTCGCGGCCAGCCAAGTAATAAAGGCTTTGGAAGAAGTAAAATCCGGGTCGCGCAGCCCGGCGTACACGTTGAAAATGCGCACGTTGGCCGAGAGCAGCCGCAGGGCCCCGGGTACCTCGCCGCCGGGCAGAAACGTTGGGCTGGGGCCCTGGTTGGTGGCCGTATCCTGGTTGAAATCGGCCGCCGCACCTGCCCAGTGCAGCGCCAGCCCGCGCTGCACGTGGGGCCAGCACAGGGCCAGCGCCGCGGCCGGCAGCAGGGCCACGCGCCAGTTGCACCGCAGCCAGTACAGGGCCAGCGCCGCCGCCAGCAGCAGCGCGCCGGGCACCGTGAGGGCCCCAAACACGGCCGGCCACCAGGTGCCGGCCGGCACCCGCTCGCAGGCAATGGCCAGCACCAGCCAAGCCAACGCCAGCAGGGTAACTTTGAAAGCAAACGAACGGCGCACTACCCAGGCTCTGATGAGCCGCAAAGGTACTTCCGGGCGCTGCCCACCGGACCGCGGCCCGGCCCGGGGTCTGGCGCGGCAGCCTTATATTGAAGCCCAATTTATTGCTATGAAACACTTTTTCTCGACGCGTGGGCTGGGGCTGTTTTTATGGGCCGCTTGGTTGGCCGGCGGGGCGGCCAATCCCGGGGCCGCCGCGGCCGCCCCGCGCCCGATGCGGGGGCCCCGGGCGGCGGCCCCGGCGGCCACCAGCCTGGAGTTTATTGAAAACAAGGGCCAGTGGGACGCCCGCGCCCGCTACGCCGCGCCGCTGCCCGGCGGCCGCCTGTTCGTGGAAGACGCGGCCCTCACCTACCTGTTCGTGGACCCCGCCGCGCTGCGCCCCCACGGCGATGCCCCGGTGGCCGCTGAGAAAGGCGCGGTGGCCCGGAATGCCCCGGCGGCCCCGGCCGGGCAGGTGGCCGCCCACGCCTACACTGTGCACTTCGAGGGGGCCCGGCGCCAGGCCCGGGCGGCAGCCGAAACGCCCACCGGCGAGGTGCGCAACTACTTGCAGGGCAGCGACCCGCGCCGCTGGGCCCACGGCGTGGGCAGCTTCCGGCGGGTGCGCTACGCCGGGCTATGGCCGGGCATCGACGCCACCGTGTACGAAAACGCGGACCAGCGCCTGGAGTACGACTTCGCCCTGGCCCCCGGCGCCGACGCCGCCCGCGTGGCCCTGCGCTACGAGGGCGCGCCCGTGGCCCTGGACGCGGCCACCGGCCACCTGGCCGTCGCCACCGCCGTAGGCACCGTCACAGAGCGGGCCCCCCAGGCCTGGCAAACCGACGCCCAAGGCCGGCGCCAGCCCGTGGCCTGCCGCTACGCGCTGAGCGGCAACACGGTGCGCTTCGCCCTGGGGCCCTACGACCACGCCCGGGCCCTGACCATTGACCCCACGGTGGTGTTCTCGTCGTTCACGGGCTCAACGGTGGACAACTGGGGCTTCACGGCCACCTACGACGCGCAGGGCAACCTGTACTCGGGCGGCATTGCCTTCGGGCCCGGCTATCCGGTCACGCGCGGGGCGTTCCAAACCGCGTTTGGCGGGCTCTGCGACGTGGCCCTCATCAAGTACAACACCCAGGTGAGCGGCACGGGGGCGCGGGTGTGGGCCACCTACCTGGGCGGCAGCAGCACCGATTTTCCGCACAGCTTGGTAACCAACGCCCTGGGCGAGCTGGTGGTGCTGGGCTCGACCTCGTCGGCCGACTTTCCGACCACGGCCGGGGCCCTGAGCCGCAAGTTTGGCGGGGGCAGCTTCATCGACCCGCTCGGCGACGGCATCGCGCCGTACGTGATGCCCAACGGGGCCGACTTGTTCGTGGCCCGCCTCAGCGCCGACGGCACCGCGCTGCTGGCCGGCACGTACCTGGGCGGCAGCGCCAACGACGGGGTGCAAAGCACCAATTTTGCCACCGCGGCCAGCCAGCGCCTCACGGCCAACTACGGCGACGCGTTTCGGGGCGACGTGCTGCTCGACGGCGCGGGCAACGTGTTCGTGGCCTCCAACACCAGCTCGGCCAACTTCCCGGGGCTGGGCACGGGCTTCAACGGCACGTTCCAGGGCGGGGCCACCGACGCCGTGGTGTGCAGGCTGCTGCCCGACCTGGGCGCCGTGGCGTGGGCCAACCTGCTGGGCGGCAGCGGGGCCGACGCCGCCTACTCGGTGCAGCGCGACGCCCAGGGCCGCGTGTACGTGAGCGGCGGCACCACCAGCCCCAACTTCCCGGCCACCGCCGGGGCCTACCGCGCCACGCGGCCGGGCGGCGTCGACGGGTTCGCGGCCCGCATCAGCGCCGACGGCCGCGCCCTGGAGCGGGCCACCTACGTGGGCACCGCCGGCTACGACCAAGCGCAGTTTTTGCAGCTCGACGCGGCCGGCAACGCCTACTTGCTGGGCCAAACCCTGGACGGCACGTTCCCGGTTACGGCGGGCCGGTACACCAACGCGGGCGGCACGCAGTACATCCAAAAGCTCAACCCCGACCTCACCACCAGCCTGTACAGCACCGTGTTCGGCACCGCGGCGGGGCCCAACCTGGTGCCCACCGCGTTCCTCGTCGACGACTGCGAACGGGTGTACGTGAGCGGCTGGGGCGGCAGCGTGAACGAATCGCCGTTTCTGGGCGGCAGCGTGCGGGGCCTGCCCGTGACGGCCGACGCGATGCAAAAAACCACCGACGGCGCCGATTTTTACCTGGCCGAGTTCCTGCCCGGCCTCACGGGGCTCGACTACGCCACGTACTTCGGCGAGCTGGGGGGCCGGGGCGAGCACGTGGACGGCGGCACCTCGCGCTTCGACAAGCGCGGCATCGTGTACCAGGCCGTGTGCGGCGGCTGCGGCGGCACCTCGGGCTTCCCGGTGCCGCCGGGGGCCAACAGCTACACCAACCGCAACGGCAGCACCAACTGCAACAACGCGGCCTTCAAGATGGACTTTCAGGCCATTACGGCCGACGCGGGGCCCCGGCGCGCGCTGTGCGCCAGCGCCGCCCCGGTGCCGCTGGGCGGGGCCCCGGCCGGCGGCGTGTGGAGCGGGCCCGGCGTGCGGCGCGCCGCCGCCGGAGGCTACGAGTTTGCGCCCAGCGTGGCGGGCGCGGGGGCCTTCGTGCTGACGTATACGGTGGCCACGAGCGGCATCTGCCAGGCCACGCTGCGGGTGCGCTACCAAGTGGCGCCGGCCACCGTGCCGGACTTCGCCCCGGTGGGGCCCCGGTGCGTGAGCAGCCCGGCCGTGACGCTGGTGGGGGCCCCGGCCGGCGGCACCTTCAGCGGGCCGGGCGTCGCGGGCAACGTGTTTTCGCCCCAGGCGGCGGGCGCGGGCACCCACACCCTCACCTACACCGTGGCCGACTCGCTGGCCTGCGGCGCGGCCACCCAGCAGGTGGTGGTGAGCAGCGCGCTGCAAGCCTTGGCCAGCCCCGACACCACGCTGTGCGCCGACCAGCTGCGGCCCTTCCAGCTGCGCGGCAACCCGGCCGGCGGCACCTGGAGCGGCCCGGGCGTGAGCGCCAGCGGCCTCTTCACCCCGCCCAACACCCAGAACCGGGGCGGCTCGTTCGTGCTCACCTACACCGTGGCGCAGGGCGTGTGCCAGGCCACGGCCACCCGCCGCATCGTGCTGGCCCCCAGCAACCTCAGCGACGTGCCCCTGAACTTGCCCGTGTGCGCCGCCGCGCCCCAGTACGCCGGCCTCGCGCCCTTCGACTGCCCGATGGCGCCGCTGCTGCCCGGCGGCACCTACAGCTGGGATTTCGGCGACGGCAGCCCCGTCAGCACCGAGGCCGCGCCCACGCACCGCTACGCGCAGGCCGGCACCTACCGCATCAAGCTCACGGCGCGCTACGCGGGCTGCGAGGTCATCACGCAGTTTGCCCCGCTGGAGGTGGGCGACGTGTTCGTGCCCAACGTCCTCACCGCCAACGGCGACTCGCTCAACGACACCTTCCAGCCGCGCTTCAGTTGCCGCCCGGCCAGCCTAAAGGTGTTTTCACGCTGGGGCCAGGAGGTGTACACCACCGCCGACTACCACAACAACTGGGCGGCCGAGGGCCTGCCCGCCGGCCTCTACTACTACCTGCTGCGCGACGCCGACGACCGCCAGGTGAAAGGCTGGGTGCAGGTGGTGCGGTAGGGGCCTAATCGAGCTATCTCGAATTACCCAAAAAATATTTTAGTCCGTCATGCTGAGCGCAGCCGAAGCATCTCTCCCGCGGCAGTAAATAATGATTACTGCCGCGGGAGAGATGCTTCGGCTGCGCTCAGCATGACCTTTTTAACAACTAAAAATATTTCGTAACTATTTTACCGCCAATATTTTACGCCATGCGCCCCACTGCCATCCGAACCCTCGACCCCCAGGCCAGCCCCAGCGTGTCGGTCGTCGGTGACACCTACCGCGTGCTGGCCTCTGGCGCGCAAACCGGCGGTGCCTACGCCATCATCGACATGCTGGTGCCGCCGCAGGGCGGGCCGGGGCCCCACGCGCACGCCGAAATTCAGGAGGCGTTTTACGTGGTGGCGGGCGAGGTGGTGGTGCGCTCCGAAACCCAGGCGTACACGGCCCGGGCCGGGGCGTTCGTGGACATTCCCCGGGGCGGGGCCGTGCACAGCTTCAAGAACGAGTCGGACGCCGTGGCCCACCTGCTGTGCGTGGTGGTGCCCGCCGGCTTGGATAAGTTTTTCGAGGAAATCGGCCAGCCCGTGGCGGCGGGCACCTTCTTACCGCCCGCTGCCCCCTCGCCGGCAGAACTGGAGCGGCTGCAAGCCGTTGCCCAACAGTACGGCCAGGAACTGTTCCCGCCGGATTACCTGGACCATCGGCCGTAGGTGCGGGCAGCCGGGGCCGAAGCGGGCCCGGTTTCAAGGCTGCCTAAAGCGATTCGACTAAACGGGAACGGTCATGCTGAGCGCAGTGAAGCATCTCTAGCGCGCAAGTAATTATGTTTACTGCCGTGGTAGAGATGCTTCACTGCGCTCAGCATGACCGTTTATTTAACGCAAACAGCTTTTAAGCGCTGAGGCCCCTATCCCAACTCTACAGCCAGCCCGCGGGGCGGGCCTTTTTTCTTGGATTTGCGCGTGCGGTTCAGCCACAAAATGGTGCCGGTGACGGGGAACGTGGCCCCCAGCAGCACCACCACGAAGGCCAGCACCTTGGTCGACCAGCCGAAAATGGCCCCCGTGTGCACGGGCTTGAACAGGCCCCGGATACGCTGCCCCAGCGGCTGCTGGGCGTAGGTGGTTTGGCGCAGCACCTGGCCCGAGTACCGGTCGAAGTACACGTCGTCGGTGGCCCGCTCGGTGGGGGCCCCGGGGCGCAGAACGCTGACCTGGAGGCTGCCGGTGGCTTCTTTGGGCAGCTGCACGGCGTAGGTTTCGGCCCCCGGGGCCCGCTGGCGCGCCGCCGCCAGGGCCGCGTCGGCCCCGAACTCCTGGCCCGTGGCGGCCGGCACGGTGGAAGTGGGCGGCTCGGGGCGCTGCCGGGGCGAGTGCGTGAGCGTGTTGATGGCGTTGCCCACCCAATCGAACGACATGCCCACGCCCGTGAGGGCCATAACGAACAGAAACAGCGAGGTGTAGAAGCCCAGCACGAGGTGGAAGTCGTGGTTGCGGCGCTTCCAGCTGCTGCCCCACTTCACCGTCAGGCGCGCGGCGAGGGCCTGGCGCGCGGCCGGCCACCACAGCACGAGGCCCGTGCCCAGGATGAAGAGGAAAATGATGGAGTTGATGCCCATCACGAGCTTGCCCACCCGGCCCGCCACCAACCCCCGGTGAATCTGCTCGATGAAGTGGAAGAACGAATCCTGGGGCTTCACCTCGCCCGTGATGGCCCCGGTGTAGGGGTTCACGAAGAGGCGCGGGCCGTTGTCGCGGCCCTTGCCGCCGCGGCCGCCCGGGCCCCCGGGCCCCGCGGGGCCCCCACCCATGGGGCCCCGGGCCTCGCCGGCGTTGCGGTTTTCGGCCCGGCCTTCGCCTTGCCCACCGTGGGGCCCCTCGTCGGCCATTATGTTCCGGCCTTCGCCTTCACCGCGGGGCCCCGGCGCGCTTTGGCCGCGTTCTTCGCCGCGGCTTTCGTTGCGGCCTTCGCTGCGCTGCTCCGGGCCGCGGCCGCCCCCGTCGCGGCCGTCTCGTTTGCCACCGGCGCCGCCCTTGCCGCCGCTGCCGGCCAGGTTTACTTCCACGGTGCGGGCGGGGTCGGCGTAGATTTTGAAGCTGCTGACGTTGGCCTTGGGCTTGGCGGCGCGCACGGCGGCGGCGAGCTGCGCCAGCGACAAGCGGGGGCCCCCGGCCGGCGCCACGAAGTAGCGCGCCGGGTGCCAGAGGTGCTCCAGCTCCTGCTCGAAAACCAGCAGGGAGCCCGTGAGGCACACCACCACCAGGAAAAGCCCCGAAGCCAGCCCCAGGTACAAGTGAATGCGGCGGAAAAACACTTTCATAAGAAATAGATTTTCAGCAAATAACCCACCGGCCGGGCCGGTGGGTCAAATGAGTAAGGACTAACAGGGGGAATGTAGCGACCGAGCGCCGGCATTTGCCGGCCTAGAAGTGGTAGCCCACCGTGGCCAGGAACTGGCGGGGCGGAATGGGGTTGATGCTGTAGCGGTCGTGCACCACGTAGTTGAGCGTGTTGCCGACGTTGGCGAGCTTGGCCAGCAGCGAGAAGTGGCCGTAGCTGTAGCCCGCCGACAGGTCGACGGTGGTGAAGCCGCCCAGCGGAATGGTGCGGTTGTAGGCCGGGGTTTGGCCCACCGTGTTGTTGAGGCCGCCCAGGCGCTGGCCGGTGTAGAAGGCCGAGGCCCCCAGCTTGAGGCCCCGCAGGCCGGGCTGGTCGAAGGTGTAAAAAATGGAGGCGTTGGCCGTGTGGGCGGGGTTGTTGATGAGGCGCTCGCCTTCCACCTGCGCGCCGGTGCGGCCCGAGGTGTTGGTGTAGCGGTGGTAGTTGTAGCCGTAGCCCACGTTGAAGTAGAAGCCCTTCGAGAAGTTGCCGTTCAGGTCGAGGTCCACGCCGTCGCTGGTGGTTTCGCCGGTCAGCTCGCGCACGCTGGCGTTGGTGTTGGGGCGGCCGTCGGCGGTGGTGAGGGCCGTTTGGGCGAAGTTGCCGTTGCGGTAGCGGTACACGCTCAGGTTGGTAAAGATTTTGGTGTCGAACAACTCGCTCTTCACGCCGGCCTCGTACTGGTTCACGATGGAGGGCTTGAGCGGCTCCAGGTTGGTGTCAAGCAGGCCGGTGTTGGCCACGAAGTTGTTGGTGTAGCTGGCGTACACCGACACGTTGGCCAGCGGCTGGTAAATCAGGGCCCCCTTCGGCGAGAACGCCTTGTCCGACTTGTCGGGGTTGGTGCCGCGCGTTTCCGCGCCGGTCACCTCGTTGCGGATGGTGGTTTGGCGCACGTTCTGGTACGAGTAGCGCACCCCGGCCAGCACCTTGAGCTTGGGCACGATGGTCACCAAATCCTGCGCGTAGGCCCCGAAGCGGTACGAAGGCGCCGTGGTGAGCGTGCCCAGCGCGAAGTCGGGCCGGTCGGTGCGCTCCCCGTACTTGGCGCGGTCGAGGATGTTGATGACGTCGTAGGCGCCGCTGGTGCTGCCGTTGGCGCTGCGGTAGGCGAAGGCGCCGCCGGTTTCGCTCTTGATGCGCAGGGCGTCGCCGCCCACCAGCAACTGGTGGCGCAGGAAGCCGGTGTCGAACTTGCCGTTCAGGTTCAGTTGGGCGTTGTAGTCGCGCTCGCCGCTTTGCACGGCGCTCAGCGTGCGCGCAAAGTCGCCGTTGGCCAGGATGTTCATCGGCACGCCCACGCCGAAGCCGTTCACGCGGGTGTCCTGGAGGCCGGCGATGGCGTTCAGGCGCCACGCGTCCGAAAAGCGGTGGTTCAGCACCGCCGAGCCCGAGTACTGCTCGGTTTTGTTGTAGGCCCACACCGCGTTGATGAAGCGCGCGCGGTCGGCGCCGGGCGTGAACTCGGCGTCGCGGTTGGCGTTCAAAATCCCAATGCCCGCGTCGGGCGTCACGTTCGATTTTAGGTAGTCGCCCTGCACCAGCAGGTCGGTTTTTTCGCCCAGCTTGTACAGCAGCGACGGGTTGACGTACAGGCGCTCCGAGCGCACCACGTCGCGGTAGCTCTTGCCGTTTTCGTAGGTGCCCACCACCCGGAACGCCAGGTTTTTGCTCAGGGGCCCGTACACGTCCACGATGGGCTTGTAGAAGCCGTAGCTGCCGGCGCGCATCTCCACCGAGCCGCCCCAGTCGTAGCGCGGCTTCTTGGTCACCATGTTGATGATCAGGCCGCCCGACACGTTGCCGTAGAGCAGCGCCGCGCTGCCCTTCAGCACCTCAATCGACTCCAGCGTGCTGGCGTCGGGGAAGCCCTGGGTGTTGGACACCAGCCCGTTCTTGAAAATGCTGCCGCCCGCCCCGGCCACGCCGATGCTGTAGCCCCGCGCCGAAAACGTTTCGGCCACCCCGCCGCGCTGCTGCGTGAGCGACACGCCGCTCACGTTCTTGAGCACGTCGCCGAGGCGGTTCACCTGCTGGTCGGCAATCACGGTGCTCGTCACCACCCCGATGCTCTGGGGCAGGTCGAGGGGCGCGAGGCCGGCCTTGCTGGCCGAGGCCGGGCGGTTGACGATGGTGGTGCCCGTCACGACCACTTCCTTGAGCTGCGCCGCGTTTTCGGTCAGCGCAAAGTCGGCCGTGGTCGCCTGGCCCGCTTCCACCGTTACCGTCTGCTGCTGCGGCTGCAAGCCCACGAACGACACTTGCAGCACGTGGGGCCCCGGCTCGACGCCCGTAATCTGGAACGAGCCGTCCTCCGCCGTGTTGGCGCCCTTGCCCGATTTGGGGATGCCCACGCTCACGAAGGCCGCCGGTTTGCCGTCGCTGGTGCGGACGACGCCCTTGATGGTGCCCGGCCGCTGGTGCGCGCGGCTGTCGGCGGGGCCCGCTGGGGCCTGTTGGGCGTGCCCCAAGGCGGGCAAAAGGGCAACAGCGGCAACCGTGAGCAGTAAAACTTGACGCATCAGCTTATTTAGAATAATTCAACATTTCGGCAAAAATAGGCTTTTATGTGGAATTGTTCCAAATAATATTTTCATCAAAAATTAATTTGCTCCTGCTCTGGGTTGGTGCCGCAAGTGCGTCGTTGGGAACCCAGGAGCCGGCGGGGCGGCGCCCAGCCGCGCGCCGGCGCCGCCTGGCACGGTGCGCCGCTAAGCCGTACTTGGCCTTGCCCAGGGGCCCCAACGCGCGGCCAGGCGCAGCTGGGCGGCACGGATAGACCGATCCGAAGACTGTACTATTGCCAGCTACCACCCGGGCCAGCGGCCAGATTAACAGGCTTTTTGAGGGGTTAAACAGCAATTTTCCGGGCTTTGGGGCCGGCGGCCGGCGGGGCGTGCGGGGGCCTTCTATATTTATCGGCTGCTATCCCCGTCCTCGATACTTATCCGATGAAAACACTCTTTACACTCCTGGGCGTGGCGTTGCTGGGGCCCCTGGCCCACGCCGCGCCCGTCCGCCGCGCCAGCGCGGCGCCCGCGCCCACCCTCGAGTTCATTGAAAACAAGGGCCAGTGGGCCGCGCCCGTGCGCTACGCGGCGGCCGTGCCCGGGGGCCGCCTGTTTGCCGAAGCCGACGGCCTGCGGTTTGCCCTGTTCAGCGACGTGGACCTGCCCGGCCACCGCGCCCACCCGGCCGCCGAGGCGCCCGTACGCGCCCACGCCCTGGACCTGCGCTTTGCGGGCGCGGCGCCGGCCCGCATCACCCCCGAAGAAGCCACCGCCGAGCGGCGCAACTACTTCCTGGGGGCCGACGCGGCGCACTGGGCCCGGGGCGTGCGCAGCTACCGCCAATTGCACTACGCCGGGCTGTGGCCGGGCGTGGACGCGCGCCTCTACGAAAACGCCCAGCAGCGGCTGGAGTACGATTTTGAAGTGGCCGCCGGGGCCGACGCGGCCGCCATTGGCCTGCGCCACGCCGGGGCCGACGCCGTGCGCCTGGCCGCCGACGGCCGCCTGCAGGTGCAAACCAGCGCCGGCACCCTGGAGGAACTGGCCCCCCAGGCCTGGCAAACCGATGCCCAGGGCCAGCGCCAGCCCGTGGCCTGCCGCTACGCGCTGAGCGGCGCGGTGGTGCGCTTCGCCCTGGGGCCCTACGACCACGCCCGGCCCCTGACCATCGACCCGGTGGTGGTGTTTGCCACCTACACCGGCTCGCTGGCCAACAACTGGGGCTTCACGGCGACCTACGACGCGCAGGGCAATTTGTACTCGGGCGGCATTGCCTTCGGGCCCGGCTACCCGGCCACGGTGGGGGCCTACAAAACCACCTTTGGGGGCGTGATTGACATGGCCCTGATCAAGTACAACGTGGCGGCCAACGGCGCCGCGGCGCGGGTGTGGGCCACCTACCTGGGCGGCACCCGCGCCGACTACCCGCACAGCCTGGTGGTGAACGGCCGCGGCGAGCTGCTGGTGCTGGGCACCACGGCCTCGGCCGACTTCCCCACCACGGCGGGGGCCCTGCAACGCACCTTCGGGGGCGGCACCGTGGCCGACCCGTTTGGCGACGGCCAGGACTTCGAAATTCCGGGCTCCGACTTGGTGATCAGCCGCTTCAGTGCCGACGGCGCGGCCTTGGCGGGCAGCACCTACCTGGGCGGCAGCGGCAACGACGGCCTGCTGCCGCTCCAGCCCTTCAGCAGCGTGGTGCAGCTGGCCCACAACTACGGCGACTCGTTCCGGGGCGACATTGGGGTGGACGCGGCCGGCAACGTGTACGTGGCCTCGTGCACGTCGTCGGGCAACTTTCCGGTGGCGCGCGGCTTCCAGAGCACCTACCGCGGCGGCACTTCCGATGGCGTGGTGTGCAAGCTGAACGCGGGCCTGACGGCCATGCTGTGGGGCAGCTACCTGGGCGGCAGCGCCTCCGACGCGGCGTATTCGCTGCAAATCGCGCCCGGCACCGGCGAGGTGTACGTGGCCGGCGGCACGCTCAGCCCCGACCTGCCGGCCACGGCGGGGGCCCTGAATGCCCGGGCCCTGGGCGGGGTGGACGGCTTCGCGGCCCGCATCAGCGCCGACGGCACCACCTTGCGCCGCACCACCTACCTGGGCACCAGCGCCTACGACCAAGCCTATTTCCTGCAACTCGGCTCCGACGGCGGGGTGTACACGCTGGGCCAGACGCTGGGGGCCTACCCCACCACGGCCGGCCTGTACCGCAACGCCAACGGCCGGCAGTTCGTCCACAAGCTGAGCGCCGACCTGGCCCAGACGCAGCTGGCCACGGTGTTCGGCAGCGGCCGGGCCAGCGTGGACATCGTGCCCACCGCCTTTCTGGTGGACCGCTGCGACCGGGTGTTTGTGTGCGGCTGGGGCGGCACCAGCAACCTGGCGGGGGCGGCCTACCTGAGCGCCAACGCGGGCGGCTCGACCTACAACCTGCCCGTGACGGCCGACGCCGCCCAGCGCACCACCAACGGCAGCAACTTCTACCTGGCGCAGTTCGCGGCCGGCCTCACGGCCCTGGGCTACGGCACGTACTTCGGCAACACCAGCACCGCCAGCATCGGCGAGCACGTGGACGGCGGCACCTCGCGCTTCGACCCGCGGGGCGTGGTGTACCAGGCGGTTTGCTCGTGCTTCACCACCACGGGCTTCCCCATTCCGCCGGGCGCGAACACCTACTCGCCCGCCAACGGCAGCCGCGGCACCTGCAACAACGCGGCGTTCGTGCTCAACTTCCAGCCCGACGTGGCCCAGGCCGGGGCCGACCAGAGCGTGTGCCTCATCGGGGCCCCGGTGGCCCTGGTGGGCAGCCCCGGCGGCGGCGTGTGGAGCGGCGACGGCGTGCGCGGCAGCGCGGCGGCGGGCTTCGTTTTTGACCCCGCCGCGGCCGGCGCGGGGCCCCACGTGCTCACCTACACCGTGGCCAGCACCGGCGCTTGCACCACCAGCTCGACGCGGCGCGTGACGGTGAGCCCGCCGCCCACGGCCACGTTTGCCGCACTGCCGCAGGCGGCGTACTGCCTGCCCGCCATTACCTACGGCACGGGGGCCCCCACCGCGCCCACGGGCCCGGCGCCGGTGCCGCTGGTGGGCACGCCGGCGGGCGGCGTGTTTGCGGGCCCCGGCGTGAGCGGCAGCGTGGCCACGGGCTTCGTGTTCGACCCCAAGGCCACCGGCAACGGCACTTTCACCCTTGCCTACACTTATGACACGGGCTGCCCCAGCACCGCCACCCGGCAGGTGAGCGTGCTGCGCATCACCGAAGTGGGGCCCCAAACGCAGTTTTGTGCCAACGCCGCGCCCGCGGCCCTGGTGGCCGACCCCGCCGGCGGCACCTGGAGCGGGCCCGGGGTGAGCGGCACCGCGGCGGCGGGCTTCACCTTCGACCCCGCCAAAGCCAACCTGGGCGCCAATGCCCTCGCCTACACCGTGGGGGCCCCGGGCGGGAGCTGCGCCGCCACCCTGGCCCGCGTGGTGACGGTGAACCCGGTGCCGGCCGTTGCCCTCGCGCCCGTGCCGGTGCTGTGCACCAATAACCCGGCGCCGCAGTTGCTGGCGGCCACGCCGGCCGGCGGCTACTGGACGGGCTTCGGGGTGTTGTTTTCCGCGGGGCGCTATTACTTCACGCCCACCACCGTCGGCACCTTCCAACTGACGTACTCCGTCTCGAACGGGCAGTGCGCCGCCGACGCCACCCTGGCCGTTACCGTGGCCAGCCCCGTGGCCGCCCAGGTGCCGGCCGATACGCTGCTCTGCCCCGGCAGCACCCGGCCGTTTGCGCTGCGGGGGGCCCCGGCGGGCGGCACCTGGAGCGGGCCGGGCGTGAGCGGCTCGGCCGCCACGGGCTACGTGTTCACGCCGCCGGCGGGGTTCGGCGGCGCGGTGGCCCTCACGTATTTGGCCAGCAGTTGCAGCACCGCCGCGGTGCGGCGCGTGGGCGTGGCCCCGGTGCCGGCCGCGGCGGCCAGCTGGGCCCCGGCGGCGTGCCCCGAAGACCGGCAGGTGCCGCTGCGGGTGCAGTTCAGCCTCGGCGCGGCCACCAACGGCGCAGCGATTTCAAATACCGTGTGGGACTTCGGCGACGGCACCCAAAGCACCGATAGCAACCCCGCCCACACCTACGCCGCGGCGGGCCGCTACCAGCCCGTGCTGCGCCTGCGCTACAACAACGGCCGCTGCGAAACCACCACCGCCCTGGCCCCCGTCGAGGCCACCGACGCCCCGCTGCCCAACATCATCACCCCCAACGGCGACGGCCTGAACCAAACCTTCCGCCTGCCCGCCACTTGCGTGCCCCGCATCCAGATTTTCTCCCGCTGGGGCCAGCCCGTGTTCGAAGCCGTGGCCTACCAGAACGACTGGGCCGCCGAGGGCCAACCGGCCGGCACCTACTACTACCTCCTCCACTACCCCGACGGCCACCGCGTAAAAGGCTGGCTCCAAGTGGTGAAGTGACACCGAAGCACCCCGCTGGTTTGTGGGCAGCCGCCCCAGCTTGGTTTGATCTGCTTACTTTTAAGCATGCCTTCCCCCACCCTTGCCTCGCCCGTTCCGCCTGCCCGCGGCAGCGCAGAGGCCCCGGCCGCCGGCCAGCTGCCGGAAATCGTCGCGTCGGATTGCTGCAATGTGTACGCCCGGGAGCAGTTCAGCACCCGCAAGCTCACGTTTGGCCGGCGCGACTACTACAAGATTTCGCTGCTCACCGGCAGCAGCCGCTACAACTACGCCACCCGCGGCGTGCTGATTGACCGGCCCGCGCTGGTGTTTTCCAACCCGCTGATTCCCTATTCCTGGGAGCCTGTTTCGGCGGAGCAGGGCGGCTACCTGTGCATGTTCACCGAGGAGTTCCTCATCGTCAATGACCGCGCCGCCAGCCTGCAAGAGTCGCCGCTGTTCCGGCTCGGCAGCGACCCGGTGTACCTGGTAAGCGAGGCGCAGTACGCCGACCTAAGCTACCTGTTTGCCAAGATGCTGCAAGAGATGAGTTCGGGCTACCTCTACCAGCAGGAAGTGGTGCGCAACTACCTGAACCTGCTCATCCACGAGGCCCTGAAGCTGCAGCCGCACGCCTCCTACTACCAGCACCCCAACGCCGCCACGCGCATCGCGACCCTGTTCCAGGGGTTGCTGGAACGGCAGTTTCCCATCGATTCGCCCGCCCACGGGCTGCAGCTGCGCACGCCCGGCGATTTTGCCCGCCAGCTCTCGGTGCACGTCAACCACCTGAACCGGGCCGTGCGCGCGCTCACCGGCAAAACCACGTCCGTGCACATCGCCGAGCGCGTCATCCGCGAAGCCAAGGCCTTGCTGCAACACACGAATTGGAGCACCGCCGAAATTGCCTACGGCCTGGGCTTCGAGTACCCAACTTACTTCAACAATTTTTTCAAGAAGCAAACGGGCACCACCCCCTCGGCGGTGCGGGCGGTGCTCAACCAGGGCCCCGCGGCCATTGCGCTACCGCCGGTGGTTTGAATTTCTTACACTTTCGTTTGAATCTCGTTAGGGGCCCGTGGCGGGCCGGGGGACTTTTGTGCTGTTTAACCAACCCGGTCTTTCCGGCCCACTTCCGCCACATTCCCCATGAAATACGCCCTCATCACCGGTGCCAACAAAAGCATTGGCTTCGAAACGGCCCGCCAGCTCCTCCAACGCGGCCACTACGTGTACCTGGGCAGCCGCACCCTCGAAAACGGCCGGCAGGCCGCGGCGCAATTGCGCGCCGAAGGCCTCGCCCAGGTCGAGCCCATCCAGCTCGACGTAACCGATAGCGCCTCGGTGGCCGCCGCCCGGCAGGCAATTGGCCAGCGAACAACCGTTCTCGACGTGCTCGTCAACAACGCCGGCATCGGTGGGGGCTTGCCCCAAACCGCCATTGCCACCGATGTGACCGTTTTCAAAGACGTGTACGACACGAACGTATTTGGCGTGGTGCAGACGACGCAAGCCTTCCTGGACCTGTTGCGGCAGGCCGCCGAGCCCCGCATTGTGAACGTGACGTCGGGCCTGGGTTCGCTGGCCCTGAACGCGGACCCGGCCTGGAAGTACTACGCCGTTAAAACGGCAGCGTACGGTTCGTCCAAAGCCGCGCTCAACATGTACACCATCGTGCTGGCGTACGAGCTGCGCGACACCCCGTTCAAAGTAAACGCGGTGGACCCCGGCTACACCGCCACCGATTTCAACGGCCACAGCGGCCCCGGCAGCGTGCCCGACGCCGCCGCGCGCGTGGCAAAAGCGGCCCTGCTGGGCCCAGATGGCCCCACAGGCCAGTTTTTCAGCGATGACAACGCCCCGGATACGGGCATCAGCCCCTGGTAGCGCCGGGGGCAATAATTGAGTTGCGGCCGTTAGTGGCCGATCACCGCCGCGTACAGGGCCCAAAAGGCCGTGCCCACGGCGGCCGGGCTGCACCGGGCCTCGGCGTCGGCCCGCAGGCGGGCCCCGTCGAATTGCCCGGGGCGGGCCAGCACGTCGGCCAGGGCCCCGGCCAGGGCGGCCTCGTCGTCGGGCGCTACGAGCAGGCCGAAGGCGCCTTCGGGCGCGAACAGCTCGGGCACGCTGCCCGTGCGGGTGGCCACCACCGGCCGGCCGCAGGCGCGGGCCTCCAGCAGCACCACACCAAAAGTTTCGGCCCGGCTGAACGACACCAGGGCCGTGGCCTGCGCCATTTCGGCGGCCACGGCGGCGTGCGGCAGCTTGCCCAGAAACGCCACCGTGCCGTCGGCCAGCAGGCCCAGCGCGGCGGCGTAGCGGCGCAGGGCGGCCTCGTCGGGGCCGTAGCCGGCCACGCGCAGGCGCAGGCCGGGCCAGGCCGGGCGCAGGGCGGCCACGGCCCGCAGCACCCCGGAGAGGTTCTTCACCCGGTCGTGGTAGGCGGCCACGTGCAGCAGGCGGCGGGCGTGGTCGGGGTCGTCGGCGCCGGCCGCCGCGGGCTTAAACAAGGTGGCGTCCACCACGTTGGCGATGATGGCCGTGCGCGGGGCGCGGGCCCCCAGGGCCCCCAGGGCATCGGCCAGCGCCTGCGACACGGCGTGCAGGGCCCCCGCCCGCCGCACCACCGCCCGCGTGAGCTGCCGCCGCCCCCAGCCCACCTGCGCCATTCGCGCCGGCAAGTACAGCGTCCAATGCTCGGTGATTATGTACGGAATGCCGCGCCGCGCCTTCCACCACCACGCCGCCAGGCCCGTGCGCAGCAGCACGTGGGCGTGCACCAGGTCGGGGCCCGCGCCGCCCCAGTGCCGGCGCACGGCCCGGTAGCCGCGCCGCTGGCAGGCCAGCCACAGGCCCAGCTTCAGCAGCCGGTCGAGGGGACCCCAGCCGGTGGGGCGGGCGCGGTAGTAGTAGCGCCAGGTGGGCACGGGCCCTGTTAAGTCAACGTCTTCCGCAATGAAACCGGCCAGGGGCCTCCGCGCCACGGCGGCAAACACCACCGCTACTTGCGCCGCTGGGGGCCCCGCCGCCGCGATGGCCGCCACGTGCCGCCCAACGAAGTCGCCGTCCTGGTCGTCGTAGCGGTGCGGGTACCACTTGGGCAGGTGCAGAATTCTCATGAGGAAAGCCAAGGAAACCGCCGCGCGGGGCCCCGGCCAGGCGCGCCGGGGCCCCAAAAGTAAAGCCCGCCGTTGCGGGCAGGCTTTGTTTTTGGCCGGGCGGGGCGGTCGGGCCCGCCGCGGCAACCCAGAAGAGCGGCTTGCAGCTTAGAACGAGTAGCGCACGCCCAGCTGCCCCTGCCAGCGCGAGGCCAGCTGGTCGATGGAGTAGGTGGCGGGGGCCCCGTTGTAGGTGAAGGCCGGGCGGTTGAACGTCGCGGCGCCGTAGGTGGTCGAAACGGCCCCGGCGGCGTTGGCGAAGCCCACTTGCGTGAGGCCGGTGCCCAGCGTCGAGTTGAAAGTGTTCGGCACGAAGTACTGGCGGCCCCAGTTCTTGTTCAGCAGGTTGCCCACGTTCTGCACGTCGAACGAAATCTGGATGCTGTGGCCGGCGGCCACCACGCCGGCGGCGTTGGGCGTGATGTTGCCCAGGCGGGCTTCCAGCATGAGGCGCACGTCGGCCTGGTCGTTCCAGGGGGTGCGGGCGCCGTTGCGCTCGGCGTACTGGCCGCGGCGGGTTTTCAGGTAGGGGTCGTTGTCGATGAAGTTGCTCAGGGCGGCGTACTGGGCCCCGGAGGCTTCCACCGTGTACGGGGTCGTGGCGTTGGCCCGCGACACCAGCGTGATGTCGGCGGCCGAGCCGGGGATGTAGGCCAGCTCCACGTTCTGCTGGCCGTTGCCGAAGAAGTTGTTGTTGTAGACGTAGCTGAACGGCGAGCCGCTGGCGAAGGTCAGCACCGCGGTGGCGTAGGCCGTGAACCGCTCGCCCACGTGCTGGTGCAGGTTCAGCGAGCTCACCACGCGGTGGCGCAGGTCGAAGTTGGAGTACGCCAGGCCCGGGTTGTTCACGTTCTGGGCCGGATTCAGCTCCCAGTTGCTCTGGAACGAGTTGCGGATGCCGTTGCTGATGTCCTTGCTCTGGCCGTAGGTGTAGGCGGCCGTCACGTCGAAGACGTTGGCAAACGACTTGGCCAGCGAGCCCGTGAACTGGTAGCGGTAGCCCTGCTGGGTGTTGGTAAGCAGGAAGGCGTTGGAGAGCAGCGGGTTCACCCGGGCGTTGCCGCCGGTGGGGGCCGCGTAGCGCGGCGTCTGGGTGGGGCCCTGGGCGAAGTACGTCACGTTATCGGTCAGGTTGATGTTCTCAAACCGCACGTCTTGCAGCACCTTCGTGTAGAGGGCTTCCACCGAGGCGCGCACGTTGCCGGGCAGGCGCACGTCCAGGGCCAGCGACGAGCGCCACACCTGCGGCATCTTGAAGTTGTTGTCGATCAGGTTGACTTCGGTCGTGTTCTGGGCGCTGGCCGGCAGCTGGCTGTAAATTTTGTTCGGGTCCTGGTTGAGCTGGTACACGGTGCCCGCGCCGCCGTTGCCGGTGCGGATGTTGTTCAAGTCCACCGAGTTATAGTTCACGCCGTTGTTGTAGTAGGCGTAGCCCAACCAAGCAAACGGGATGCGGCCCGTGAACAGGCCCGAGCCGCCGCGCAGCACGATGCTCTGGTCGCCCTTGGCGTCGTAGTTGAAGCCGATGCGGGGCGAAAACTGCACCTTGCCCAGGATGTTGTTCTTCAAATCCGACCAGTTGGTGTGCTGGTAGGTCTGGTTCAGGGTGTTGGCGTCGTTCTGGGGGTTGTTCACCAGCGTCGAGTTCAGCGCCGGCGGGGTAGGCAGCGAGGTCAGGTCGAAGCGGATGCCGGGCGAAATTTTCAGCCGGTCGCTCACCGTCCACTCGTCCTGCAAGTACGCCGAGTACAGGTTGACGTTGAACGAAGCCGAGGGGTTGTTGTAGTTGTAGTCGTAGCTGTTGTCGCCGCCGTTGGTGGGCAGGCGGTACGTGCCGCGGATGCGGTTGGGCTTGTCGGCCAGGAAGTCGGCCACGTTGTTGTACTCGATGCGGCCGTTCCACGAGTTGATGAAGCCGTAGTCAATCTTGTAGAGCTCGTTGTGGGTGCCCAGCGTCAGGGCGTGGGCCCCGGTGTAGTAGGTCAAGTTGTCGGTGATTTCGAAGGTCTTCGTGCGGGTGTTGAAGATGCTGGCCTCGCGGTCCGAGCCCAGCAGAATCTGGCTCGAGCCGGTGTAGCCGTTGGCCGCGTCGGGGCCCACGTTGCTGATCTGCACCGACGGGAACACGTTGGCCTGCCCGCCCAGCAGCGAGCGGTAGTCGTGGATGTTGGTGTAGCCCAGGATCAGGTTGTTGGAGAGCTTGTTGGTGAAGTTCGACTTCACTTCCAGCACCGTCGAGTTTTGCAGGTTGTTCTGCACGAAGTCCTGCGAGCCGAACTTGAACAAGCTGCTGGAGCGCTCCAGGTTGGTGGCCTCCGACTTCACGTAGTTGTGGCGCAGGGCAATGCTGGTCTTGTCGTTGAGGTTCCAGTCGAGGCGGCCGAACAGCTTGTTGCTGTTGGCGTAGATGGTGTAGTCGCCGTACTCGCCCACGTTGTAGTTGTACTTGGTTTGCAAGTCGCTGGCAATGGCCTGGGCCAGGCCCACCGACACCGGCGAGCCGGGCTGGCCGGCGCCGTAGAACTGGGGCTCGGTGCGGCGGGCAATCTCGTAGTTGCCGAAGAAGAACAGCTTGTTCTTGATGATGGGGCCCCCGAGGCGGACGCCCGTCTGGTAGTCGTGGTACGCCGAGCCGATCTTGGTGTCGGCCCCGTCGATGCTGCGGCCCGTGATGCCTTGGTTGCGGCCGAAGCCGTACACCGAGCCGTGCAGCTCGTTGGTGCCCGAGCGGGTCACGGCGTTGATGGAGCCGCCGGTGAAGTTGCCCAGCCGCACGTCGAAGGGGGCCACCTGGGCCTGGATTTCCTGGATGGCGTCGAGCGAAATGGGGTTGGCGCGGGCCGAGCTGCCGGGCAGGCCGCTGGTGCCGCTGGTGCCGCCCAGCGAGGGCGAGAAGCCGATGGCGTCGTTGTTCACGGCCCCGTCCAGCGTGATGTTGTTGTAGCGGAACGAGGTGCCGGCGAACGAGTTGTTCGAGTTGCGCGGGTCGAGGCGCGTAAAGTCCTGGATGCTGCGCGAAATGGTGGGCAGCTGCTGGATGGCGGCGCGGCCCACGTTGGTGCCGGCGCCGGTTTTGGTGGCCTCGGTGTTGCCCACCACCACCACTTCGTTCAGCTGCTGGGCTTCAGTCACCAGCACCACGTTCAGGCGGGTGGTGTTGCCCAGGGTCAGGAACACGCCGCCGATGGTTTGCTCCTTGTAGCCCACGTAGGTCACCGTCACGCTGTAGGGCCCCCCGGGGGCCAGGTTCGGGATGCTGAAGCGGCCGTCGGGCTCGGTGCCGGTGCCGCGCTTGGTGCCGGTGGGCCCGTTGGTGGCCACCACCGTCACGCCAATTAGGTCTTCGCCCTTGTCAGAAGTCACCTTGCCGCTTAGGGCTGAGGTGGTTACTTGGGCACGGGCAGTCGTCGTCCAGGCCAGGAGCACGAGCAGCAGGCCGCGAAAGAAAACGGTACGGTTGGGGAGCATGAAATGCGAGGTTGGTTTCGGCTACAAAGTTCCGGCTCCCTTTTGGCTGATTTCAGGAATTAGTGTTGCTTAATCATTGTGTTATTAACATAGGCTTCATCTAACGGTAACATTGGCCGGGGCCCCGGCGGGCCCGCCGCGGGGGCTCCGGCCCGCCGGGCCGATCTTTGCGGCCCACCCGCCGGGGCCCCCGGGCCCGGCTCACCCACCCCTTCCCCATGCTCATTTCCATGACCGGCTACGGCCAGGCCCACCGCGAAACTGACGCCTACGCCGCCACCGTCGAGCTGAAATCGCTCAACTCCAAAACCCTCGACCTCACCCTGCGCCTGCCGCGTTTTCTGCTGCCGCACGAGCTTGAAATCCGCAACGCCGTGGCCAAGGAGCTGCTCCGCGGCAAGGTCAACCTCAGCTTGGACTTCGTACGGCCCGCCGCCGCCCGCGCCGCCGCCACCCTTAACAAGGAAGCCCTGGTGGCCGCTTTCCACGAGCTGCGCGCCGTGGCCGAGGGCCTGGGCCTGCGCGCCGGCGAGGACACCTTGCTCGCCGCCTTGCGCCTGCCCGGCGTCATCCCGAGCCCCTCGGATGCCCGCGACGCCGAGCCCGTGGCCGACGACGTGCCCTGGGCCGAGCTCCAGCCGCTGCTGCACGCGGCCCTGGGGGCCCTCCAGCAGTTCCGGCGCGACGAGGGCGCCACCCTCACGGCCGAAATCCTGGGCTACGTGGCCACCATCCGGCAGCAGCTGGCGGCCGTCGAGCTTCACGACCCCGCCCGCATCGCCCACGTGCGCCAGCGCCTGCAGGGCCACCTGGCCGAGCTCACCAGCCACGAGCAGTTCAACGCCACGCGCTTCGAGCAGGAAGTGCTCTATTATATCGAGAAGCTCGACATCGCCGAGGAGAAGGTGCGCCTCGCCGCCCACCTCACCTACTTCGAGCAGGCCGCGCACCAGCCCGACGAGGCGGTGGGCAAAAAGCTCGCCTTTTTGGCCCAGGAGATTGGCCGCGAAATCAACACCATCGGCTCGAAGGCCAACGATGCCACCGTGCAGCACTTGGTGGTGGGCATGAAAGAGGAATTAGAGAAAATAAAGGAACAATTGAACAACATCCTTTAGGCCCGCGCTAGCCCGCCGCCACCGCCTGCAAGCTGACGCTAAATCGCAAAAATATATTTGCATTATTAAAGGCAAATAATGTATATTCAATATATCTTGCATTAGCAATAAACCGTTGTTAACTATTGCCTTTAAACGATACGGCAGAACGTAATTGGCCTTATCCAAGCAAATTGACCTTATTTAGCTAAATAGCTTGCACTGTGTGAGTAGACTGCGCCTAGGTCCTCAGGGCAGAGCAGGAGAATCGCACATTTTTTGTTTTACCAGGATTTAGTAATTTTACAGAAGGGCTTTTATATTTTATCCCCGCTCGCTCCCCTCCGTAATCCCACTTAAATCCCCAGTCCCATGAAATCCACCTTTTTACTCTGCTTCTTGGGCCTTTTTTTGATGGCGGCCCGGCCCGCGTCCGAAATTGAGTTGGTGAAAAAACACGTGCTCAGCGAGCGGGTGGAAATCCTCATTCCCAAGGGCTTCGAGGTGATGAGCGAGCAGCAAATGGACTTCAACTACGCCAAGGCGCAGAGCCGCCCCAGCGTCATCTTCACCAACAACAACTTGGTGAGCCTGGCCTTCAACTACTCCGAAAACGAATCGGACCAGGACATGGTGGAGGTGTACGCCGCCACGTTTGCCAAAACTTACCACAAGCAGTACAAAGACGCCACGTGGTTCGGCGACGGCGTAAAAAACATCAACAACCACAAGGTGGGCTACCTCGAGTTCATGAAGCCCGAAATGGGCCACCAAGTGTACACGCTGGTGTTTTTCACCGACGTGCAGGGCAAGCTCATGATTTGCACCTTCAACTGCGCCGACCGCCAGAAGCCCGAGTGGGAGCCGGTGGCCAAGCAAATCATGCTCTCGGTGAAAGCTAACAACGAGGCCAGCAAATAGCCCGCCCGTTCTCGCGCAAAACGCAAAAAGCCCCTCTGCTACCAGCAGAGGGGCTTTTTGCGTTTTGCGCGAGAACGGCTACACCCAGGCGGCCAGTGGCCAGCGGCGGGCCAGGACAGCGGCCAGCACCAGGGCCAGCAGGGCCCCGATGCTGTCGCTGAGCAGGTCCGACCACTCGGCGTGGCGGCCCTGGGCCATGAGGTACTGCAACACCTCGATGAGGGCCCCGAAGGCGACGCAGCCGGCCAGCACCACCGCGGTGGCCTGCTGGGCCAGCACCGGCCAGCGGCGCTGCCGCCGCAGTGAAAACCAACTGAGGGCGGCCAGCACGCCAAACACGCCCGCGTGGGCGGCCGTGTCGAAAGAAAGCAGCTTCCAGGCCGGCGTGATGGGCATTTCGCGCGCCGGTGTGAGGGTGAGCAGCAGTATGAACGCGGCCCACAGCAGGGGCAGCGCGGCGTAGGGCCGGCGGGCCGGCGGCAGCGGGGGCGGCATTGGCAACGGGAGACTGGGGCCCTAGGCGCCCACCAGCTCGCCGTAGGCCTCGGCGCTCAGCAAATCTTCGAGTTCGGCGGGGTTGGCGATGGAAATTTTCACCATCCAGCCGTCGCCATAGGGGTCCGAGTTCACGGTTTCGGGGGCGTCGGCCAGCTTGGGGTTCACTTCGAGCACGGTGCCGGTGATGGGGCTGAACAGGTCGGACACCGTTTTCACGGCTTCCACAGTGCCGAACACGTCGTGCTGGGCCACGTCCTTGTCAACCGTGTCGATGTCGACGTACACGATGTCGCCCAGCTCGCGCTGCGCGTGATCGGTGATGCCGACGACGGCCACGTCGCCTTCCACGCGAATCCATTCGTGGTCTTTGGTGTAGTGCAGGGTGGTGGGCAGGGTCATGCGGTGCAGGAGTGAAGGGGCGAATGAGGGAATGAGCCAGCCAAGGCTTACCAAGGGCCAAAAGTAGGCAAGCCGGCGCGGTCGTGCGCATTTGGGGCCCGGCATTAGTCTCGCATCTGCCCACTCATTTGCGCATTCACCCGTTCACTTACTGCGTCAGGCTGTAGCGCAGCAGCAGGCCGCCCTCGGTGGTGGCGTTGCGGAAGGCGTTGCTGACGCGGGGCGTGGTGATGGTTTGGGTGTAGTAGAACTGGAGGTTCAAGCGGGTGTTGAGCAGGTAATCGACGGTGGGGCGCAACTGGAACGTGCGCGAGCCGTTCACGATTTGGCTGCTGGGCGTGCCCACGCTGGCGGGGTTGAGCAGGGTGGCGTCGGCGGGGTCCACCACGTTCACGATGCTGCGCTGAATGGTGGTGTTGTCGTTGATGCTCAGGTCGAGCTTCACGTTGAGCGTGTTTTTCAGCACCCGCTGCTCGCCGCCCACCCGGAAGGGCAGCTTCAGGCCGTTGGTGACGTAGCCGAAGCCAATGACCAAGGCCGTGGTGTGCAGCTCCGTCACCTGGGCGTTGGTGGTGTTCAGGCTCAGCAGGCGGTCGGTGCGGTACTCCACGCGGCCGGTTACCTTGTTCAGGGTTTGGAAGTTTACGCCGATCAGCGGAGCCAGGTGCTCCACGATGCTCACCTGCCCGATGACGTAGTACGGAATGTACTGCCCGGTGGCGCTGGCGCGGGTGGGAAAATCCAGGTCGTTGTTGTTGTAGAGCGTGGACGACGTGTAGGAGCCCACGTTGTAGCTTGAGTTGTAGGCGTGGTTGAGGACGAAGGAGGCGAAGTAGTTGCGGAAAAACGGCAGCTGCGAGAGCCCGTTGTAGCCAATGGTCCAGTTGGGCAGGGGCAACTGGTCAAAGATGTTGAACTTTTTGGCCTGGTACCCGCCCGACGACCGGCCGTGGTAGGCGTCGATGAAGGCTGGGATGAGCACGTCCTGCGAGTTGTAGCTGTAGTAGCCCGTCGTGGCGGCCGGCACCGGCTGCGCCACCGAGGGCGGATTAGCCTGTGCCAGCCGGCTCTGGATGAAGCCGCGGTTGTTTACGAACCGCGCGAAGGCCTTGGAAACTTCGCCGTTGGCACTCAGGTCGTTGAAGAGCGTGTTGATGGTAATGGTGCTGGTGCTGAACGAGCCCGACGTGAGGGCGTTGCGGTTGGCCAGGCGGCCGTCGGTGTAGCCGAGCAGGGTCACCGTGTCGATTTCGGTGCGGTAGTACACTTCTTTGTTTTCCACCTTCTGCCGGCGCGCATCCACTTGGACGAGGAAGTCGCGGAACGGTTCCAGGGTGGTGCGCAGCGTCAGGTTCTCGGTCAGCAGGCCACTCAACGGCGTGTTCAAATACTCACTGCTTTTGGTGTACCAGCCGTTGCGGTTGGCGTAGTCGTAGAGGTCGTCGAGGTTGTACTGCTTGCCGATGACGAACGGAATGCCCGGGGCCAAGATGCCCGAGTGCCGGTAGTTGGTGAGGCCGAAAAGCGAGGTGCCGGGCAGGTAACCGGGCAGCAGCGTGCCGCTGGAACGGGCATAAGTGAAGTTGAGCGAGCGGGCCGTCATCAGCGAGCGCAGCACGGCCTTCACGGCTTTTACCAGCACGGGCGTAGTGTCGCGGGGGGCAGCAGCATCGGGCTTGGGGCGGGCATCGGGGGGCCCCGGGGCCCCGGGGGCGGGCGGCGCGGGGCGCGGCGCGGGCGGCGGGGCGTTGTTGATGATGTTCAGGAACTTCACCTTGTTGTAGAGCTTCACCAAATCGATGCGGCCGTTGGCCCCAATTTCGGCGTTGTTCTGGATGGTGTTGCCCAGGTTCAGCACCACGGTGCTAGTATCAGTAGGGTCGAGGCTGCCGTCAGCGAGCCGTAGCGCTTTCGGGTTGGGCGCGCGCAGGGCCGTGGAGGCCGCCTGCCAGGTGTAGTTGGCTGCGTAGCGCACGTCGGCGCTCAGCCAGTCGGTGAGCGGGAACTTGTCGAGTGGCAGGCGGTAGGTGGCCGCGATTTTCTGGAAGAAGTTGGTGGTGCGGCCCCCGGCCAGCAGGTTCTGCCGGATGAGGGTGCGGTTGGCAACTGCCTCCTGGCTGGTGCCGATGGAACGGCCCACGCCCTCGTCGATCACGCCGCGGTTGGTGGCGGTGTAGTCGATGGTGAGGGCCTTGGTCAGGGCCCAGCTCAGGTCGTAGATGCGGTTGATGTAGAACGACTTCTGGTACACGCCGGGGATGCCGAACGTGCTGGGCACCTCGCCCGGGTTCACCACGCGCTGCAAAAACCGCTCGTTGTAGCGCCGGTCGAGGTCGATGCGGAAAGCAAAGCGCGAGGGCAGCGGCGTGAAGTTCACCTGCTGCAAAAACTTCAGGTACGGGCTGTTCAGGGCCTTCACCTGGGCGAAGGGCGTGTAGTTCTTGGGCGTGGTTTGGAAGGTATAGGCCGCCGCCGCCTGAAACGAGCGGGTGTAGTCGCTGGCGGTGCGCACGTCGGAGTGCTGGCGCTCGGCGATGGAGTAGCTCAGGGCAATGTTCTCGATGTCCCAGGGCTTGGGCTGGCGCGGCGCGGCGGCGGGGCCCCCGCCGATGGGCGGCGCGGCCACCACCCGCTCCTTGCGCACGTTCAGCAGCGAGAGGCTGCGGGTGGTGGTCATGTCAATCACCTTCTTGCTGTACTCGGCGCGGGCGTTGGCGTCGGTAAATTTCTCCAGGCTCTGGCTCAGCTTGGTGTCGGGGTCGAGGGGGTCGTACTCGGGGGCCCGGCGCTCGGCGCCCACTTGCAGGAGCACCGGCACGCGCAGGTGCAGCTGGGCGGGCAGCAGCTTGTCGGCGGCCACCACGGCGTTCAGGTCGCCGCGCAGCACGTCGTCGAGCGAGCGCTGCTGCACCTTGTCCTGCAAGCCGCCGAAGCCGATGCTGGTGAAGCTGCCGGTGGCCGTCACAGTAGCTAGGTCGGCCAGCTTCACGTTCATGCGGGCGTTGGCGGCGTAGCCGGCCTGCTGCTCGAAGTCGTACACCCGCAGCTCGTCGGCCCACAGGTTCACGCTTTTGGCGCCCACGTCGGCCGAGGTCGGGTTTAAAATGCCGATCATGCAGCCCTGCACGGCCGAAAAGTCGGGGTTGCCCACCACCGTCACGGTGGCCCCGCTGGGCAGCGTCACGGTGAAGGGCAACAGGTAGTTGACGGGCACTTGCTTGTTGCGCAACGACTTGGCGTCGATGAAATCCTGGAACGCCACGTCGATGTTGTTGGCATCGGGCCACACCTGGGCCTGGGTGGTTTGGCCGGCCCGGGTTATCACCAGCGGCACCGAGTACTCGTAGTAGTTCTGGGTGTAGTCGGTGCCGATGCGCACGAAGCCGCGCACGTCGCCGTCTTTTATGTTCGGATCGTCGGCGTCGGCGTGCAGGTACATGCGCAAGCGCTTGTAGCGCAGCATGTTCACGGTCAGGTTCTTGTAGGCCGCTTTGGCGTAGCCGTCGCTCAAGCCCGTCACCGCCAGGCGCAGGCTCTGCTCGTTCTGCACCCGCGCCACAGCCGAGCTGCCGTACTCGGTGTCGCGGATGATGTTGGGCGGCGTCACGTAGGGAATGGCCCCGGGCGTGGCCGTCTGCCCGTTTTCCTCTATGCTCACCGTGGAAATGCTGAACGCCCGCGCATCGGTGGTGATGTTGACCGGCAAGTTGCTCTGGGCCTGGGCGATGGGGTAGTTGTAGCGGCGCCACTGGTTGGCCACGAACTGCGGCTGCACCAGGCGCAGCACCACCGGCTGCTGCCAGCCGGTCATGTACATGCGCACGAAGCGGATGGACTTGTAGCCGAAATCGGTGGTACTGGTCACGCCGTTCACCACGATGCGCTGGTTGGGGTCGCGGATGGGAATGCGGAACTGGTACCACGTCACCGACTCGCCACCGCTGCCGGTAATGGGCGGCGTCGTCACCTTGTCGATGATGTAGTTCTGGCCCACGTTCAGGGCGTTGGTGGTGGTGTTGGGGCCCAGCGGAATGCTGTACTCGTGGTACTGCTCCACGTCCTGAACCACGTTGTCGCGGTTCAGGTCTTCCTTGTCGGGGTAAGCCGTGGACGTGGCCTGGCTGCCCTCGGGCGAGTTGCCGTCGTAGCCGTTGTAGTTTTTGTAACGGCCCAGGATTTTGACGTTGTTCGCGTCGTAGAACCCATCCAGGTGGTAGCGAAAGTCGTCCGCCGAGGGGTCAGCGAACGAGCCATAGACGTTTGAAATGTTGCTGCCCGCCTGTGCCACGAAGGCCTGCTCGGCCACGTCGTTCAGCCCGTCGAGGCCCACGTCCTGCACGGCCCGGGCCCCCGGCGCCGCCGAAAACGCATCGGTCAGGAACTGCTGCCGGCTCACCCGCCCCCAGATGGTACGGCGCGCCAGGCCGGTGGTATCCGTCTGGTCGGGCGTGGGCAGGCCGTTCTCAAACTCGTGCTGGTTGTTATCGCGCAGCAGGTCCTCGCTCACGTTGCCGAGGTTGACGACCAGCCGGCCACCGGTGGTGTTGTTGGTGGGCGGGTTGTTGGAGTCGTCCACCTGGCCGTTGCGGCCGGGCAGGAACGGGTCGAGCATCCAGAACTCCAGGTACTCAATGTTGGCGTTGTCGAAATCGGTGTCGAACGTGATGGCCCGCGAAATGCCCCCGAAGCGGTTGTCGGGTAAATTGAGGCCCGCATTGTTCTGAAAATGCTGGCCGTCGGCGGCGATGTTGGGCGTGTAGTTGTAGGGCCCCCGCTCGCCGGGGAAGTAAGCCATGTCGAAGGTGTACTCGTAGCCGTTGCCGGTGGCGCCCAGGTCCTTGTTCGGGAACACCTCGTTGCGTGGAATGCCGCGGGTGTAGTGGTTGGCCAGCGACGCGTCGCCGGTGCCGATGTTGGCCGGCACGCTGGGGCCCCCAGTGTAGTAAGTCTGGTCCACGGTATACCACGCCAGCTTGGCCCGCTGGTAGTTCACGCTCAAGTCGGTGGCCCTCGAAATGGGGGACGGCGTGGTGGCCAGGCGCCAGGCCGGAATGGCCGTGAGGCCCCCCAGCGTGTAGGGCGTGCGGGCGTTTTCGAAGTCGTCGACGTAGCTGGTGCCGTTCTCGCCGCTGCCCAGCTGCGACTTGCCCGCCAGCAGCTTGGCAAATTCGCCGCTGAAGGCAAACGTCGAAATCTCCTTGGTCGAGTAAAATGGCAGCCGGTCGAGCAGCTTGGTCAGCACCCGGCTGTCCTTGCGGATGCTGCCGTCGAGGCCCACGATGCTGTTGTTGGCCGGCTCGTCGCCGATGTTCACGCGGTTGATGCCGGGGGCCTGGTTCTCCAGCAAGTATAGGGCCGTGCCGCCCAGCGTCACGTCCTTGTTCATCCGGTAGTCGAAGCGCGTGCCCAGCAGGCGGCGCGGCTGCACCTGCACCAGGGCGTTTTTCTCGAAGGTGATGCGCAGCTCGTTGGCCGAGGCCAGGTACGACGGGTTCAGGATTTTCACCTTCGCCTGGTCGTAAAACACTTGGTAGTCGGTGCCTTCGGTGAGCAACGTCGAACCCGAAAACACCTTCACCGAGCCCTGCGCCACGCCGATGCCCGGCAGGCTGATCTCGTCGGTGGTGGTGCCCTGGTAGCGGCCGCGCAGGTAAAACTTGTCCTTCTCCTGGCGCTGCTGGGCGTCGCTCTGGGTTTGGGTGTACAGCTCGTTGTACACGTACTTCTGGAGCAGCACCTGCTCGGCGGCGGCGTTGGCCCCGGTGGCGCCGGTGGTGTCGAACTGCGCCCGCAGGTAGTCGCCAAACGGCTGCACGTTGGGGAAAATGATGCGGCCCAGCTCGGGGTTGACGGTGACGCCGGGGAAAAAGTCGAAGTTGCCGTCGGGGTTGCGGTCGTTGTTGGGGTTCACCCGGTCCAGGCCCAGCACCTGGATCAGCGGGATGTTCTGAATCTTCGCCCCTTCCTTGAGCGAAATCAGGTCAACGCCCGTAATGTCGTCTTTGTAAATAAGTTGGAGCTGGAAATTGTCGCGGTTGAGCTGCGTGGTATTCAGCGAATACACGTTTTTCATCATCAGGTCCCAGGTCGGCGTGTTGCGCGTGGGGGGCCCCGGGGGCACCAGCGGGTCGGGCCGCGCCGTGGGCAGCGTGCCGATGCCGGGGTTGGTGGCGCGCAGCAGCTTCAGGAAAATCACCTGGTCGGCGTTCACCGTGCCGTAGTCCTGCACGGTTTCGCCCACCTTGTAGGTGCGCCCGTTGTAGATGTAGGAGTAGCTCACGCCCAGGGCCTGGTCGGGCAGCAGGGTGGTGTTCAGCGACACGTAGCCCAGCTCGGCGTTGAAGGTGTACTCGTTGGGGTCGAGCTTGCGGGCCCGCACCCGCTCGTAGTCGAGGTTTTTGGCCAGGCCCAGGCCGGCCAGGTACGAGTCGGCCGTGAGGTCGTTGCGGGCCTGGGCGCCGCCGTTCACCAGCGTCGCGTACTCGCGGTTGGCCTTGTTTTCGGCCGGCGTGCGCACCGTGGCGTTGCGGCTGGGGTCGAGGAACTGTTGGCGGTAGAAGCGCACCGGCTCGGCGATGTCCATCAGGGCCACCACGTTGCGCAGGCTGGCGGTGGTGCGGTTGTCGTTGGTCACGTACACCTCCAGCTGGGTCACCTGCACGCCGCTCTGGATGGTGGGCAGGTTGCGCAGGGTCTGGTCGTAGCGCTCGCGGAAGTAGTGCGACAGGAAGAAGTGCTTGTCCTTCTCGTACTGGCTGGCCTTCAGCTCAAACTGCCGGCTTTGGGCCCCGTTCTGCACCCGCACTTCGTCGGCGGTGCCGCGCACGGTGGCGGCCACGGCCGTCACGCCCAGGCGGCCGAATTGCAGCTGGGCCTTGGCCCCGAACAGGTTTTGGCCGCCCTGCACCAACGAGTTGCCCAGCGGCAGGCTCACGTTGCCCAGGTCAATCTTGCGGATGATATCCGTTTCCTGGCCCGAGTAGTCGAACTTCATCTGGTTGTCGAAGTCGAACGAGGCCTTGGTGTCGTAATTGAACGCCAGCTTGAGCTTGGTCCCGACCTGCCCGGTCAGGTTGATGTTCATGCTCTGGTCGAAGATGAAGTCGCCCACCCGCTGCTGGCGCAGGGTCAGGGCCGGGTTTTCGTTCACGTTGAACTTCGCCCCCGCCTTGATGCTGACTGCGCCCGCCGGCCGGATGTCCACGTAGCGCCCGCCAAAAATTCGGTCGCCCACGGGCCCCAGGTCAATCTTCGGAATCAGGCGCTGGGCCTGCGGCGTGCCCGCCGCCACGGCCGGCCCCGTGATGCCGCCCCGGGCCCGCTCGCGGTAGTAGTTGCGGATGGCCTGGCGCTGCTGAAACCGTTCGTATTCTTTGTACGTAAGCCGGCTCGGGTCGCGGTAGTCGATGTTCTCGCCCACCTTCTCCTGCACGTCGAAGTTGCGCAGGCTGTCGTCCACGGCCACGTTCAACTTCACGTTGGGCGGCAGCGGCAGCACCAGCGGCGACTCGCGCCGCGGCTGGCCCAGGGGGCTGCCCGGCCGGTCGCGGGCCCCCACCCGGGGCCGCCGAGTGGGCTTGTACGCGGTGTCAGCCAGCACCCGACGGGACGCGTCGGGTGTTACCAAGGTGCTGGGAGCCAGGGGCCACGCGTGGGCAGGGCGCCGCGCCAGCGGGCTGGCCTGGGCCCACCACGCCAGCAACGACGCCACCAACACCACCGACGGAGAGAGTAAATTACGACCGGATTTCAAGCAGAATAAAGGTTGGGCAGCGGCCACGCGCCCCGCAGCGGGCACCCCGCCGAAGCGGACCCGCGGCGGCGGCACACACAAGAATAATTATCCAACGAGCACCTCGCCGGCCGAAAGGGTTGCCTGGGCGGGGCCCCGCCAAATGCTTCCCGTTCAGGCCTAGTGCGACTTCAAAGCAAACTTAATCATTTCCTCCACCGTCAGGCCGGGGCCGTGCTTTTGGGCAAGTTGGTCCAAGTTCTTTTCGGCGGCTGCCCTAGCGAAGCCTAAGGTTACCAAAGCCTGCAACGCTTCGGCGCGCTGCGTATTGTGCTGGCGGGCCAGCGGCACGGTGTCCACCCCGGCCTTGGCCAGCAGCTCGTCTTTGCGCAGCTTGTCCTTTAGCTCCAGTATCACGCGCTGCGCCGTTTTGGGCCCCACGCCCTTGATGCTTTGGATGGCGCGCACGTTTTCGTGCACAATGGCTTCGCGGATTTCGCCCACGCTCATGCTGCTCACCATCACAATGCCCGTGCCCGGCCCAATGCCCGACACCGAAATCAGGAGCATGAACAGCGCCTTCTCGGCCGGGTCGAGGAAGCCGTACAGTGTTTGGCCGTCTTCCTTGATGTGCTGGTAAGTATAAATTTTAGCTGGGGCCCCTTCGGCCGGCAGCTTCGAAAACGTGGCCAGGGAAATCCGGACTTCGTAGCCCACGCCGCCCAGGTCCATGATGGCCTGGGTAGCATCCTTGTAGGCCAGCTTGCCGTCGAGGTAAGCAATCATAAAAACCGTAAGTTGGAAAGGAAGGCCCCACAAGGGGTTTTTTACTGTCCAAATTTACTAAACTTTCATGCGAAAGTCCGATGAACGGGGCCCCGGGGTCGGGGCCTCGCCACCGGGCTCCTGTGCCGAAAAGCCCGGCCAATTGGCCACTAGCGGCCCATGGAAGCCCTTCCGTAGCGTGGCGCGGGCATTTAGAATTTTCCCAGTAAGCAAGGAAAAACTAAACGGCCCCGGGGCCCGGTGCAGTGCCCCCGGAGCCGTACGGGCCGGCGGCACCGGCAGCGCCCCTACATGCCCTTGCCGCCCGACTGCGCATCGACCACGGCAATGGCCGCGATGTTCACAATGTCGCGCACCGAAGCGCCCAGCTGCAGGATGTGCACCGGCTTGCGCATCCCCATCAGCACCGGGCCGATGAGTTCGGCGCCGCCGATTTCCTGAAGCACTTTGTAGGCAATGTTGCCCGACTCCACGTTGGGGAACACGAGCGTGTTGGCACCTTTTTCGGCCAACGGGCTGAAGCTGTAGTGCTCTTGCAGCAGGCGGGGGCTCAGGGCCACGTTGGCTTGCATTTCGCCGTCGAGGAGCAGGTTGGGGTAGCGGGCTTTGGCCAGCTCGGTGGCGCGGCGGGTTTTGTCGGGCAGGGCCCCAGTGTTCGAGCCGAAGTTGGAATAGGAAATGACGGCGATGCGCGGCTCGTTGTCGAAGAAGCGCACAGCGCGGGCCGTGAGGCCGATGATTTCCACCATCTGCTCGGCCGTGGGGTCGATGTTCACCGTGGTGTCGGCGAAGAAATAGGGCCCCTGCTTGTGCTGGATGATGTACATCGACGACACGCGCTTCACCCCGTCCTCGGTGCCAATCACTTGCAGGGCCGGGATGATGCTTTTGCCGTAGTCCTTGGTGAGGCCGGTGATGCAGGCGTCGGCCGCGCCGGTTTCCAGCATCATGGCGGCGTAGTAGTTGCGTTCGCGCATCAGGCGGCGGCCTTCGTAAAGCGTCATGCCGCGGCGCTGGCGCTTCTGGTACAGCAGCTGGGCAAACTCGGCGCGGCGCGCGTCTTCCTGGAGAATGTTGACGATTTCGCAGCCTTCGAGGTCGATGTTGTTGGCGCGGGCAATTTCCTCGATTTTCTCGCGGGGCCCCAGCACGATGGGCGTGGCGATGCCCTCGTCGCGCAAAATCTGGGCGGCTTTCAGCACCTTGTAGTTGTCGCCCTCGGCGAACACCACCCGCTTGGGGCCCGACTTGGCGGCGCTCGTGATGCGGTTCATCAGCTTCTGGTTGCCGCCGAGGCGGGCTTGCAACTGGTCGGCGTAGGCGCGCCAGTCGGTGATGGGCAGGCGGGCCACGCCGCTGTCCATCGCCGCACGCGCCACCGCCGGGCTGATGCTGGTGATGAGGCGCGGATCCAACGGCTTGGGGATAAGGTAGCTGCGGCCAAACGCCAGCGTGTTGTCGCCGTAGGCGCGGTTCACCATGTCGGGCACGGGCTCGCGGCTCAGCTCGGCCAGGGCCCGCACGGCGGCCAGCTTCATGGCCTCGTTGATTTCGGTGGCCCGCACGTCCATCGCCCCCCGGAAAATGTAGGGGAAGCCCAGCACGTTGTTCACCTGGTTGGGGTGGTCGGAGCGGCCGGTGGCCATGATGAGGTCGGGCCGGGTGCCCATGGCCAGCTCGTAGTCAATCTCCGGGTTGGGGTTGGCCAGGGCGAACACGATGGGGTCGGCGGCCATCGTGAGCAGGTACTCGGCCGGCAGCACGTTGGCCGCCGACAGGCCCAGGAACATGTCGGCCCCCACCAGGGCCTCGCCCAGGTTGTTGAGCCGGCGCGTAGTGGCAAACTGCATCTGGATGGGCGCCAGGTTGGTGCGCCCCGCGTGGATGAGGCCGTCCTTGTCGAACACCACCACGTTCTCCTTTTTCAGGCCCAGTTCCAGGTACAGGCGCAGGCACGACACGGCCGCCGCCCCCGCCCCGCTCACCACCAGCTGGATTTCGTCAATCTTTTTGCCCACCAATGCCAGCGCGTTCAGCAGGGCCGCTGCCGTGATGATGGCCGTGCCGTGCTGGTCGTCGTGCATCAGCGGGATGTTCATCTGCTCGCGCAGCGCCGTCTCAATCTGGAAGCACTCCGGGGCCTTGATGTCCTCCAAATTGATGCCGCCGAACGTGGGCTCCAGCGCCTTCACAATGCGGATGAACTCGTCGGGGTCGGTGGCGTCAATCTCAATATCGAAGCAGTCCAAGCCCGCGAATTTCTTGAACAGCACGCCCTTGCCCTCCATCACCGGCTTGCTGGCGGCGGGCCCGATGTTGCCCAGGCCCAGCACCGCCGTGCCGTTGCTGATGACGGCCACCAAGTTGCCTTTGGCCGTGTACTTGTACACATCATCTGGGTTGGCGGCGATGGCCAGGCAGGGCTCGGCCACGCCCGGCGAGTAGGCCAGTGCCAAATCGAGCTGGGTGCTGACGGGCTTGGTGGGCACCACTTCAATCTTACCCGCGGGGGCCTGCGAGTGGTAGTTAAGAGCGTCCTCCTTATTAATTTTCAGCATCGGTGGGCGTTTTCAAATAAAAAACGGCCGCGCGGTCAGCGCGGCCGGGTAGACAAATGGCGGCCGACGGACCCCGGGCCGAAATTACGCAGAAACCCCGCCCAAGCCCGACAACTCCGTGGATGCGGGGCCCCGCGCCGCCCAGCAAAGCCGCCGCTAGCCCTGCGGCACCAGCAGCTTTTGCCCCAGCTTCACGTCGTCGGACGTGAGGTGGTTGAGGCGTCGCAGCACCGCTACGCTCACTTTGAAGCGGCGCGAAATGTTGTAGAGCGTATCGCCGGGCTGCACCCTATGCGTCTTAGCCACCGCGGCAAGGTGGGCGGGCGCTGTCTGCATTGCCCCCCCGGCTGAGGGGCCAAAACGCAGGCGCTGGCCAGTTTCCACGGTTTCGGCATCGAGGTGGTTCCAGGCCACGAGTTGGGCCACGCTCACGCCGCGCGCTTGAGCCAGCTTGGTTAGGTTGTCGCCGCGCCGCACCACGTAGCTTGTAGCAGCAATGGGCGTTGGCTCTGCTTCTTCAGCGGAAGCCAGCGGCCGGGCGGGGGCCCGACGCAGCTTAGGCACGGGAGTCTCCGGCACCTCTGCGGGGGCCCCAGAGGCCACCTCGGTGCTAGCTGAAATGGTTTCGGCGGCAGCAGTCTCGACTGGGACGGGCGCTGGAATTGCAGGCTCGACTGCTTTGCGTACGGCCAGGGCAGCTGTGGTTTTGGCTAACGCCGCGGCCTGCACAGCGGCAATTCGGGCTTGGGCGTGTTGGGCCGCTTCCTGCCGCTGGCGCACTTTGGCCAGGCGCGTGGCTTGCTGCTGCTCCTGCGCGGCCACGGCGGCCACGCGGACTACTTCTTGGGCATTGGCGGCGGCCAGCGCTTGGCGGGCCGCCACTTCTTCCACCGAGGGCACGGCGCGGGTGGGGCGGGGCGGGGCGGCCACTACTGCCATTGATAGCTGAGCGGCGGGCAGCGGCATCAGCACCACTACAGTGCGGCCCGGCTTCAGCACCTGCTTTTTGGTCAGCTCATTCCAGCGGCGCAGCTGGGCCGAGCTCACGTCGAACCGCTCGGCCAGGCTGGCCACGGTCTCGCCCCGGCGCACCACGTGGCGCACCCGCCGGACGCGCAGCGTAGCCGCACGGTCGTCATCCGCATCGGCCAGCAGCGAAGCGGGGCGGTTCCAGGGCTCCACACCGTCGAGGCGCGGCGGCAGGGCCGCCAGCGGCTGAGGCAAGGCGGCCAGCGGCTGGCAAAATGCCAGCAGCGTGGCCCGGTCGGCGTCGCCGAAAGCGGCGCGGGCGGCGCTGGGGTAGCGCACCACGTAGGGCCGGTAGCCAGCCGGCAGCCCGGCCCGGAACAGCTCGGGGTTGTAGCGGGTGAGGTAAGTCGAGTCTGAATAGCCGCAGGCCACGCTCAAGCGGTGCAGGTCGAAGGCCTGGCCATGCAGGCCCAGCGTATCCAGGGCCTCAGCGCGCTGGTAGGCCAGCTTGTCAGAATGCAGGCCGTGCTGCTGGGCGTATTTCATGCTGTACATCACGGCCGTGAAGGTGGGCACGTAGTTGCGCGTCTCGGCCGGCAGGTGGGGGTACAGGTCCCAGAAAGTTTTTTTGCCGGTGCGGCGCATCACCCGCTGCATATTGCCCGCGCCCCAGTTGTAGGCGGCCAGCACCAACTCCCAATCGTGGAACACACCGTAGAGGTAGCGCAAGTGCTTGCACGCGCCTTCGGTGGCTTTCTCGGGGGCCATGCGCTCGTCCACCCATTCGTCGCGGCGCAGGCGCAAATCGCCGGCCGTAGGGCCCATAAACTGCCAGAGCCCGGTGGCTCCCACCGGCGACTTGGCCGTGGGAATCAGCGAGGACTCCACTACGGCCAGGTACTTGAGGTCGGTGGGCAGGTGGTACTGCGCCAGGTATTTTTCAAACAGCGGGAAGTACAGGTTTTCGCGCTCCAGCACCCGTTGCGTGTAGTCGCGCTTGCGCACCGTAAACAGAGTGATGTAAGCCATCACGGCGTTGTTGAACTGGTGCGGAGCGTCGGTCTCGATGCAGCTCATCCGATCGCCCACGAGGTCGCGCACGGTGGGCGGGGTTTGCAACCACGCCAGCCGCACCGAATCGACGGGCACGATGGGGACTATAGCCAGCGAGTCGGGCAGCAGCAACACCGGCACTTTCGTGGTGTCGGTGGAGAGGGGCGGCAGCTGCTGGGCCCTGGCTGCCACGGGGATCGCCAAAGGCAGGGCCAGCGCCAGCCGCCGCCACAAGCGGCCGGGCCGAAACGCTGAGGTACGTCCTTGCTTCATATTGCCGAAGGTAGAAAAAAACCCTGTAACTCCAGCGTTTATCCTAAAGTATTACTTCAGCCGGCACGCACAAAGCATTCAGTTACCGTGCAGAAGCTTCGGCACCATAAAAATTCTGCGGTGCGGTTACGCTATAGCTTCGGCTGGCACCAATTCGGTGGCAAAGGCCAGCAACTCGGCTTCGCGAAAGGCCCCGGCCATTACTTGCAGGCCCATGGGCATTCCTTCAGTGTCGTCGCCCATGGGCACCGAAATGGCCGGCACGCCCGCCAGCGAGGCCTGCACCGTGAAAATGTCGGCTAGGTACATGCTCACCGGGTCCTGCTTTTCGCCGATGCGGAAGGCCGTGGTGGGCGTGGTGGGCAGCACCAGAAAATCGTATTGGCGCAGCAGCTCGTCGGTCTTCTCTTTGATGAGGCGGCGCACGCGCTGGGCCTTGGTGTAGTAGGCGTCGTAGTAGTTGGCGCTCAGCACAAACGTGCCGAGGATAATGCGCCGCTGCACTTCGGTGCCAAAGCCTTGCGACCGGCTTTTCTTGTAAAGCGACTCCAAATCCGTCACGTCGGGGGCCCGGTAGCCGTACTTCACGCCGTCGAAACGACTGAGATTGGAGCTGGCCTCGGCTGTAGTGAGGATATAGTAGGTCGGAATCATCACGTCGAGGTAATGAAAATCGACCGGCTCCACCACGTGGCCCAAGCCGCGCAGGCGGTCGAGCTGGCCTTCGAGGGCCGCCTTAATTTCGGGGTTCAGGCCCTCGTTGCCGATGGCATCGGCGATGTAACCGATGCGGTAATGGCCCGCCGGGGCCAGCAACTGGCTGTAGGCTGGCACCTTGCGCTGGCTGGCGGTGCTGTCCATGCCGTCGGGGCCCGCCATTACTTCGAGCAGCAAAGCGGCGTCTTCCACCGAGCGGGTCAGGGGCCCTATCTGGTCAAACGACGAGGCGAAAGCCACCAGACCGTAGCGTGAAATGCGCGAGTAGGTGGGTTTCAAGCCAATAATGCCGCAAAACGCTGCCGGCTGCCGCACCGAACCGCCGGTGTCGGAGCCGATGGAGGCCAGGCACATGTCGGCCTGCACGGCCACGGCCGAGCCGCCCGACGAGCCGCCGGGCACCCGGTTGGGATCGGCGGCGTTGCGGGCCGGGCCGAAGTACGAGCTTTCGTTGGAGCCGCCCATGGCAAACTCGTCGCAATTTTGCCGGCCGATGAGGATGGCGTCGGCATCGAGCAGGCGCTGCACGGCGGTGCCGGTGAAGAGCGACTTGAAGCCGTCGAGCATGCGGCTGCTGCTTTGCAGCGCGTGGCCGGTGTAGGCCAGCACGTCTTTTAAGCCGATGACCATGCCGGCCAGGGGCCCAGCGGTACCAGCGGCGCGCTTGGCGTCCACAGCGTCGGCCTGGGCGCGGGCTTCGTCGGCCCACACTTCCAGGAAGGCATTAAGGTGCTGCTGCCGCTCAATGTTACCGAGGTAATAGTCAACGAGCTGACGGCAGGACGTGGTACCCGCCGTCAGCTCGCGCTGAATTGCCGAAAGAGAACTAAAACGCTTCAAACTGCTCGCAATTATTTGAGGGGGACTTAAACGCTGGGGGGACTATAAGGCTGCCGGGGCTGGGTGCCTTCGGGGGCCAAGTTGGGCGGCAGCACGGGGGCTACGTAAGGCTGTTCGGCGGGAGCTGCGGCTGCCGGGTGCGGCTCATATCCGTGGCTGGGCTGGGCGGCGTAGGGGTCGTGCGGGGCCCCGGTCTGCGGCGGGTAGTTGGGGTTGTAGCCCGGATTGGGGTTGTAGCCGTTGTTGGGGTTATACGGCTGCTGGGGCTGCTGGCCAGCGCGCTCAAACTCATTGCGGATTTCACTGCTAGCATCCTTGAACTCGCGGATGCCTTTGCCTAGGCCGCGGGCCAGTTCCGGAATCTTATTAGCCCCAAAGAACACGAGGATAACGACCATGATGAGGATCAACTCGGAGCCACCGATGTCACCTAAAAATAAAAGAGACTGTTGCATGGGTTCTAACGAAAAGTATAATGAATAAATACGCTTGGGGCCCTAGCTCAGCTGCTGGCTCGGGTCGTTGGGGTTGCGCGCCGGCGGGACGGGCTGCTGGTAGCCGGGCTGGCCGGGCTGCGGATACTGAGGCTGGTAACCGTTGGGCGACTGCTGGTACCCGTTTTGTTGCTGCGGGTAGCCGTTCTGCTGCTGGGGGTAGCCGTTTTGTTGCGGATATCCCTGCTGCGGGTACTGGGGCTGATAGCCGTTGGGCTGCTGGGGGTAGCCCTGGGGCGGATAGTTCTGCCCGTTGTTATCTTGCGGGTACGGCGCTTGGTCGCGGTACGCAGGGGGGGTTTCCTTGGTCGCGTCTTTGAATTCGCGCACACCCGAGCCCAAGCCCTTAAACAGCTCTGGGATGCGCTTGGCCCCGAATAAAAGAACGATCACAAAGACGATCAATAGCAATTCGCCACCGTTGGGAATACCGATCAAAAACAAAGAATCAAGCATAGGATGGGGGCCGCTTGGCCCGGTAGAGGGTTGAGTAGGACGCTATACGGAGCCCGGGCCCGGCTGGATGGCAAAGGTACCGCACGGCTCGCGGTTGTGCGGCGCAGCCCGCAATAATTTGGTGGGGCCGGATCGGAAGTTGATCGGGCACTAAAGGCCCTTGGTCGGATTATTAAATATGGCATCGGTTTAGCAACGTAGTTTGTTTCATTATTAATGTTCGACTTTTCCATTTGGTTTACATTTTATTCCATTTATGACCGTTTACCCAAATCAGGAACTGGTTCAGCCGCCCGTGGCCGGCGGTGCCGAAGTGCTGGCAGCTGCCCCGCCCCAGTTCTTCGCCGATTTGGTGCACTTGGCGGCCGTGGCGTGCGGCGTCCCGCAAGCGCTGGTGGCCCTGGCTGGGACCGGGGCCCTCGCCGTGCAGGCCCGCCACGGGCGGGCAACGGCCACGCCCGAACTGGACAAATTTTGCCGGGACGTGCTGCGGTCTGAATCCGCGGCGACGGGTTTCTACGAGGTAGTTACCTGCTTATCGCATACGCACTTTTGCGCCGGCGTGGCGCTGCGGGGCCCCGGGGGCGACGTACTGGGCGTGCTAGGCGTGGGGGCCCCCAATCCGCAGGTCCTCGCCGACGACCGGCGCGAAGCCCTGGCGTGCCTCTCCCGCCGGGCCACTGACTACGTAGCCCAGGGACTGATCCAACGGGCCCTGGCCGACCAGCAGCAGCAGTTGGCAGCGGCGTTTCGGGTGGCCAGCGCGGCCGAGCCGGCGCAGCGCCCCGAACTGTTTGTGAAGCAAGACACCCGCTTGCTGCGCGTGCTGCCCGCCGACGTAACGCACTTCGAGGCGCTGGGCGACTACGTGAACCTGTACACCGTGCGGGAGCGCTTCACCGTGTACGGCACCATGAAGGACATGGAGGCCCGCCTGCCCGCCGCCGATTTTGCCCGCGTCCACCGCAAGTACATCATTCGCCTCGACCGCCTGTTGGCTTTTGAAGGCGACACCGTGCTGCTCGACGCCAACCCGGGGGCCCCGGGGCGGCCCGCCACGGCCGTGCCCGTTGGCAACTCCTACCGGGCGGCGCTGCTGGCCCGCCTCCACGTGCTGTAGCCGCGCCGGCTACTGCCAACTGAGATTTACCGAGAAAATCGGCCTGTTGAACGAGTTGGCCTAGCGCAGCCCGCCTCCGCACCGCATTTTTGTACTGGCTAGCGGCTATTAGCTGTCCCCGCAGGGTTTCCTTGCACCGGGCGGTGGCCGCGGCTAAGTTTGTTTTCATAGCTTTGGAAAGACACCGCGCCTTGCTCGGTGTCTTTTTTTTGCCCGCACGGGGGCCCCGGGGCACGGCCTAGCGGCGGCCCAGCCAGCTTTCGGGGTTGAGGTTGGCCGAGTTGTGCCACACCTGGAACTGGAGCTCGGCCGTGCCGTCGCTGCCCGCGGCCACCGTGCCGATGACGTCGCGGGCGCGCACCCGCTGGCCGTCGCTCACGCTCACCGTGCGCATTTTGGCGTACACCGTGAAGTAGTCGCCGTGCTGAATCATGACGATGGTGTTCATGCCCGCAATGCTGGTGATGGTGAGCACCTTGCCGTCAAAGCAAGCCCGCACTGGCTCGCCGGCCCCGGTTTGGATGTCGATGCCCCGGTTTTCCACCGTCACGTGGCGCAGCACCGGGTGCGGGTGCCGCCCGAAGCGCTGGCTGATGAAGCCGCGCCCCACCGGCCAAGGCAGCCGCCCCTTGTTGCCAGCGAAGTTGGACGCCACCAAGGCGGTTTCCGGGGTGAGGGCCACGCGGCTGGCATGGCGGTCGGCGGCGGTTTCGGGTGCGTCGGCGTCAGCACCGTCGTCGTTGCGGGCGCTACGCCGGCCGCTGTGGGCGCGGGCGGCCAGGGCCTCGCGGCGGGCGGCGAGGCGCGCGGCGCGGGCGGCCCGGGCAATTTCTTCGCGCACGCGCTCGGCAATCAGGTGGTCGAGGCGCTCCACGGCCTGCTGGCGCTCGGCCAATTCGGCGCGCAAGCCCTGCTCCTGCTGGCCCAGCTGCTGCACCACTTCGTCCTGCTGGGTTTTGAGGGTGAGCAAGCTTTTGTTCTCCGACAGCTGGGTGGTGAGCAGGGCCCCCTTGCGGCGCTGCTGCTGCGTGAGGCCCGTGAGCTGCTCGTGCAGCCGCACCTGCGTGCCCCGGATGCGCGCCGCCTGCTGCTGCCGCTCCTCGGTGTACTGGCGCACGTAGCGCAGCCGCAGCACGAATTGGTTGAACGAGTCGGCGGCAAACAAGAACATGAGCTGGTTGAAGCCGTTGGCCGTTTTCGAGGCCGTGTACAGCAACTGGGCGTACTCGTCCTTCAGCTCGGCTAGGCTGTGCTGGGTTTGCTGCACCTGCTGGGCCGTTTGGTGCACGTTGGTGTCGAGGCCGTGCAGCTGGGTCGAGATGTTCTGGATGACGTCCTGCTTCACCACCAGCTGCTCCTTGATGACGCTGAGCTGGCCCAGCGTCGCCTTTTTCTTGGCCTGGGTTTGGTCCAGGGCCCGGCTTTTCTCCTGAATGGCTTGCAGGTTGGCGCGCCGCTCGCGCTCCAACTGGGCCTTGCTTTTGGCCGGGGGCCCCGCCGCGGCGCGCGTTTTCCGGCGGCGCGCCGGCGCCGGGCGGCTCCGGGCGGTGCGCGCCGGCGCGGCTTTTTTGCGGCGCGGGTGGTGCTGCGCCGGGGCCCCCAGGGCGGGGCCCAGGCCCAGGCACAGCACCAGCAGCCCGGCCACGCCCGCCCGAAGCGCGCAGTGCCACCGCCGCTGGGGGGCCCCTGGTGCTGGTAATGTGCCGTTCACCCTGCGTTATTTTTTACCGCTCATCCGCTGGAAGCCCTTCGGGATGTCGAACGGAAAGCTCAATCCTTCGCGGCCGGCGCTCACCTTGCTGTACTTCAGGCTGGCCTTGGTGCCCGTAGTGCCCTGCTTGGCGTCCACCAGCAGGCTGTGGGCAAATGGCGTTTTTACCCCGTCCACGGCCTGGAAATCGGCATAATCGGCGGCGAGGCTGCGGTCGGTGCCGGTTTCGGTCAGGGTCAATTTTTCCACCCGGCCCGAAGCGGCCTGGAGAATTTGTTCCACCAGCACCCCGTTGAGCGGGTAGGCCACGCGCTGGCCGCCGCCGGGGCCCGTGCCCAGCGTGAGGGCCGCGCCGGCGGGGGCCGGCTGGTAGTTGCCCAGCAGCAGAGCCTGGGCCTGCGCGAAGCTCACCGGCACGTTCAGCAGCTTGGTAAGGTAGTCGTAGCCGCCGGCGAAATAGGTCTTGTTCAACCGGTTGATGACGCGTACCGAGTCGGGCGTAAGCAGGGCCCGCACGCCCTCGAAGCCCAGCAAGCCGGCCGAAACCCAGATGGCGCTGTCGCGCCGCATCCGGATGTTGATGGTGGCCGACTTCTCGTCGCCCTTGATGGTGGCCTGCACCTTGCCCTTGGCCGTGAGGTAGGGCGAGTCGAAATCGACGGCTTTCACCGCGGCTTCTTTGCTGGGGCGCACGGCGGTCGAGGTCGACGCGCCGGGGGCCGTGCCCTTCGTGGTGGGCACGGCGCGGTGGCACGCGCCGGCCCCCAGCCCGAGGGCCAGCAGCAAAACGGATTTATTCATACAGTTTACGGTCGCGGATTTTGCGGTCTAGAAATTCGGAAGCCCCGCCCCCGGCTTTGCGGGCGCGCTGCCAGGCGGCCAGGGCCGGCTCTTTTTCACCGAGCTGGTACAGCACGTCGCCGTAGTGCTCGATGACGGAGGCATCCTTGGTGGTTTTGAGGGCCGTTTCCAGGGCCGTGCGGGCCCCGGCGTAGTCTTTTTGCTTGTACAACACCCAGGCATAGGTGTCGAGGTAAGTGTCGCTGGTCGGGAATTCCTTCACCACGCGGCTGGCCATTTCCTTGGCCTTGTCGAGCTTCTGGCCGCGCAGCGACAGGTAGTAGCTGTAGTTGTTGAGCACCGCCCAGTTGTTGGCGTCGATGGCCAGGGAGGCGTCGTAGGCGGCGTCCGATTTTTCGTAGTCTTTCAGCGCGTGGTAGGCGTCGCCGAGCTGCGAGTCGAACTGCGCGAGCAGCTCGGGCGTGTCGGTGGCCAGCTTGCGGCCGTGTTCCAGCGAGGCCACGGCCTGCTGCGGTTGCTGCTTCATCAGCAGGCCCGTGCCGTTAAAAAACCACATCGACGCCTGGTTCGGAAACAGCTCCAGGGCCCGTTCCGAATGCACCAGCAGCGAATCCGTCTGGCCCAGTTCGGCGTCGAGCAGCACCGCTTGCTGCCACACTTGGTAGCGGGTGTTGTCGTACCTCAGGGCCCTGAGGTAGGCGTTGCGGGCCTCGCGCTTGTGGCCGGTCAGGGTTTGCACGTCGCCGTTCAGCGCGTAGGCCTTGGCCTCCTTGGGGTGGGTGCGCACGGTAGCGGCGGCCAGGTCCAGCGCCAATTGGTTGAGGGCCGGGTTGGGCAGTTGCTTGAGGTAAGTGGCCAGGATGCGCACCGCGTTGTCGATGTCGAGCGCCGGCGAGTCAAAGGCCAGCCGCAGCTCTTTTTCCGAGGCCTCGGCCTGCTTCTGTTGGCGGTACGCGTCGGCCAGCAGCAGGTGGGCCCCGGCGCTGCCGGGGTCGAGCTTCAGGGCTTGCTGGGCGAAGCGGATGGCGTCGGGCAGGCGGTCGTTGGCGGCGTACATCTGGGCCTGGGCCAGCACGTAGCGGGGCTCGTCGGGGTTGGCGGCTACCAGCTTGTTGCCCTCGGCCAGGGCCAGGTCCAGCTTGTTCTGCTTGAGGTAAATCTGCTGCTTTTTGAACGATACCTCGTCGCTGGGTCCAAACTGCTGCTCGGCCTGGGCCAGCGTGCTCAGGGCTTCGGGCAGCTTGCCTTGCGCCAGGTACAAGTCGCTCAGGTTGAATAGGTAGCCGCCCGAGTTGGGCACTTCCTTTACCAGGGCGGCGTAGGTGCGGGTAGCGGCGTCGTACTGCTTCTGGGTGGCCTGGGCCTGGGCCAGCAGCAGGTAATAATAAGCGTTTTTGGGGTCGAGGCGCACGGCGGCGGTGCCGTAGTTGGTGGCGTCGCGCAGGTTGCCGCTCAGCAGGCTGGCTTCGGCCAGCTTGTAGTTCAGGGCCGCGTTGGTGGGGTTGAAGGCATAGGCCTTGCTTAAGCGGTCGAGGGCCTTGGGGTAGTCCTCCAGCAGCACGTACTTCACCCCGTCCACAAACAACGACTCGCTCACCTCCCGGTCGCGCTCCGACAGCACGGACGCGCCGGGTGCTTGCTTTTTGGCGGCGACCTGGGCCTTGTCGGCCTCGCGCTGCTGCTTGGCAATGGCCCGGCGCTCGGCCCGGCTCAGGGATGGGCGGTCAGTCGACGCCTGGGCACGGGCGGCCCAGGCCGGCAGCAGCAGCAAAAGAAAAACAACTAGGGCAGCGCGCATGACGAAAGAAGCTATCCGGCCCCGCGGCCGGTTCCAAAATTACGGCGAATAAATGCCGGCGGCGCGGCCCCCACCGGAGGCCGCGCCGCTTTAACGCAAATTCGCCCTAAAAATTTCCGCCCGCGGGCGGCGGCATCACACCCGCAGGTTGTTGTAGTCGCCCAGGCTCAGGTCGTCGGGGGTGCCGGCCACGGTGGCGAAGTTGCCCACCATCGAGTTGGTGATGACCGTATTCAGCAGCGAGGCCGACGTCTGCACAATGGAGTTGCTCAGGCGCGAGTCGCGCACGTTGGCGTGGTCGCCCAGGCTCACGTGGGGCCCCACCACCGAGTTGGTAATCACGGCGTTCTCGCCCACGTACACCGGCTCGATCAGCACCGAGTTGGTGATGACAGCCGACGGCGACACCAGCGATTCGCCGCGCTCCTTGAGGTACTCCAGGTAGCGCTGGTTGGTGAACACCGTGGCGTCTTTGTTGCCGCAGTCGAGCCACTCCGTCACGCGGCCGGGCACGAAGGTAGTGCCTTGGTTCTTCATGTTTTCCAGGGCGTTGGTGAGCTGGTACTCGCCTTTGTCCTTGATGTCGTGGTCAAGCAAGTACTGCAACTCGCGGCGCAGGTACTCGCCGTCTTGGAAGTAGTAGATGCCGATGATGGCCAGGTCCGACACGAAATCCTGGGGCTTCTCCACGAAGTCGGTGATCTGGCCCTGCTCGTTGAGCTTTACCACCCCGAAAGGGCGCGGGTCTTCCACCTGCTGCACCCAAATGGTGCCGGCCACGGTCGAGTCGAGCGTGAAATCGGCCTTGAACAGCGTGTCGGCAAACGCCACCACCAGGGGCCCCGTCAGCGAATCCTTGGCGCACAAAATGGCGTGGGCCGTGCCCAGCGGCTCGTCCTGGTACACGATGGTGGCGCGGGCCCCCACCGACTCGGCGATGCCGGCGAGCTGCTTTTCCACGGCCGCCCCGAAGCGCCCGATGATGAACGCCACTTCGTCAACGGGTTCGCCGCACACTTTGGCGATGTCCTCCACGAGGCGCTGCACGATGGGTTTGCCGGCGATGGGCACCAGCGGCTTGGGAACGGTGAGGGTGTGGGGGCGCATGCGCTTGCCCATGCCCGCCATCGGAACGATGATTTTCATTGGGGAAAGAGTCGTTAGGGGTGAGAAAGAAGTAGAAGAATTATGGCAAAGAAAGGGCCCCGGCGCTAGTCTTCGGTGGCCAGCAAACTGGCCAGCGTGGCGGGGTCCACGTTGCCGCCGCTGAGCAGCAGCACCGTGTGGCGGCTGGGCGGCAGCGCGGCGCGGTGGCGCAGCAGCGCCGCCAGCGGCAGGGCGGCCGTGGGCTCCACCACCAGCCGGGCCTCGGTGAGGAGGCGGCGGGCGGCGCGGCGCAGGTCGGCTTCGCTCACGGTCACAATGTCGTCGGCGTACGTGCGCAGGTGCTGAAAGGTCAGCTCGCTCAGCCGCAGCGTGCGCACGCCGTCGGCCAGGGTGCGGTTGGTGTCGGCGGCGGGCCACTCCACCACGTGGCCAGCGCGCAGCGAAGCGTGGGCGTCGGCGGCCAGTTCGGGCTCCACACCGATGATTTTGATGCTGGGCTTCAGCGCTTTCAGGGCAACGGCCAGGCCGCTGAGCAGGCCCCCGCCGCCCACCGGGGCCAGCACCAGCTCCACCGCCGGCAGGTCCTGGAAAATTTCCAGCCCCGCCGTGCCCTGCCCGGCAATCACGTAGGGGTCGTCGAACGGCGGCACCAGCATGCGCGGCCGCTGGGCCTGGAGGCGGGCGGCCACGTCTTCGCGCCGCTCGTGGGCGGGGTCGTAGAGCACCACTTCGGCCCCCAGGGCCCGGGTGGCGGCCACCTTCACGGCCGGGGCGTTGGTGGGCATCACGATAACGGCCGACAGGCCCAGCGCGCGCGCAGCGTAGGCCACGCCCTGGGCGTGGTTGCCACTGGAGTAGGCGATGACGCCCTGTGCCCGCTCGGCCGCCGACAAGGCCAGGATGCGGTTGGCCGCCCCGCGGATTTTGAACGAGCCGATGGGCTGCAGGTTTTCGGCCTTGAGGTACACGGCCTCCTCGGGCAGCTCGGGCACGGCCAGGGGCAGCAGCGGCGTGTGCCGGGCCAGGCCGCGCAGCCGCACCTGGGCCTGCTCGATGTCGGATAAAGTAACGAAGTCCATCAGTTGGAAGCTATACGGAAGAAGGGGCCCCGGGGCTAGGCCAGGGCTGCCGGCTTTTCACCGGCCGCTCGGTAATCGTTGCGTCGTTGCCCTGGCATTATGGGGGCCCTAAACCGTCGGTCAATCCGCCGTAATGGCTGGTGGACAACCGGCAACCACGGCAGCCCGCCGCGCCTGCCGCGCCGGGGCCCCTAGCCGGCGCCGGTGCTGCCGTAGCCGCCGGTGCCGCGCCCGGTGGGGGCCAGGGTTTCGGCGGGCTGCCAGGCAATGGTTTCGTGGCGGGCCACCACCAGTTGGGCCACCCGTTCGCCGTCGCGCACCTCGAAGGGCACGTTGGAGAGGTTGACCAGCAACACGCCGATTTCGCCACGGTAATCGGCATCGATGGTGCCGGGGCTGTTCACCAGCGCAATGCCGTGGCGCAGGGCCAGGCCGCTGCGGGGCCGCACCTGCCCCTCGAACCCCACCGGAATGGCCACCGCCAGCCCCGTCGGAATCAGGGCCCGCTCCAGGGGCCCCAGCGTCACGGGCGCGTCGAGGAAGGCGCGCAGGTCGAGGCCGGCGGCGTGGTCGGTCTGGTATTCGGGCAACAAATGGCGCGAGCGGTTGACGACGGGAATTTGCATAAGAAGGCCAAAAGGGCGGGCGAAGATAGAAGCAGGAGTTGAGCAAGTTTTTTAAACCTTTAGGCTTCCAAGGAAGGCTTGAGGATTCAGCCTACGTAGCCTCGGCCAATTAATTGATTGATGTATTGTTAAATCAGAATTTAACCAAGGCCGCTCGCCAGGAAGTTACCAACAAGATGCTGGAACTCAACATGAAGCTTAACAAGCGCTGCTTTGCAGCAAAGGGCTTATCCATTAAGCTTTGTGTACATTTCCTTGCGAGCGTTTTGGTAGTGCTCGTGGCGTCCTGTCAGCATAAAAAGCAAAGCTCTACCACGGCCGCCGTCTCACGCCCGACTTCCCTACCGGCCGGCGAAAAAATTCTCTCCAAAAATCGCCGGTTCGTGTACCTCGTGCGGTGGTACGCGCCGGGAGCGACAACCGCCACGCTGGATACCGTGACGATGACTGCTTCGGGCGCACCCTCCCACATTGAGCCCACGCAGATGGGCATTACTTGGTTGTTTCGGGCGGATACGCTCTGGACTTCGGGCTTCAAGGAGGGCGTGGGGGCCGTTGAGAACAAAGAGGAATTTTGGCTTCATCCGCCGCGCTACGGGCGCTACCGCATCCTGGAACTCAACCCCTTTCCCCACATCAAACTGCCAGCAACGAGCGGCAGAACCTGGGAATGGAGCGTCTACCCGCCGGGTGATTACTATGGGAACCCGGCGTGGGCCACTTGGAAAGGTATCATGCAGGTGCGGTTTCGCTACACGCTGGGCGGTATTGTGCCGCTGGCCACTCCCTTGGGCAACCTCCCGTGTTACCGCATACAAGCTGCGGGGACCACTAAGCTGGGTACCACGGCCTTAGAAGCCTATTTCCACCCCGCTTATGGGTTCGTCCGGTTAAATTACCGCAACATCGACGGTAGCCGTGTGCAGTTGGAAATGGTATCGGTGGACGTGCGGCCGGAGTCGAGCGAGAAAGTATTTGAAGAACTGCGCACAAAATGGGGCGGTTGACAGCAACTCAAATAAAGGAGTGTCTTAAAAATCGGGGGTACCGCTACTAAGATCACCTCGAAACCTGCACCTGTGCCAGCGGCGGGCCGACTCCCCGGGTGAATTGGGTTTTGCTGGAAAAAAGAGCAGGCCAAGACGGGAAAAGGCCGTTGCGAAAGCCACCGGCCCGGCCCGCGCTAAGTGCGCCGTAGGCGGCGGCCTTCGCCCAGCCACAGGGCCCCCGCAAAGGCCAGCGACAGCCCCGCGTGCCAGGCGTGGCGGGGCCCCCAGCCGGCCACCGGCACCGCCCAGCCCAGCGCCACCAGCCCCACGGCCAGCGCCAGCCACAGGCCCAGCCGGCCCACCGGGTACGGCACCGGGAAGTGCCGCTCGCCCAGCCGCCAGCACAGCCCGGCCATCGCGAAGTAGCAAGCCAGCGTGGCGATGGCCGAGCCCATGTAGCCGAGCACCGGAATAAGCAGGAAGTTGAGGGCGATGGTGAGCACCGCCCCGCCGGCCCCGATGTAGGTGCCGTAGTAGGTCTTGTCCGTCAGCTTGAACCACACCGACAAGTTGTAGTACACGCCCAGAAACAGGTTGGCCAGCAGCAGCACCGGCACCACGGCCAGCCCCTGCCGGTACTCGGGCCGCCGCAGAAACAGGGCCCCGAAGTCCTCCACGTTCAGGCTGATGACCACGAAAATTACCGCGCAGCACAGCGTGAACCACTTGAGCACCAGCGCGAACGTAGCCGGTGAATTTTTCTCGGTGCTTTGAGCAAAGAAGAACGGCTCGGCCGCGTAGCGAAACGCCTGGATGACGAGCGACATGAAGATGCTCAGCTTGTAGCACGCCCCGTAGATGCCCACCGCCGTGAGGCTGCTCTGCCCCGGGTAGAAGCCCGTGGGCAGCCACTTGGGCAGCAAAATCCGGTCGAGGGTTTCGTTCACCATGCCCGCCAAGCCCATCAGCATCAGCGGGTAGGCGTACTTGAGCAGCGGCCGCAGGGGCCCCCAGCTGAACTGGAACCGGAAGTCGAGCAGCTCGGGGCCCAGCAGCAGCAGCGTGGCCGCGCTGGCCACCAGGTTGGCCAGAAACACGTAGCCCACGCCCAAGGTGGGGTCGTACACGCGGGCCACCAGGGGCCCCAGCGCGGGCAGCCACTTGCCGCTGGCCACGGCCGGGCACAGCACGATGAAAAACAGGTTCAGGGCCACGTTCAGCACGATGCCGGCCATCTTGACGCTGGCAAACTTGCGGGCCCGGTTTTCGAGCCGCAGCCGGGCAAACGGCAGCGCCGACACCGCGTCGAGCCCCAGAATCAGGGCCACCCAGTAGGCGTAGCGTTCGTTGCCGGGCCCGATGTCGAGCAGGCCCAGCAGCGGGCGGGCCAGGGCCATCAGCAGCAGCGTGAGCCCGGCGCTGCTCAGCAGCAGCAGGCTCAGGGAGCGGTCGTACAGCTCGCGGCGGTCGGTGCCGGGCCGGTTGGCGAAGCGGAAGTACGTGGTTTCCATGCCGTACGTGAACACCACGTTCAGAAACGACACGTAGGCGTAGAGCCCCGTCACCACCCCGTACTCGGCCGCCGCGAACGCGCCCGTGTAAATGGGCACCAGCAGGTACGTCAGCACCCGGCCCACAATGCTGCTCACCCCGTACACCGCGGTCTGGGAAGCCAGCTTTTTGGCAATGCTCATGCGCTATTTTCCCTGAAACACCGCCGGCCGCTTCTCCACAAACGCCTGGGTGCCTTCCTTAAAATCGTCGGTTTGAAACGCGCGGCCAAAAGCCTCGGCTTCCGCGGCGTAGCCGTCTTGGCGGGGGTCGTAGCCGGCGCTCACGCTTTCAATGACCAGCCCGAGCGCCACGGGGCCCTTGCTCAGCATTTTGGCCAGCAGCTGGCGGCAAAAATCTAGCAGCTCGGCCAGCGGCACCACGTGGTTGGCCAGGCCTAGGCGCCAGGCTTCGTCGGCTTTAATCAGGTCGGCCGTCAGCATCAGCTCTAGGGCCTTGGCCTTGCCCACTAGCTGGGGCAGGCGCTGGGTGCCGCCGTAGCCGGGCAGCAGGCCCAGGCTCACCTCGGGCAGGCCGAAGCGGGCCGTGTCGGCGGCCACGCGCAGGTGGCAGGCCATGGCCAGCTCGCAGCCGCCGCCCAGCGCAAAGCCGTTTACAGCGGCCACCACTGGCTTGGGGCTGTGCTCGAAGCGCGCAAACACTTGCTGCCCGTACGCCGACGCGCCCGCGGCCTGCACGGGCGTGAGGGCGGCCAGCTCGGCAATGTCGGCCCCCGCCACGAAGGCCTTTTCGCCGCTGCCCGTGAGCAGGATGGCGCGCACCGCTGGGTCGGCCAGGGCCTGCTGGGCCGCCGCGTCCAGCCCGGCAATGGTGGCCGCGTTCAGGGCGTTCAGCTTGGCGGGGCGGTTGACGGTGAGGGTGAGCACGCCGGTGGCGGCGTCGAGGTCGTAGAGCAGGTTGTCGAAGGAAACGGCCATTAGGCGAGGGCTATGCGGTTGGGGCAAAGGTAAGGCCTCGGGCCGGGGCCCTGACCGACAGGCTTTAAGTCCACAGCCACAACCAAATATTCCTATCTGCCCATTACATTTACCCGCACCCTTTTTATAAAGCACCCGGTTTCTGTTTTTTTACCTTCAACCCCCTCTCCGTACCATGGGCATTGTTTCCGAATTTAAAGAATTCATTTCCAAGGGCAACGTGCTCGACCTTGCCGTGGGCGTCATCATCGGCGCGGCGTTTGGCAAAATCGTTTCCTCGCTCACCGACGACATCCTCATGCCGTTGGTGGGGATGGCGGGTGGGGCCCCCGATTTCTCCGCCATCCACCTGGGCCCCTTGAAAGTGGGCTTGTTTCTGAACGCAGTGGTCGGCTTCCTCATCCTGGCCTTCATCATTTTCCTGATTGTGAAGGGGGCCAACACCATCAAAAAGGCGCCCGTAGAAGTGGCCCCCGTGGCGCCGGTAGCCACCAAAGACCAAGTGCTGCTTGCCGAAATCCGCGACGCACTGCGGGCCGGTGGCCGGGTATAATGCGTCGTTGGCCGGTTCAGCCCGGCCGTCGAACCCAGGCCCTGGCACCCAGGGGCCCTGGTTCGGCGGCCGGGCTTCATTTTTGCAGCTACCCCAGCAGCCCGCGCGGCCGCGTTGCCCCGGGCGAACTTATCTTGCTTTTTGCCAGTTGCCGCGGTGCTTTTCTGATTTCGCGCCCGCTTCTCCCCTGCTGCATGAAAAACCTATTCGTTGCCGTTACCCTCGCGGGCCTGGGCCTACTTGCCACCGTTTCAGCTTTCGCCCAGTCGGCGCCCACCGACCCGCGCCAAGCCAACCTAACGGCCGACGAAATCAAGCACAACCAGCAGATGCAGGTGCTGGAAGCCCGCACCGGCATGGGCACCGGCAACACCAGCCTCGGCCGGGCAGCGGGCCCCGCCCGGCAGTTCGACACCAAGGCCGGCGGCTTCACGGTCCGCAAGTTCAAAGCCGCGCCCGGTTCGGGCAAGCAGGAACGCGGCCAGATGCACCCGGCCGGCGGCGCCAACCCCTCGGGCAAGCCCTTGGTGCACAAGCACCCGCGCCGTAAAAAGCGCTTCCTGTTCTTTTAAGCCGCAGTTTTTGCGCACGGCTGCTCGGGCACGGGCCCCAGCGTTTCATTCTTGCCAGCGCACAACAGACCGATGGGAGCTTAAGTATTTCCCATACTTATTAAAAGCAAAAGGGCAGCTCTTTCGAGCCGCCCTTTTGCTTTTAATAAGTATGGGAGTTCATGGTCTACAGGGTGCGTTTGATTTCCTTTTCTTCGAAGCCCTCGATGTTGTCGCCTTCTTGCAACTCGTTGAAGCCCTTGATGGAAATACCACACTCGTAGCCCTGGCGCACCTCCGACACGTCGTCTTTGAAGCGCTTGAGGTCCTGGATTTCGCCGGTGTGCAGCACAATGCCGTCGCGCACCACCCGCACGCGGGTGCGGCGGGTAAAGGAACCGTCCGTCACCATACAGCCAGCAATGGTACCAACTTTGGTGATGTTGAACACCAAGCGAACTTCGGCGTTGGCCACCACCACTTCTTGCACCGTCGGGGCCAGCATGCCTTCCATGGCATCCTTCACCTCGTTAATAGCGTTGTAAATGATGCTGTACAAGCGCACGTCAATCTGCTCTTGCTCAGCCAGTTTGCGGGCACTCTGCGAGGGCCGCACCTGGAAACCAATAATGATGGCGTCGGAGGCCGAGGCCAGCAACACGTCGCTTTCCGAGATGGCGCCCACTCCTTTCGAGAGGATGTTCACCTTCACTTCCGGCGTACTCAGCTTCAGCAGCGAGTCCGATAGGGCTTCCACCGAGCCGTCCACGTCGCCCTTCACCAGGATGTTCAGTTCCTTGAACGAGCCGATCGCCAGGCGGCGGCCAATCTCGTCAAGGGTGATGTGCTTTTTGGTGCGGATGCTTTGCTCGCGGGCCAACTGCAAGCGCTGGGTGGCCGTTTCGCGGGCTTCGCGCTCCGTTTCCATCACCTGGATGCGGTCGCCGGCCTGCGGGGCCCCAGTGAGGCCAAGTACCTGCACCGGCGTAGCGGGCGGTGCCGTTTTCATTTTCTTGCCGCGGTGGTCGGTCATGGCCTTCACGCGGCCGTAGTGCGGGCCGGCTAGCACAATGTCGCCCACGTTTAGGGTACCGGTTTGCACCAATACGGTGGTCACGTAGCCCCGGCCTTTGTCGAGCGATGCTTCGATAACGGTGCCGATGGCGTTGCGCTCGGGGTTGGCTTTCAGCTCCAGCAGTTCGGCTTCGAGCAACACTTTTTCGAGCAGTTCCTCAATGCCGAGGCCCGACTTGGCCGAAACCTCCTGGCTCTGGTACTTGCCGCCCCATTCTTCCACCAAAATATTGATTTGTGACAGCTCCTCGCGGATTTTCTCCGGGTTGGCGCTGGGCTTGTCAATTTTGTTCAAGGCGATGATGATGGGCACCCCTGCCGCTTGCGCGTGGTTGATGGCTTCTTTGGTTTGGGGCATCACCGAGTCATCGGCCGCTACCACGATGATGGCGATGTCCGTTACTTTGGCACCGCGGGCCCGCATAGCGGTAAAAGCTTCGTGGCCAGGAGTGTCAAGGAAGGTAATTGGGTTGCCGTTCTTGGTTTTTACCTCGTAGGCGCCGATGTGCTGCGTAATGCCGCCGGCCTCGCCCCGGGCCACGTTGGCGTCGCGGATGTAGTCTAGCAGCGACGTTTTGCCGTGGTCCACGTGGCCCATGATGGTCACAATGGGGGCCCGGGGACGCAGGTCTTCCTCTACGTCGCCGGCATCGATGCTAATTTCCTCTTCCTCCGCCGACAGGAACTCCACGTCGTAGCCAAATTCGTCGGCAATGACCGTGATGGCTTCCGCGTCGAGGCGCTGGTTGATGGACACGAACATGCCCATACCCAAACACACCTTGATGACCTCGTTTACGTTCACGTCCATCAGCGAAGCCAAGTCGTTGGCCGAGATGAATTCGGTGAGTTTGAGGGTCTTGGCGTCCAGCTCGTTCTGTGCGCGCAGGGCCTCGCGGTCCTCGGCCAGCATGCTCCGCTTGTCGCGGCGGTACTTGGCGCGGTTGGTCTGGTTGGTTTTGTTGCCGCCCAACTTGGCCAGCGTAGCCTTGATTTGCTCTTGAATCTGCTTTTCAGCTTGCTCCGGCGTGAGGGCCGGCGCGTTGGGCCGAGGAGCCGCGGGTTGGCTGGGGCGGTTGCCACCAGCTTGGCCGGGGCGGTTAGCGCCCGGCTGGCCGGGGCGGCTAGCGCCACCGCCTTGGTTAGGACGATTGCCCTGGTAGCCACCACCTGTACCGGGCGTGCCGGTTCCAGTAGTCGTACCGGGAGGGCCAGGCAAGCGGGTGCGCTTCTTCTGGCCCGGACCAGCGGGCAAGCCGCGTTTGTTCACATCGGACGACGCAATGGGCCGGGGGCCGCGCCCGCCGGGGCCCCGGCGGTCGTTGTTAGTAGCCGAAAGGTCAATCTTGCCCAACACCGTCAAGCCTTTCAACTGGTCGGCTTTAGCTGTAATGGTGCCGGCGGGCTCTTCGGCCACGGGGGCCGCGGCTGCAGGGGCTACTGCAACGGCGGAAGCGGCCGCCACTGGGGCAGCGGCAACTGGGGCAACTGGGGCAACAACCACCGGCGCTACCGGCGCAGGAGCAATGGGAGCCGGGGCAGCCACTGCAACAGGGGCAGCAACCGGAGCGGGCGCTGCCACTGGGGCAGCGGCTTGTATCGGCGCGGCCACAGGCTGTGGGGCAGCAACGGGAGCAGGCGCAACGGGCGCCACAGCCACCGGAGCAGCCACCACGGGCGCTGGGGCGGCTACCGGAACAGCAGCAACTGGCGCAGCAGGCGCTTCAACGGGTTTAGGGCGGGGGGGCACCACGCGGCCACGGCTGTCAAGTTCAATCCTGCCCAGCACCTTTAGGCCAGGTACGGTGGGGGTTTCGGGCGCAACAACAGCCGGATCGGCTGCCACTACTGGCGCAACGGGGGCCGCTTGGGCAGCTACTGAAACCGGGGCTGGGACGGGAGCCGCCGGTGTGAGCACAGGCCTTGCTGCCACCACCGGCGCAGGGCGCGGCAGGGCAGGCGCGGGCCTAGGAGCCGCGTCTAAATCGCTCTGGCGCTTGGCCTGAATGATTTTTTGCGACTCCTGCCGGTCGAGCGCCGACGAGGCAAATTCCTTTTCCAACAAGCTCACTTGGTCCGCGGTTAGCTTCGTGGTGGGCTTGTTTTCTACTTGTGTTCCTTTTTTGGCCAGGGCCGCAACGGCCGTGTCCATGCCAATTCCCAGGTCTTTGGCCGCCTGTTGTAGCCGTTTCGGGGTTGCTTCCGCCATTCTATATTTCTCGCGAACGATACGCTTCTAAGTGCAAAGGTATTACATTAAATCTTGCCAGCGAGGCGCAAACTGCGCCCACTGGCGCGATTCAACGTCCTTGCCGTACCGGCCGCCGGGCCGTCATTGGGCCGCGTCAGCGGCTGAGCCGGCGCCCGCTTCCTCGGAAGCCGGGGCGGGGGCCCCGGCCTCAGTTGCTATTTCTGCAGTTTCGGCCACGGGGGCCGTTTTTTTGTTCGCTTCCAGCTGCCGCTCGTCGAGGTCGTCGTCGTCGGCAAACTCTTGGCGGATAACACGGTAGAGGTCGTCTACAGTTTCCTCTTCCAACTCCGTACGGCGCACAATGTCATCTTTTTTCACGGCCAATACGGCGCGGCCGGTGTCAAGGCCGATTTTTTTCAACTCGGCGATGATCCAGGGCTCAATCTCGTCGCTGAACTCTTCGAGCGAGATGTCCTCTTCGTAATCAATGGCTTCGCGGAACACGTCGATCTCCATGCCCACCAACCGGCTGGCCAGCTTGATGTTGGCACCACCGCGGCCGATGGCCAGGCTCACTTGGTCGGGCTTCATGAACACCGACACGCGGCCGTTCTCGGGGTTGATTTTCATCGAGCCCACCTTGGCCGGCGACAGGGCCCGGGCGATGTACAGCTCCAGGTTGTCGGTGTAGTTGATGATGTCGATGTTCTCATTTTCGAGCTCGCGCACCACCGGGTGGATGCGGCTGCCTTTCATGCCCACGCAGGCACCCACGGGGTCGATGCGCTCGTCGTAACTCTCCACGGCCACTTTGGCGCGCTCGCCGGGCTCGCGCACCACGTTTTTGATGGTGATGAGGCCGTCGTAAATTTCGGGCACTTCCAACTCAAACAAGCGCTCCAAAAACGCCGGAGCGGCGCGCGAGAGGATAATTTTTGGCGTGCCGTTGATGACTTCCACGCGGTGCACCACGGCGCGCACGGTGTCGCCTTTGCGGAAGCGGTCCTTGGGGATTTGCTCGCCCTTGGGCATCACCAGCTCGTTGTCGTCCTTGTCCATGATGAGGGCCTCGCGGCTCCATACCTGGTACACTTCACCGGTCACGATTTCACCCACTTGGTCCTTATACTTCTGGTACAGGTTGTCGCGCTCCAGGTCTTTCACGCGCTGAATCAGCGTTTGGCGGGCCATGAGCACGGCGCGGCGGCCAAAATCTTCGAGCTTGATGGACACAGGCAGGGTTTCGCCTACTTCGAAGTCGGGCTCAATTTTTTGGGCTTCGGCCAGCGGCATCTTGTCGAAATCCCAGATGTCCTCCGAGTTGTCGTCCACGATTTCGCGGTTGCGCCAAATTTCTAAGTCGCCGTTGTCGGGGTTGATGATGACGTCGAAGTTGCTGTCTTCCTCAAACTTCTTGCGAATCATGGTGCGGAACACTTCGTCCAGAATGGACATCATCGTGGGCCGGTCGATGTTTTTGCTGCGCGCAAATTCGCCGAAGGATTCGATTAGTTCGTTGCTGTTCATGGTAGTGGTCAGTGGTTCGGGGCCGGTTGGTGCGGGCGGCGGGGCCCTGCTAACGGGCTTACTTAAAGGAGATAACAACCGTGGCTTCCTTTATGTCCCCGAAAGGGTAAAAGGCAGCGGGCAGGACGGTTTTTTTGGTTTTAACTTTAACAACTTCGGCAATCTCGACGCCCTCGGGGGTGGCGGCCAGCAGTTCGCCGGTTTTCTCGGTACCGTCGGCCAGCTTCAGGGCCAGCGAGCGGCCGATGTGGCGCAGGTACTGGCGCGGGTCGGCGAGGGGCTGGTCGGCGCCGGGGCTGGTCACTTCGAGCGAGTAGGCGGCTTCTTCGCCGTAGTGCTCGTCGATGCGGCGGGCCAGGCGGCGGCTCACCTTGGCGCACTCCTCGATGCCCAGGCCCTGGGGGCCGTCGAGGGTGACCGTCACCTTGGGCAAAACCGAATCGGAGACGGTAAGATTCACCAAGAACACGTCCACGTCGTCGCCGATGGCGTCGTGGAGCATTTGCAGCACTAAAGCGCGGTCGAGGACCATAGAATTAACCCGGGGCTAAGACAAAAAAAGAGGGGACTGCGCGTCCCCTCTTTTCAGATTGAATACCAAACTCGGGTACAAAGATACGCCGCGGCCGGCGCCAAAGCAAACCGCGCCGGGGGCCCCTACCTTTGGCCGCCGTACCGTTTTGGCTGCCTTATGAAATTTGTTTTGCTGCGCCCGCTGCTCGAAGTGCTGGCGGTGCTGGCCCTGGTGCTGGGCGCGGCGCGGTGGGTGGCCGGCTGGTTTGGCAAGCGCACCCACACCTACCGCCTCACCAGCGCCCGGCAGCTGCGGCTGCTGGCCTGGCCGCTGCTGGCGCTGGGCACCGGCCTGAGCGTGGTGCCGGCCCTGGCCATGGGGCCCCACGGCAGCGCCAGCCCGCTGGAGTGGGGCCTGGCCGCCGGGCTGGTGGCCGTGGCGCTGGCGCTGGGGGCCCCGGCGGCGGTGCTGCACCTGCGCTACTGGGTGCTGAACCACGACACGGTGCTGGTGCTCCAACCCAAGGAGAACCGCCTGGAGGTGTACCAGCACGGCCAGCGGCAGTACTTCGAGCGGCGCGACATTGCCCGGGTGCAACGCGTGACGTGCCGCACCCGGGCCACCTTTTGGGCCCCCTACAACTACGTGCGCCTGCTGCTGCACGACGGCCGCGAAATCGTGCTCACCTCGCTGCTGGCCGACCTGGAGCCGCTGACCGTGTTCCTGCGCTCGGTGCCCACCGACCGGCGCACCGTGGCCTGGGCCTGGGCTTGAGGCAGCCCGAACGGGGCCCGCGCCCGACCTTTGCCCCATGTCCGCTTCTCCCCTATTGCACTACCTCGACCAAGGCCAGGGCCGGCCGCTGGTGATTCTCCACGGCTTGTTCGGCACGCTTGACAACTGGCAGACCCTGGCCCGCCGCTGGGCCCAGGACGCCGGCCTGCGCATGGTGAGCGTGGACTTGCGCAACCACGGCCGCTCGTTTCACAGCCCCGACCACAGCTACGCCGCGATGGCCGCCGACGTGGAGGCCCTATTCGATCACCTCGGCTTGGGGCCCGACGCCACGTTGCTGGGCCACAGCATGGGCGGCAAAGTGGCCATGCGCTTCGCCCTGGGCCACCCCGCGCGGCTGGCCCGGCTCATCGTGCTCGACATCGCGCCGAACTTCTCCAACATGGCGCACCAGGACGAGGTGCTGGCCGGGCTGCACGCCGTGGATTTGGCCGCCATCGCCAACCGCCAGGAGGCCGACGCGGCGCTGGCCCAGCACATCCGCTCGGTGGGCGTGCGGCAGTTTCTGCTGAAAAACCTGTACCGCGACGAGGCCAACGCCTTCGCCTGGCGCATCAACCTGCCGGTGCTGGCCGGGGCCATGCCGGCCGTGGGCGAGCAAATCACGGGCGAGCCGTTCCTGAAACCGGCCTTGTTTGTGCGCGGCGGCAAGTCGGACTACATCACGGCCAACGACAAACTCTACGTCATCCCGGCGCTGTTTCCCAACTCGGAAGTGGCCACCGTGCCCGACGCCGGCCACTGGCTGCACGCCGAAAAGCCCAACGAGGTGTACGAACTGGTGCGGGCATTTGTGGGGCAGTAATTAACGCGAGCTACCTAGCTGCCAGGCAATTCTTTTATTCGGCCAAGGCGCGAGGCATGGCGTGGCGTCTTTACATCACTAGTTAAATCAATGCTTTACCTCATTCCCACGCCCCTGGCCGACGACACGGCCGCGCAGGTACTGCCGCCGCAGGTGGTGGCCGCCGTGGGCCGGCTGCCCTACTTTCTGGTGGAAAACGCCCGCACGGCGCGGCGCTTCGTGAAGAGCGTGGCCCCAGCGCGCGTGATTGAAGACATCCGCTTCGGCGTGATTGATAAGGACAGCACGCCGGCCGAGGTGCGCGCCGCCCTAGAGCCGCTGCTGAAAGAAGGCCTGGAGGCCGGCGTGCTCAGCGAAGCCGGTTGCCCGGGCATTGCCGACCCAGGCGCGGCCCTGGCCGCCGAGGCCCACCGGCTGGGCCTGCGCGTGGTGCCGCTGGTGGGGCCCTCGTCGCTGCTGCTGGCGCTGATGGCCTCGGGCCTGAACGGGCAGCAGTTCGCCTTCCACGGCTACTTGCCCATCGAGAAGGGGCCCCGGGCCACGGCCATCAAGGCGCTGGAGCGCGAGGCGCAGCAGCGGAATCAAAGTCAGCTGTTCATCGAAACGCCCTACCGCAACGGGGCCCTATTTCTGGATTTATTGGCCCATTTGCAGCCCGCCACGCGCCTGTGCGTGGCGGCCGACGTGACGGGCGCGGGCGAGTTCATCCGCACGCTGCCGGTGGGCGAATGGCGGCGGCAAACGGCACCGGAACTGCACAAGATTCCGACCGTATTTGTACTTGGGGTATAAAAATATACTAAAGGTATAAAAAGGAGGGCCCCGGCGGTGAATCACTTTCACCGTCGGGGCCCTCCTTTTTGATTGTAAACTTAGCTCACCAGCACCGTTTCGCCGTGCTGGCTGGTGTCGAGGCCGTGGGCTTCGTTCTCGGCGTTCACCCGGATGGGAATGAGCAGGTTGGTGAGCTTATAGAGCAGGTAGGAACCGCTGAACGTGAAGGCCGAAATGAACACCAGGGCCCCCAGGTGCTTCCAGAGCAGCACCGCCGAGCCGGTGGTGGCCAGGCCGCCTTCCTTGGCAAACACGGCCGTTAGAATCATGCCCACGATGCCGCCCACGCCGTGGCACGGAAACACGTCGAGGGTGTCGTCGAGGGTGGTGCGGTTCTTCAAATCGACGGCGAAGGCGCTGACGGCCGCGGCCACCACGCCGATGAAGATGGCCGGGCCGTAGCTGACGTAGCCCGCGCCGGGCGTGATGGCCACCAGGCCCACCACGGCCCCCACGGCCGCGCCGGCCGCCGTGGGGCGCTGCCCGCGCACGGCCTCGATCAGCATCCACGTCAGCATAGCGGCGGCCGAGGCCATGTGGGTGGTGAAGAACGCCTGCACGGCCACCGCGTTGGCCCCCAGGGCCGAGCCGGAGTTGAAACCGAACCAGCCGAACCACAGCAGGCCCGTGCCCAGCAGCACAAAAGGCACATTGGTGGGCGCGTGCTGGTGGCCTTCCTTGTGCACGTTGCGGCGGCCCAGGGCCAGGGCCCCGGCCAGCGCCGCGAAGCCCGCCGAGATGTGCACCACCGTGCCGCCCGCGAAGTCGAGCACGCCCCACTTGAACAGGAATCCGTCGGGGTGCCAGGTCCAGTGGGCCAGCGGGCAATAAATCAGCAGGCTGAACAGGCACATGAACAGCAGGTAGCCCCAAAACCGGATGCGCTCGGCGAAGGCCCCGCTGATGAGCGCGGGGGTGATGATGGCAAACTTGAGTTGGAACGCCGCGAACAGCACCAGCGGCAGGGTGGGCGCAATGCGCGGGTGCGGGGCCGTGCCCACGTGGTTGAAGAGGAAGAACGTCATCGGGTTGCCGATGACGCCGTGGATGCTGTCGCCAAAAGCCAGCGAAAAGCCCACCACGTACCACAGCACCGAAATGACGCCCAAGGCAATGAAGCTCTGCAAGAGCGTGGAAATCACGCTCTTCTTGTTCACCATGCCGCCGTAGAAGAAGGCCAGGCCGGGCGTCATCAGCAGCACCAGGCCGGAGGCCGTGAGCATCCAGGCCACGTCGGCGGGGTCGAAGGACTTGGGAGCGGCGTCGGGGTGCACCTGCGGGATGAAGGCCGCCACGCACGCCAGCACGAACAGCACGGCCACGCTGATGGACGCCAGCCGCTGCTTGCGCGTAATAGCGGCTGTGGATTCGATGGTACCAGGTTCTAAATCTGCTGTCATTTGCTGGCGGCCGGGGTAAATTTTGCTCCCTGCCAACGACAAAAATAGCCAAAATTCGAAACAAGGCCCCTCCTTTTTGAGGACTCCTGGATTTTTTAGGATTTAAGCCGGGCGGGCGCCCTCACGGCAAACCGATGGTGAACGCCGTGCGCCCCCTAGGGGCAGTGTCAAGCCCGAACGCAAAGCCGTGGGCCAGCAGCACGTCGCGCACCAGCGTGAGGCCGATGCCCTGCCCGCCGCGCTTGGTGCTAAAAAAGGCCGTGAACAGCCGCTCGCGCACTTCGGGCGTGAGCGGGGCCCCGTCGTTCTCAAGGCTGAGGGTGAACGGATTAGCCGTGGTGCGCACCCAGATGTTGCCGTCCGCGCCGATGGCTTCGAGGGCGTTTTTGGCCACGTTCAGCAGGGCTTGCTCTAGCTGCGGCGCGTCGGCCTCGATGACGAGCGGCGCGTCGGCCAGGGCCCAGTGCCAGGCCACGCGGCGCGCGGCGCTTTGGGGCCTCAGCAGGCGGCCCAGGTTGCGCAGCAGGGCGTGCACGTCGGTGGGCGCGAGCTGGGGCGCGGGCAGGCGCACGAGGCGGGCAAAATCGGCGATGAAGCTGGCCAGCTGGGTATTGCGGGCAATGCTGACGTCGAGCGCCTCGGTGAAATCGGGGCGGTCGGCGGGCGCGAGCTGCGGGGCGTAGTGCTGGAAGCTGCCGAGGATGGAGTTGATGGCCCCGATGGAGTTATTGATTTCGTGCGACATGAGCCGGATGAGCTGCTCGTAGGCCAGCTTTTCCTGCTTGATGAGCTCCTGCGTCAGCTCCTCCAGCATCACGAACCGCCGCGTGAAGCCCCGGTCGAAGAAGTGCGCGGCGTGGGCCCGGTAGGCTTGCAGGCCCGAGAGGCGCAGCGCCCGCGGCTGGCCCTCGGCCAGGGCCCCCAGCGCGGGGCCCCAGGGCCCCGGCAGGGCCCCCAGCGGCTGGCCCAGCCAGGCCGGGGGCCCCGGCGCCGGGCCGATGAAGCGCACCGCCGCCGCGTTGGCCTGCTCCACGTTGCCTTCAAAATCAAGCACCAGGATGCCGGCCGGCGAGGCTTCGATGAGGCGTTCGAGCAGGATGCTTTTCTCGTGCTGGCCCACCCGCTCGCGGCGCAGCGCGTCGATCATGCCGTTGTAGACGACGATGAGCTGGTCCATTTCGCGCTGGCCCACGGGCACAAACTTCAGCGTGAAATCGCGCGCTTGCATGGCCGCCGTGCCCGCCGCGATGAGCTGCAACGGCCGCACAAAGCCCCGGTAGAGCTGCGCGCTCAGCACCAGGCTGCCCAGCAGCAGCAGCTCGGTGGCCACAAATAGCACCGCGTTGGTGGTGCGCAGCTGGGCCGCCAGCGCCACCAGCACGGCGTGGATGACCGCGACGAAGAGCAGAAACTTAACCCGCAGGCTCATCATCCCGCGGGCTCATCGTAAGGAATGCCGTATTTGTCGAGCCGCCGGTACAGGGCCCCGCGGCTGAGGCCCAGGGCCCGCGCCACCCGGCTGAGGTTGCCCTGGTGGTGGGCCACGCTCTGGCGGATGGCCTGCGCCTCCAGTTGGTCGAGCGTGAGGGTGCCCGGCGCGGCCAGGGCCCCGGGGGCGGCGGGCGCCCCGCTTTGCTGGAAATCGGCGGGCGTCAGCTCGTCGTGGCCGCTGACGAGCACGGCGCGCTCCACCAGGTTTTTCAGCTCGCGGATGTTGCCGGGCAGCGGCTGCGCTTGCAGCCAGTGCAAAGCGGGGGCCCCAATGCGCAGGCCGGGCCGCTGGTAGGTGGCGCGCAGCTGGGCCAGGAAGTGGCGCACCAGCAGCGGCACATCGTGGGGCCGCTCGCGCAGGGCGGGCAGGCGCAACGTGATGAGGTTGAGGCGGTAGAAAAGGTCTTCGCGGAAGCGGCCCTGGGCCACCAGCTCGGCCAGGTTCTTGTTGGTGGCGGCCACCACGCGCAGGTCGAGGCGGCGCGGCTTGCTGTCGCCGAGCACCTCGTAGGTGCGGTCCTGCAGCACGCGCAGCAGCTTCACCTGGCTGGCCAGCTCCAGCTCGCCGATTTCGTCGAGGAAAATGGTGCCGCCGTTGGCCAGCTCGAAGCGGCCCACCCGGTCGGCCTTGGCGTCGGTGAAGGCCCCGCGCCGGTGGCCAAACAGCTCGCTCTCAAAAAGCGACGACGAGATGCCGCCCAGGTTCACCTTCACAAAAGGCTGGCCGCGGCGGCGGCTGTTCTGGTGCAGGGCCTCGGCAATCAGCTCTTTGCCGGTGCCGCTTTCGCCCTCGATGAGCACCGCCGCGTCGGTGGCCGCTACCTGGCCCACCTGGCGCAGCACGGCCAGCAGGCGCTCGTCTTCGCCCACAATGGCGCTGAGGGCAAATTGCTGGTCCAGCGCCCGGCGGCCGGTGGGGGCCCCGGCGGCGGGCCCGGGGCCCCGCAGCGCCAGCGCCGTGCCGATGGTTTGGAGCAGCGCGTCGTTGTGCCAGGGCTTGGTCACGAACTCGGCGGCCCCGGCCTTCATGCCCGCCACGGCCAGCGCAATGGAGCCCCAGCCGGTGATGAGCACCACCGGCACCAGCGGGGCCAGCTGCTTGATTTCGCGCAGCAGCGCCAGGCCGTCGTCGCCGGTGGTGGCGCGCGAGAAGTTCATGTCGAGCAGCACCAGCGCCGGCGTTTCGGCGCGCACCGCGGCCAGGGCCCCGGCGGGGCCGTCGGCGGCGCGGGTGGCGTAGCCGGCCTGCTTCAGCAGCAGGCCCAGCGAGGTGCGCACGGCCAGGTCGTCGTCGACGATGAGGATCATAGCAAAAAAGTAAAAATAAACGGCGCGGGGCCCCGGGGCCCCGCGCCGTTCATCGCGCAAATTAACCCTACAGGTTGCGCACGCTGCCGCCGCTGCCGGTGTGCTTCGTGACGGTGGGCGAGCCCTGGTACTTGATGCTGGCCCCACTCGACGCCTCGGCCACCAGGGCTTCGCGCACGGTTATTTTCAGGGTGCTGCCGCTGCTGGCCTGGGCCTCGCACTTGTCGGTTTGCAAGTCCTTGCCGTTAAAAACCGAGCCGCTGCCGGTGCGGATGTCGAGGTGCGGGGCCTTGCCCTTGAGCGTAACGACGCTGCCGCTGCCCTGGCGCACGGTGAGGTCGGCGGTGGCGATGTCGGCCCGCAGCGAAGCGCCCGACGACACGTCGAGCTGGAAGTTGGGGGCCGCGTAGTCGCCCTTGGCGTCCACGGCCGCGCCGCTGCCGGCCGTGAGGGCCGTGAGCTGGTCGGCCGTCACGGCCACGCGCAGGTTTTGGGTGCTGGAGTTGCGGTGGGCGTTGTCGTCGGGGTTTTCGTAGCGAATGGTCAGCACGCCGTCTTCCACGGTCGTTTTGATGCGGTCGCGGAACTCAGCCGTGGCCGCGCTCACTTCCACCCGCTGCCCGTGGCCGGCGGTGAGGTTCAGCGCAATGCCGGTGCCCACCTTGATGGCGTGGAACGAAGCTACCGGGCGCACCTGCGCGTCGGTTTGGGCAAGGGCGGGCACCAGGGCCAGCAGCCAGAGCAAGGCGGGGAGAACGAAGTTTTTCATGGGTTTTTGAGAGAAAAAGTAGCAAAAGAGATTTGGCGGGGCTACCGGGGCCCGGGCGGCTTCGTTACAGCGGCCGGCAAATAAACTCATCAGCCGGCGGGGCCCCGGCGCGTCATTCCTCGCGCAGGGCCACCGCGGGCTGGATGGCGGCGGCCAACCGGCCGGGGTACAGCGCGCAGCCCGTGGCCAGCGCGTAGAGGCCCGCCGCGGCCAAGGCCATGGCCGTGCCGTACACGCCGGCCGGCACGCCCAGCACGCCCAGCAACGGGAACTGCACGGCCACCAGCAGCCCCAGCCCCAGCCCGAACGTGGTGAGCACCAGGATTTCGCCCAGCACTTGCCCGCTGATCGTTCCCGCCGTGGCCCCCATCGCCCGGCGCACACCCAGCTCGCCCCGCCGCTGGCCGATGGTTTGCCACAGCACCCCGAACAGGCCCAGCGCTACGTTCACGACCAGGAAAATGCACACCAGCACCAGCGCTACGACGGGCATCAGCATCCGTTTCAGGCGGACGGCGCGCTGCTTCGAAAGCGTTGTGATGCTCACGCTCCAGCCCTTGGCAATGGCCAGCGTTTCGGTGCTCATCCGCCGTTCTAATTCGGCCCCGGCCGCCGGCCGCACCCGCAGCAGCACGGCCGACGCTTCGCCCCAAGCGGTGTCCTGCGGGCTGACGCGCATGAGGATGGCGGGCCGCGTTTCGTCCAAGTCGCTATCGGCCCGAAACCGCTCAACTACGCCCACCACCCGAAATTTCTCGTCGTTTCGCGCAACGACCTGCCCCAGCGGCGATTGCTGCGGGAACAGCTTCTCGGCCAGGTCGCGGGTGAGCACGGCTGGCAAGATAGCCGAGGCGTCGTCGCGCCGATCGAACCAGCGGCCCGCCACCAGGGGCAGCTGCAACACCTCGCGCAGGGGGTCTTCCATGAGGTGGCCGCTGGCGGGGATGGGCCCCTTCCCTTCGTTGCCGGCGCCCACCTTGGAGGCGTTGGTACTGCCCGAGAACGGGGTGTTGGAAGAGGTGCGCCCCACGGCCACCACGCCCGGCAGGGCCCGCAGCCGCGCCATCACCTGCCGCATCGTGGCCAAGCGGCCGGCTTGGGGCTGCTTGCCGGGGTCGAGGCTTACTCGCCACACCTGCTCGTAGCCAAAACCCAGCGGCGTGCGGTAGTTGCGCTGGTTGTACACCAGCGTGCTGCCGACCACGAACAGCACCACGAAAGCCAGGAACATTTCGGTGATGAGCAAAAAATTGGCCCGGCGGCGGTTCCAAATCAACGTAAATAGGTGGCGGATCATGCGGGGTTGCTTTCGCCTTTAAGGGCCTGTACGGCCTGTAGTTTCGACATTTTGTAGGCCGGGTACACGCCCGAGAGCAATCCAAAAAGCAGGATGGCCCCCACGGCCCCCAGAAACACCCGGCCGTTGAGCCCAAACTGCGTGTAGGCCACCAAGCCGCTGGCGTTGATGAAGTGCAGCGCCGCCGCCGCCAGCCCCAAGCCCAGCACCCCGCCCAGCAGCGTCAGGAATAAGTTCTCGACCAGGAACTGCTTGACGAGGGCCCCGCTGGTGGCCCCAAACGCCTTGCGCACCCCGATTTCGGAGCTGCGGTCGCGGATGCGGCTCACGTTGATGTTGACCAGGTTCAGGGCCGGCAGCAGCATAAACAGCAGCACCAGCCCCGCGCCCAGCTGCCAGAACCGCCCCACCCCGTCGCTGGGGCCGTCCTCGCTCAGCTTGCCGCGCACCACGGTGGACAGCAGCGTGCCGGCGTAGAGCCGCACCTCCGTGCACCACTTGTACACCGCCGTGGGCAGGGGCGCGCGGCCCACCGCCCGGGCAAATTCCGCTTGAATGGCGGGCACATCAGCCGCCCGCCGGGCCAGTAAAATGGCCATGCAGGAGCCCATGTACTCCGCGTTGTGAATGTCCTCGGTGCTGGTCGTGATGGGCATCCACACCTCGGCGTAGGTGAAAACGCGCGCCGCGGGCACGTCGCGCACCACGCCCACCACCCGGTAGCGGATTTCATCGGTGACGATGGTGCGGCCCAGCACGCCGCGGGCGGTGCCGAAGTAATTGCGGGCACTGCTCTCGTTCATCACCACCACATGGGCCGCCGCCCGCACTTCCTGCGGGTTGTAAGGCCGGCCTTCGAGAAAGTCGAAGTCCAGCACTTGCCAGAATTCGCCGTCGGTGTACTTCTGGTCCAACTCGAGCTTTTGGTTGCCCACGTAGGCCACGGCCGTACCATTGCCCGTGCTGATGGATACTTTTTCCGGCATGTGCAGCGGGCGGATGTAGTGCTCCAGAAACGAGTAGCTGGGGCTGCCGCCGTTTTCTATTTGCGGCGACCAGAGATACATGGGGCTGGTGAACAGCAGGCGGTCCACCCGCTTTTCGGGCGTGTGGGGCCCCACCGTGTGGTCGTACAGGGCGTACACCACCAGCAAAATCATCAGCGTGAAGCTGATGCCGAACAGGCTGATGAACGTGAAGAACTTGCGCCGCTGCAAGACCTTCCAGGCAATCTTTAGGTAACTCAAAAGCATTATTACCAGGGTTTTGAAGTCGTCAAACAGGGCAATGTTGTCGCGAATTTTACTCTTCGCGCAGGGCCACCGCGGGCTGGATGGCGGCGGCCAACCGGCCGGGGTACAGGGCGCAGCCCGTGGCCAGCGCGTAGAGGCCCGCCGCCGCCAGGGCCATGGCCGTGCCGTACACGCCGGCCGGCACGCCCAGCACGCCCAGCAGCGGGAACTGCACGGCCACCAGCAGCCCCAGCAACAGCCCGAACGTGGTGAGCACCAGGATTTCGCCCAGCACCTGCCCGCTGATGCCCCCCGCCGTGGCCCCCATGGCGCGGCGCACGCCCAACTCGCCCCGCCGCTGGCTGATGTTGAGCCACAGCACGCCATACAGGCCCAAGGCTACGTTGATGAGCAAAAACAAGCTGACCACGCCCAGGATGACGGGCGGCGTGAGCAGTTGCTTGAACTGCACGCGGCGTTGGTTGGCCAGCGGGGTGATGGTGCTTGACCACGTGGGGCCGACGGCGCGGATGTCGTCGCTGATTTTCTTTTCCAGCACCGCGCCGCTGCCGGGCTGCACGCGCACCAGCAGCGTGGTGAGGGCATCTGCGGTGTCCTGGGGGCTGACGCACAAGAAAATAGCGGGCTTGGACTCGCTTAGCTCTCCGTCGCCCCGGTAGGGCCCACTCACCCCCACCACCCGCCACGGCTTGGGCAGCATGCGGGTGGGGCCGCCCTGGATGATTTGGCCCAGCGGCGACTCGCTGGGCGCGAACAGCGCGTCGCGCAACGACTCGGTGATGACGACCGAGCGACTGTTGACGGCCTCGTCGCGGCGGTCGAACCAGCGACCGGCCTTCAGTTGCAACCCCATCACTTCCCGAAATTCGGGGCTGGCGTTGTAGTAGTTGGCCACTTCGCATTCGCGCTTGCGGGTCCCTTCGCCCGCCGACAGGTCGCCGTTGTTGGAAGCAAAGGCATAGGGCGTGTTGCCCTCGCTCCGCGACACGCCGGCCACGCCGGGGATGGCTTTCAAGCGTTGGATTACCTGTTGCAGAGTGCCCAGCACTTGCCCGCGGCTGGGCTGTCCGCTAGGGCTTAGGCTCACGGTCCACACCTGCTCGTAGGCGAAGCCCAGCGGAGCGCGGTAGTTGCGCCACAGGTACACGCCCAGGCTGCTCACGGCGAACAGCACCACGAAGGCCAGCACGATTTCGAGCACCAGCAAACCGTTGGCGCGCTTGCGGTTCCACATCAGGGTAAACAGGTGGCGGATCATGCGGCGGTGTCTCCTTTCAACGCCTTCACGGCCTGTAATTTGGACATTTTGTAAGCCGGGTAGGCCCCCGACAGAATTCCGAATAACAGCACCACGCCCAGCGCCATCGCAAACACGCGCCCGTTGAGGGCAAACTCGGAATAGGGGATGAACTGGCTGCTATTAAGCAGGTGCAGGGCCCCGGCGGCCAGCCCCAGGCCCAGCGCGCCGCCCAGCAGCGTGAGAAAAATGTTCTCGACCAGAAACTGCCCCACCAGCCGGCGCGCCGTGGCTCCAAACGCCTTGCGGACCCCGATTTCGCCTGAGCGCTCCAGCGTGCGGCTCACGTTGATGTTGACCAGGTTCAGGGCCGGCAGCAGCATGAACAGCAGGCCCAGCAGCACCAGCAACCGGATAAACCGGTTGCCGCCACCAGGCGCCAGCTCGCCGCCGCTGTAGCGCGCCGTGAGGTTGGTGATGAGGGGCAGCGCGTGCGACACCAGCCGCTCGTATTTCTGCGGTTCGGGCAGGGGCTGGCGCGCAATCAAGTGGTCGTACTCGTCCTGCACCCGCGGCACGTCGGCCGGGCTACGCGCCAGCACAATGGCCTGGTAGGCCCCCAGCAGGTCGGGCTTGCGCAGGTCGTCGGCCGTGGTCGTGATGGGCACCCACACGTCGGCGTAGGTCAGCAGGCGCATCACGGGCACGTCGTGCACCACACCCACCACCCGGTAGCGCACGGCGTCGACCTCGATGGGGCGGCCCACCGCGCCGGCCACGGCGCCGAAGTACTGCCGGGCCGTGGTCTCGTTGATGACGGCCACGTGGGCCGCCGTGTGCACTTCCTGCAAATTGTAGGGCCGGCCGGCGAGGAAGTCGAAATCCAGCACCTGCCAGAATTCGCCGTCGGTGCGCCGCTGGTCGAGCTTCAGCGTGTGCTGGCCCACGTAGGCCACGGCCGTGCCCGGGTTGGCTTCGCTGACGGACACCGTTTCCGGCGTGCGCAGGGCCTTCATCTGTTGGTTCACAAAGGCGTAGCCAATGCTCGAATTGTTCTGGCCGCCGCCTTTGAAGAGCAGCTGCATCCGGTTCACAAACAGCAGCCGGTCGGTGCGCAGCTCGGGCCGGTGGGGCCCCACGGCGTAGTCGAAGAAGGCGTACACCACCAGCAAAATCATCAGCGTGAAGCTGATGCCGAACAGGCTAATGGCAGTGAAGAACTTGCGCCGCAGCAAGACTTTCCAGGCAATTTTCAGGTAATTCCACAGCATAGCGGGCGGATTTTTGAGGAGAAAAAACTATTCTTCGCGCAGCGCCACGGCCGGCTGAATGCCGGCGGCCAACTGGCTGGGGTACAGCGCGCAAATCACCGTGAGCACGTACACCAGCCCGGCGGCCAGGCCCATGGCGGTGAGGTACACGCCCACCCGCACGCCCAGCACGCCCAGCAGCGGGAACTGCACGGCCACCAGCAGCCCCAGCGCCAGCCCGAAGGTGGCCACCACCAAAATCTCGCCTAGAATCTGCCCGCTGATGCCGCCGGCGCTGGCCCCGATGGCCCGCCGCAGCCCAATCTCGGACCGCCGCTGGTTGATGGTTTGCCACAGCACCCCGAACAGGCCCAGCGCCACGTTCACAATCAGGAACACGCAGGTGATGACCAGGGCCACCAGCGGCGTTAGCACCGCTTTCAGCTGCTTGTCGCGCAGCTCAGCCAGCGGGGTAATGTTGCTGCTCCAGCCCGGGCCGATGGCCCGGATTTCGCTGCTCATTTGCTTTTCCAGGGCCCCGCCGGCACCGGGCTGCACGCGCACCAGCAGCGTCTGCAATTGGTCGAAAGCGCTATCCTGCAAGCTGTTGCGCATGAAAATTGCCTGTTTGGGATCCGCAAAGTCGCCGTCGGCGCGGAAGGCGGCCGTCACGCCCACGATGCGTCGGTTCCCATTGGCCACGACGAGCTTGCCCAATGCCGTTTCGTGCGGAAACAGCAGTTCCTTCATGTCGTGCGAGATGACGACCACCGGGGCCCCCTCGTCGCGTCGGTCGAACCAACGGCCCTCCTCCAGGGGCAGGCTCAGCACGTCGGCGGTTGCGTCGTCCGCGTTATAGAAGTTGCTGGCGGGCCGGAAAATCTTTTCCCCCGGCCGCTCGATGTTGCTCGAATTGTGGCTGTTGCTGAACGGCGTGTTCGAGTTGGTGCGCGTCACGCTGCGCACACCGGGCAGCGTCTTGAGGCGCTGCACAACCTGCTGCTGGGTGGCGTAGCGCTCGGCCTTGGGCTGGATGCCGGGGTCGAGGCTGACTTCCCACACCTGCTCGTAGGCGAAGCCCAGCGGGGCGCGGTAGTTCTGCCAGCGGTACACCAGCAGGCTACCCACCACGAACAGCACCACGAAGGCCAGGAAAATCTCCACAATCAGCAGCGCGTTGGCGCGCTTGCGGTTCCAGATGAGGGTGAATAAGTGCTTCAGCATTACTTGGTTCCTCCTTTTAGGGCCTGAATGGCGGGTAGCTTGGACATCTTATAAGCCGGGTACACCCCCGACAGCAACCCGAAAAACAGCACCGCCCCCAGGGCCACCGCAAACACCCGCCCGTTCAGGGCAAACTGCGCGTACTCGATGACGCTGCTGCCGTTGAGCAGCCCCAGGGCCCCGGCGGCCAGCGCCAGGCCCAGCACCCCGCCCACCAGGGTGAGGAAAATGTTCTCGACCAAAAACTGCCCCACCAGCCGGCCCGCCGTGGCCCCGAAGGCTTTGCGCACCCCGATTTCGGACGAGCGCTCCAGCATCCGGCTCACGTTCAGGTTCACCAGGTTCAGGGCCGGCAGCAGCATGAACAGCAGGGCCACGCCCAGCGCCACGCGCCCAAACCAAGCCACGCCGTCGTCGGGCCCGTCGTTGTCGGTCACGAGGTTGCGCACCGTCACGCCCAGCAGCGTGTTGGCGTACACCCGCAGCTCGGTGAATTGCTTGGGGTCCTGCACCGGCACGTGGCGCATCACCTGGTCGAACTCTTCGCGCACGGCCGGCAGCGCTGCCGCGCTGGGGGCCAGCATAATGGCCATGCAGTTGCCGAAGTAGTTCGGCTCGTGCACGTCCACGGCCAGGCCCAGGGGAATCCACATGTCGGCTGTGGTGAGGAAGCGCGCGGCGGGCACGTCGCGCACCACGCCCACCACCCGGTAGGGGGTGCCGTCGGCCTCCAGCGGGCGGCCCACCGCGCCCGCCACTGCCCCGAAGTAGCGGCGGGCCGTGCTCTCGTTGATGACGGCCACGTGCGCGTCGGTGCCCACCTCCTGCACCGAGTAGGGCCGGCCGGCCAGAAACTCAAAGTCCAGCACCTGCCAGAACGCGCCGTCCGTGCCCTTCTGGCTGAGCTTTAGCTTCTGGTTGCCCACGTAGGCCACCGCGTAGCCGCCGCTGGTGGCAATGGACACCTTTTCGGGCGTGCGCAGCGGCCGCACGTAGCGGTTCAGGAACGAGTAGCTGGGGTTGGAATTGCCCTGGCTGTTGGGGGCCCACAGCCCCAGGTGCGTCACGAACAGCAGGCGGTCCACCCGCTTCTCGGGCGTGTGGGGCCCCACCGTGTGGTCGTACAGGGCGTACACCACCAGCAAAATCATCAGCGTGAAGCTGATGCCGAACAGGCTGATGAACGTGAAGAACTTGCGCCGCTGCAAAACCTTCCAGGCAATTTTTAAGTAACTGAGGAACATGATTTTATTTTTTACAAGGCCGGTCATTTAGGCTATTGAAACGGTCATGCTGAGCGCAGCCGAAGCATCTCTACTGCTGAACTAATCATGATTACTGCCGCAGTAGAGATGCTTTGGCTGCGCTCAGCATGACGGCCTTTTGTGATGTTCTTTTCTAGGGTTATTCAGTTCATCTCACCCCACCTGGCTGCCGTCGAAAAGGCGGATGAGGCGCTGGGTTTTCAGGGCCTGCTGCTCGTCGTGGGTCACCATCACGATGGTGGTGCCGTGCTCGCGGTTCAGGCCCAGCAGCAGGTCCATGATTTCCTCGCCCATCACCGAGTCGAGGTTGCCGGTGGGCTCGTCGGCCAGGATGATTTCCGGGGCCCCGGCCAGGGCCCGGGCAATGGCCACCCGCTGCCGCTGCCCGCCCGAGAGCTGGCTGGGGAAGTGGTTGGTGCGGGCACTTAAGCCCACCTTATCCAGCGCGGCCAGGGCCCGCTGGCGGCGCTCCTTGCCGCCCAGCCCGGGCCGGTACAGCAGCGGCAGCTCCACGTTGTCGAGCACCGCCAAGTCGTTGATCAAGTGGTAGCTCTGGAAAACGAAGCCGATTTTCAGGTTGCGCAGCCCGGCCAGCTCTTTGTCGGAGTACGACTGCACGGGGCGGCCGTCCACGGCCACGGTGCCGTGGGTGGGCTCGTCGAGCAGCCCCATCAGGCTCAGCAGCGTGGACTTGCCGCACCCGCTGGGCCCCATGATGGACACGAACTCGCCGCGCCCGATGGTCAGGTTGATGCGGTGCAGGGCCACCGTTTCGATGGTTTTGGTCTGGTAAATTTTCTCGATGTCGGTGAGCTGGAGCACCGGCGCGGCGGGGGTTTGCATGGGGATAAAGAAGGGGTTAAGAAGGGTCGTCGCTGAGGGCAACTTGGCGGTCAAAATCGTAGAGCGTGAGGGCCCGCAGGCGGTAGTGGGCCACCCAGCCGGCGCGCAGGGCCAGGATGTAGCCGCGCCGGGCCCCGTCCTTGGCGGCCTGGGCAATGATCAGGTCGGTGAGGCTGAGGCGGCCGGCCTCGTAGGTGGCGCGGGTGATGGCGTAGCGGCGCTGGGCCAGCGAGTCGGCGCGGGCGGCCAGGCCCACCTGCTGGCCCAGGGGCCCCAGCTGGCGGGCCTGGGCCAGCACGGTTTGGGCAAAGGTGGCCTCGTCCTGGGCCACGTTGCGCTGCTCTTGGTCGCGGTTCAGCTCGGCGGTGCGCACCAGGCTTTGGCGGCGGCCCCAGTCCACGAGCGGCAGGCTGAAGGCCAGGCTGACTTGCTGCTGGTTTTGCAGGCCGAGGTAGCTGGCGCCCAGGCCGTCGGCCTGGTTCACGTAGCCCAGGTTGGCCAGCAGCGTGGCCTGGAAGCCGGTGGTGCCGCGGGCGTAGGCCACGTCGCGGGCCGCCAGCAGCAGCCGGCGCTGGTAGGCCAGGGGCGCGGCGCGGTGCTGGCGGGCCTGGGCCAACGCCTCGGCCGGCACCACCTGGGGCACCGGCGCGGGCACCGGCACGGCCAGCCCGGCAATGGCCCCGGCCTGGGGCCCCGGCAGCCCGGCGTAGGCGGCCAGGGCCACGGCGGCGTTTTCGGCGTCGAGGCCGGCCTGGGTTTGGGCCTGCTGGGCGTTGAGCAAGTTCAGTTCCAACTGAATCAAGTCGCTCTGCGAGAGGCGGCCCAGGCGGTAGCGCTCCTGGCCCACGCGCAGCAGCTCGGCGGTGGCGCGGGCGTTTTGGGCGGCCACGGCGGCGTTCACCTGCTGCACCAGCACGTCGAAGTACAGCTCGGTGGCGCGCTGGGCCACGGTTTCGCGGTCTTCGGCAAACTGGCGCTGGCTTTCGCGGTAGCGCAGCGGCTCCACGGCCCGGGCCCAGCGCAGCGGGTTGAAGTAGCCGACGGGCTGCGTCAGGCCCAGCGTGAAGGGCTGGTTGTTGTACTGCTTGGTGTTGCCGTTGAAGTTGTCGAACCGCTGCACCTGCGAGCCCAGCACCACCTGCCCGCCGGTGAGGCCGATGTTCTGCGTCACGGCCACGCCCAGCGTCGAGTTGTTGTAGCGCACCGATTGGAACGCCGTGGTGCCGTCGGGCTGCACCACCGGCGCAATCAGGCGGTTGAAATTGGGCAGCACGCCCGTCAGGCCCAGCTGCGGCCGGTAGTTGGCCTGGTAAGCGCGGTAGGCCCAGTAGCCAGTTTCGCGGTTGGTGCGCGCCTGCTGGCCCACGGCGGCGCGGCCCTGGGCCTGGGCCACCACCGCGTCCAGCGTGAGGCTGTCGGCGGGGCCCTGGGCGCGGGCGGGCAGGGCGGCCAGAACGCTAATTATGAGCAAGTAGAAGAATTTCATCAGCAAGTTTGCTGTCAAATTATGGCGTGTGTTTTAGCTCCGAAGAGGTCGTCATGCTGAGCTTGTCGAAGCATCTCTACTGCTTTGCTAATCAGGATTACTGCCGCGGGAGAGATGCTTCGACTCCGCTCCGCTGCGCTCAGCATGACGGCCTTTTTGTGCTTTTTATTTAGTCGTGGAGCGCCAGCTCGGGCGTTTCCAGGTGGTCTTTCATGTCCGACACCACCACCTCGTCGCCGGCTTGCAAGCCGCTGGTTATCTGCACGTAATCGAAGTTGCTGTCGCCGAAGCGCACCACTTTCCGCAGGGCCCGGCCGCCGCGCACCACGAACACTGCCTGCTCCTGCCCGCCCTGGTAGAAGGGGCCGTTTTTGAGGCGCAGCACGTGGGGGTGGGCCCGGGTGATGACGAACACGTCGGCGCGCAGGTTGGCGCGCAGGGCCGGGGCGTGGTCGTTGGCCAACTGGGCGTAAAAAGTTACCACGCCCTTGTCCACGGCCGGGCTGATGCTGGCCACGGTGCCGCGCAGGTCGGTGCCGTTGGCGCGCACCACCACGGGGTCGCCGGGGTGCAACTGGCCCGCGTAAGCGTCTGAGAGCGTGGCCCGCACCCGGAAGCGGCTGAGGTCGGCCACCCGGGCCAGCGGCTCGCCGGCGGGCACGGCGGCCCCCAGGTTGTCGTTCACCCACGTCAGCACGCCCGGCTGGGGGCTGCTGATGTCGGCCTGCCGCAGCTTGCCGGCCAGCTCGGCGATGCTGCGCTGCTGCATCGACACGGTGTAGCCCAGCTCGCGCACGTCGGCGGCGCTGGCCCAGCGCTGGTTGGCGAGCTGGCGGGCCAGGCGGTCGGCTTCGAGGCGGGCCACGGCCAGGTTCAGTTCGGCCTGGCGCACGGCCTCGGCCGTGCCGCCGCCAATTTCGAGTAGGTGCTGCTCGTCGCGCAGCGTCGATTGCAAGCTCCTGACTTTCACCGCTTGCGAGGCAGCTTGGGCCCCCAGGTCGTTCAGGTGGCCTTCGAGGGCCAGGCGGAGCTGGTCGTTCTTGTTCTGGTTGCGCAGCTGCTCGTCGTCGAGCTTGGCCAGGGCCCCCTGCGAGGCTTCCTTGTCGAGTTCCAGGATGGTTTGGCCGGGCGCCACCTGGGCCCCCACGGCCACCGCCACCCGCCGGATGGTGCTGGCGATGGGGCTGGCAATCACCGCTTCGTGCGCCGGAATGATGGTGCCGGCGGCCGTGAGGGCCGCTTCCACGTCGCCGGTTTCCACGCGGGCCGTCAGCACGTCGGCGCGGCGCAGGCTGGGCTGCAGCGCCGTGCGCAGGCCCCACCAGCCGGCCACGGCCAGCGCCAGGGCCCCCAGGCCCAACAGCCACTGCCGGCGGCGGCGGTTCGTGTGAACGGATGGGGCAAGGGCTCTGTCCATTTTCGGGCACTGTAGGAGTTGGTTCTACCCTACTTTGCCAAGCCGCGTGCCAATTTCATAATTACTTTATTTTCAATATTTTATGTCCATTTCAGCAAAATTTCAATCGGTAAAAAACGTCCATTTTTGGACACTTGTCCAGGAATGGACAGCTACTGCGCGCCCGGCCCATTCCGCCGCGCAAACTCGCAGCAGCCACGCTACGGCGCAGCTAACTCCTTACCTTTCGCCGCGTACAAACGTGGGCTAGTCCCATTTTTTCTATGAAAATTCGCTTCAGCTTTTTGCTTCTGACGGCTGTGCTGCTGGGCGCGGCTCCTACGCCGCGGCAGCTGGTGGTGCCGGGCCGCAGCCTGGGGCAAGTGCAGCTGGGCCTCGCCCCGGCCGGGGCCCACTTGCCCACCACGCCGCCCAACGCCAGCGACGCGGCCATGGGCAAGGCCTGGGCCACGTGGTACGGGGCGCGGCCGGCCCACGGGGCCCCCACCGAGCTGGACGTGTACACGGCCCCGCCGCCCGGCGACGACGGCAGCCACCGCTCGGTGCAGGTGGTGCGGGCCACGTCGCCTTACTTTCAGCTGGCCAACGGGTTGCACGCGGGCTCGAACCTGCGCAGCATCCGGGCCGCGTACGGGGCCCTGCCGCTGGCCACCACCTACAGCGTGCCCGGCGGCGTCCGCTACCTCTACGACGCGGGGGCCCGCGGCATCGCCTTCGAAACTAGCGGCAAAGCCTTGGACAGCAAGTGCACCGCCGTCGTCGTGCACCTGCCCAAGCTGGCCGCGAAAAAGTTCTACGTCTCGATGGGCCAGTACTTGCACAACCGAACAAAGCCGCGCTAGGGGCCCCTAGCTGCCCCAGATTTGCCACACGAACACCGAGGCGGCGTAGGCCAGGCCGGTCATGTACACGAGCTGGGCGGCGGGCCAGCGCCAGCTTTTGGTTTCGCGGTACGTCACGGCCAGCGTGCTCATGCACTGCATGGCAAAGACGTAAAACACGAGCAGCGAAAACGCCCGCGCCGGCGTGAAGAAAGGCTGGCCGTTGAGGTCTTTTTCGGCCCGCAGCTTTTGCTGCACGGTGCCCAGGTCGGCGTCCTGGCCCACGCTGTAAATGGTGCTCATGGTGCCCACGAACACCTCGCGGGCGGCGAAGGAGGTGAGCAGCGCGATGCCAATTTTCCAGTCGAAGCCCAGCGGGCGGATGGCCGGCTCCAGGGCGTGGCCAAACGAGCCGGCGTAGGAATTTTCGAGGCGGGCCGAGGCCACCTGGCGGCCCAGCTCGGCCGGCGTCCAGCGGTGGATGGCCGCCTCGCGGCGGGCCTGGGCCTCGGCCACGTCCTGGCGCTGGCCGGGGCCGTAGCTGGCCAGGCCCCACAGCAGCACCGAGATGGCCACAATTACTTGCCCGGCCTGCCACACGAAGGCCTGCACTTTTTGGTAGATGGTGAGGCCCACGTTTTTCCAGCGCGGCCACTTGTACACCGGAAACTCCATGATGAAGTAGCTCCGCTCGCGGGCCTTCAGCAGCACTTTTAGGAGCCAGGCCGAGCCCAGGGCCGACGTTAACCCCAGCAGGTACAGGCCCATCAGCACCACGCCGCGCAGGTTGAACAGGCCGCCCACGCTGGTGGCGGGCACCACCAGCGCCACCAGCACCGTGTACACCGGGATGCGCGCCGAGCACGACATCAGCGGCGTCACGAAGATGGTGATCATCCGGTCCTTCCAGCTCTCAATGGTGCGGGCCCCCATAATGGCCGGCACGGCGCAGGCCAGGCCCGAAATCAGCGGCACCACGCTCTTGCCGCTCAGGCCAAAGGGCCGCATCAGCTTGTCCATGAGGAAGGTAACGCGGGCCATGTAGCCCGTTTCCTCCAGCACGGCCAGGAAGGCGAAGAGCAGCGCAATCTGCGGGATGAAGATGAGCACGCCGCCCAGGCCGGCCAGCACGCCCTCCGTCAGCAGGCGCGTGAGGGGCCCCGGCGGCAGCGTGTGTTGCAGCCAGCCGCTCAGGGCCCCAATGCCCTGGTCGATGAGGTCCATCGGGTACTGGGCCCAGGCAAAAATGGCCTGGAACAACAGAAACAGCACGGCCAGGAAAATGAGGTAGCCGCCCACGCGGTGCGTCAGCACCCGGTCGATGCGGTTGCTGACGGGCTCGCGCTGCTCGGTGCGCGTCACCGTCACGGTTTCGAGCAGAATCTCGTTGATGCGGGCGTAGCGGCCGATGGTTTCGCGGGCCTGCTGGGCCGTGCCGTCGAAGGCGTATTCCTGCACCAAGCTTTGCACGTAGGCGCGGTCCTCGGCGCTGAGGAAGGCCAGGTAGTCGGCCTGCTGGGCGTAGTGCAGGGCCAGGTAGTCGCTGTGCAGCTGGAAGTGGGCGCGCAGCCGGAGCACCAGCGGCTGCACCGCCGCGTCGGGCTGCCAGAAGCGCACGGGCGGGGCGGCCAGGCGCTCGGCCATCACAATTTTGAGGGCCGCCACGCCGCTGCCGCTGCGCGCGTTCATGGGCACCACGGGCACGCCCAGCTCGGCGCCCAGGGCCCCCAGGTCGATGTGCACGCCGTGGCGCTCGGCCACGTCGGTCATGTTCAGGGCCAGAATAGCGGGCAGGCCCAAATCAGCCAATTGGCTGAACAGCAGCAGGCTGCGCCGCAGGTTGCTGGCGTCCACCGTCACCACCACAAAATCGGGGTAGCTGGTGGCCGACGGGTCGTAGAGCAGGTCGGTGATGACGCGCTCGTCGAGGCTTTTGGGGTAGAGCGAGTAGGTGCCGGGCAGGTCCACAATCTCGGCGCGGCGCGTGGCCGTGAGCTGGGCCCAGCCGCTTTTGCGGTCCACGGTCACGCCGGGGAAGTTGCCCACCTTCTGGTTGAGGCCGGTGAGCTGGTTGAAAAGCGAGGTTTTGCCCGAATTGGGGTTGCCGATGAGGGCGATGCGCACCGGGCGCGCCGGGGCCCCGGGGGCCGGGAGGCCCGCCGCCGGCCGTGCCGCGAGGATCCAAGCGTCCGCCATCCCCGGGGCCGTTAGTCCTTAAGCACGATGGTGGCCGCCTCGCTGCCGCGCAGCGAGAGCGTGTACTCCTCGTCGCCGAGCACCAGCATCAGCGGGTCGCCGAAGGGCGCGCGACCGCTCAGGCGCACCGTCACGCCGGGCACGCAGCCCATGTCGAGCAGGCGCAGGGCCATCACGGGGTCTTCGAGGCAGCAAATGGTACCCGTTTCGCCCACGCGCAAGTCGCGGGCCGTGCGCCGGGTGGCAGAAACGGAAGAGGGAGCAGCCACAGCAGGGGTATACGGCATTCTATTTAGAAAGGCTTTAAACAAAGGTACGGCGCCGGCGCCAATCGCCGGGCCCCAAAACCAGCCCCAAATCCGGGGCCCCGGGCACGGGCGCAAAAACCAGCGACATGAATTTCTGCGTAATTGTTTAAGACAATTTTTTTTATAATATCTTTCCGCCTGAATTTGCAGTATTTACCGCTGAACTATCTAATCATGTTAAAACGCTTACTTTTTATTGCATTATGCGGGGTTATACTACCCGCCTACACTTACGCGCAGTCCGGACAAGTGCTACTTAAGGGCACCATCGTGGACGCTGCCACTAAGGAGCCCCTGCCCTTCACGTCCATCGGCCTGAAGGAAGAGCAAGTGGGGGCCCTCAGCAACGAGCACGGCCAGTTTGTGGTGCCCGCGCCCACCAAAAATGCGCAGGACACGCTGCTCATCATGGCCCTGGGCTACCTGCGCAAGACCGTGCTCGTGAAGCGCGGCACCGCCCTCGACAACATCACCATCGAGGTGCCCAAGCAGGCCGTGGCCCTGAAGGAAGTGACGGTGAAGGCCGGCAAGGTGAAAAACGCGGCCCTGGGGGCCCGCACCAACAACCCCGGCGAGGGCATGATCCAGGGCCAGGCGGGCTCGCAATACGCCTTCTTTGTGAAGAACGACAAGCAGAAAAAGCTCGGCGCGGTGCGCACCGTGTCGTTCTACATCGGCGAGAACGGCTTCCCCCGCGAGCCCTTCCGGGTGCGGATTTACAAGGCCGACGGCAACTACAACGCCCCCAACACCGACCTGCTGACGGAAAACGTGGTGGTGTCGGCCCCGCAGGGCGGCCAGTGGTACACCGTGGACCTGACGCCCTACAACGTGGTGGCGCCCGACGAAGGATTTTTTGTGGCCATGGAATGGGTGGTGAGCGGCGACAAGTTCTTCACCACCAATTTCATGGACGACTACACGCCCTACGGCCAGATCATGAAGCCCACGTTCGAATTCAAGGAAAGCCGCACCTGGACCTACAGCATCGGCAAGGGCTGGAACCTGATGACGCTGGCCAACGGCACCGGCCAGCGCTACAACGCCATGATCAAGGCCGACGTGGACATGATTAAGTAACTGCCACGCGGTAAATTCATTCGTTCGATAATTTATTCTTTGGGGCCCCGCAGCCGGCGGCCTACCCGCACCGCTGCCCCCGGGCATTCCGTTCGTCGTTATCCGTTATACCTCCTGCTTCCATGCTGAAGAAACTACTTTTTCTCCTATTGAGTGCCGGCTTGCTGCCGGGCCTGGCCCGCGCCCAGGAGGGCCGCATCACCGGCCGCGTGGTGAACCAAGCCACCAAAGACCCCGTGGCGTTTGCCTCCATCAGCCTGCGCGACGAGGGCACCGGGGCCCTCACCAACGAGTACGGCTACTTCCAGCTGGCCATGCCCGAGCGCAGCCTCGACGACTCGGTCGTGGTGGAGGCGCTGGGCTTCCGGCGCACGGCCATCCGCGTGAAGCGCGGGGCCAACATGGAGGACCTGATCATCGAGCTGCCCAAGCAGGACGTGAAGCTGGCCGAAGTGACGGTGAAGGCCGCCCAAATGAAGCCCGCCCTGCTGGGGGCCCACACCACGGCCCCCGGCATGGGCATGATCCAGGGCCTGCCCGGCTCGCAGTACGCGGCCCTGATGAAGAACGACAAGCAGAAAAAATTCGGCTACATCCGCTCGGTGTCGTTCTACATCGGCGAGAACGGCTTCCCGCGCGAGCCCTTCCGGGTGCGCCTCTACAAGGCCGACGGCAACTACAACGCCCCGAATTCGGACCTGCTGCTCGACAACGTGGTGGTGTCGGCCGCGCGCGGCGGCGGCTGGTTCGACGTGGACTTGACCTCGTACAACATCCCGGCCCCCGACGAAGGATTTTACGTGGCCATGGAGTGGATCGTGAGCGGCGACAAGTTCTACACCACCAACTTCATGGACAACTACACGCCCTACGGCCAGATCCTGCGGCCCACGTTCGAGTTCAAGGACAGCCGCACCTGGCTCTACGCCATCGGCCGCGGCTGGAGCCTGATTACGCTGGCCAACGGCGCCTCGCGCTACAACGCCATGATCCGGGCCGAAGTAGACGCCACCAAGTAAGCGGCGGGGGCGCGCCAGACCCGGCAAGTCTTGGCTAACTGCGCCACAAGAAAGCCCCCGGCAACCAAGTTGCTGGGGGCTTTCTTGTGGCCTTCGGGGCCCTATTTTTTGGCGGGGCTCCGTTCGGTAATCCAGGCGCGGATAGTTTCTTCGGCCAGGGGCGAGAACGTGGGCTTGGGCTGCCCGGCCACCACGGGCCACTGCCCGGGCTCGGGTTGGAAGAGGTGGTTGACGCCGGGCAACTTCTTCACGGTAAGAAACTTATTGGCCTTAAGGCCTTTTTCCAGGGCCGTCAAATTCGCGTCGGCGCTCACGAAGCCGTCGGCGGTGCCGTTGAGCAGCAGTACGGGGCAGGCCACAAACTTGAGGTTGGCGGCCGGGTCGAATTCGAGGAAATAGCGGTAGCGGGCGGTGGTCATTTCGGCGGCGCGGTGCTGGGCGGTGGCCGCGTCGGTGGGGCTGTTGCTTTGGCGCAGCAGGTTGGTCACCATCACCCGGGCCAGGTCGTTGTCGGGCGTGCGGCCGATGATGTCGAACACGGCCTGCTGGCGCTTGGCAATGGCGGCTATCTGCGCGTTGTCGGTGCCGAGCTGCCGCAGCGTGGTGCTCTGCTGCTGCTGCACCAGCTCGCGGCCGGGCAGCCCAGCCGCGGCCAGCGCCACCACAAAATCCGGTGGCAACGGCTGGGCCGCCGCCAGTAGGGCCACGTTGCCCCCTTCGCCGTGGCCGATGAGACCGAGCCGGGACGAGTCGGCCTCGGGCCGGGTGCGCAGGAAGCTGAGGCCGGCCTGCACATCGCTCACCAGTTCGGCGGCGGTGGGCTCGGGCACGGGGGCCTCGCCTTGGCCCATGCCGCGGTCGTCGAAGCGCAGCACGGCAATGCCGCGCCGGGTGAGGTAGTCGGCCAACTGGCCCAGCGGGGCGTAGCCGTCCACGGCCCCGTTGCGGTCCTGCACGCCGGCATCGCTCACCAGCACCACCGCCGGGAAGGGCCCCGGGCCCGCCGGTACCGTGAAGGTGCCGGCCAGGCGCGGCGACGCCGCCCCGCCGCCAAACGCCACGTTTTCTTCGCGGTAGGGCGGGGTGAGGCGCGTAGACGCGGCGGTGGCCACCGGCGCGGCCGAGTAGGCCAGCGTCATGGCCACCTTGAAGCCGGGCTGCTGCCAGGTGCCCACCAGCTGGTGGCCCCCGGCGGCCAGCACGCCCACGAAGCGGCTGCCCGCGGCGGGCGCGTACAGCTGCACCGTGTCGTTGCGCTCCGTTACCTGCACTTCCAGGTGGCTCACCTTCTGCAACGGCACGTCGAGGGTGCCGAAGTATTCGCCGCCGGTGAGCCGGAGAAACCGAAAGACGACCTCCAGCGAGCCGCCGGGCACTTTCAGGGGGCCCTTCCAAATGCCGTCGAGGGGCCCCGGGGTGGCAGCGGGGCGCACGCCCCTCCCAGCGACCGGCGCGCCGGTTTGGGCGCTGGCCGGGCGGGCCGCAAACAAAAAGAGGCCCCAAACCGCCAATCTAGCTAGCTTAAATTGCATTCTGCGAGTAAACATTCTGCAAAATAACGACGCTCACGGAGATTTCGAAAGGGTGCGATTGAACTATGTTTATATGCTGGTACTTAACCAATTTACGAAAGCACAAAACCGGGCCCCGCGCCCGCCCGGCCTTGCCCAACGGGGCAAAAACTTGGCAGACTCGGGGCCCGGTTTTGCATTTTGGCCGGGGCCCTAGCGTGTGCGCACGGCGATTTCGACGCGGCGGTTTTCTTTGCGGCCGGCGGCGGTGGCGTTGCTGGCCACGGGCTGGGCTTCGCCCATGGGCTCCACGCTCACGCGGCCGGCATCAATTTTACCGGTCGTGACGAGGTAGCTTTTCACGGCTTCGGCGCGCTTCTCGCTCAACTCTTTGTTGTAGTCTTTGTCGCCGCGGGCGTCGGTGAAGCCCATCACGCGCACCTCGCTTTTGCCGAAGCGCTGGCCGATGGAACCCGTGATTTGCTCCAGGGCCTTGGCGGCGCCGGGCTTGACGACGGCCTTATCGGTGTCGAAGAGCACGGCCTCGTCCACGCTGTACACGTTGTAGTCGTTGTCGCCGCGCACGGTGATGCCGGGCAGGTTCACTTCCGTGAATTTCACGTCCTTGAGCTTGTCCTTGGTTACCGTCCAGGCGTTGCTAATGGCCGCGCCGGCCGAAGCCACGGCACCCTTGGCAGCGTCCACGGCCTTGGCGCCCAGCGTGTCGGCGGGGGCGCCGGTGCGGGCCATCACCGCCGTGTCGCGGGTGGCGTCGCCGAGGGTTTCTTTGGTTTCGGATTTTTTGGTTTCGCAGCCCGCGAGTAGCACGGTGGCGGCGACGAGGGAAAGAAAGGGTTTGTACATGGGAATTTCAGTAAATGAATGTTGCCATACGCAACCTGGGCTGCCGCGTTGGCTTATTCCGTTATAAATACGCGTTTTACCCGCTCGCTCACGTTGGTGAGCAGCTCGTAGGCGATGGTGCCAATGCGGGCCGCCAGCGCCGGCAGCGGCAGCCCCGTGCCGAACACCACGGCCACGTCGCCGGCCCGCGCGGCGGGAATGGCCGTCACGTCCACCATGCACATGTCCATGCACACCGCGCCCACCAGCGGGGCCGGCTGGCCGTGCACCAGCACCGCGCCCGCGCCGTTGCCGAAGCGCCGGTCGTAGCCGTCGGCGTAGCCAATGGCCAGCGTGGCGATGCGGCGGTCGTGGGCCCCGGCCGCGCCCCGGCGGCCGTAGCCCACGGTGGCGCCGGCGGGCAGGGTCTTGATCTGCGAGATGGTGGTGCGCAGCGTGCTCACCGGGCGCAGCGCGTTGGCGTCCAGCCCGCTGGCGTCTACGCCGTAGAGCCCGATGCCCAGCCGCACCATGTCGAGCTGCGCCTCCGGGAAGCGCCGGATGCCGGCCGAGTTCAGCGCGTGCTTCAGCACGGGGCGCCCCAGGGCTTCTTCCAGGGCCCCCGCCATGCGGCCGAACGCGGCCAGCTGCTGGCGGGTAAAGTCGTCGTGGGCGGGGTCGTCGGCCGCGGCCAGGTGCGTCATGATGCCGGCCACCGGCAGGCGGGCGCGGTGCTGGCGCAGCAGGGCCCCCAGCGCCGGCACGTCGGCCTCTTCGAAGCCCAGGCGGCGCATGCCGGTGTCGAGCTTGAGGTGCACGGGCGGCAGCGGGGCCCCGTCGGTGGCCGCGGCCAGGTACTCGTGCAGCAGCTCGAAGGAGTAGATTTCCGGCTCCAGGCGGTGGCGGCGCAGCCGTTCGAAGGCGTCGGGGGCCGGGTTCATCACCATGATGGGCAGGCCGATGCCGGCCTCGCGCAGGGCCACGCCCTCGTCGGCGTAGGCCACGGCCAGGTAGTCGGCCCGCTGAAATTCGAGCAGGCTGGCCACCTCGTACGAGCCCGCGCCGTAGGCAAACGCCTTCACCATCACCATCAGCTTGGTGCCCGGCCGCAGCTGCTGGCGGAAGTGCTGGAGGTTGTGGCCCAGCGCGTCAAGGTTCACTTCCAGCACCGTGCCGTGCTGCTGCGCCTGCAGCGCCGCCACGATGCGCTCGAAGCCGAAGCGCCGCGCGCCCTTCACCAAAATGGTTTCGTGGGCAAAATCGGCCGGGTTGAGCTGGGCCAGAAAAGCTTCGGTGGTGGGGTAAAATTCGGTGCGCAGCGCCGGCCCGCCCGCGGGCGCATTGCCGGCCATTCCCTCCGAAATTTCCGGGCCGATGCCCACCAGCCGCGTCACGCCGTGGGCGGGCAGCAGGGCCCCCACGCGGGCGTAGAGGTCGGGGCCCGCCCGGCCCGATTCGAGCACGTCGCTGAGGATGAGCGTGCGGCCGCCGGGGCGGGCCTGGCGGCCCAGCGCGGCCAGGGCCAGGGCCAGGCCGGCGAGGTCGTTGTTGTAGGTGTCGTCGAGCAGGTACGAATCGTGGCGGCCCTGCTTCATTTCCAGGCGCATGGCCACGGGCTGGAGGCGGGCCAGGCGGCGCTGGATTTCGGCCGGCGCCACGCCGCGGGCCAGCAGCACGGCCAGCCCGTGCAGGGCGTTTTCGACGGACGGCTCGTCGGCAAACGGCAGCACGAAATCGGCCCGGGGCCCCACGTCGCCGGCGCGGGCCTTCACGGCGGTGCGGCCCGCGCCGGCCGGCGCCACGCGGAAGCGCAGGGCCGCGCCGGGCGCGTCGTGGCGCGTCCAGCCGAAGCCGGGCAGGCCCAGCGCGGCCACGGCTTCGCGCACGGGGCCCTGGTCGGCGCAGTAGTAGAGGCGCCGGAATTGGGCCCCTTCGAACAGCCGCAGCTTCTCGCGCAGCTTCTCGGCTTCGGAGGCAAAGCCGGCGTCGTGGGCCGTGCCGAGGGTGGTGAACACGCCTTCGGTGGGCTGGATGATGGCCGCCAGCTTCGCCATCTCGCCCACCTCCGAAATGCCGGCTTCGAACAAGCCCAGCGTGTGGCGCGCGGGGCTCAACTCCCACACGCTCAGCGGCACGCCCACCTGCGAGTTGTAGGAGCGCGGCGAGCGGCAAATGACCTCGTCGGGCCCCAGCAACTGGGCCAGCCACTCCTTCACGATGGTCTTGCCGTTCGAGCCCGTGACGGCCCACACGGGGCCCCCAAACTGCTGGCGGTGCTGCGCGGCCAGCGCTTGCAGGGCCCCCAGCGGACTGGCCACGGCCACGAGGCCGGCCCCGGGGTACGCGGCCAGGCCGCCGGGCAGCGCGGCGTTTTCCGCCACCACGAACAGGCGCACGCCCTGGGCGTAGGCCTGCGGCAGGTAGCGGTGGCCGTCGTGGCTGGGGCCCCGCAGGGCAACGAACAGGGCCCCGGCGGGCGGCCCGGCGCGGCGGCTGTCGAGCAGCAGGTGGCGCACGGCGGCGGCCGGGTCGGCGGGGGCTTGGAGCAAGTGGCCGCGCAGCCGGGCCGGCAAATCAGCGAAAAGCAAGGGAGGTAGCACGGCGCAAAGGTCGGGGCCCCCGGCGATGTAGCGCGGACTTTGCGCGGGCGTGCGGCTCGCTTCGGCCTGCCGGCAAGCGGGGGGCGGCCGCTCAGGCGCGCGGCCTCGCGGCGCCCGCGCGGCGCCGCTGGGGCCCAGGCAACTGTTGGCGGGCGGCCCGCATCTAGGGCGTTGGGAATTGCCTTAATATTGCATTACCTGGATTCATTTTTCTTTTACCCTTTTTTCTGACGAATGGAACACTTTACCTTGCTACGCCGGGGCCTGGGCTGCGCCCTGGGGGCCCTGGCCCTGGGCGCATGCAGCCCCAAAACCGCCGCCGTGCTGAAGACGGCCCCGGCCGCCGCTACCGCCGCATCCGCGCCGGCGGCGGCCCCGGCCGGCCCGGCGTTTCAGATTCCGGTGGAGTACTACACCTTGCCCAACGGGCTGCGGGTGGTGCTCTCGCCCGACCACACGGCCCCCACGGCCACCGTGGCGGCGTACTACGCGGTGGGCTTCCGCACCGAGCCGCGCAACCGCACGGGCTTCGCGCATCTGTTTGAGCACCTGATGTTTCAGGGCTCGCAAAACCTGGGCAAGGCCGAGTTCATCGGGCTGATTCAGAAGAACGGCGGCAGCATGAACGGCTCCACGCGCTTCGACTTCACGAACTACTACGAGGTGGTGCCGAGCAACAAGCTGGAAACGATTCTGTGGGCCGAGGCCGACCGGATGCGGGGCCTGGCCATCGACCAAAGCAACCTGACCAACCAGCAGGGCGTGGTGAAAAGCGAGGTGCGCGTGAACGTGCTCAACCAGCCCTACGGCGGCTTCCCGTGGCTCGACATGCCCCAGAAGGCCAACAAGAACTGGAACAACGCCCACAACTTTTACGGCGACTTGAAGGACCTCGACGCGGCCAACCTGGCCGACACCAAGGACTTTTTCAAAACTTACTACGCCCCCAACAACGCCGTGCTGGCCGTGGTGGGCGACTTTGAGCCGGCCGAGGCCAAGGCCTGGGTAACAAAATATTACGGCAACATTCCGCGCGCCACGCCGCCGCCCAAGCCCGACCTGGCCGAGCCGCGCCAAGAGCAGGAGCAGCGCTTCACAAAGGACGACAAGCTGGCCGCCAAGCCGGCGCTGGCCTTCGCCTACCACATGCCCGAGCGCAACTCGCCCGAGTACTACGCGATGATTTTGCTGGACCAAGTCCTGCTGCAAGGCAACGACAGCCGCCTCTACCAGGCCCTGGTGCAAAAGCGCGGCTACTCCGACGGCGTGAGCGGCGGCATCAACAACGACCTGGGCAACCAGTTCAACTACGCGGGGCCCATGCTGTGGATGGGCAACCTGACCTACGACCCCGCCGTGCAGGCCGACTCGGTGGTGCACGTGCTCGACCGCGAAATCAACCGCTTGACTAGCAAGCCCATCAGCCAGGCCACGCTGGACCTGGCGGTGGTGAAGATGCGCTCGGCGTTTTACGACCAGGTGAGCGGCTCCACCAACTTTGGGCGGGCCGATTTGCTGGCCGCCTTCGCGCTGTTCGACAACGACCCGGCGCGCATCAACCGGCTGGAGGGCGAGTTCCGCAAGGTGACGCCCGCGCTGCTGCAAAAAACCGCGCAGGAATACCTGCGGCCCACCAACCGCACCTTGCTCATCGTCAACCCGCTGGCCAAGGGCTAGCCCATTTTGCTTTCCGTTATGAACAAGCCAACCATTGGGCTGCTCGCCGCCGCGCTGGGGGCCCTGGCCGCGCCCGCGCAGGCCCAGGCGCCGGCCAAAAAAGCCTCGGCTCACCCCCTCCAAAAAACCACCCCCAAGGCCACCACCCGCGCCGGTGGCGTGGCCAACGCCGTGGCCGCCCAGGCCCCCACGGCCCCCAAGGAAGCCCCGCCGGTGGGCAGCGCCCCGCGCGACTTTGCCCTGCCCGCCAAGGAAGAATTCACCCTCGACAACGGCTTGCAGGCCCGCCTGGTGCCCTACGGCCAGGTGCCCAAAGTGACGATGATGGTGGCCGTGCAGGCCGGCAACGTGCACGAGGGGCCCAACGAAGTGTACCTGGACGACCTGCTGGCCAAGCTCCTGAACGAGGGCACGGCCACGCTCTCGGCCCCCCAGCTGGCGGAGAAAGTGGCCGGCATGGGCGGCTCGCTCGACATTTCGGCGGGCCCTGACCAAACCTACCTCTGGGCCTCGTGCCTGTCGGAGTACGCGCCTCAGCTGGCCGCGCTGCTGGCCGACGTGGTGCAGCACCCGGCCCTGCCGGCCGGCGAGCTGGCGCGCCTCAAAGCCGACCTGAAGCGCCAGGCCAACCTCGCGCGCTCGTACCCCAGCACCCAGGCCCGCCAGAAATTCGCGGCCGCCCTCTACGGCGACCACCCCTACGGCCGGCCCATCCCCACCGATGCCCAGCTGGACGCGCTGACGCTGGCGCAGGTGCAGAATTTTTACCAAACCCAGTTTGGGGCCCAGCGCACCAGCGTGTACGTGGCCGGCAAGTTCGACGCGCCCGCGCTGCGCCAGGCCCTCACCGCCGCCTGGGGCCCCTGGGCGAAGGGCCCCGCCCCGCGCATCGAGGCGGCCAAGCCCCTCACCAAGGCCCAGGTGCTGACCCAGGACCGGCCCAGCGCGCCGCAATCGACGCTGGTGGTGGGCCTGCCGGCGGCCGACCCCACCAACCCCGACTACATCCGGCTGCGGGTGATGAACTCGCTGCTTGGCGGCTCGTTTGGCTCGCGCATCACCCGCAACATCCGCGAGGACAAGGGCTACACGTATTCGCCCTACAGCTCGGTGGGCACCCACTACCACACCGGCGACTGGAGCGAGACCGCCGACGTGACCACCAAGGACACGTACAATTCGCTGCACGAAATCGTGAACGAAATCGAGCGGCTCCAAAAAACGCCGCCTTCGGCCGACGAGCTCAAGGGCATCCAGAACTACGAAAGCGGCATGTTTGTGCTGCGCAACTCCAACCCCGGCGGCATCATCAGCCAGCTGAACAACCTGGACTTGCAGGGCCTGCCCGACTCGTTCCTGACCGAACAGGTGAAAAACATCAACGCCGTGACGCCCGCGCAGGTGAGCGCCACCGCCCGCCAGTACATCCGCCCCGAGGCCATGACCATTGTGGTGGTGGGCGACCAAAAAGTGGTGGCCCCGCAAATCAAGAAGTTCCAGGACTCGCTGAAGAAACCGCTGTAACGGCCGCGCGTCGGCTGCGTTTGCCCAGGGGCCGTTCCATTTTGTGGGGCGGCCCTTTGCGTTGCCATGTATAATCAAATTTTATTTCTGAGGACAACATCATAAGCAAGCCTTATATTTGCGTCATGAACCTTCAACAACTCACTTACCTCGTGGCCCTCGACACGCACCGCAGCTTCGGGCTGGCGGCCGAAAAAAGCTTCGTGACCCAGCCCGCCCTCAGCGTGCAGGTGCAGAAGCTGGAGGACGAGCTGGGCGTGCTGTTGTTCGACCGCAACAAGAAGGGCGCCGAGCCCACGGCGGTGGGCCTGAAGGTGATAGCCCAGGCCCGGCAGGTGCTGCGCGAGGCCCAGCAGCTGCGCGAGCTGGTGCAGGTGGAGAAGGGCGAGATGGTGGGCGAGCTGCGGCTGGGCGTCATCCCCACGCTGGCGCCGTACCTGGTGCCGCGCTTTTTGGTGGGCCTCACCACGGCCTACCCGCAGCTGCAAGTGCGGGTGGAAGAGCTGCGCTCGGAGGAAATCATGGTGCAGCTCAAGGACCACCGCCTCGACGTGGGCCTGCTCGTGACGCCCCTCGACGACCGCCAGCTGCGCGAACTGCCCGTGCTGGAGGAGCCGTTCCTGACCTACGTATCGGCCAACCACCCGCTGGCCAGCAAGGCCCAAATCGAGGCCGCCGACCTCCAGGCCCCCGGCATGTGGCTGATGCAGCAGGGCCACTGCTTCCGCCACCAGGTGCTGAACCTGTGCGCCGCCACCACCGACCCCGCCGCCCACGTGACCTACGAGAGCGGCTCCATCGAAACGCTGATGGAGCTGGTGCGCCGCCACCAGGGCTACACGCTGGTGCCCGAGCTGGCCGTGCTCGACGAGGCCGACGTGAACCCGCTGGTGAAGCGTTTCGCCGACCCGCAGCCCGTGCGCGAGGTGAGCCTGGTGGTGCACCACGGCTTCGTGCGGGTGCCCCTGCTCACGGCCCTGCGCCAGCTCATCCTGGAGAGTGTGCCCGAGCGCCTGTGGGCCGGGCAGTCGGGCGCCAAGGTGCGCTGGCGGTAGCGGCCCGCGGCCCGGCGGTGGCCCAGCCGTGCCGCGGACTTGGTCGTCGGCAGCGCCCGCCGCTGGCTGCCCGAGTGCCGGCAGCCAGCGGCGGGCGCTGTTTTATTCTTAAGCTTGGGGCATGATTGTCTTTCGCAACGCGTTCCGCGCGCTCCTGCCGGGCTTGCTCCTGCTGGCCGCGCACACCCTGCGGGCCCAAAGCCCGGGGGCCCCGGAGCCCCTGGCCATCGGGCAAACGTTCACCCTGCCCTCCAAGGTGCTGGGCGAAACCCGGCGCATCAACGTGTACCTGCCGCCGGGCTACGCCGATTCGGCCGCGCTGCACCTGCCCGTGCTGTACATGCCCGACGGCGGTGTGCAGGAAGACTTCCTGCACGTGGCGGGCCTGGTGCAGGTACTGGTGGGCAACGGCGCCATGCGGCCGTTCATTTTGGTGGGCATCGAAAACACCGCGCGCCGGCGCGACCTGACGGGCCCCACGGCCAACCCGGAAGACCGCAAAATTGCGCCCCGCGTGGGCGGTTCGGCCGCGTTCCGGCAATTCATTCGCACCGAGCTGATGCCGGCCATCCAGCAGCGCTACCGCACCACGGCGGAAACGGCCGTGGTGGGCGAGTCGCTGGCCGGGCTGTTCGTGGTCGAAACGCTGCTGCTGGAGCCCGACCTATTCAACACCTACCTGGCCTTCGACCCCAGCCTGTGGTGGAACAATGAGCAGTTGGCCCGCCAGGCCGGGGCCCTGCTCCGCGCCCACCCCGGCCCGCCCAAAACCTTGTACCTGGCCACCAGCAACGAACCGCAAATCGTGGCCGATACCCAGCGCCTTGCCAAAACCCTGGCGGGCCCCGACGGCCGCGGCGTTGCCTGGCACTACGACCCGATGCCGCAGGAAACCCACGGCACCATTTACCACCCCGCGGCCCTCAAAGGGTTTCGCCTGGTGTTCAAGCCGCCGGCCGCTGCGCACTGAGGGGCCCCGGGGCGCAGCGTAGTTACGGCGCCGTAGTTTTGCGGCTTACCGTTTCCTTGCCCGCATGTCGTCGTTTACCCTGTGGTTTCAGCAGCGCCCGTGGGCGCTGATGGCGCTGTGCTTGCTGGCGCTGGGCCCGGCGCTGTTCATTCACCTGGGGCTGCTGCCGCTGCAAGTCGACGAGCCCATCCGGGCCCTGGTGGCGCTGGAGCTGAAGGACTCGGGCAACTACTTCGTGTCCACGCTGCAGGGCGTGTACTACTACAACAAGCCGCCGCTTTATAACTGGCTGCTGCTGGGGCTGTTCAACCTCACCGGGAGCCAGTCGGAGCTGGTGGTGCGGCTGCCCACGGTGCTCTCGCTGCTGGGCTACGCGGCCACCTTGTTTGTGGCGGTGCGGCGCTACCTGGGGCCCCGGCTGGGGTTTGTGGCGGCGTTTGCGTTCGTCACCTGCGGGCGGATGCTGTTCTACGACGCCTTCCAGGGCCTTATCGATACGCTGCACGCCTGGGTGACGTACGTGGGCTTCGCGGCCGTGTTTTACTTCGCCGAGAAGGGGCAGTGGCGGCGGCTGTTTGCCCTCACCTACGCCCTCACGGCGGTGGGCTTCATGCTGAAGGGGCTGCCGTCCATTGCCTTTCAGGGCATCACGCTGGCGGTTTTTTGCGGGTACACGGGCCAGTTCAAGCGGCTGTTTTCGGGGGCCCACTTCCTGGGCATCGGGGTGTTCGTGGCCATCGTGGGCAGCTACTTTCTGGTGTACAGCCGCTACAACTCGCTGCACGACTACTTTTTCACGCTCTGGTACCAATCGAGCCAGCGCACGGTGGCCGAGCAGCCGCTGCGCAAATCGGTGGTGCACGTGCTCACCTACCCGTTCGATTTCCTGGGCTGGTTTGCGCCCTGGACGCTGCTGGTGGTGTGCCTGGTGCGGCGCGGCTGGTGGCAAACCGTGCAGGCCCACCCGTTTTTGAAGTTCAACGCCGTCCTCTTCCTGGCCCTGACGCCGATTTTCTGGCTCTCGCCGGCCACCATTCCGCGCTACTTGTTTCCGCTTATCCCGCTGCTCCTCACGGTGATGCTTTACTTCTACGACCACTACCAGGCCCAGGGCCCCTGGCAAAACCGGGTGGTTGACGGCGTGCTGCTGGCCGTGCTGTCGGTGGTGGCCCTGGCGCTGCTCGCGCCGCCGTTCCTCGCCCGCATCGCCGACGTGCCGGGCCTGTACGGGAAGACGGCGCTCGTGTTTGGGGCCCTGGCGGCGCTGGCGTACCTGTACCATACGCTGCCCGCGCAGCGGCTGGTGGTGCTGTGCGCCTACCTGCTGTGCCTGCGGGTGGGCTTCAACTGGTTTGTGCTGCCGGCGCGCTACAAAACGAACGACATCGTGCCCTACCGGGCCGCCAGCATCCGGGTGGGTCAACTCACGAAGGGCCAGCCGCTCTACGTGTACAAAGATTCGCGCCTCGACAACGACGAGGCCTTTTACATCACCCGCGAGCGGGGCGCCATCACCCGCGCCCTGCCCGCGCCCACCGACCTCGGGGCCTACTACCTGGCCGAGGACTGCTACCTCGCCGGCCGCCGCTACCGCCGGTTTTTCGACTTCGTGATTGACCGCCACATCCACCTCAACCTCGTCAAGTTCGACGACGCCGAGCCCGCCCCGGGCCAGGGCCCCCAGGGCTGCCCCCCCGCTGATTACCTGGACCCCGCCTACCACCGGTAGGTTTTTGAGGCTCGGTGGCGTCTGCGGTTTAGCTCAATTAGGCCGTCATGCTGAGCGCAGCGGAGTCGAAGCATCTCTACTGCTCTACTAATCATAATTACTGCCGCGGGAGAGATGCTTCGACTCCGCTGCGCTCAGCATGACGGCCTAATTGAGCAGTACCTATATCAAAACTCAATTCTCCATGCCCTTCCTTCCCCACCGTCCGAAGCTGCGTAGTGCCTTGGTGCTGCTGGCCAAGCTGGCGTTTGTGGTGGGGGCATTCTACTTTGTTTTCCAGCACATTAGCCCGGCCGACGTGCGGCGGGTGTTTGCCACGGCGCGGCCCGGGTGGCTGGCGCTGGCGGCGGGGCTGTTCGCGCTGTCGAAGTGGCTGTCGGCGCGGCGGCTGAACTACTTTTTCCGGGCCATCGGCGTGCCGCTGTCGGAGGCCGAAAACCTGCGCCTGTACTGGCTGGGCATGTACTACAACCTGTTTTTGCCCGGCGGCGTCGGCGGCGACGGCTACAAGGTGTACCTGCTGCGCCAGCGCTTCCCCGGCAAAACCACGGCCCTGGTGCGCGCCCTGCTGCTCGACCGGGTGAGCGGGGTGCTGGCCCTGGGCGTGCTGGCGGGCGTGCTATTTGCCTTCGTGCCGGCCGTGCCGCTGCCCTGGCGGCTGCTGGTGCTGGCCGGCGTGCCGGTGGGCGTGGCGGCCAGCTACTGGGGCAGCGGCCGGTTTTTCCCCGAGTTCCAGCCGCTGTTCGGGCGGGCGGGGTGGCTGGGGCTGGGCGTGCAGGGGGCCCAGGTGCTGTGCGCGTGGGCCATCCTGGCGGGCACCGGCACCACGGGCCAAGTCATTGATTACCTGGTGGTCTTCCTCGTGTCGTCGGTGGTGGCGGTGCTGCCGCTCACGGTGGGCGGCATCGGGGCCCGGGAGGTCACCTTCCTCCTGGGGGCCCAGGTGCTGCACCTCGACGCAGCCGTGTCGGTCACGGTCAGCCTCACGTTCTACCTCATCACGGCGGCGGTGGCGCTGCCCGGGGCAGTGTTCAGCTTCAAGGGCGCGGCGGCCCCGGCGCCGTAGCGGCCGGGGGCCCCGGCGTTAACCCAGGGGCCCCGCACCTTGTTGAACAGTGGCGCCCTGCTGCCAACCTTCCCCGCCATGCCCACTCCGCTCACCGCCGCCGAACTGTCCACCGTCACGGCCTTTGCCGGGCTGCCCGGCGAAACCCTGGCCTGGCTGCTGGCCCACGGCGAAGACCGCCACTACGGGCCCGGCGAAACCGTGGTGCAGCCCGGCGACGCGGCCCAGTACATGATGGCCATCCTGGCGGGCGGCCTCCAGTTTTTCTCCGAGCGCAACGGCCGCCCGGAGCCGGTGTTCCGCGTCGAGGCGGGGCAGGTGAGCGGGGTGCTGCCCTACTCGCGCCTGCGCACCATCGGCGGCCGGGGCGTGGCCGTGGGCGACACGCGCCTGCTGCTGCTGCACCGCGAGCTGTTTCCCGAGCTGGAGCGCACCAGCCCCGAGCTGATCCAGCGCCTGGTGGGCCTGATGAGCGACCGGGTGCGCGAGCAAACCCGCGGCCAGGAGCGCGACGAGAAGCTGCGGGCCCTGGGCAAGCTCTCCGCCGGCCTGGCCCACGAGCTCAACAACCCCGCCGCCGCCATCAGCCGGGCCGCCGCCACGCTGGGGGCCCGGCTGGGGGCCCAGCCCGGGCTGCTCGCGGCCCTGGCCGGCCACTGCCCCGCCCCCGCCGCCCTGCACGCCCTCGCGCTGCTGGCCCACCCCCGGCCCGCCGCGGCCGGGGCCCCCACGGCCTCGGCCCTGGACCGGGCCGACCAGGAGGACGAACTGGCCGACTGGCTCGAAACCCAGGCCGTGCCCGACGGCTCGGCCCTGGCCGGGGGCCTGCTCGCCGCCGGCCTGGGGGCCCCCGAGCTGGAAGCCGTGGCCGCGCTGCTGCCGCCGCCCGCCCGCCCCGCTGCCTTCGCCTGGCTCGAAGGGCAGCTCAGCACCCAGGGCCTGCTGCGCGACGTGCAGGAAGCCAGCAGCCGCATCAGCACGCTGGTCGATAATGTGAAAACGTATTCGCACATGGACCGCGGCGGCGACTTTGCGCCCCTCGACGCGGCGAGCGGGCTCGAGAGCACGCTCAACATCTTTGGGCACCAGCTGCGGGCCAAAAACATCCGGCTCACCCGCGACTACGCCCCCGGCTTGCCCCTGGTGCGGGGCCAGGCCAGCAGCCTCAACCAGGTGTGGACCAACCTCATCGACAACGCCGTGGACGCGCTGCCCCCCGGCGGCGGCCTCGTTTTGCGCACCCGCCCGGCGCCCGGCTTCGTGCAGGTGTGCGTGGCCGACGACGGGCCCGGCATCCCGGCCGACGTGCTGCCCCACATCTTCGAGCCCTTCTACACCACCAAACAGGCCGGCGAGGGCACCGGCCTCGGGCTCGACATTGCCCAGCGCATCGTGCAAAACCACGGCGGCCGGCTTGAGGTAACCTCGGGGCCCCAGGGCACCGAGTTTTGCGCCTGGTTGCCAGTGGCCTAGCCGTTTTCTGCTTTTTTCTTTGATCTAGCGGCTTGCCTTGCGCGGCCTTTCTACATGAAAAAACCCGTCATCTTGGCCGTCGACGACGACTTGCAGGTGCTCAACGCCGTCGAGCGCGACCTGCGCGCCGAGTTCCGGCGCGACTACCGCGTGCTGCGGGCCGATTCGGGCGCCGGGGCCCTGGAAATTCTGCACCAGCTGGTGGCCCGCGCCGAGCCCCTGGCCCTGCTGCTGGCCGACCAGCGCATGCCCGGCATGGAAGGCGTGGAGCTGCTGGAAAAATCCCGGGCCCTGTTTCCCGACGCCAAGCGCGTGCTGCTCACCGCCTACGCCGACACCGAAGCCGCCATCCGGGCCATCAACGGGGCCCGCATCGACTACTACCTGCTTAAGCCCTGGGACCCGCCCCAGGAGCTGCTCTACCCCACGCTGCACGACCTGCTGGCGGCCTGGCAGGCCCAGCACAAGCCCGCCTTCCAGGGCCTGCGGCTGATTGGGTTTCAGTGGTCGCCGCTCTCGCACGCCATCAAAAGCGCCATGGCCGGCTACCTGGTGCCGTTCGAGTGGCTCGATTTTGAAACCAACCCCGCCGCGGCCCAGCTGCTGGCCAGCACCGCGTTCGGGGCCGCCGACCTGCCCGTGGTGGTGTACGCCGACGGCCACGCCGTGGCCCGCCCCACCCGCGCCGACCTCACGCAGTACCTGGGCCTGCTCACGCAGCCCTCGGGCGATTTGTACGACGTGGTGGTGGTGGGCGCGGGGCCCTCGGGGCTGGGCGCGGCCGTGTACGGCGCCTCCGAAGGCCTGAAAACGCTGCTCATCGAGCGCGACGCGCCCGGCGGGCAGGCCGGCACCAGCTCGCGCATCGAAAACTATCTGGGCTTCCCCACCGGCCTGAGCGGCACCGAGCTGGCCCACCGCGCCTGGACGCAGGCCGTGCGCCTGGGCACCGAGTTCCTGGCCGAAGAAGTGACCAATCTGTGCGTGCAAGACGGCTACAAAGTCCTCACCCTCAGCAGCGGCAGCGAGGTGCGCACCCGCGCCGTGGTGCTCACCACCGGCGTCAGCTACCGCAAGCTGGAAGTGCCGGGCATCGACGCGCTCAGCGGCGCGGGCGTGTACTACGGGGCGGCGCGCACCGAGGCCCGCTCCTGCGACCAGCAGGACGCGTACATCGTGGGCGGCGGCAACTCGGCCGGGCAGGCGGCCATGTACCTGGCCACCTACGCCCGCCGGGTGTTCATCGTCATCCGGGGGCAGTCGCTGGCCAGCAGCATGTCGGCGTACCTGATCGAGCAGATTGCCGGCACCGCGAACATCGAAATCCTGCCCTTTGCCCAGGTGAAGGAGGTGCGCGGCGACGGCCACCTCGAAGCCGTGGTGCTGCAAGTGGGCGCGCAAACCGAGGAGCGGCCCGCCCGGGCCCTGTTCGTGTTCATCGGGGCCAAGCCCAGCACCGAGTGGGTGTGCGGCACGGTGCTCTGCGACGCCAAGGGCTACGTGCTCACCGGCCGCGACCTGGTGGCCGACCCGCGCTACCCCACCCACTGGAAGCGCCCGCGCGAGCCCTTCGCCCTCGAAACCTGCGTGCCCGGCGTGTTTGCCGCCGGCGACGGCCGCGCCGGCGCCATGGCCCGCGTGGCCGCCGCCGTGGGCGACGGCTCCACCGCCATCAAGTTCGTGCACCAGTACCTGGACGAGTAGCGCGCTACAGCTCGTCGTAGCGCACCAGCTGTATCTGGTTCTCCATCAGGTACTCGGGCCAGGCCCCGTCGCGCCAGAACTCGTACTCGGCCACCCGGTTGAGGTACGAGGTTTCGCGGTTCGTGAGGCCCGGGTGCGTCATGAACTCCACCACGGGGCCCCGGCGGAAGGCCCGCGCCAGGCCCCGGGCGAAGAGCGGCAGCGTGGCGTCTTGCGCGGCCGAGAAGTCGGCCACCAGCGCGTTGGGCGACTGAAACCCGCGCAGGCCGTAGCGCGACGCCACCCCGAAGGCGTTCAGCAGCTGGCCGCGCAGGGCGTAGCCGGGCTGGCTGCTCCAGCGGCGCAGGCGGCGAATGCCGTGCCGCCGCAAAATGCCGGTGAGCACGGGCCCCAGCGCCGGAAACAGGTGCTGGTGCTGGTGGCTGTCGGCGTGCGAAACCGGCACGTCGAACCGGGCCAGGCGGGCGAGCTGGGCCACCACTTCGGTTTCCAGCTCGCTCACCCGCACGCGCCCGCTGAGGAAGCGCATCAGCAGCTGCTGGCCCTTGAAAAACTGCCCGTCGGGGCCCAGCAGCGTGCGCACGGCCGAGGCGCGGCTCAGCGGGGGCCCGTCGATCAGGTTGAGGTGCAGGCCGGTGGAAACGTGCGCTTGCAGGGGCCCCAGGGCGCGCAGGTCGGCGTCGGTGGCCAGGTTGGCCATCACGGTGGTGCTGCTGATGCGGCCCTGCGCGGCCAGCTCCTGGATGGCGGCGGTGGCGGTGGCGTCCCAGCCGTAGTCGTCGCAGTTGATGATGAGCCGGCGCATGGAATCAGTCGGAGCGGTTTTCAAATTGGTGGGCGCGGCCCGTACCGCCAAGCTGTGCTTGGCTTTGCCCCAGGGGCCCCAGAGCAGCATAGGCAAGGCCAAGCACAGCTTGGCGGTACAATGCAAAATGCCCTGAGCAAAAAGATCAGGGCCGCTTGGCAATTTTGTTGAACGTGATGCTGCGCTGGGCCTGGGACTTGAAGCGGGCGTCGTCGACGGCGCTCTTGGCGCGGTGCTTGGTGGGGCGGCCCTGCACCCGGGCCCGCCACCGGCGCCACGACGAGGCTTTCAGCTCGCGGCGCATGAGGGCGATAACGGCTTGCTCGGGCAGGCCGAACTGCGCCAGGATGGCCTCGAACGGCGTGCGGTCTTCCCAGGCCATTTCGATTACGCGGTTGGTGTCTTCTTCGGTGAGGGGAGGGAGTTCCATGGGGGAGGGCCGCGGGAGTAGCGCGCCGCTGCTGTAATCGGGGCCGCGGCGGATAGGTTTCAGCGGGAGCGGCCCGGGGCCCTATTTAATTGCTGAGGGGGCCCCGGCCGCCGCCGCGGCCCCGGGTGCTGGAGCGGCCGCAGGGGCCCCCGCGGCCTGGTGCGCCAAGTGCCGCAGCACGTAGGGCCGGCGGTTGCGGCGGGCGAAGTAGGTGTAGGTCCCGATTTCGGCCAGCACCCCGAAGCTCAGCAGAAAGATGCCGCCCATGATGAGGAACAGGCTGAAGATGAACTCCATCGGGAAGCGGGCCGAGATGTTCAGCCCAAAAAACACGGCCGCCACCAGGAAGCCCGCCGTGAGGGCCCCGCCGATGAGCAGGCTCAGGATGCCCAGCACGCCGAACAGCCGGAACGGCTTGCGGGCGTAGACCACGGTGAAGCGCAAAATCAGCAAATCGACGATGACCTTGAAGACTTTGCTCAGGCCGTAGTTGCTGGTGCCGAACTCGCGGGCCCGGATTTCGATGGGGAACTCGATGTAGCGCACGCCCTTGCGCGCCACCAGGGCCCCCAGGAAGCGGTGGGCGTCGCCGAGCATCTCCACGTTGGTGAGCAGGTAGCGGCGGTAGGCCTTGTAGGTGGCCCCGAAGTACTCCAGCTTTACGCCCGACAAACGGCTGATGATGTTGTGGGCCCCGTTGGAAATCAGCGTTTTGAGGACGCCTTCGGGGCGCTTGCTCTTGGCGCCGCCCACCATGTCGTAGCCCGCGCGGATGAGGCGCACGAACTCGGGCAGGTAGGCCGGGTCGTGCTGCAAGTCGCCGTCCATGGCCACCACGATGCTGCCCTGGGCCTGCTCGAAGCCGGCGCGCAGGCCCAACGTTTGGCCGTAGTTGCCGGCCATGTCGAGGCCGATGATGCAGGGGTTGGCAGCGGCCAGGGCGCTGATGTGGCCCCAGGTTTGGTCGGCGCTGCCGTCGTTTACCAGGATGAGCTCGTAGCGGAAGCCGTGGGTTTCCATCACTTCCACGATTTGGCTGGCCAGCGCGCGCACGCTCTGCGCCTCATTGTAGAGGGGCACGACGATGGAAATCAGCTCATCGGCGTCGAAGGGCGGCGGGGTGGCGGGGGCCATCGGGAGGGTGGTGGGCATGGGCGGCGGCGGCAGGAAACGGCGGGCAAAGGTACGGCCGGGGCCCCAGCGCCGGTTCCTTTGGCCGCAGGCAGGGGCGCCTTTCGCGGCGCCAAGCCCCGGCCAACCGCCCCGGCGACTGCCGGGCCGCCAGCGAAAAGCCGCCCGCCCGGGCCGGGCCTATCCGGCAAACCTTACCTTCGGGCCCGGTTTCCTTTACCCTACCCCGCCCCGATGGCCGCTGTTGTTTCTTCTGCTTCCCTTGTTCGCACCGCGCCGCTGTGGCAGCGGGCGCTGCCGCACCTGCTGGCGGTGCTGTTCTTTATCGGGCTGGCTTGCGCCTACTTCGCGCCCATTGTGTTCGACGGCAAGTCCCTGGCCCAGCACGACATTGCCCAGTTTCAGGGCGGGGCCCAGGAGGTGCGCAACTGGGCCGCCACCCACGGCGGCCACGAGCCGCTGTGGACGAACTCGATGTTTTCGGGCATGCCGACTTACCTGATTTCGGTGCACTTCCCCGGCGACTTGTCGGTGTACTTGCAGAAGGCCCTGACGCTGGGCCTGCCCTCGGCCGTGTCGAACCTGTTCCTGGCGCTGCTCTGCGGCTACGTGCTGGGCGTGGCGCTGGGGCTGCCGCCGCTGGTGGCGGTGGCGGGCGCGGTGGCGCTGGGCTTTTCGAGCTACAACCTGGCCATTCTGCTGGCCGGCCACAACACCAAGTCGTTCGCCCTGGCCTACGCGCCGCTGGTGCTGGGCGGGCTGCTCGTCACGTTCCGGCGCGACAAGTGGCTGGGGGCCGCGCTCTTCGCCGTAGGCCTCACGCTGAACCTGCGGGCCAACCACCCGCAGATTACCTACTACGTTGGCTTGCTGGTGGTTATTTACGGGATTGTGGAGCTGGTGGCAGCCGCCCGCGCCGGGCGTTTGCCGGCCTTTGGGCAGCGGGTGGCGCTGTTGGCCGTGGGGGCCCTGCTGGCGGTGGGCGTCAGCTTCGGCCGCCTCTACACGACGTATGAGTACAGCAAGTTCAGCAACCGGGCCCCGTCGGAGCTGAAGGCCCAGCCCGCGGCGCCCGGCCAGGCGCCGGCCGCCAGCGCCGCCCAGCAAGACGAGGACTACGCCTTCGCCTACAGCTACGGCGTGGGCGAAACCATGACGCTGCTCGTGCCCAACTTCTACGGCGGCAGCAGCAGCATGGCCCTGGGCCCCGACTCGAACACCGCCCGCGCCCTGGGCACGCTGGGCGCCGACCCGCAGGCCGCCTCCCAAATGCCCACCTACTGGGGCGACCAAGCCTACGTGGCGGGCCCCGTGTACGTGGGCGTGGTGGTGTGCTTCCTGTTCGTGCTGGGCCTGTTCGTGGTGGACCGGCGCACCCGCTACTGGTTGCTGGCCGGCACGCTGGTGTCGTTCGTGCTGGCCTGGGGCAAAAACTTTGAAGCCATCAACAGCCTCATTTTTCATTACTTGCCCGGCTACCGCAGCTTCCGCGCCGTGAGCATGGGCCTGGTGATGGCGCAGCTGGCCATGCCGCTGCTGGCGGCGCTGGCGCTGGCGCGCATCCTGCGGCCGCGCGCGGTGGCGGTGCCCGCCAGCCCGCTGGGGGCCCCGGCGGCGCCCATGCACCCGGCCCTGGCCAAGGCGGCGCGCGCGGCGGCGGGGGCCCCGGCCGCCCTGCCCGGCGCGCCCGAAACCCAGGCCCGCCTGCGCCAGCTGCTCTACGCCGGGGCCGCCACGGCCGGGGTGCTGGTGCTGGCGTGGCTGGCCAGCTTCAGCTTCGATTTTGCCGCGCCCGTGGACGCCAGCCTGATGAGCGGGCCCCAAAACCCGGGCGGCTTCCCGCCCGCGCTCCTCGGGGCCCTGCGCGCCGACCGCGCCGAGCTGCTGCGCAACGACGTGTGGCGCGGGCTGCTGCTGGTGGGCCTGGCGCTGGGCACGCTGTACTGCTACTTGAAGGGCAAGCTGGGCGCAGGCGCGGCCGCGGCGCTGGTGGCCCTGCTGGTGCTGGTGGACCTGTGGAGCGTGGACAAGCGCTACCTCGGCGAGAAAAACTTCCAGCCGACCAGCATCGCCCAGAGCTTCGAGCCCAGCGCGGCCGACCAGGCCGTACTGCAGGATAAAGACCTGAGCTACCGGGTGCTGAACATCCAGAACCCGTTCAACGAGGCCCAAACCTCGTACTTCCACAAGAGCATCGGCGGCTACCACGGCGCCAAGCTGCGCCGCTACCAGGACCTGATCGAGCGCGAGATTTCGCCCGAAATGCAGGCCTTGTTCAGCCAGAACGGGGGCGACTTCCGGCGCACGCCGGTGCTGAACATGCTGAACACGCGCTACTACCTGACGGGCAACGAGAAGCAGCCCGTCATCCGCAACCCCGGGGCCCTGGGCAACGCTTGGTTTGTGCGCGAGGTTAAAACCGTGGCCACGCCCGACGCCGAGCTGGCCGCCGTGGCCGCCGGCAACCCCGCCCGCACCGCGGTGGTCGACAACGTGAAATTTCCGGCCGTGCAGGCCGCCACCTACGCCGACACCACGGCCGCCATCACCCTCACCGACTACGCCCCCGACGCGCTGCGCTACGGCTACAACGCCGCCCAGCCGGGCACGGTGGTGTTCTCGGAAGTGTACTACGCCGACGGCTGGAACGCCTACCTCGACGGCCAGCCGGCCCCTTACTTCCGCGCCGACTTCGTGCTGCGCGCCATGCACGTGCCCGCCGGGGCCCACAAAATCGACTTCAAGTTCGAGCCCAAAGAATACGCCACCGGCAACACCGTGTCGCTGGTGGCCAGCATCGGCCTCGTGCTGGTGCTGCTGGGCGCCGGGGCCTACGTGGCCCGCCGCCGGCCGGAGGAAGTAGCGGTTTAATTGAATTGAAATCAAGAGGGCGGTCATGCTGAGCGCAGCCGAAGCATCTCTACCGCGCAAGTAATTCAATCAATTGGGTCACTTGCGCGGTAAAGATGCTTCGGCTGCGCTCAGCATGACCGCTTTTTTACAGCTATCAATCAAAAATTTAGTCAAGTTCGTAGCTGATTCTATCAATTGCTAATGAGCCCCTTCCTTCAGGAACTGCCCGAGCCCGTGGCCACCGCCCGCGGCGTGCGCCTGCTGCTTTGGCGCGACGACCTGGTGAGCCCCGAACTGCCCGGCAACAAGGCCCGCAAGCTCAAGTACAACCTGCTGGAAGCCCGGCGCTTGGGCCACGACCGATTACTCACTTTCGGCGGGGCGTATTCCAACCACTTGGCGGCGGTGGCGGCGGCCGGGCGGCGGCACGGCTTTGCCACCGTGGGCCTGGTGCGGGGCGAGGCCGCCGGGGCCCCCAACCCCACCCTGGCCCGCTGCGCCGCCGACGGCATGGCCCTGCACTACCTCGACCGCACCGCGTACCGCCGCCGCGCCGCGCCCGATTTCCTCACCGAAATGCAAACCCGGTTCGGCCCCGCCTACCTGCTGCCCGAGGGCGGCACCAACGCGCTGGCCCTAAAGGGCATGGCCGAGCTGGCGGCCGAAATCCGTCAGCAAGTAGCCTTCGACGCGGTGGCCGTAGCAGTGGGCACCGGCGGCACCTTGGCCGGCCTGCTCACCGGCCTGCGGGGCCCCGAAACGGCCGTGGGCGTGGCCGCCCTAAAAAACGGCGGGTTCTTGAAAGCTGAGATCGACGCGCTGACGCAGGCGGCTGCGGGCCAGGTTTTTGCTAATTATGCGCTGGCGACGGGCTACCACTTCGGCGGCTACGCCAAGTACTCGGCCGAATTGTTGGCCTTTATTCAGCAGTTTGAGGACCGGCACGGGGTGCTGCTCGACCCCATTTACACGGGCAAGCTGCTGTTTGGGGTGCTGGACTTGATCGGGCAAGGGCACTTCCGGCCGGGCAGCACGGTGGTAGCGGCGCACACCGGCGGCTTGCAGGCGTGGGCGGGGTGGCACGCGCGGTTCGGCAGCGGGCGCTAGGGCCCCGGGGCGGCGGCAACCGGCGTTTTCCCCACCGGGTTATCCACATTTTTCCAGCTTTTCCACACGCCCAGCGCGGCCAGCGCGAACACGAACGGCAGCACCGGCGCCAGGAAGCGCACGTCGTAGTCGTCCACGGTTAGCATTACCACGGCGGCTTGCAGCAGCGGCACGGCGGCCAAGAACACCCGCGCCGGGGCCCAAATTTCCTGCCACCGGGCCCCGCGCACCGCCAGCGCGTACAGCGGCCAGAGCAGCAGCACACTCGCCAGGCGGTGGGCCAGGGAATAATAAGGCTTGAGGCTGCTAAAAAACACGAACAGCTTGCCCGCCATGAGCCGCGCCAGAAAGCCCGGGTTGTGCGCCGCAAAATACCCCACCCGCGCCAGCTGGCCCGTGCCGGGCAGCGGCAGGTGCAGCGGGGCCGTCGGGTGCAGGGCCCACGCCGCGGAACCATACATCAGCTCGCCGCGCTGGTAGGTTTCCACCAGGAAGTACGTCACCAACTGGTGGTCGAGCACGCGCAGCAGCAGGGGGGCCGCCAGCACGCTGCTGGCCAGCGCGGCCCAAAACCAGGCCCGCCGCTGGGCGTGCAGCGCGGCCAAACCCGCCAGCGCCGCTGCACCGGCTACCACAAAGCCGTTGGGCCGCGCCAAGGCCGTCAGCAGTAGCAGCGCCAGCAGCAGGGCCCCCGCCGTGCGCGCGCCGCCCTGCAACCGCACCAGGGCCCAAAACGAGAGCATCGACAGGCTGATGAACAACGACTCGGTGAGCAGGTAGGCGTTGAACTGCTGCACGTCGGGCCACACCACCAGCAAGCCGGTGGCCAGGGCGGCCGCGCCGCGCCGCCCGCCGGCCAGCCGCCGCACGGCCCCGTAGAGCGCGCTGGCCGCCAGCCCCGACAGCGCCATTTGCGCCAGCACAATGCCCCAGCGCCCGGTGTGCAGCCGCAGCCACACGCTCTGAAACCACGGGTAGAGAATGTAACGCTGGCTGTGCTCGTACTCAAAATTGTTGCTGCCGCCCTCCTGCTGCGCCGTGGCCCCGGGCACCGCGGCACTGGGCTGGTAGTACCCGTGGGCCGCCACGTTGGCCGCGTATTCAAGGTAAAGGGCGCTGTCGTTGGCGAAATGCGGGCCGTGGAACCGCACCAAAAACGCGGCTTGCACCAGCAGCCAGGCCCCCACCAGCAGCCGGCGGTGGTAGGGCCCCCAGCGGCGGGCAGCGGCGGCAAAAACACGGCGCAGAACGCGCACCAAAGAAGACATCGGCCAAAGCTACAAAGCTGCGCCACCGCCGGGCGCGGGGCCCTGGCCCCAACGGCGCGGCCCCGCCGCCGTATTCAGGGGCCTATGAACCTTGTCCGCCTTATTCGCCGCCTCGTGCCGCTGTTGTTTTTAGTGGCCCTGGGCTGGTTTCTCTGGAAGAAAATTGGCCCCGCACTCGACGGCCTCAACCCGCTAACGCAGGCGCCGCGCGTGACCGTGACCCACAACACCGTCCTCACGCAGGTGGAGGCCCTGGGCAAGCTGGAGCTGGTGCGCTACCGCTTCAAGGACGTGGTGGAGTACAAGCGCGCCAACCGGGTGCCCATCCTGCCCGACGCCAAGGTGGCGCTGGTGGTGGGCGGCGAGGCCACCGGCTGCCTCGACCTGCGCAAAATCCGGCCCCAGGACGTGGTGCTGGAGGGCGATTCGGTGGTGCGCGTGTTTTTGCCGGCGGCCGAGCTGTGCAACTTCCAGGTGCGGCACGACCAGAGCCGGGTGTTCAGCACCGAAAACGGCTTTTTTCAGGACGCCGACCTCGTGGACCAGGGCTACAAGTACGCCGAGGCCCAGGTGCGCACCGCGGCGCTGCAATCGGGCATCCTGGCCGAAACCCAGCGCAACGCCCAGCAGATTCTGGTGCCCCTGCTGCACACCCTCACCGGGCGGCGCGTGGTGCTGGGCCAGCAAATGGCGCTGCCCACGCCGGGCCGCAAGGGCTAGCGCCGGGCATCCACACTGCTTAGAATGTTCTAAATACCACTACTTAACAACTTGTGTACCAGGCGCGCGTAGGAAGAACTGGCCAGCTTTAGCCAGTTTCCTTTTTATTTTCTCCACCGCACTGCCTACATGACCAATTTTAATCAACTCCGGGTGCCGGCCCTCCTACTGTCAGGCTTGGCCGTGGTAGCGGCCGCCGCCTGCCAGGGCGGGGGGGCGTCCAAAACCGCGGACGCCACCACCGCGCACGAAGCCGTGGCCGACACCACCAAAAACGGGGCCCCCAGCACGGCGTTGCACGCCGGCAGCATCGAGGCGGGCCGCGACGTGTACCGCTACGAAACCTTTGGCGATGAGGGCTTTTGGACCGACGCCGCCCGCATGCCCCAGGGCATGAAGGCCGCCAAGCTGACGGTGCTGCAAGCCCTGCAAGCCGGCGTGAACTTCGACGTGGACGCCATTCCGGCCGACTTGAAAACGGTGCTGGCCCGCGAGGTCAAAACCGACCGCTCGGCCGGCAAGGCCCCCAAGCTGAACGACCCCGCCACGCTCGACGCGCTGGTGAAAGCCAACGCCGTGATTGGCATGGTGCCCAAGGGCGCCAAGGTGGGCATCACCTGCGCCCTGTGCCACGCCGTGACCGACAAGTCGATGTTCGAACTGACGGGCAAGGGCACCATCGGCAAGCGCATCGACGGGCCCACGCAGCACGCGCTGAACGTGGGCAAGCTGCTGGCCACCTGCGGTAACACGCGCGCCTTTTTCACCACCGCGCAGCTCACGGGCCCCGACGGCAGCACCATCGGCCGGGCCCCCAAAGGCCTCACGGCCAAGTCGACGGAGGCCGAGTTTGACGCGTACTTCAGCAACCCGAAGTACTACCCGGTGGGCATGTTCGACGACTCGCCGGACGGCAACGGCAACCCGGTGCACATCCAGCCCTTCTTCCGGCAAGACCTAGCCGCGCCCTACGGCTCGTCGGGCCAGAACAGCGACTTGAACGACTTCAACAACACGGTGTATACCGCCCTGTTTGACCAGAGCAACCTGCTCTCGCCCGGCGGCATGCAGTTCATCCACGGCCTCGGGGCCACGGCCGGCGACTCGCTGCTGGCCGGCTACAAGCGCGTGCTGGCCGCCACCGGCGTCACGGGCTACCCCTACGTGACGGCCCACGTGCAGGGCAAGGCCGGCGACCCGCCCACCCCCACCGGCAAGCGCGTGGACGAGCAGAAGCTGCGCGATTTGCAGGCCTACCTCACCAGCCTTCAGGCCCCCAAAGGCGTGGTAACGGACGCCAAAATGGTGGCCCAGGGCCGCACGCTCTTCGTTTCGGAGAAGTGCACCGACTGCCACAACACCAACCAGGGCATCGCCGTCCAGACCAAGCTCGTGCCGATGAACACCATCTGGCCGGCTTACGCGCCCAAGGTGCTGGCCCAGCGCAAGGCCCCGCTCACGCCCATCCAGAACGCGCCCGGCACGTTCGACGACAAGATGATTGTGGTGGACGCCAGCCCCGGCGGCGGCATCCGCGGCAACGCCCTGCCCCTGCTGCTGGACCTGGCCCGCAAGCCCGTGTTTCTGCACGACGACTCGGTGCACAGCCTCGACGAGCTGCTGAACCCCAAGCGCGGCAAAACCTCGCCCCACCCCTTCTACGTGCTGGCCCCGGCCCAGCGCACGCAAGTGGTGGCCTACCTGAAAAGCCTCGACACGGACAGCAAATAGCGCGTTGCTTCTTCCACAAAAAGGCCCGCAACTCTAGTTGCGGGCCTTTTTTGCGTTTACGCTTTTGGCAGGGCCCGGGCTACTCGGCGGCGGCTTCGGCCGTGGCGTGCTCGTCGAGGGCGATTTTGATCAGGTCCTGCTCGTAGCCCTTGCCGGTGAGGTAGACGCTGATTTTCTGGCGGCGCACGCGCGGGTTTTTTTCTTTTTCCTGGCGGGCCTTTTTTTCGAGCACGGCCAATAGGTTCTGGTAGTACTCCTCGCCGTCGATTTCCTTCAGCCCTGACTTGATGCAGTACTCGCTGATGCCCTTCTGCTTGAGCTCCTGCACGATGCGGCGGCGGCCCCACTGCTTGTGGCGGTAGTGGCCGCGCACGAAGGCCTGGGCGAAGCGCTCCTCGTCCAGCAGCTTCTCGCGGCTCAGGCGGATGATGATTTCGCCGGCCTCGTCCTCGTCGAGGCCGTAGGAGCGCAGCTTTTGCTCCACTTCCTTCTGGGTGCGTTCCTGGTAGGCGCAGAAGGCGGCAATTTTTTGCAGGGCCTCGCCGGGCGTGTAAGTCTTGGGCGTCTTGTCGGTGTTGAACATGGGAAAGGGAAAGAAAGCCGGCCGCCTGAAACAGCCGGCGGGGCGGGATAATTGGCAAAGTGGCAAAATATTTTCCGGGGCCGTCCGTCAAGCCCAGGCGCGGGCCCTTGGCAGCGAGCGCGACGCGACAAAAAAATTAATGGAAACTTTGAATCCGTTTAAAGTTTCCATCGTATCTTTGCCGCGTCGCTTATGGAAATTAAAGACCGCATCTTGCAACACGCCGGGGCCCTGTTTCTGCGCAACGGCATCAAAAGCGTGAGCATGGACGACATCGCCGCCGACCTGGCCATGTCGAAGAAAACGCTTTACAAAACCTTCGCCAACAAGGACGATATCGTGGTCGGCGTCATCGCCCAACACCTGAACAAGTCGCAGGGCGAGTGCGTGCGCATAGCCGGCCACGCGGGCAACGCCGTGGAGGAGATGCTTGACATTTCGCACTGGGCCGAGCAGCAGTTCAGCGGCATCCACCCGAGCATATTTTACGACCTGCGCAAGTACCACCCGGCCGCCTGGGCCCTGTTCGCGGCCCACAAAAACACGTTCATCCTCGACCAAATCATTCGCAACCTGCGCCGCGGCATGGCCGAGGGCCTGTTCCGCGCCGACCTCGACGTGGACGTGCTGGCCCGCCTGAACCTGGCGCAGATCGAGTTGTCCTTCGACCTTAACCTCTACCCGCCCGCGCTCTTCGGGGCCATCCGGGTCAACCGCGTGTTCGACGAGCACTTCCTACTGGGGGTGGCCACGCTCAAGGGCCACCGGCTCTTCAACCACTACCAACACATCACAGAGGACGAATAAGCGGCCCGCCTCTGCCCCACACCCCTACCTTTTTTTACCGATGAACAAGACGTTGCAACGACCCCGGCGCTGGCTGGGGGCCGCCCTGCTGGGCCTGGCCCCGCTGGCGCTGCCGGCCCAAACGCCCCAGGGCCCCCCGCCCGTGCTGGGCACCGGCGGCCCCCTGGCGCTGAGCCTGCCGCAAGCCATCCGCTACGCCGTGCAAACCAAGTCGAGCCTGCTGGCCACGCGCCTGGCCGAGCAAACGGCCACCGCCAGAGTGGGCGAAATCAAGGCCCAGGGCCTGCCCCAGCTCAGCATCGGCGCCAACGTGGCCGACAACTTCAAGCTGCAAAAGAGCCTGGTGGACTTCGGCGCCTTCGCCGGGGCCCCACTGACGGGCACCACCCTCACGCAGCGCGACATTGCGGCCGCCCAGGCCGGCCAGGCCGTGACGCTGATCCCGGCCTACGGCACGGCGGCGGCCGCGTCGCCCCAGCCGGTGGCCTTCGGCTTGCAGTACGCGGGCAACACGTCGGCGGCGTTTTCGCAGCAGCTCTTCGACGGCTCGTACCTCATCGGCCTCAAGGCGGCCAAGGTGTACCAGGAGCTGAGCAAAAAGCAAACCCAGCAGGCCGAAATCGACGTGGTGGAGCAGGTGAGCAAGGCCTACTACAGCACGCTGGTGGCCCGCTCGCGCCTCACGCTGCTGGCCCGCAACGTGCAGCGCCTCGACACGGTGCTTTACCAAACCAACCAGACCTTTAAGGCCGGCTTCGCCGAGAAGCTCGACGTGGACCGCCTGCGCGTGCAGCGCAACAACCTGGTGGTGGAGCAGCAGCGAGCCCAGCGCCTCACCGAGTTGAGCATTGCCCTGCTGAAGTTTCAGATGGGCCTGCCCCAGGCCCAGCCCGTGGTGCTGACCGACTCGCTCGGCGCGGCCGTGGTGGACGCCGGGGCCCTGCGCCAGCGCTTGGGCGCGGCCAGCTTTGGCACCGGCAGCGGGCCCGGCGGCCTGGGGGCCCTGCCCGCCCCGCCCGACGGCACCGCCCCGGGGGCCCCCACGGGCGCCGCCCCGGCCCTCAACAACGGCCAGCCGGTGCAGGCCGACGCGGCCTTTAATTACAACAACCGCATCGAGTTCTCGACGCTGCAAACCCAGCAGGCCCTGGCCGGCCTCGACCTGCGCAACCGCTCCGCCGGGGCCTACCCGCGCCTGAGCCTGACGGCGGCCTACGGCTTCACGGGCTCGGCGCCGGCGGTGAAGGACTTGTTTGCCTTCCGGGGCCCCGACTCGCGGGGGGCCAACGGCTTGATCAACCAGAACTGGTTCGGCTTCGGCAACGTGGGCCTGGCCCTGAACATCCCGGTGTTCGACGGCTTCCGCCGCCACTACCAGGTGCAGCAGGCGCGCATCGCGCAGCAAACCATCGAGCGCGGCTTCGAAACCTTGCGCCAAAGCATTGACTTGCAAGATGCGCAGAGCCGCACCACGCTCATCAACGCCCTCGACGTGCTCGACAACCAAAAGGACAACCTGGCCCTGGCCGCCGACGTGGCCCGCGTGACGCGCATCAAGTTCAACGCCGGCGTGGGCTCGAACCTGGAGGTGATCACGGCCGAAACCTCGCTGCGCGAAGCCCAAACCAACTACTACGCGGCCATCTACGACGTGCTGGTGGCCAAGGTGGACCGCGACAAGGCCACCGGCGAGCTCTACCAGCAAGCCAAGTAAGCATTCCCGAACGCCATGACTTCTTTATATATGCGCCCCACTACCCTCCTGCTCGCCGCTACCGTCGCCGTTGCCCTCGCTTCCTGCGGCGGCAGCAAAGACCCCAACGCCGAGCTGACCAAGCTAAAGGCCGAGCAGGCCGCTACCCAAGCCAGAATTGCCGACCTCGAAGCCAAAACCGGCGCCGGGGCCAAGGACTCGGCCAACGCCGCCACGCCGGTGTCGGTGCTGAAGGTGGCCCCCGAGAACTTCGCCGGCTACTTGGCAGTGCAGGGCCGCGTCGATTTCGACCAGAACGCCACCGTGGGGGCCCGCGCCGCCGGCACGCTCACCAGCGTGCGCGTGCAGCGCGGCGACCGGGTGCGCAAGGGCCAGGTGCTGGCCACGGTGGACGCCTCCATCCTCGACGCCAACATTGCCGAGCTGCGCACCCGCCTAGACTTTGCCCAGGTGACCTACGAAAAGCAGGCCGGTCTTTGGAAGCAGCAAATCGGCACCGAAATCCAGTACCTGCAAACCAAGAACAACTACCAGGCCTTGCAGCGCAACCTGGCCAGCCTGAACCAGCAAAAGGCCCTCTACAACGTGGTGGCGCCCTACGCCGGCGTGGTGGACAACGTGTTGCCCAAGCTGGGCGAAACCGTGGCCCCCGGGGCCCCGGTGGTGCAACTGAACAGCGGCCAGGGCGGCAAGGTGCTGGCCGACGTGAGCGAGGCCTACGCCGGCAGCATCAAGGCCGGCGACAAGGCCCTGGTGACGCTGCCCGACGTGGGCAACGAAGAGATTGCGAGCACCGTGCGCACGGTGAGCCGCACCATTTCGGCCACCAGCCGCACCTTCACCGTGGAGCTGCGCCTGCCCGCCGACAAGGCCAACCGCCTGCGCCCCAACATGGTGGCCACGGTGCGCATCCAAAACTACGGCCAGGCCAACGCCACCGTGCTGCCCGTCGACCTCATCCAGCACGACGAAGACAACGCCTACGTGCTGGTGGTGGCCCGCACCGGCGGCAAGGCCGTGGCCCAGAAGCGCATCATCAAAACCGGCCAGACCTACAACGGCAAGCAGGAAGTGACCGGCGGCCTGAAGGCCGGCGACGAAGTCATCTCGGCCGGCTACCAGAACCTGAACGAAGGCCAAGCGCTGAAAATCAGCTAAATCCACTCCTCAACTAGCAACGACCTGTTATGCAAGATATTGAAAAGGAGTTTGGGCCGACGAGTTGGTCCATTAACAACAAGACCAGCATCTACATCATCACGCTGATGCTGACCATCGCCGGCCTGTTTGCCTACGTGAAGCTGGGCAAGGAGAAGTTTCCGGACATTGTGATTCCGCGCATCATCGTGGCCACGGTGTACCCCGGTACTTCGCCCACGGACATTGAGAACCTGGTGACGCGCCAGCTCGAAAAGGAGATCAAGGGCGTGAACGGGGTGAAGAAAATCAGCTCCACCTCGAACCAGGACTATTGCATTGTGGACGTGGAGTTTAACTCCAACGTGAACGTGCAGGCCGCCAAGCAGCTCATCAAGGACGCCGTGGACAAGGCCAGCACCGAGCTGCCCAACGACCTGCCCACGGCGCCGCTGGTGAAGGAGGTGAACATTTCGGAGCAGCCGATTATGTACGTCAACCTGAGCGGCAACCTGCCCGCCGCCCAGCTCAAAAAGCTGGCCGACGACTTCCAGGACAAGATCGAGGCCCTGCCCGAAATCACCCGCGTCGACATCGTGGGGGCCCTGGAGCAGCAGGTGAACGTGGACGTGGACCTCTACAAATTGCAGGCCTCGCAGCTGAGCTTCACCGACATTGAGGGCGCCATTGCCCGCGAGAACATCACGGTGTCGGGCGGCAGCATCGACGTGGGGGCCCAGAAGCGCGCCGTGCGCGTGGCCGGCCAGTACGTGAACGCCGCCGACATTGCCGACATCCAGCTCAAGAACCTGCGCGGGGCCCCGGTGCGCCTCGGCGACATTGCCACGGTGGCCGACGGCTTCAAGGACCGCGAGAGCTACGCCCGCCTCGACGGCAAGCCCACCGTGACGCTGAACGTGGTGAAGCGCCAGGGCGAAAACCTGCTCGACGCTTCGGACAAGATTCACCAGGTCATCAAAGACTCGGAAGCCAGCTTGCCCAAGGGCCTGAAGATCACGGTCACGGGCGACTCGTCGAACGAGACCCGCAACACCCTCAACGACCTGATCAACACCATCATCATCGGCTTCCTGCTGGTGACGCTGATCCTGATGTTCTTCATGGGTACCACCAACGCCCTGTTCGTGGGCCTGTCGGTGCCGCTGAGCATGTTCCTGGCCTTTGTGATGCTGCCCACGCTGGACTTTTCGCTGAACATGATCGTGCTCTTCGCCTTCCTGCTGGCGCTGGGCATTGTGGTGGACGACGCCATCGTGGTGATTGAAAACACCCACCGCCTGCTGCACGAGCACCCCGACCTGAGCACCGCCCAGGCCGCCAAGTACGCGGCCGGCGAGGTGTTCGTGCCGGTGCTGGCCGGCACGCTGACGACGGTGGCGCCGTTCGTGCCGCTCATGTTCTGGCCCGGCATCGTGGGCTCGTTCATGTTCTACCTGCCGGTTACCCTCATCCTCACGCTGGGGGCCTCGCTCATCGTGGCCTTCATCATGAACCCGGTGTTTGCCGTGAGCTTCATGGAGCGCGAGGAGCACCTCGACCACGTGGAAAAGCCCAAGCTGACCCGGGGTTTCCTCATCGGCATGGGCGTGCTGCTGCTGCTGGCGCTGGGCGGCTACGCGACCGGTTCCAAGTTCTTCGGCAACTTGATGCTGGCCGTCATCGCGCTGTGCTTCCTCGACAAGTACGTGTTCGTGTACCTGATTGCCGGCTTCCAGCGCAGCTTGCTGCCGCGCTTCCAGAACGGCTACGCCCGCCTGGTGGAGCTGGCCGTGGGCGGCACGGTGTGGCGGCAGGGCGCCATCCTGGCGGGCCTGGTGGGGCTGTTTGTGCTGAGCATTTTCGCCGTGGGGGCCCGCAAGCCCAAGGTGGACTTCTTCCCGAAAGGCGACCCCAAGTTCATTTACACCTACCTGCAAATGCCGGTGGGCACCCGCGTGGAAGTGACCGACTCGGTGACCCGTGAGCTGGAAAAGCGCGTGTACAAGGTCATCGGCCGCCACAACCCCGACGTGGAATCGGTGATTACCAACGTGGCCATCGGCGCCGGCGACCCCAGCGAAGCCACCGCCGCCGGCACCTCGCAGTCGCACCTGGGCAAGGTGGGCGTGGCGTTTAAGGAGCTGAGCGAGCGCAAGGGCCAGGCCACCCACATTTACATGGACGACATCCGCGAGGCCGTGAAGGGCATTCCCGGGGCCGACATATCGGTAGACCAGGAGTCGAGCGGGCCGCCCCAGGGCAAGGCCGTGGCCATCGAAGTTTCGGGCGACGACTACCCCAAGCTGGCCGCGCTCTCGAAGAAAGTGGAACGCTACGTGGACTCGCTGAAAATCGGCGGCATCGAGGATTTGCGCTCGGACTTGCAGGACCGCAACCCCGAAATCGGGGTGTCCATTAACCGCACCCGCGCCAACCGCGAGGGCATCACCACGGCCCAGATTGGCTCGGAGGTGCGCACGGCCATCTACGGCTACGAGGCCAGCAAATTCAAAACCCCCGACGACGAATACCCCATCCAGGTGCGCTACGCCAAGCCCTACCGCGACGACGTGGGCGCCATCGTGAACGCCCCGCTCACCTTCCGCGACGCCACCGGCTCGGTGCGCCAGGTGCCCATTTCAGCCGTGGCCGACGTCACCTACGGCACCACCTACGGCGGCATCAAGCGCAAAGACACGCACCGCCTCATCACCGTCAGCTCGAACGTGCTGAACGGCTTCACGGGCCCCGACGTGGTGGCCAACGTGCAGCGGGCCCTCAAGAGCTTCCCCACGCCGCCGGGCTACACCGTGCGCATGGGGGGGGCCCAGGAAGACCAGAAAGAAACCAGCGACTTCCTCGGCATTGCCGCCGTGGGGGCCATCGCCCTCATCTTCCTAGTGCTCGTCACGCAGTTCAACTCCGTCAGCAAGCCGCTGATCATCCTCACCGAGATCATCTTCTCCATCATCGGCGTGATGCTGGGCCTGGCCATTTCGGGCATGAACATCAGCATCGTGATGACGGGCGTGGGCGTCATCGCCCTGGCCGGCATCGTGGTGAAGAACGGCATCCTGCTGGTCGAATTCACGGACATGCTGCGCGCCCAGGGCATGGGCCTGCACGACGCCCTGGTGCTGGCCGGCCGCACCCGCCTCAACCCCGTGGTGCTCACGGCCACGGCCGCCACGCTGGGCCTCATCCCGCTGGCCATCGGCCTGAACATCGACTTCTACGAGCTCTTCAACTCGGGCCACCCGCACTTTTACCTGGGCGGCGAGTCGGTGGTGTTCTGGGGCCCCCTGGCCTGGACGATCATCTTCGGGCTCACGTTTGCCACTTTCATCACCCTGCTGGTGGTGCCGGTGCTGTATTTGCTCAACGAAAAGTTCCTGTCCCTCTTCTCCGGGCGCGACGTCAACAGCCCGCCGCCCGCCACTGAAGTCGACCGCGAAGAGGTTGATGCCGCCACGCCGGCGGTACTGGCCTAAAAATTGCACCAAGCTTTTTTCGCTTCCCTCGGTTAAAAAACGCATTCCGTCGATTTTCTGCACCGGCGGAATGCGTTTCCGATTGCTTTGCCGTTGGACGGTTCGCTCCGGCACTGCTTTTTCTCTTCTTCCAGCCCGCCCTGCAACAACATGTACTTGTCCACCGCTGCCGCCCACCCCGCTGCCTCCATTGAGCAGCAAGTCTTCCGCATCATCAGCAAGCGCAAGGCCATCCGGGCGTCGCGCGTGCGCAAAACCGCCAGCCTGGCCCGCGACTTGCGCTTCGACACGGTGGACGTGGTGGACATCATCCTCGAGCTGGAACGCAATTTTCACATCGTCATCCCCGACGAAGTGCCCCTCTACACGGTGGGCGACTTTGTGCGCTTCGTGCGCGAGCACGCCGCCGCCTAAACGCGCGGCCCCCAGACAAAAAGGCCCCCGAAACGCACGTTTCGGGGGCCTTTTTGTCTGGGGGCCACAGGTGCTGGGGGCCCTAGCGCACGTTGCCGCCGGTGTCTACGGTGCCGTGGCTGGCGTCGCGGCTGCCGTCGGTGGTGGCGGCGGCTACGTCGGGGCGCGGGCCGTGGGGGCCCCCGGGCGTTGGCGTGGTGCCGGCGTACTTAACCGACTCCGGGGCGGGCACGAAGTTTTCGTGGGGGGCCTGGGCGGCGGCGCGGGCCGTCACGTCCTGCGGGCGGGTCAGCTCCCATTCGTGGAACTTGTCAATCTCGGTTTTGATGGTGAGCGAGAACCACGCCACCAGGGCCACGTCGTCGACCAAGCCCAGCACCGGAATAAAATCGGGGATGAGGTCGATGGGGCTGATGAAATAAATCAGCACGGCCACCGCCGCCAGCAGCGTGCTGGACGGCACGCCCGTGTAGTCGCCGGCCACGGAGGCGCGGATGAGGCGGAACAACGATTGCAGCGTCGTCCAGGCTTCGTGGGCCAAGCCGCCCAGTTCGTTCTTCTGCTGGGCCTTGGTGTAGGCGTCGGTCAGCAGTTTGCGCAGCAGCGTGGGCTGCTGAATGTATTTCTCGGCCTTGGCGAGAAACTTTTTGAAAAGGGCCGAGCCGGCCACGTCGGCACCGGAAGGGGGAGTACGAGCATCCATAAGGGTCAGGAAGAATAAGCGGGGGCCCCAGCGGGGGCCCTCATGGGGCGTTATACCGGTTGCGCGGGGGCGGGGTTTGGCTGCCCGGCCGCCGGGCCCAAAAAAAGCCCCGCACGGGGTGCGGGGCTGCTATTATTTCGGGGGCGGGGGCCCTATTGTGGGGCCGCAGCCGGAGCGTCGGCAGCGCTGGCCACGGTTTCGGCCAGCACGGCAGCGTCGGCGCGGGCGGCGGCGGGCACGCGGCCGGCGGCGTAGAAGTTGCGGTGGTAGTAAGCTTCGTCGAGCGAGCTGATGCGCACGCCGCCGGTGCAGGACGAGTGGGCAAACTTGCCGTCCTTCAGGTAGATGCCTACGTGGTAGATGGCCCCCTTGCCGTGGCGGAAGAACACCAGGTCGCCGATTTGCATGTCGGCCTTGGCCACGTGCTCCACGGCCCCGAACATGGAGCGCGAGCTTCGTTGCAGCACAATGCCGTAGACCTCGTTGAACACCCGCGTTACGAAGCCCGAGCAATCGGTGCCGTGGCGCGAGTTGGCCCCGAAGCGGTAAGGCGTCCCAATCCAGTCCGTCACGGTCTGGAGCAGGCCCTTGTTTTCGGTGTGGGCCAGCGTCAGGCCCAGCGTCTGGGCGTAGTAGCCGTAGGCGAGCGAATCGCGGGCGGCGGCCAGGCCGGGCGTGGTGGGGGGCACGGGCAGCGCGGCCGGGGTCGTCAGCAGGCCCGAAAGCAGCGATGCTTCGGCCACGGCCGGCGCATCGAGGGCGCGGGGCGTGAGCGAAGCATCGGGGGTGCGCTCAAAGCAAAACGAAAGGACCAGGGAAGCGGCGGCGAGGAAATAGAGCAGGCTGTTTTTCATTATCCGTCGTGGGTGGGTGGGGTAAGCCCGGGTTCCGAAAGGGGCGGAAAGACCGGTAGAAAGCGTTTCTTGGGCGATAGGCAAGGCCGCAAGCGGCCAGAAATCAGGGAGTGAAGCGAACTGGCGTGGTGATTAATTGTGAAATAGTACCACCACCCCGCCGGGTAAAACTAAGGCAAACTTTCGGTACTGCCGACCTCAAAAAATGAGAAACGCCTTATTTTATTTATAATATTATAATTTACTGTAAAATAGTCATATTATTACCTGCAACCGGCCATAATTATGCACCGTATAGGACGCTTCTTGAATTTTTGATTATTCCCCGATGACCGACGCTCCACTTCGCACTTGGGTGCGCTCGCCGCTGGCCCGCATTGCCCGGCTGGTGCTGGGCGGCAACGCCCGCGTGGCCATGGTCATCGGGGGCACGGTGCACCTGAGCGGGGCTACCCGCGCCGAGTTTTTGGCCGACCCCGAGTGGGTGGCCCACGAGCGGGTGCACCTGCGCCAATACCGCGAGCAGGGCCTGCTGCCCTTCCTTTACCGCTACCTGGCCGAATCGGCGCGGGTGGGCTACTACCACAACAAGTACGAGGTGGAAGCGCGCGAAGAAGCCCGGCGCGTGGTGCTGGCCCAGCGCCCCGGTGGGGGCCCCACGGCGGTTTAGCAAGCACAAAAAGCGCCCCAGCCAGTTTGGCTGGGGCGCTTCCTTTAGCAGCAAGCGGTGCTGTCCTGGCTTACTTACAGCTGCGCCAGTCGGCCGCCGTCGACCACCAGCGTGGTGCCGTTAATAAAATTGGCTTCGGGCGAGGCCAGGAAGCAAATGGCGGCGGCCAGCTCGTTGGGCGTGCCCACTTGGCCAGTTACTTTTTCGGTGCCGCTCTTGATGTTGGGGTTGTCCCAGAGCATGGGCGTGTCGACGGCCCCCGGGGCCACGGCGTTGATGCGGGCGTGTCCGTAGGGAATTTCGAGGCTGAGGCCGCGCACAAACGCTTCGATGGCGCCCTTGCTGGCAGCATAAGGCACCACGTTGGGAGTGGTTTGGAAAGCGTGTACTGAACTGACGGCCACGATGGCTCCGCCCTTCATGTGGGGCAGGCACAGCTGGCAGAGCCGGAACAGGGCCCGCAGGTTCACGTTCAGTACGTCGTCCCAGTCGGCGGGGTCCATCTTCAGAATGGGTGTGAAGGTCATCATGGCCGCGTCGTTCACCAACACGTCGATGCGGTGCCACTTGGCCAGGGTTTTTTCCACGGCGGCCACTAGGTCGGCGTCCTTGCCCACGTCGGTTTTGATGAACAGCACCTGCCCACCGGCTTCTTCTATCTCGCCCGTCAGCGTCTTGCCTTCTTTCACGTTGCGGCCCAGGGCGGCCACGCAGCCGCCTTCGCGGGCCAGCTGCAAGGCAGTGGCGCGCCCGATGCCCGAAGTGGCCCCGGTGACGAAGCAGACTTTATTTTCAAAACGACCCATTACGAAAGCAAAAACTTGAAAAATAGCGCGAAGCGGCAAAAAGCTGGCAGCAGAACCGCTGGGCCAGCGTACTGTTCGGCACCGGGCTCAAAAACCTGCGCGGGCGGGCAACTTCCCACCGCCGGTTTGCGAATAACTACGCCTTACCCAGATCCCATCTTTTTCACCTTTTCGCCATTCCCATGCGCTCCACCCCGCACCACGACCCCGCCGCCGACGCGCCCATCGCCGACGCTGCCGAAACCATCGCCGCTAAAACTACAGCAGCTTCCGACGCTGCTACCCAAAAGCTCGGCGCTGCCGCCGATGCTGTTTCCCAAAAGCTCGACGCCACCACCGACGCCGCTGCCCAAAAGGCCGCCGCCGCCGTAGCCCAGGGCAAAGACTGGCTGCAAAACATTGACGTTCAGCAACTCCTGGAGCAAATTCCCCAGCCCGTGCGGGACCTGGGCGCTCAGGTAGCCGACCGGGTGCGCCGCCTCACGCCCACCCAGCAAATTGTAAGCGGGGCCGTGCTGGCCTTCGGCGTGGGCCTGCTGGCTACGCGCAGCAGCCGCAAGGCCCGCACCGCCGATGCCAAAGCCGGAAAGAAATACCGCGCCAAGTACGACTAGTTCCGTGCGGGTCCTGGGCCCAAAAAAAGCCCCCGGCAACGCAGTTGCCGGGGGCTTTTTGCTTAGTGGTGAGCCTCTTATTGGACTCGAACCAACGACCTGCTCATTACGAATGAGCTGCTCTACCAACTGAGCTAAAGAGGCATTTGCCATCGGCCAGTTGCCGCTTGGAAGCCCAAAGATAACGCCCTGGCCGAAAAAACCAGGTTTCGGGGCCCACATTTTTTTCGGGCCTGGCCGGGCTCAGCGGCTTTGGCCGTACCAAGCGTTGTAGCGGCGCACCACCTGCGGCAGGGCCCGGGGCGGGTAGCGGCCGGCGCGCAGGTCGTCGGCTAGGGCGGGGCAATCGGCGAAGTATTCGGCGGCGCGGGGCCGGAAGTTCCACCAGTACGTGCCCACAAAGGCGCCGGTGCCGGTGCGCAGCAGCACGTCGCGGAAGAACGAATTGCCGCCCCGAATGGGCATGTACCGCTCGTAGGCCTGCACGCGGCCCGCTTGCAGCACCTTCAGCAACGACCCCAACCGCAGCCGCGAGAGGGGAAACAGCGCAGCCCGCTGGCCCGACGCCAGCACCACGGGCGCCGAAGCCAGCTCGGGCCCGCAGTTACGGTAGCGCACCGTGTCGGGGCCCCGCACGTAGCCGTAGGCCACCACTTCGGCGTCGGTCAGGCGCAGGGGCTTGGGGCTGGCCGCGTGCAGCGGAATGAACTTCACGAACTGCTGCTGCTCAAAGTCGCTGGTCAGGTGCACGGCCCCGCGCAGGCTGTCGCCGTTGGCCAGCACCACATAGCCGGGGCACACGCGCTGGGCCCGCGCGGCGGCGGCCGGCAGCAAGCCGGCCAGTAACACACTCCAGCGCAAGCGGCGCATAACCGAATAGGTAAGCGGTGATAACGACTCTACCCGGGGCGGGCCCCGCGGGGGTTAAACCAAATATACACCAAACTCCGTTATGGTGCAGGCGGGCCCCAATGCCCCGTTTCCTACCTTCGCATATGTCTTTCTGGTTGGTTCTGCTGCTCTCGTTTTTTTTCATTCGCTACCTCCTGCCCAACCTGATGCGGGCGGCCCTGGGCGGCTTCGTGCGCCAGCAAGTGCACAAGGCCCAGCAGCAAGGCGGGGGCCCCTTTGGGCCGATGAACGGCGGGCCGTTTGGGCCCCAAGGGCCCCAGGCCCCTCCGCGGCCCACCGGGCCCCCGCCCGCCCCCGGCCAAGTGCGCGTTGATTACGTGCCGCCCACCGCCAGCACGCCCCGCAAGGGCTCCGACCGCGTAGGCGAATATGTTGATTTTGAAGAAGTTTAAAGAGAAATTGGGGTTGGCCCGGGCTGCCAGCTTTTCGCTGGCTGTCCGCTAATTGTTACCTCGTTCCCCGGACCCCGAGGGGCCCCAGACCGCCTATTCAACTCGGCGCAATGATTAGTAAGCCGCTTCCGAAAGACCGGCCGCTCGCCCCCAATCAAAAGCCGAACCCGGCCCGGATGCCGGTGCCCGTGCGCTGGCCCGACTGCAAGCCGGTGTAAAAATCGACGCGCAGCAGCTTGAACACGTGCTCGATGCCCGCGCCCAGCTCCACGTAGTGGCCGGCCTGGGCGGTGTGCAAGTAGTTGAGGGAGAAAACTTCCTGCCACTTCAGTTGGCGCAGCAGCAGGACTTTGTTGAGGATGAAGCCGTTGAAGTGGTGGCTGTAGTGCGCTTCCTGGTAAGCGCCGCGGGTGCTGTACTGGTAGTAGTCGAGCAGCTGGAAGTCGGCAAAATTGCCCGTGAGCAGGGTGCGGTTGCCGGAGAAGTGGCGGAAATCGGCAAACGTGAGGCCTTCCTGCTTGCCCACGAAGCCGCCCACGTTCACGCGGTAGGTGCTGGCGCCCAGCAGGCCCAGGTCGATGCGCTGGGCCACGCCGGCTTGCAGCAGCAGGTAGCGCACGTCGGCGCCCAGCACGTGCGGCACGGCCAAGCGGCCCTGCACGTTGAAGGTGGGCCACTTCGAGCCGAGGTTGAACTTGCCGTCGGGCCGGTTGATGTAGCGCTGGCCGGGCTTAAAATCCAGGCTTAGGCCCACGGCCAGGGCCTTGCTTTGGCCGAAGCCGGTGCCGCCGGGGGCCTCCTCGGCCACGGGCTGGTTGGGCGTGAAGGCGCGGCCGGCCACGTCGTGCAGCAGCCGGTCGGTGGTGTTGAACAGCTCGCGGCGGTCGAAGTAGCCGGCCGAGGTGCGCAGCGTCAGGCCGTTCACGACTTCGGTGAGGAAGGTGAACTCAGCGCCGTCGCGGCGGTAAAGCTTGGCGTAGTTGCGGTTGGCCAGCAGCGTGTAGACGGAGTTGATGGCCGGCGTGAGCTGCGAGTTGCGGTCGAAATTCTCCACCGTTCGGCCCGCCACGAGGCCGATTTGGCGCGTCACCACGGGGTCGAGCTGCCACAGCAGGGACAGGCTGGGGTTGAGCTGCTGGTTGCTGAAGCCGTAGCGCAGCACCGGCGCCAGCGACACGAACCGCTTGTCGTCGGTGCGGCGCACGTAGGCCACGCGGGCGTTGGCCACCACGCCCTCCACCGTATTGTACTGCAAAATGTTGGCCACCGGCTCCACCGTGAAACTGGTCTGCCGGAACGAGTTGCGGTAGGTGTAGCCGCCCACCACCAAGTTGATGGGCTCGAACTTGTTGCGCTTGCGGTCCATCGAGTCCTGGTAGGGACGCGAGCGGCGGATGACCTCGCTGCTGTCCTTGGTGCGGTAGTCCTTTTGCTCTTCGGCCGAGAGCGGCACCGGGCGGATTTGGGCCCAGTAGGCGGTGTCGCGCGCGTTCACGCCTTTTTCCACCAGCTGCACCTCGCCGCGGGGCATGCGGGCCAGCGGGTCGGCGCGCAGCGAGTCGCGCCGGGCCTGCTTCACCCGGCGGCGTACCTGGGCGTTGAGGCCCCGCAGGTCGGGCTTGCGCTGGCGGATGTCGGCGGCGGTTTCGCGGCGGGCAGGGGCGTCGGGCACCACCGACGCGGGGGCCGCGGCCACGGGCGGCGTGGGGTAGGTGGGCACCACGGCGGCATAATTTGACAGCACCGACGTGATGTAGGCCGAGCCCTTGAAGCCCAGGCCCGAGAGGTTGGCCCGCAGCTCCTGCGACTGCATCACCCACACGTTGGGGTTGCCGGGGGCGGGCGCGAAGATTTGCCCGATGTGCAGGCCGTCCACGTAGTCGAGCTGGGCCTCTTTGCCCAGGTTCAGGTCCACGGAGTGCAGGCGCCACGAGCCGTCGACGACGTACACGAAGCCGCTGAACACGGGGTCGGCGCGGCGGCGCGGCGTGACGCGGATTTTGTGCACCAGGGCCCCGTCGGCCTGCCGGGTGCTGCCCACCAGCTCGTACTGGTAGAACAGCATGGCGCTGGCGGCAATGGGCGACACAAACCCGCGCTCCGAAAAGCCGGACTTGATCAGGTTGTCGTAGAAATTAAGGCCCCGGCCCGCGCTGGCCCGGTTGAAGCTGATGCCGCGCGAGTCGCCGCTGACCCGGCTCGACAGCATCCGTTCCTTGACGACGTTGGGCTGCGTGAAGGCAATGTCGGACAGGCTCTCGGAGAGGTAGAAAATGCCGGGCTTGATGTCGGGCCCCAGCTTGAACACGCCCATGATTTTGCCCGGCGTTTCGAGGATGCGGCCCAGGCTTTTGCTGTACACGCGGGCCCGGAACGCGGCCACCTCGCGCCGGTGGTAGGGCCGCCACTGCTGCGCCTGCTGGATGATGGCGTAGGCCGGGTCGCGGTCCGACGCGCGCACCGTGACCTCGCCCAGGCTGTAGGCCTCGGGGGCCAGCTGCACGTTGAGCGTGGTGAGGGAGTCGCCGCCGAGCACGCGCACCGCCTCGATGCGCGGCCGGAAGCCCACGTACTGGAACACCAGCTCGTAGCGCCCGGCGGGCAGGCGCAGCGCGTACTGGCCCTGGTCGTTGGCGCCGGTGCTGGTGGCGTCGCCGCGCACCGACACGTTGGCGAAGGCCAGCCCGGCGCCGTCGGCCCCGCGGATGGTGCCCTTTACGGTGCCCGCCCGGGCCCCCAGGGCCCCCAGCAACAACCACCCCCACCACCAACTGCGCGCAAAAACCAACCTCATAAACAAGCAAAAAACCGAGTGAACGGAAACCGGGCGCAAGCCCGTCCCAAAGTACGTTGATTCGATCCAGCGCCCAACGGTTGCCGGGCCCGGCAACCAATACCTTTGCCGCTCTCCTACTTTCTATTCGCTGCGTTATGAAAATCCGCACCGGCTTCGGCTACGACGTTCACCAACTGCGCGAGGGGCTGCCCTTCTGGCTCGGCGGCACCCAGGTGCCCCACACCCACGGGGCCTTGGGCCACTCCGACGCCGACGTGCTCATCCACGTCATCTGCGACGCCCTGCTGGGGGCCGCCAACCTGCGCGACATCGGCTTCCACTTCCCCGACACCGACCCGCAGTACAAAGGCATCGACAGCAAGCGCTTGCTGGCCGAAGTGCTGCGCTTGCTGCGCGAAAAAGGCTACGAAGTGGGCAACATCGACTCGACCGTGTGCCTGGAGCAGCCCAAGGTGAACCCCCACATCCCGGAGATGCGCCGCGTACTGGCCGCCGTGATGGGCATTGCCGAAGACGACGTGTCCATCAAGGCCACCACCACCGAAAAGCTCGGCTTTGTGGGCCGGCAAGAGGGCGTGGCCGCCTATGCCACCGTGCTGATCTACAAGTTTATCTAATATCTGCATTCCGTTAAAAAGGCCGTCATGCCGAGCGCAGCGCAGCATCTCTCCCGCAGCACTATTCACTGATTAGTGAGCGGTAGAGATGCTTCGGCTGCGCTCAGCATGACGTTCGAATACGCAGTGCCCTTTGTCCTTTTTCTAATGCTAAGAAAACTCCTGCTGCCGGCGCTGCTGGCCCTGGCGGCCGCGCCGGCCGGGGCCCAGGGCAAGGTCAAAACCAAGCCCGGCGTGATGCCCACCCTGGGGGCCCCGCCCGCCAACCTGGTGGACTGGAGCCTGCGCTACGCCGACCTGGTGACGGCCGACCGCCTGCGCACGCACCTGAGCGTGCTGGCGTCGGACGAGTACGAGGGCCGCGAAACCGGCCAGAAGGGCCAGCACCTGGCCGCCGCCTACGTGGCCGCGCAGTTCCAGGCCGCGGGCCTGGCCGGCCCGGGCCCCGACGCGGCCGCGCCGTACCTCCAGAAGTTTCAGCTCGAAAGCGTGGCCTGGGCCCCCGGGGCCACGCTGCAAGTGGGCGGCGTCCGCTACCAGTGGCCGAACGATTTTTACGGCCGCGGCTCGGCGGGCTTCGACCAGGAAACGGCGGTGCAGCCGGTGTTCGTGGGCTTCGGCATCGAGCAAGCGGGCTATTCCGATTACGAAGGGCTGGCCGTAGCCGGCAAGGACGTGCTGATTTTGCAGGGCGAGCCCACCACGGCCAGCGGCAAGCCTTTGCTCAGTCCCGACGGCAGCGCCACCCGCTGGGGCCGCGACGAGCGCGCCAAGCTGGCCGCCGCTTTGCAAAAGGGCGTCCGCAGCATCTTCTTCGTCGATTTCCGGCCCAACGGCAACTTCGAAAAAACAGCCAGCCGCCTTGCCCCCGCCCTGGCCCGCCCCAGCTTGGCGCTGGCCGGCGCGGGGCCCCAGCGCCCTCCGGTGTTCTACCTGGCACCCGCCGTGGGCTACCAGCTCCTGAACACCACCGCGGCCGCCGCGGCCAAGTACCTGGCCCAGACCGCCGCCAAGGGCCAGCCGCTGGCGGCGCCCTTCCGAGCGGGGGCCCTAAAAATCAGGGCCCCGAAAACACGCACGCCCACCGGCACCGAAAACGCGCTGGGTTTTGTGGAAGGCACGGACAAGAAGGATGAAATCGTCGTCGTGTCGGCCCACCACGACCACCTGGGCGTCATCGACGGCCAGGTGTTCAACGGGGCCGACGACGACGGCTCGGGCACGTCGGCCATCATCAACCTGGCCGAGGCCTTTGCGCAGGCCAAGAAGGACGGGCACGGGCCCCGGCGCAGCTTGCTGTTCCTGAGCGTGACGGGCGAGGAAGAGGGCTTGTTCGGCTCGGAATACTACGCGGCGCACCCCGCGTTTCCGCTCGCCAGCACCGTGGCCGACCTGAACGTGGACATGATTGGCCGCACCGACCCCGCCCACGAGGGCCGGCCCGACTACGTGTACGTCATCGGTTCCGACAAGCTGGCCACGCAGCTGAAGGTGGTGGTGGAGGCGGAAAACCAACAGTACACGCGCCTGGGCCTCGACTACAAGTACGACGACCCGGCCGACCCCAACCGCTTCTACTACCGCTCCGACCACTACAACTTTGCGGTGCGCGGGGTGCCGGTGGCGTTTTTCTTCAACGGCGTGCACGCCGACTACCACCAGGCGACGGACGAAATCGACAAGATTCAGTTCGACAAAATGGAAGCCCGGGCCCGCCTCGTGTTCCACACCGCCTGGGAGCTGGCCAACCGCGACGTGCGGCCCGCCGTGGATTCCAACAAGCCGTAACTTGCCGCTTCGCAGTCTTTCCCTCGCACCCAAAATTATGCGCAACTCTCTCGTTCTGACGCTGGCCGGGGCCCTACTGGGCACGGCGGCGCTGGCCCAGCAGGGCCCCCACGGCAAGGTAAAACTTAAGGCCAAGCCCGGGCGCACCACCGCGGCCGTGCCGGCCCCCGCGGCCGCGCCAGCTCCGCCCACCGACTGGTCGGTGCCCTACGCCGCCAGCATCACCCCCGACGGCTTGCGCAAAGACCTGAGCGTGCTGGCGTCGGACGAGTACGAAGGCCGCGAAACCGGCACCAAAGGCCAGCGCATGGCCGCCGACTACATCAGCAAGCGCTTCGCGGGCCTGGGCCTGGCAGGCCCCGTGCAGGGCTCGGACAATGCCTACATCCAGCACTTTACGCTGGAAAGCCGGAGCTGGGGCGACGGCATTAGCTTGAAAGTAAATAAACAAGCTTTTCAGTGGGGCAAAGATTTTTACTCGGCCTCCAACGACTCCCCCTTCCCGACCGAAACCGAGCTGCAACTCGTGTTCGCAGGCTACGGCCTCGACTTGCCAAATTATTCCGACTACACCGGCCTCGACGTGACCGGCAAGGACGTCATTGTCTTGGCCGGCGATCCGATGGACGCCCAAGGCAAGCCGTTGTTCGGCACCGACGGCAAGTCCGTGAAGCTCACGCCCGCTGGCAACATGGTCACGACGGCCACCAAGCACGGGGCCCGCAGCGTGTTGATTTTGAACACGAACGCTGCCGATTTCACCACCACCATCGAGCGCATCGCGCCTTACCTGCAACAGCCCCGCCTGGCCCCCGCGGGCCAAGCGGCCCCGAAGCGGGCGGCCGCTTTCGTGCTGGGCCCCGCCGCGGCCTATGCGCTGCTGCGCACCAACGAGGGCGCGCTGAAAAAATACGAAATTGCCACCACCACGGCCGGCAAGCCGGCGAAAGCGTCGTTCAAACTCGCCAAAACCGCCCTCGCCGCGCCGCGCAAGGTAGCGCCGCTCTCGACCGAAAACGTGCTGGGCTACCTCGAAGGCACCGACAAGAAAGACGAACTGGTGGTGATGTCGGCCCACTACGACCACCTGGGCATGAAGGACGGCAAGGTGTTCAACGGGGCCGATGACGACGGCTCGGGCACGGTGAGCGTGCTCTCGTTTGCCGACGCGTTTGTGCAAGCCAAGAAGGACGGGCACGGGCCCCGGCGCAGCGTGTTGTTCCTGGCCAACACGGGCGAGGAAGAGGGCCTGCTCGGCTCGCAGTACTACACCGACCACCCCGTGTTCCCGCTCGAAAGCACCGTGGCCGACGTCAACATCGACATGGTGGGCCGCGTGGACCCCGAGCACGAAGGCAAGGGCGACTACGTGTACATCGTGGGCGCCGACAAGCTCTCGTCGGAGCTGAATGCCGTGAGCGAGGCCACAAACCAGAAGTACAACCCCATCGCGCTGGACTACAAGTACAACGACCCCAACGACCCCGAACACATCTACTACCGCTCGGACCACTACAACTTCGCCAAGCACAAAATCCCGGTGGCCTTTTACACCAGCGGCCTGCACGCCGACTACCACAAGGAAACCGACGAGGTAGACAAGATCAATTTCCCGGCCATGGCCCGGCGCGACCAGCTCATTTTCCACACCGCTTGGGAGCTGGCCAACCGCGACAACCGCCCGGTGGTGGATTCTAACAAACCTTGAGTAGTTTTATGCAGGGCGCGGCCAAACCGCGCCCTGCCCTTTTTATTGCTCCGCCCGCGCCATGATCAAGTCCCAGCAATTCCAGGTCGACGCCGAAACCAAAGCCTTCGACCGGGAGCACCGCCGCAAAATTCGGTTCAACATCGGCAAGTACGACGCGGCCGTGGCCCTGGGCATGAACCACTTCCACAACCACGAGCTGGCCCGCGACCGGGGGGCCTACCTCAAGGCGCAGGTGCTGGAAAAGCTCGACGAGCACCTGTTGCAGTTTGAAGCGGCCTTCACGGCGCGCGGGGGCCGGGTGGTGTGGGCCCGCGACGCGGCCGAGGCCCTGGCCGAGATTGGCCGGCTGGCCGACGCCCGCGGGGCCCGCACCGTGGTGAAAGCCAAGAGCATGACCACCGAGGAAATCCACGTCAACCAATACTTGCACGGCAAGGGCATCGAGTCGGTGGAAACCGATTTGGGCGAGTACATCGTGCAGCTCAACGGCGAGCGGCCCTACCACATCGTGACGCCGGCCATGCACCTGAGCAAGGCCGACATCAACGACATTTTTGTGAAGCACCTGGGCACCGAAAGCACCGACGATGCCCAAAAGCTCGTGCTCACGGCCCGCCACCTGCTGCGCGACAAGTACACGGCGGCCGAAGTGGGCATCACCGGGGGCAACTTCCTGGTGGCCAAGGAGGGCGGCGTGGCCGTGACCGAAAACGAAGGCAACGCCCGCCTTTCGGCCACGTTCCCGAAGCTGCACATTGCGGTGGTGGGCATCGAAAAGGTCATTCCGCAGCTCACCGACCTCGACCTGTTTTGGCCCCTGCTGAGCACCAGCGGCACCGGCCAGCAGGTGACGGTGTACAACACGGTGTATTTCGGGCCCCGCCAGCCCGGCGAAGTGGACGGCCCCGAGGAAATGGTGGTCATCCTGCTCGACAACGGCCGCACCAACCTGCTGGCGCAGCCCGACAAGCGGGCCGCGCTGCGCTGCATCCGCTGCGGGGCGTGCCTGAACGTGTGCCCGGTGTACAAAAACATCGGCGGCCACACCTACGAAACCACGTACTCGGGGCCCATCGGCTCGGTCATCAGCCCGCACCTGAGCGGCCTGCCCGAGCACATGCACCTGAGCTACGCCAGCAGCCTGTGCGGGGCCTGCACCAGCGTGTGCCCGGTGCGCATTCCGCTGCACAACCTGCTGCTGCTCAACCGCCAGCAGGCCGTGCGCGAGGGCCACGCCCCGGCCGCCGAGCGCGCCGCCATCGGCATGTGGCGCTGGAGCATGCAGCACCGCTGGGCCCTGAACGTGCTGCCCGGGGCCCTCAAAGACTGGAGCCTGGGCCGCCTGCTCGACCAGGTGGGCTGGAGCAAGCGCCGCGCCGCGCTGGCCGCCGCCCCCCAGTCGTTCGGCCAGCTGTGGAAGGCCCGGGCGGCAGGCTAGCCCGGGGCCCCGGCCGGCGGTTTGGCCGGCGCGTGCGTTAGAGGCAGCTATGAACGTAGAATCTATGCTGACGCCGGCCCTGCGCGGACTGGCGGGGGTGGCCGGCGTAGTGCAGGTTGTCATCACGCTGTCGGCGGCGGTGCGCTCGTTTGTGCTGCCCCGCAACGAGTCGGTGAGGCTGAACAACCACATCTTCGCCGGCATCCGTTTTATTTTTGACTTCGCCGCCAGCCGGGCCAACACCTACGCCAAGCGCGACCGCATCATGGCCCACTACGCGCCGGTGGCGCTGGTGACCCTGCCCATTGTGTGGCTGACGCTGGTGTGCCTGGGCTACACCGGAATCTACTGGGCCATAGGCGTTGGCTCGTGGAAAAAGTGCTACGAGCTGAGCGGCAGTTCGCTGCTCACGCTCGGCACCACCAGCGACAATGACCTTATCATTAATGTATTAAACTACTCCGAGGCTACGCTGGGGCTGTTGCTGCTCACGCTGCTGCTCTCGTACTTGCCCACGCTCTACCAGGCTTTCTCGCGGCGCGAAACCACGGTGGCCCGGCTAGAGCTGCGGGCCGGGTCGCCCGCGACGTCCACTCACCTCATCGATTGGCTGAACGCCAGCGGCTCGCTCACCGACGACGACGCCCAGTGGGCCGATTGGGAGCAGTGGTTCGTGGAAATCGAAGAAAGCCACACCTCGCTGCCCATCCTCAATTTTTTCCGCTCGCCGCAGCCGGGCCGCTCGTGGGTGATGGCCGCGGGCCTGATTTTGGACACGGCCAACCTGATGTTTTCGGCCCTCGACACCCCGCGCACCCGCCAAATGGAACTGACGTTCAAGGCCGGCAGCTTGTCGGTGAACCGCGTGTACCGCTTCTTCGACCTAAAAGCCGGCACTAACCCCGCCGCTGAATTGCCGGGCCCCGAGCCCGACACGGAGCCCGAGCACCCGGAATTTGCCCAAGCCCTCGACGCCTTGGCGGCTCTTGGTTTGCCCGTGGGCCCGGACCGCGAAGCTTCCTGGACCCAGTTTCGGGAGCGGCGCACGCGCTACGCCTCGGCCCTTAAGTTCTTGGCCGAACTGACGATGTCGCCCGAAACCCGTTCGCTGTAAGGATTCTTGGGCGCTACTCGCCGTCGTCGGGCAAGATGTTGACGTCTTGCACCAGCACCATTTTCTCGATTTCGCGGCCGCGCGTGGTGTTGGCCAGGCCCCCGAGGGCGGTTTCCTTGTAGCGGGTTTCCATGCTCTGGCCCACCTCGCCGAGGGCCGCCACGCACTGGTCGACGGGAATGACGGGGTCGATGCCGGCGATGGCGATTTGGGCCGACGAAAAGGCAATGGCCGCCGCCGAGGCGTTGCGCACCACGCAGGGCACCTCCACCAAGCCCGCCACGGGGTCGCACACCAGCCCCAGCATGCACTGGATGGTGACGGCCACCGCCGCAAATACCTGCTCCACGGGGCCCCCGAGGCAGTACACGATGGCGCCGCTGCCCATGGCCGCCGCCGAGCCGGTTTCGGCCTGGCAGCCGCCCACGGCCCCGGCCAGCGAGGCGTTTTGCTCGATGATGAGGGCAATGCCGGCCGCCACCAGCAATCCTTCCAGGATTTTACGGTCGGACAACTTGTGGATGTCCTGGATGGTGACGAGCACGCCCGGCAAAATGCCCGAGGCCCCGGCCGTGGGCGCGGCCACCACCCGGCCCATGCACGAGTTCACTTCTTTGGCCCCCAAGGCCCGCGTAACCAGCTGCTTAAACTCGGGCGAAAGCACCGTGACGGGCGAGGCGGCAATCTTCTTCGCTCCGTTGTTGATCATGCCCGAGCGCGAGGTCATGTCGCCCGTGAGGCCCTCGTGCACGGCGTCGCGCATCACGTCGTAGGCCCGCTGCAGGCCCGTCCAGATTTCCTCCTCGGTGCGGCCCTTCTGCTCCACCTCGTAGTCGAGCACGGGCTGGTGCAGGGGCGCGCCGGTGGCGGCGCAGTGCGCTTGCCAGGAAGCAAAATCAGTGAACAAGAGCGACATGGCGGGCGGGAACGGCGAGCGAATAAAAAACCAAAAGCCCCGGCCGGCGCAAAGCCAAGCCGGGGCTTAAAAGTACGGCCGGGGGCCCCGAAACTACATGGCCGAGGGCAGCGCCGGCTCGGGGGCCGTCACCAGCTTGATGCTGGCCGAGTTGATGCACAAGCGCAGGCCGCTGGGCGCGGGCCCGTCGGGGAACACGTGGCCCTGGTGGGCGTCGCACACGTTGCAGAGCACTTCCACGCGCACCATGCCGTAGCTGGTGTCCTTGTGGTAGCGGATGGCGTCTTCCTCCACGGGTTGGGTGAAGCTCGGCCAGCCCGTGCCGCTTTCAAATTTGGTGCGCGAATCGTAGAGCGGGGTGCCGCAGCACACGCAGGCGTAGAGGCCGGCCTCGTGGGCCTCGCAGTATTCGCCGGTGAAGGCGCGCTCGGTGCCGTGCTCGCGCGTGACGTGGTACTGCTCGGCGGTGAGCTGGGCGCGCCACTCGGCGGCGGTTTTCTCGACGCGGCGGGGGGGCGTGGGGGCCCCGTGGTTGGCCAGGCGGATGACGTCGTTCCAGGTTTGCATGTGGGTTGGTCTTGGAGTTGAAGCGAAGTAGGTACTGGGTGCAAAACGCAATTTTTGGCCGGGAAGTTTACTGCGCGCGTGCCGTACCGCCGCCGCGGGCCCCCGTATGGCACGGGGCCCCGCAGTGCCACTCGGCGGCGCTACCTTTTCGCCCATGAAAATCCTTACCGCCGCCCAAACCCGCCAGCTCGACCAAGCCACAATGCAGGCGCAAGGCATTACTTCCGTAGAACTGATGGAGCGCGCCGCCGGGGCCCTGGCCGTGTGGCTGGCCGCGCGCCACCCCCACGCCCAAGCCGGCGAAGTACTGGTGCTGTGCGGCCCCGGCAACAACGGCGGCGACGGCCTGGCCCTGGCCCGCCGACTGCACGCAGCGCGCTATGCCGTGCGCGTGGCCCTGCTGCCGGCCGCGCAGCAGTCGGCCGACTGGCAGCACAACCGCCAGCACGTGCCCAGCGGCGTGCCAGTAGCCGAGCTAACCGCGGATTCGCTGCCGGCCATCGCGCCCGGGGCCCTGGTGGTCGACGCGTTGCTTGGCACGGGCCTGGCGCGCCCGCTGGCCGGGCTGGCGGCGGCCGTGGTGCAGCACCTTAACCAAGCCGGGGCCCACGTAGTGGCCGTGGACTTGCCCAGCGGCCTGCTGGCCGACGGGCCCCAACCCAACCCCGGGGCCCCGGTGGTGTGCGCCGACGTCACCCTCAGCTTTGGGCTGCCCAAGCTGGCGTTTTTGCTGCCGCAAAACGCCGAGTTCGTGGGCGAGTGGCACGTGCTGGACATCGGCCTGGACCAGGCTTTTATCGACCAAGCTGAGACGCCTTGGCACTTCACGCAACTGCCCGACGCCGACGTGGCCCTGCCGCGCCGCGCGAAGTTTGGCTACAAAAACACGTTTGGCCACGCGCTGCTGCTGGCCGGCAGCCGGGGCAAAATGGGCGCCGCGGTGCTGAGCGCGGGCGCTTGCCTGCGCGGCGGCGCAGGCCTGCTCACGGCGCACATCCCCGGCGCGGGCTACGACATTTTCCAAACCACCCGCCCCGAGGCCATGTGCCTAACGGACGCAGAGGCCGATTTCATCAGCGAACTGCCCGACCTGGGGCCCTACCAAGCCGTGGGCATCGGCCCCGGCCTGGGGCAGGAAGACGCCACCCGCGCCGTGCTCGAACAGCTGCTGCGCGCGGCGAAGGTGCCGCTCGTCGTCGACGCCGACGCCCTGAACCTGCTGGGCGCGCACCGCGAGCTGCTGGAACTGCTGCCCGAAAACGCCGTGCTCACGCCCCACATCGGCGAGTTCACGCGCCTCACCGAAAAGGCCCGCGACGACTACCACCGCCTCGACCTGCTCCGCGAATTCACCCAAAAGCACCGCTGCGTGGTGGTGCTGAAGGGCGCCTACACCGCCGTGGGGGCCCCCGACGGGCAGGTGTACTTCAACAGCACCGGCAACCCCGGCATGGGCACCGGCGGCAGCGGCGACGTGCTGACGGGCCTCGTGTTGGCCCTGCGCGCCGACCAACGCCTGGGGGCCCTGCACGCCGCCCGCCTCGCCGTGCTGGCCCACGGCCACGCCGGCGACCTGGCCGCCGCCGAAACCGGCGAGGCCGGCCTCATCGCTGGCGACTTGGTGGCGCACATCGGGCCGGCCCTGCGGGCGCTGGAGGGCTAGCGCAGGGGCCCTGAATTTTTATTGCGCGCAGGCGGTGATATTTTCCTAAAAACCGGATTAATAACCAACCCATCACTGTGCCCGCCATGACCTTGCCCGAAGTTTTGTCCGCTGCCCCGGCCGTAGCCCCTGGCCTGCGGGAATCGCTGCTAGCCGACCGCACCCGCGCCCTAACCCGGCTCTACCAGCGCACGTTCCCGGCGGTGCGGCGGCACGTGCTGCGGCGCGGCGGTACCGACCAGGACGCCCAAGACGTGTTCCACGATGCCCTGGTCATTTTTTTCGAAAAGGCCGTGGCCGAAACCCTGGACCTGACCGCCGCGCCCGGCACCTACTTGGTGGCGGTGGGCCGCAACCTGTGGCTGCGCGAGCTGGACCGCCGCGCCCGCCACCCGCGCGCCGACTTGACCGCCGCCCAGCACCGCCCCGCCGAAGAAGCCGGGCCGGCGGCGGAAGAATCCGCCGAGCCGCTGCCCGTGCTGGCCTACGTGGAGCAACTGGGCGAGAAGTGCCGCAGCATCTTGCTGGCCTTCTACTACTTCCGGCAGCCCCTGGCACAAATCGCGGCCGCCCACGAATACGGCAGCGTGCGGTCGGCCACGGTGCAAAAGTTTAAGTGCCTGGAGCGCCTGCGTAATGCGGTGCGCGCCGCCTCGCCCCGCTAACGCCATGCGCCCCGAACTCGAACACCTGCGCCGCATCGAGCAGCACCTACTGGCGGGCCCCGGCCCGGCCAGTCCGGCCCCGCCCCCCGCCCTGGCCGCCGACACCGAGGCCCAACGCCAAGCGTACGGGGCCCTTCAGTCGGCCGGGCAGCAGCAGTTGCGCCGCGAGTTGGCCGCCATTCACCAGGCGCTGTACGGGCCCCGGGCGGGGCGGTGGGCGTGGACGGCCGCCGCGGCCGGCCTGCGCTTGGTGTTTGCGCGCTGGGGCCGCCGCCTGGCGCGTTAGGCTGCTTTTTTTCTGTTTTTTATCACGGGCCGTTGCGGCCGCGGCTTCGTGGTGGGGCCCCGGGTGGCCGCCGCACGCCCATTTCCCCTTTTGCTATGTGCACCCAACCGGAATTTCGAAAATTTGCCGTGCACGGCCGCGGCGTCAACGGGTTGTTTTTTGATCAATACTTCCAGCACCTGGCCGGCGTGGGGCCCCGGTCCATCACGGCCATGACGCGCTCGGTGATTGAGGAGCGCCCCACGCGCTTCGCCGAAATCGACGTGTTTTCGCGCCTGATCATGGACCGCATCATCTTCCTGGGCCAAGCCGTGGACGACAACATTGCCAACATCATCAACGCCCAATTGCTGTTTTTGGAGTCGGCCGATGCGCGCAAGGACATTCTGCTCTACATCAATTCGCCGGGCGGCTCGGTGTATGCGGGCTTCGGCCTGTATGACACCATGCAATACGTGACGCCCGATGTGGCCACCATTTGCACCGGGCTGGCGGCCAGCATGGGGGCGTTTCTGCTCTGCGGGGGCGCCATCGGCAAACGCTCGGCCCTGCCCCACGCCCGCATCATGATTCACCAGCCCTCGGGCGGGGTGCAGGGGCCGTCGGCCGACATCGAAATCACGGCCCGCGAAGTGGTCAAAATCCGCCAGGAGCTCTACGGCATCTACGCCGAGCGCACCGGCAAAACCTACCAGCAAATCCACGACGATTCGGACCGCGACTACTGGCTGCGTGCCGACGAAGCCAAGGACTACGGCCTCATCGACGAAGTGCTGACGCGCCAGCCGGCCGCGCCCCGCGCCTAACTTGGTGCGGCTCAGAACACAAAATACGCCGCGGCTTGCACCAGCAGCACGCCGTCGGTGATGAGGGCGAAGAAATAGTCGCTGCGCGACTCTTCGGCCGTGGCGATGACGGCGGCGGCCAGCGCGCCCGGCAGCAGCACGGCCAGCGGGGCCGCGCCGCGCCACAGGCCCAGGGCCACGGCCGCGGCCAGCAGCGCCAGCGAGAGCAACCGGGCCCCTGCCACCCCCAGCACGCCCGGAAACGTGCGGGTGCCCGCCGCCCGGTCGCGCCCGTAGTCGCGGATGTCGAACACGATGGCCAGGGCCAGCACCAGTAGAAACCGCTGGTCGAGCAGCCCTTGCGCCTCAGCCCAGGGGCGGTGCAGGGCCAACACGGGCAGCCCCACTGTGATGAGCGACCACACGCCGGCGATCAGGAACACTTTTAGCAGGGGCACGTCGCGCAGGGCCACCGGCCGGCCGCGCCACCGGCCCAGCGGCCACGAGTACAGCAGCGCCAGGGCCGCCAGCGGCACCAGCAGCGGCAGGTAGTGCCACCACCCATCCGTAAAAAAAAGGTAGGCGCCGCCCAGCGCGGCGGCGGCGGCCAGCCCGGCCAGGGCCCCGCGGTGCCGCTGCTGCCAAGCCTTACGGCCCGAGGCGCCGGCCGGCTCGCGGTGCTTGAAGGGCAGCACGGCGTCGAGGTTGTACACGAGCAGCGTGGCGGCGAACACCAGCGCCACCGCCCGCCCGCCGGGGGCCCCGGCCGCGGGCCACAGCCGCAGGGTGGCCGCCGTTTGGGCGGCGGCGGCGGCGGCCAGCCACGCGCTGCTGTAGAGCACGGCATCGAGCAGGCGCAGGGGCAACATGCGGCGGACCATGGCCATGGGCGCAAAGAATGGCCCCGAAGCAAGCGGCTGCTCGCCCCGGGGCCGTCAGGTGTGCGTGAGAAGCAGCGCGCTTAGCGCTTGCCGTCGCCGTAGGTGTCTTCGTAGAGCTTGATGCTGGCGTCGATGATGCGGTAGGCATCTTCGCGGCCCAGAAACTGCTTTACTTCTACGTGCTTCTTTTCCAAGGCTTTGTAATCCTCAAAGAAGCGCTGCATTTCCAGCATGAGGTAGGGCGGCAGGTCGCCAAGCTCGTTGTAGTGGTTCACCGACACGTCGTGAGCGGCCACGGCAATGATTTTGTCATCTTCTTCGTCCTGGTCCAGCATCTGCATCACACCGATTACCTTGGCCTCCACCACGCACATGTGCGGAATGTCCACTGAGCACAGCACCAGGATGTCGAGCGGGTCTTTGTCGTCGCAATAGGTTTGCGGAATAAAGCCGTAGGCCGCCGGGTAATGCACGGCCGAAAACAGCACGCGGTCGAGCTTCAGCAGGCCGCTGTCTTTATCGAGCTCGTACTTGCCCTTACTGCCTTTGGGGATTTCGATGATGGATTGCACTGTGTGCGGGAGGTTGTCGCCGCGCGACACGTCGTGCCAGGGATTAAAGTGAGGGGTCATTCAGGGATGGGAAAATGGGAAATCTAAAGTAAGCAGCGGGGCCCCGGCCGGCCCAAAAACAGGCCGTGAGGACGCCCGCCGCGCGGCTCCGCGCCGGAACGGGCCTCCAAGTTACTGGGCTCCGGCCGAATGTGCCTACAACGGGCCAACGCGCCCCGGGTTGGGCCCCTATTTTTTAGGGCTGGGGCTAAAAGCGCTCCGTCTCAGCGCCCCAGCACTTCGCGCAGCGGCGTGCCGGTGCACCCGCTGGGCTCCTGGATGTGCAGCCACTGGGCCACGGTGGGGGCAATGTCCACGATTTTTACCGGCGCAGCCGACTCGCCGTGCTTCACGCCCCAGCCCCAGAACAGCAGCGGTACGTGGGTGTCGTAGGCCCAGGAAGCGCCGTGGGTGGTGCCCTTCACCACCGGAAAGCCGTAGGCTTCGAGCCAACCCGGCTCCAGCACGGCCAGCACGTCGCCCGAGCGCGGGGCATAGAAGCCGTTTTCCTGGTACATGCCGGTGCCCTCGCTCCAGTGGCCGCGCTGGAGGTCGGTGGCGGTGGCGGCCTGCGCCACGTGGGGCAGGCGCAGCAGCAGCTCGGCCACTTCGCGCTGGGTGCTGGCCAGGTCCAAGCCCTTCTGGGCCAGCAGCGGGCGGTTGAGGTATACCTGCTGGTTTTCGTAGTCGAGCACCCAGGCGCCGGAGCCGTGGCGACGCACCAGGGCCCGCTGCAACGAATCGCGCATGACGTTGGGGCCCACGCCGCCGCCGGGCAGGCGGTGGGCCTGCAAGAAGCCCGGCGACTGGTCGGCGGCGTGGTCGGCGGTGAGGAACACCAGCGCCTGGTCTTTGCCCACGGCCTTGTCGAGGTAGTCCAGCACGCGGGCCAAGTCTTGGTCGAGGCGCAGGTAGGTGTCCTCGGTTTCCACGGCCGTGGTGCCGAACTGGTGGCCCACGTAGTCGGTGCTGCTGAAGCTCAGGGCCAGGAAATCGGTGGCCCCGCGCTGGCCCATTTGTTCGGCCCGGATGGTCTCGATGGCAAAATCGGCCGTGAGCGAGTTGCCAAACGGCGTGGAGCGGATCAGGTCCAGGTTCTGGGGCGTGGCTTTGGGCGCGGTTTCGCCAGTGGCCTTCAGCGTGGCGCTCACCGCAGCCGGCAACCCGGCGCTGAGCCGCGGCAAGTCGTGCGGAAAAACGGGCTTGTCTTCGCCTTTGAAGGCGCCCTCCCAGGGCTCGTCGTCGGGCGTGCTTTCGGTGTACTGCGCCAGGGGCAGCAGCGTGTTCCAGGGCTTGCTGAGGTACTCGGCGGCGTGCCCAGCGGCATTGAATCTGTTTACCCACTCGGGTAGGGCTTGCGTGTAAAACGTGCTGCTGATGAAAGCTCCGTTGGTGCCGTCGTACCAGTAGGCGGCGCTGGCCGCGTGCCCGGCCGGCAAAATGCTGCCCCGGTCCTTGATGCACACGCCAATGGTTTTGCTCTGGAAGTTCGTGGCCAGCCGCAGCTCGTCGGTGATGGTGGTGGTGAGCAGGTGGCGCGGGCTTTGCTGCCCGGCCGCGGCCGAACCGCCCACCGCCTGCACGGTTTTGTCCTCGGTCACGTAGGTACTTTTGCCGTCTTCGCGCACGTACCAGTTGTTGCCTACAATGCCGTGGTTGGCGGGCGTGGTGCCCGTGTACACGCTGCTGTGGCCGGGGCCCGTATAGGTGGGCACGTAGTTGTAGTGGCAGCTGGCGTAGCTGAAGCCCTGCCCCAGCAAGCGCCGGAAGCCGCCGCTGCCAAATTTGTCCCAATAACGGTAGAGGTAGTCGTAGCGCATCTGGTCCACCACGATGCCCACTACCAGTTTGGGGCGGGGCACCGGCGCGGGGCCGGGCCGGTGGGCAGCAACGGGGCCCACCAGCAGCGCGGCGGCCAAGGACAGGGCAGGGGCAAGATTTTTTTTCAAAGGCTGGGCAAGGGCACCACCGCGGCACCACACCGGGCAAAGGTACTGCCCACCCTGTGGCCTCATCTGGCCCCTGCTGTTAAGTTTCGCAGACCATTTGCCCGCTAGGGCCCCTTACTTTTCGCAAGTCCCCTTTCCTTTTGCAACCCGCCGTCATTTGCGACATGGACGGTGTTATCAGCTACAAGCCCCTTAGCAGGCCCGCGCTTTCCAATTACTGTTCCGCGACTTGGAGCTGACCACCAACGCGCACAACTTATTTGCACCGCCTAACGTCGATTTTCCGCCACTCTGTGCCCACCAAGCAGCTCAAAAAATGCCCAGCCTAACGTGAGTTCCTCTACCGCACTTTGTGTTGAAGCAAGCGCCACGAAACACCCGGTTTAACCACGTTCCTACAGGCCGCCCGCGCTGCGGGCCACCCTATCGGCTTTGGTGCGGGCCATAAGGGCCCCACACTCAGCTACGTTCTCAACCATCAACTGAAACTGCGCTAGCACTTTGACGTGGTGGTGAACGAAAACGACGTGAGTGAGGGCCAACCGCACCTCAACATATTCGCTGTATTAATACCCTTGCTGGGTGCTTGGAAAGCGCAGTTGTCAGTGTCCCTAGGCTTGCGCCCAGCCCGGGGCCACTAGGGCGCGTAGCATTTCCGGGGCCGTTGCGTATTCGCCCAAATCGAGTGGCAGGAAGTGCAGCCAAAAGCGGCCCGGAGCCGCCGCCACAGCGGTAAAAACGTACCCGGGCTCCTGCCGTAAATTTACACGCACACCGGCGTGCGCATCCACTAGCCAAATGGCGGTAGCCGAAAAATTATATAGCGCATCGGCCCACAGCGCATAACGGCCCGGGGCCAAACCGGCCACGCTCAATGCTACGGTGGTAGAATTAGTGAGCTGAGCCAGTGGCAATGCATAAGCCACGGCCCCAGAACGGGCCGACAAGCGTAAGGCCCCCGCGGTGGTCTCAGCCTCGCCCTCAAAGCGAATTATTGTACCCGACGATAATCCGTCGGGCCCATGCAATGTTAAATGCAGCTGCGGGCGAAAATCATCGGGTTCAATGCGCGTTTCCGGTGCAGCGTAGTCATGGGCTAGAAAACGGGGCGCTTGGGCCCGGGTACCAGAAATTGACTCAAAAAACTGGTTTTGCATGATCCAAGTAGGATTTACCCGCGCCAAAGGGGCCTGGCGAAGAGAGAATGAGGGCCTTAGTTCCGCTTTTTATCGGGGCCTAAGCAAGTCAGCGATAGTAGCGCAATCCACCGAGCGCAGGCGGGTTTGCAGCAGCAAATCAAATTTTTTGCTAAAATATGCATTTTTTAGCATTTTGTCATCCTTCAACGCACCGTTCTTAGCTAAATACAATAATTGTTCTTCTTAAAAGTCAACCACTGAGGTTGTCCACCTCACCAGTGGCTTAGCTAAAAGCACAGCCTCACAACGTCAATAAGGACTCCTAGAGTCTAGTAAAGGCAGTATTCTATTCTAAAGCTGACACCCCGTTAGATACCCATTGGCCCAAACGCAAAAACCCCCAGAACCAAGTGGTCCCGGGGGTTTGACTCATTAAACTATTTCTTAACCCGCTGCTAAGGCCTCAGCACCGCCCACAATTTCGAGAATTTCGGTCGTAATAGCTGCCTGACGCGTCCGGTTATAAGTCAATTTCAATGACTTAAGTAACTCGCCAGCGTTCTCGGTAGCCTTATCCATGGCCGTCATCCGGGCCCCATGCTCAGAAGCATTACTCTCCAACACAGCTTTGTAAAGCTGGATTTTTAGCGACTGTGGAATGAGCGTTTGCACGATTTCTTCCTTACTGGGCTCAAAAATGTAGTCTACGTTGCCCGTAGCTACGGTGGCTGCGGGAGCCTCGGCGGGCACCAGCGGCAGCAATTGTTCGGTACGCACCACTTGCGTGGCCACGTTTCGGAACTCATTGAACACCATCACTACTTCGTCGTACAGGCCATCGCGGAAACCGGCCATGGCTTGCTCGGCCGCTACCCGCACCGTATCGAACGATAATTGAGCGAACACATGGGTGTAGTTGCCCACTAGCGCGCCGCGCCGGGCAAAATAGTCGTTGGCCTTCTTGCCAATGGCCATCACTGAAATGTTGGCCGCCGGCAAGTTTGCGTAGCGTTGAGCCACTAAGGCAGCCACACCCTTGAAAACGTTGGAGTTGAACGCGCCAGCCAAGCCCCGGTCCGACGTAATAGCAATAACCAACACCTTACGCACCTCGCGTACTGCGCCGTAATCGCTCACCAAGTCATCGTCGGTCGCGCGGGTTAGGTTGGCCAAAATATCATTCAAGCGCTGGGCATAGGGCCGCATGCGCACGATGTTGTCTTGAGCCCGGCGCAGTTTGGCCGCTGCCACCATTTTCATGGCTTTGGTGATTTGCTGCGTGCTGCTTACCGACTGAATGCGGCTACGAACTTCTTTTAAACTAGCCATTTAGGTTAATTATGAGTTTTGAATTATGAATTGCCCGGACCAACGCACTGCGTGCTTTCAGTGAGCTAATTCATAACTCATAATTTACAACTCCCTCTACTTCGCAGCGTAGCGTGACGATACGTCCTTGGCTACCTCGCGCATGGCCTTAATGCCAGCATCCTCTAGCTTACCAGCCTTGAGGGCCTTGAGCACGTCAGGATAGCGCGAATTCATCGTTTGAGTATATTCTTTCTCAAATTCTCGTACCTTGTTCACAGGCACGTTATCAAGCAAGCCGTTGGTAGCCGCGTAAATGATGGCTACTTGGTCTTCCACTTTCACCGGCGAAAATTGCGGCTGCTTGAGAATTTCCAGGTTGCGGCGGCCGCGCTCAATTGTGAGCTTGGTCGAGGCATCGAGGTCCGAACCGAACTTGGCGAAAGCTTCCAATTCGCGGAACTGAGCCTGGTCAAGTTTCAGCGTGCCCGACACCTTCTTCATTGACTTGATCTGGGCGTTACCGCCCACGCGGCTCACCGAGATGCCTACATTGATGGCCGGCCGCACACCCGAGTTGAAGAGGTTGGTTTCGAGGAAAATCTGACCGTCCGTAATTGAAATTACGTTGGTCGGGATGTACGCCGATACGTCGCCTGCCTGCGTCTCAATCAGCGGTAAAGCCGTCAGCGAGCCGCCGCCCTTCACGATACCCTTGAGGCTCTCGGGCAGGTCGTTCATGTCGCGGGCAATGCTGTCTGAAGCGTTGATCTTGGCAGCCCGCTCTAACAAGCGGCTGTGCAGGTAAAATACATCGCCGGGGTAAGCCTCGCGTCCAGGAGGACGGCGGAGCAGCAGCGACACCTCACGATAAGCTACGGCTTGCTTCGACAAGTCATCGTAAACCACCAAAGCCGGGCGGCCCGTGTCGCGGAAGAACTCACCGATGGCAGCCCCAGTGAAGGGGGCGTAAAACTGCAACGGCGCGGGGTCAGCAGCCGAAGCTGATACTACCACGGTGTAATCCATGGCGCCACCCTTGGTCAGAGCGTTTACCACTTGGGCTACCGTCGAGGCCTTTTGGCCCACGGCCACGTAGATGCAGAACACGGGCTCGCCGCGCTCAAAGAATTCGCGCTGGTTGATAATCGTGTCAATGGCTACGGCCGACTTGCCCGTCTGGCGGTCGCCGATAATCAACTCGCGCTGGCCCCGGCCAATCGGAATCATGGCGTCGATGCTCTTGATGCCGGTTTGCAAAGGCTCGGTTACGGGCTGACGAAAAATCACGCCCGGGGCCTTACGCTCCAGTGGCATTTCATACAGTTGGCCCTGGATGGGGCCCCGGCCGTCAATGGGCTGGCCAAGAGTGTTCACTACGCGGCCCACAATGCCTTCGCCTACTCTGATAGAGGCAATCTTATTGGTGCGGCGCACGGTGGCACCTTCGCGGATGTCGCTGTAGTCGCCGAGCATTACGGCTCCGACATTATCTTCTTCCAAGTTTAGCACGAGGGCCTGGAGGCCATTTTCGAACTCCAGCAATTCGCCCGACTGTGCTTTAGTCAAGCCGTAAATGCGGGCCACGCCATCGCCCACCTGCAACACGGTGCCGACTTCTTCCAGCTCGGCTTCGGACTTGAAATTGGACAGCTGCTCCCGCAGGATTGCGGATACTTCGTCCGGACGTACTTCTGCCATGATGCTGATTTACAATTTATTTTGATATGAATTTTCTTGCAAGGCGGTACGCATCTTCCGCAAGCTGGAACGAATGGATTCGTCGAGCTGCACATCGCCTACCCGTAGCACAAAACCGCCAATAAGTGCCGGATCTACTTTTTCGGCTAGTTCTACATCGGCGTGGCCGGATTGACGCGTCACTTCGGCACGCATTTGCTCGCGCAAGGTGGGCGTGAGAGGCACAGCTGAAACAACTTCGGCCGTTTGGATGCCGCGCAGGGCGTTGTACTGCACCTTGAACTCCGCAGCGACGCTTTCCAACGCACTTTCTCGGTTCTTTTGGGTTAAAATAGTAAAGAAGCGCATGGTCATGTCCGACACTTTGCCCTTGAATAGCGCAGTGAGAATGGCCAGCTTCTTGTCGTGCTTCACGATGGGGTTGCGCAACAGCAAGCGCAACTCACGGCTGCCACTTACTACTTGGTCCAGCAGGTCCATGTCCTGCTTCACCGCTTCCAGTGTGCCTTGCTCCTGTCCCAAGTCGAGAAGCGATTTGGCGTAGCGGGACGCTACTCGTTGGTCAGCCATGTTAAGGGTAGCTAATAGCGATGAGCGGTTAGCAAACGATTAGCTCCGTGTCCCGTCAAAAAACGAGCCGTTGCCAACTACCGCTAACCGGCGGCTTAATTAAGTTTTACTTCTTTCAGGTATGAATCCACAAGCTGCGTTTGAGCAGCCGGGTCCACAAGTTCGCGGCGTAGAATGCGCTCGGCGATGTCGAGCGACAACTGAGCAGCGGTGTTTTTCACCTCGGCCAGAGCCGCGTTTTTCTCCGCTTGGATGGCCTCACGGGCCTGTTGCACAATATGGTTGGCTTCACTGGTGGCGCGGGCTTTCTCAGTTTCGCGGTGCTGGTTGGCCATGACGGTGGCTTCCTGCATCATTCGGTCACGCTCTTGGCGGGCATCGGCCAGCAATTTTTCATTGCCAGCTTTCAACTGCTGCATCTCGATCTTGGCTTGGTCAGCCATGCGCAAAGCGCTTTCGATGCTGTCCTCCCGCTCTTTCAGCGACCCCAGGATGGGCTTCCAAGCAAACTTGGCCAGCAACAGGAAGAGAATGAGAAAAATCAGGGTTTGCCAAAATAGCAAACCAAATTCGGGGGTGATGAGCGACATAGTATCAGCAGTTTAATAGCCTGTTTAACAAAAGGCAAAGGACTTGGTATCAGTAAAACGCCCAAATGGCATTCTTTGACAATAAGACCCGGCTCATAAAGAATGAAAACCCGGCGCGGCTGGCCCCCGCCTGCTAAAGCAGAGCAAGGGCCAGCCGGCCGGGCTCGTCAGCGCAATTATTGCAATTTCAGGGCAATGAGCAAGCAAACTACAACGGCGAACAGGGCCGCGCCTTCTACCAGGGCCGCAACAATTAGCATAGCCGTTTGGATTTTGCCCGAAGCCTCCGGCTGACGGCCAATAGCATCCATTGCGCTGCCACCAATGCGGCCAATGCCTAGGCCAGCGCCCAGAATAGCCAGACCAGCACCAATGCCGGCACCCATTACAGCCAGACCAACAGAATTAACAACTTGCAGTAACAACGAGAGAAGCATGGTAAAAGGGAAGTGTGTTGAAAAAATGAAAACGCGAAAAAATATATGGGGCTCAATCCAAGACCCATTAGGAGCTATTGGCCTTAGTGATTGGCTACGTCGGAACGAGTGAGGTGGCCCAAATTAGAGCCACCGTGCGACTGCTCGGCAGTGCCAAGATCATCTTCGTGGTGCTCTTCAACGGCCCCACCGATGTACATGGCCGTGAGCAAGGTGAAGATGTAAGCTTGCAGAATTGACACCAGCAGTTCCAGTACGCTGATAAACAAGCCAAACGGAACCGACAAAAAACCCGTCCAAGGCGAGCGGAAGATGAAAATTAAGCTGATAAAGCTCAAGATGATGATGTGACCGGCCGTGATATTGGCGAACAAACGTATGGTGAGCGAAATAGGCTTGATGAATACGCTGGCCAGTTCTACGGGAATCATAATTGGGCGCAACCAAAGCGGAACGCCCGGCGTCCAGAAAATATGCGACCAGTACGCTTTGTTGCTACTAAACAGCGTGACAATTAGTGTCAAAATGGCCAGCATCGCCGTCACGGCTACGTTGCCAGTAAGATTGGCGGCTCCGGGTGTGAGACCCAATAGATTGTTGAACCAGATGAAAAAGAACACCGTCAGCAGATACGGCATGTAACGCTCGTATTTCGGGCCGATGCTTTTCTTGGCCACTTCGTCGCGGATAAACACCACGAACGGTTCCAGAAACGATTGCAGACCGGTGGGGGCCTGGCCAACGCGGCGACGGTAGCCGCGGGCCACCGACGTGAACACAATGACCAGCACCAAGCTACTCATGATAAGCGCCGCTACGTTTTTGGTGATGGAGAAATCGTACACCTTGCTGCCATCTAGCGTAGTCAAGTGTTCCTGCTCGAGCTTAAGGTTTTCGTAGCTTTTGCCTTCGGCTATCTTCTCTGAGGAGAACATTGACACACCCTTGCTTGGCTGGTAGGCAATGACGGGAAAATAGCTAACGAAATTGCCGTTATCGGTGGAGAACCAGTGCCACTCGTGCGAATCGGCGACGTGATGCAAAATAACTTCCCCTGGGTTGAAGGCTCCGGCCGACTCAGCGCCCTTAGCAGGCTCTTGGGCAAAAACCGGCAGGGTTAACAGAAAAAAGAGAATCGACAGTAAATGCTTCATTCAAACTACCTTAATACCGTAAACCGAAGTAACTGACTACTGCTCCGGCACTTGTTTTTTTGAAAACGGCCGCAAGTTAGTCAAAATAGCCCAAATTTCAAAGCCAGCAAAGAGAAAGTACAATACGAAGAAGGCCCCTAGGAAGGTATAAGTGGCCCGCCCGGCGTGCGCCCCACCAGTGTAGAGGTATGTGAGCACGGCCGCCATGCCGGCCACCAACCGAAGCGCTACGGAACCGAAATAGGCTGCTAAAAAATTATCGGGATTGATACGCACAGCCCGCGCCGTAAGAGCTAGCCCAATGAATGTGAGAGCTGCTAGCCCGGCGAACAGGGAAGGCACTAGCGGGTGCACCGCAGCAGCCCCGAAAGCAGCGTGCAGTCCGTAAAGACCCAGGCCCACTACGCAACAAAAGGCCACAAATGGCCGCAAAAAAACGGACATAACGGAGCCGGCGTTAGGCGCTGTTGGTGAGGGAACGGATGACTTGGTAGAGGGCCACTAGCACGCCCGCCAGCATGAGCCCAATGGTAAACCACGGCGTCTTGGTGTGGTAATGGCCGTCGAGCCACGTGCCGGCCCAGGCACTGAGGCCGATGGTGGCCAGCATCTGGAAGGCAATGCCCGAGTACTTGGCAATGGCGCGCATGCGGTCGTTACCGGCAGGGTCAGATTCGGGCTCGGGGCCAGCAGCGGGTGGGAGGGGCATGAACGGAACGTGAAGGACGGGGCACAAAGCTACGGCGCAGACCGGGCGGGGGTTTAGGCAGGGAAACGTAATTTTACCCGGTTGCCACCGTTGGCATAGCACAGGCGCAGGCTACTGGGCGAACATTTCGGAGCCCCAGCGGCGTTGGGCCCCCAGTGGCTGGCTTTTTTCCTTTCCTTTTGGCTTTGACGAATTACTCGCTGAATTTTCGCTGGCTGGCCTGGGCCGGGCTGTTACTAGGGCTTGTACTGCTGGCCGGTTGCGCGTCGAGTACTGGCGTGGTAGGCCACGCCGTGAACAACGTGGCGGCGCGCGACAACGCCTATTTCCTGGCGCGCGAGCAATTGCGGGCCACCGAAACCAAGCTGTATGCTGGGCGCGTGAACGACTATAACCAGCGACTGCCGCTGTTTCCCACGCTGGATAGCGCCAGCGTGCGCGCCAACCGTGCCGACCTGAACGGCATTATCAAGCGGGCGTCGATGCCGATCCAAAACCGGCCGGGCTCGGACTGGACCGACGATGCCTACCTGCTGGTGGCTTGGGCCCGGTTCTATTCGATGCAGTTCGATGACGCAAGCCTTACGTTTAAGTACGTGAACTCGACCAGTAAGGACCCTAACGCCCAGCACGAAGGCTTGATCGGGTTGATGCGCACCTTCGTGGTTACTAACCAGTTGGAAAGCGCTAAGGCGGTGTCGGATTTGCTGGACCGGGAGGTGGGCCTACCTACCGATGCCCGTGAGTTATTTCTGACCCGCGCCGATTACTACTTGCGCACCGAGGAGCCGAAGCTGGCCATTCCGCAGCTGGAAAAAGCTGTGCCGCTGATTGAAATTAAGAACGAGCGTTCGCGCACCCGCTACCTGCTGGCGCAACTGTACCAAGAGCAAGGCGACGACAAAAAGGCGGTGGAGCAGCTCAACGACATCTTGGCCCACAACCCGCCCTACGAACTGGACTTTTTTAGCAAGCTCCTACTGGCCCAGGTGTCGGGGCTAGATGCGGAGAACAAGGCGCGACTCGACAAGTACTTCGCCGGACTGCTGAAGGACCCGAAGAACAAGGAGTACCGCGACAAGATTTATTACGAGATGGCACGGCTGGCTTACCGCCAGAAGGACTATTCCGGGGCCCTGGCCCAGCTGCGCACGTCGGCCAAAGCCAGCACCGTCAACCGCTCTCAGAAGAGCTACACGTATCTGCTGGCGGGGCGCATCTACTACGAGAACCTGCAGAAGTACCGCCTCGCGGCGGCCTATTACGATAGCACGGTGCAGAACATGGACCGGACGGCGCGCGCCTACGTGGCCGTTAAAGAACGGGCCGATGTGCTGAAGGAGTTTGCCAAGCAATACACCATCGTCGAAACCCAGGACAGCCTCCAGGCGCTGGTGCGGCTCGCCCCGGGGGCCCTTGACCAGCGCCTCGACCAATACGCCGACGCTGAGTTGGCCGCGCGCCAGGCGGCGCTGGCTAAGAAGGTGCTGGCCGACAAGGTCCAAGCCCGCGCCGCTGAGTTGGCCGGCCGGCCGAGTCTTAGCAACAGTAGCTCGCTGAGCAACTTGCCCAGCGGCCAGTCGGCGGTGGACCCGCTGGCGTTTGACCCCACCGCCGCTGGCACCGGGGCCCAGTGGTACTTCGACAACCCCGCCACGCTGGGCACGGCCCGCGCCGACTTCCTGCGCAAGTGGGACAACCGCCGCTTGCAAGATAACTGGCGCACCACTAGCCAGGCCAACAGCGCAAACCCCGTGGCCAACGGCAGCGTGCCCATCACCGTGACCGGCAACAGTGACACCCGCGTGAACCCCACCACGGGGGCCCCCGACGGCCCCCGCGTGGCTCCTGCGGTGGACCCTGCCGCCGAGAAGCGCGACCTAATGGTGCAGTACCGCCAGGCACTGCCCACCACGCCCGAAAAGCTGCAAGTCTCTAACAAACAAATTGAAGCCGCACTCTACGAGCTGGGCAACATCTACAAAGAGCAGTTGAAGGAGCGCGACCGAGGCATTGCCACCTATGCCCAGCAGGTGCAGCGCTTCCCACAGGGGCCCAACGCGCCCGACGCCTACTACCTGCTGTACTTGCACTACAAGGCCCTGCCCGACGCTGCCAAAGCCGCTGGGTACGCGGCCGCTTTGCAGCGCGAATTCCCGCAGTCGCTCTACGCCAAGCTCATTGCCGACCCGCAGTACCGCGAGCACGAGCTGGCCCTGCACAAAGCCGTGGCCAGCCGCGTCGATTCGGCGTTTGTGCTCTACAAAAACCAAGAATTTCGCAAGGCCTCAGCCGTGCTGACCCGCACTGAGCGCCAGTATCCGAAGAACGACCTAAGCGACCGGCTGGCGTACTTGAAAACGCTGCTCGTGGTGCGTACGCAGGCGCCACTCACGGCCCGCGGCATGGTGGAAAAGTTTTACAAAGACTTTCCCGACAGCCCACTGGTGGCCGAGGCGCGTGCCCTGGCCAACACCTACCAGAAGCAGGACGCCGGTCAAATCACCGGGGCCCTGGCTTCGACGGACAAGCCCGTGGTGTCGATGTTCCGCCCCGGCGAAATTGACAACCGGCTGCGCGTTTACTACAGCAACGACGAATCGCCGGCGGCAGCAGTGACCCCGGCACCGGCCACGTCAGCTCCAGTTGTGCCGGCTGTGGCTCCACTAGCAGCGCCCGCTGCTGGGGCCCCGAAAAGATTATCAAAACCGACTACACCAACCTCGGGGCCCCTAGAGAACTTGCCAAAATCGACAACACCAAACACACCAGCAACGGCCACGCCGCTGGTGGTGCCCGGAGCAGCACCAGCTTCTGCTGCGCCCTCCCCTGCCTCCGCTGGGCTTCCGACGGCACCGGCTGCGCCGAACACCGCGGCGACATCCGAGCCTGCCGTGCCGACCACAGCCTACGGCACGCAGCTGAGCGCGGCCCACGCCGTGGTGCTGGTATTCCCGAAGGGCACGCCGCCGGTGGCCAACCTGGACGCGGCGCTGGATACCTACAACCACCGCTGGTTCCGCGACGTGAACTTGCAGGTGCAAGCCGAAGCCCTCGACGATAAGCAGGACCTGCTGGTGGTGCGGGCGCTGACTGGGGCCAAGGTGGCCCAAAGCTATGCGGTGAAGCTGCGGGGGCCCCAGTCGCCGCTGGGGCGGCTCCGCGGGCAGGGCTTCCAGGTAGTGGTCATCAGCCTGGAGAACCTAGCGCTGCTGCAAAGCTCCGGCGACCTAGCCGGCTACCAGGCGTTTTTTCAGAAAGTGTACAAGTAGGGCCCCAAGCAACGGTTAGCGGGCAGCCGGCTCTTCACTGGCTGTCCGCTAACCGTTGCGCCGGTGCAATTGCACTCTGGGAGCCGGGGCGAATGGCATGCGGCTGCGGACTTTTTTTGTTGGAGGCCCGCGGCCCGCGCTGTGGGCTTTATTTTTGCCTGTTGAATCTGCTTTTATTTACTTATGCCTGACTACTCTGCTGCCCCGCCCCGCCGGCCCAAGGGCCCCCCTGCGCCGGTCCGGCCGGGGCGCTACACAGCTTTTGTGCGCACGCTGTGGGTGCTGTTTGTGGGCGGCGTGCTGGCGGCGGGGGGCTACGTGCTGGCCGTGAACAGCAACTTCCTGAACCTGTTTGGGCGGATGCCGAACCTGAAATCGCTCGAAAACCCGCGCTCGGAGCTGGCCTCGGAAATCTACTCGGCCGACGGCGTGCTGCTGGGCAAGTACTTCCGCGAAAACCGCACGCCCGCCGAGTACAAAGACCTGCCCCAGAACCTGATTGATGCGCTGGTGGCCACCGAGGACGTGCGCTTCGAGCAGCACTCGGGCATCGACCCGCGCAGTATTTCGCGGGCCGTGGTGGCGCTGGGCACCGGCGGCGGGGGTTCCACGCTCACGCAGCAGGTGGCCAAGGTGCTCTTTAAAACGCGCCCCGACCAGCCCAATACCCTGAACGACGGCTCGCTGAACGGCAGCGGCAAGGTGGGCATCTTGGTGGCCAAAACCAAGGAGTGGCTGCTGGCCATTCGGCTGGAGCGCAACTACACGAAGCGCGAAATCCTGCGTATGTACCTGAATACGGTGGAGTACGGCTCGAACGCCTACGGCATCAACACGGCGGCCAAAACGTTCTTCAACAAGGCTCCGCGCGAACTGACTACGCCCGAGGCCGCCACGCTGGTGGGCATCGTAAACGCGCCCGGCCGCTTCAGCCCCAAGGCTCACCCCGACCGCTCGCGCCGCCGCCGCAACTGGGTGCTGCGCCAGATGGCCAAGGCCCACTACATTCCGGCCCACGAGCTGGCCGCCGACACGGCCCAGCCCATTGTGCTGCACTACAACGTGGAGAACGCGGCCAAGGGCCTGGCCCCCTACTTCCGCACCGAGGTAGCCAAGTCGCTGCTGGCCTGGTCCAAAGAAACGGACCACGACCTGTACGCCGACGGCCTGAAAATTTACACCACCATCGACTCGCGCATGCAGCAGCACGCCGAGGCGGCCGTGAACGAGCACTTGGCCTTGCAGCAGAAGTGGTTTTCGGCCCACTGGAAGGGTCAGTTGCCCTGGCGCGACGAGAACGGCAAGGTCATTCCCGATTTCCTGAACATTTCAATGCGCCGCACCGAGCGCTACAAGTCGCTGATGAACATCTACGACGGCAACCGCGACTCGGTGAACTACTACCTGCGCAAGAAGTACAAGATGCAGGTGTTCAGCTGGCAAGGCGAGAAGGAAGTGCTGATGTCGCCGCTCGACTCGCTGGCCTACTACAAGCGCTATTTGCAGGCCGGGTTCATGGCCATGAACCCGCTGAACGGTCAGGTGAAGGCCTGGGTGGGGGGCCCCAATTTCAAGTACTTCAAGTTCGACCACGTGCGCCAGGGCAAGCGCCAGCCGGGCTCCACCTTCAAGCCCATTGTGTACACGGCGGCCATCGACCAGGGCTACTCGCCGTGCTACCCGCGGCCCGACGTGGCCACCACCTTCCCGGCCGTGGCCGGGCGGGCCCCCTACACGCCCCAGAACTTCGAGGGCGGCTACTCGGGGCGCACCTTCACGCTGCGCCAGGCCCTGGCCCGCTCCATGAACTCCATCACGGCGTGGCTGGTGTACAAGCTCACGCCCGAAATCATCGTGGGCTACGCCAAGCGCCTGGGCATTACTTCGCCCGTGGACGCGGTGCCGTCGGTGGGCTTCGGAGCTTCCGATTGCAGCATTTTTGAGCTGTGCGGAGTGTACGCCACCTTCGTGAACAAGGGCGTGTGGACGTCGCCGGTGATGGTGACGCGCATCGAGGACAAGAATGGCAACGTGCTGCGCGAGTTCCAGCCCCAAACCAAGGAGGTGCTGAGCGAGGAAACGGCCTACATCATGACCAACATGCTGCAAGCCAGCACCACCGAGCCCGGCGGCACCAGCACCATCCTGCACACGGGTTTCAACTTCCCCTACGAAATTGGGGCTAAGACCGGCACTACGTCTAATTACTCCGACGCCTGGTTCATGGGCATTACTCCCGACCTGGTGTGCGGCATGTGGATCGGCGGCGAGGACCGCAGCATTCACTTCCGCACCGGCGCCTACGGCCAGGGGGCCCGGTTGGCGCTGCCGCTCTACGGCATCTTCATGAAGAAGGTGTACGCCGACAAAGACATTGCCCTCAACCGGGGCCCCTTCCCGCTGCCGGCCAAGCCGCTGAGCATCGAGATTGACTGCTCGAAGTACACCGGCGCCGCCCAGCGAGACACCATCCCCTACGACCAGAAAATGGCCCAGCCCGACCTGGAGGGCCCCGACAAGCAAGATATTTAGCCGTTTTGGTGGTTTCTTGCGCAATGGCCGGTGACTTTCACCGGCCATTTTTCGTTACCCTGGGGGCCCCGGTCCCACCCTTCCGCTTACCTGCTCCTTTCCGCGCTGCCATGGCTGCCTCCCCTGACCTTCAAGCCCAAATCAACCACCTGCCCCACCGGCCGGGGGTGTACAAGTACTTCGACGACGAGGGCATCATTTATGTGGGCAAGGCCATCGACCTGCGCAAGCGGGTGAGCAGCTATTTCAGCAAGCAGGACCACAACAAGAAGACCCAGCAACTGGTGCGCAACATCAAGCGCTTGGAATTTACAATTGTGGATTCGGAGTCGGACGCGTTTTTGCTCGAAAACAACCTCATCAAGCAGCACCAACCCAAGTACAACATCCTGCTGAAGGACGGCAAAACTTACCCTTATCTCTGCCTGACGAATGAACGGTTTCCACGCCTAATTCCGACGCGCAACAAGATCAACGACGGCTCGCGCTACTATGGCCCCTACGCCACCGGCACGGCCATGAATGTGCTGCTGGAACTCATCCGGGCCCTGTACCCGCTGCGCACCTGCACTTACAACCTGACGCCGCAAAACGTGGCGGCCGGCAAGTTCAAGGTGTGCCTAGAGTACCACCTCGGCAACTGCAAGGGCCCCTGCGAGGCCCTGGAGGACGAGGCCACCTACAACGGCTACATTGCCCAAATTAAGCAAATACTGAACGGCGATTTGCGCATTCCCAAGCAGTATTTCCGTGAGCAAATGGGCCGCGCAGCCCAAGAAATGCAATACGAACTGGCCCATCAGTTCAAGGTGAAGCTGGACAAGCTCGATGCCTTCCAAGCTAAGAGCACCATCGTGAGCGATTCGCTGACGAACATCGACGTGTTCGCCATTGCCTCAAACGAGAAGGCGGCCTTCGTCTCCTACATGAAGGTGATGAACGGCTCTATTATCCTCACCCAAAGTCTGGAAGTGACCAAGAAGCTCGACGAGCCCGATGCCGAAATTCTGGGGCCCCTGGTAATGCAGCTGCGCCAGGAGTTCGAGAGCGAGGCCCGCGAAATCCTGGCCAACGTGGCCCTCGACCTGCCGTTGCCCGGCGTGGCGCTGGCCGTGCCCCAAATCGGCGACAAGCGCAAGCTACTGGAATTGGGCCTAAAAAACGTGCTGTACCTGCGCAAGGAGAAGGAGAGCATGAACGAGCGTGGCAAGGACCTGAACGAGGTGCGCATCATGGAAACCATCAAGAAGGACCTGCGCCTAAAGGAGTTGCCCAAGCACATCGAATGCTTCGACAACTCGAACTTTCAGGGCGACAACCCAGTGTCGGCCATGGTGTGCTTCCGCAACGCCAAGCCCAGCAAGAAGGATTATCGCCACTACCACGTCAAAACCGTGGTGGGCCCCAACGACTTCGACACGATGTACGAGGTCGTCACGCGCCGCTACCGCCGCTTGGTAGAAGAGGGCGCCAGCCTGCCCCAGCTCGTCATCGTCGACGGCGGCAAGGGCCAGCTCAGCATGGCCGTGAAGGCCCTTAAGGACCTCAACCTGTGGGGCCAAATTCCCATCATCGGCATCGCCAAGCGCCTGGAAGAAATCTACGTACCCAATGACCCACTGCCGCTCTACATCGACAAAAAGAGTGAGTCGTTGCGCCTTTTCCAGCGGATGCGCGACGAAGTGCACCGCTTTGGTATCACCTTTCACCGTTCGCGCCGCGACGCTGCCACCCTCAAAACCGAACTGACGGAAGTGAAAGGACTGGGCCCTATCACGGCCGAAAAGCTACTCAACAAGTTCAAATCTGTTAAGAAAATCCGTGAGTTAAGCGAAGCTGAGCTAATCGCTGAGGTTGGCAAAGCCAAAACCAAGGTACTCCAGACCTACTTCGACCAGCAAGAAGCAGAGCCAGCCGAATAATGCTTTGCCTTGGGCCTAGCGTAAAGAAAAGGGGCCCCAGCACTACTGCTGGGGCCCCTTTTCGTATCAATTTAATCGGTTGCAAATCTGTGATTTAGAAGGACCACAGGTTGTACTCATACTCCACCAAATCAGCGGCCGTTTGCTGCGCGGCCAGAATGCCTTGCTGCTGCCCGCCGTAAATGTCGTCAAGGCGCGAGTCGCCAGCATTCGACACTTTGGTAATGTAGGAGTTAAATAACCACAGTTCAAAAGCGTCAGCTAAGTTCTTATGCTGGGCATCGTTCTGCGAATTGAACCAGATGGCGTTCTGCGGGTTGGCGCGGAACACCTTTACCAGATCACTGTATTTGAACGTACCAATAGTTTTCTCAATGCCCGACTCGTTGGTTTTCAACGTGGACGGCACGAGCAAAGTAATGGTTTTGATATCGTGATACATGCGCGACCGTTTCTTGTCGAAGATCATATCCTCCTTCAACTCCATCTGGTACAAGTCCTTAGGGCGGTATTCGTTTGCCTCGGGCTTTTTCACCACCGGCGCCGCCGCCACAGCTGGTACCGTTTCATATACCACCTTGCCACGCTTATCCTTAATCGGCTTGCCATTAGCGCCTAGCTTCGGACGGCGCGTAGTAGCAGCGGTTGATTTTTTCTTAACCGGGGCCCCCCAGCCATCGTCAGCCGCTGCACCACCGCCTAAATCGCTTTCGCTAAAGCCAGCAGCTTTCTCATCAGCACTTAGTTCATTTGTTTTGTCAGCATACGACATATTAGCCGATACTTCCGCTGGGGTGAAAGTCGAAGTCAGCGAATCGTTTTTATAAGCCTGAATCTCGCCACGCTTTACTGCATCGAGGATGACACGACTAATTTCTTTGCCCTCCGAAAACATGGGCTTGTTCTGCTTCTCACGCAAATCAATAGCACGCCATATGCTCTTGCGGAACATTTGATCAGATAATGGAATCGGCCGGCGCGAGCCCGTGCTGCTGGCCGTGGTGGCCTGTTCCTGGGCCAGGGCAACGGTGCTAAGCGTCAGGCTGGCGGCCATAATGGCCAGGGTTTGAGTAGCTTTCATATGAACGCGGAATAAATGGGGATAGAACAGCCGGTTAACGCTGGACCCAGATAAAATAGTATTACAGCAACGGAATGTTGAAAGTACGCGATACGTTTACCGATTCTACGTTACCCTGAAAGTTCTGGCGCTGTACACCCTTCACTTCAATGTATAAGCGGTCGCCTTCACGATAGGAATTCACTACATCACTTAAATTAGCGTCGGGGCCCGAAATCGTTTTGGGTGCCATAGCGGGACGCTTACCACGTACCAGTGTCACTTCGTAGCTTGACACACGGAAACGAGCATCATCGGGCAGGAAAGTTTGAAAACCAGCGTCCGGAATTGCCCTCAGCGACAGCGAACGCACAGCAGTACCAGGAGTGCCTTGCTTTTCATTGGCCTCGCGGCCGCCTACAAAGCACTTGATTTCTGGCTTAGGGATGGGACGTACCTGAAAAGTTTGCGAACCGATGGCATTTCCACCGCTGCTCACATTCAGGGTCACCTCGCGAGCATTAGGTACCAACGTTACATCACCCAGTTTGCTACCAGCAATGGTAGTGGCACCACTAGCCGAGAAACCGGGCTTATACTGAGCCCCCAAAGCGGGAACTGATACACTCAGCTTGTTGCCGCACTTGAAGTACAGCGCTTGCACCGAAGCCGACTGAATCTGCATTACCGGCTTGGTGATGGTGTAAGGCACTAACACCTTAAACGTAGTGTCGCGGCCGTTCTGGTTGAAACGAACAGTACCCGTCCACGAAGCCTTAGCATTACCTGAAGCGTCGAAGCCACCAGGGCGAGCAGTGAATTCTACTTTGCCGTGGCCATCGGGGCCCACCGACAACGACGAGCCATTCAGTGTCATCGACGGGTGGATGCTTGAAGCAGCAGCAGTCAGGAATAGCTCAGCCTTGTATTTGGTACCAGCAGCTACCGTGTTTGACTCAGCCGAAGCAAAAGCGCCAATTTTATCGAAGACGATAGTCTTAGCACCAACCTTCTGTGCTTGAGCCGATAAAGCGTCAGCTTCGTACTTCAATACTTCAGTTTCCTTTTGCGACAATACTGCGAGGGCAGCTACCAGCGGTGTGTTTTCGAAATTCAGTTCAGCGAAATCTTTATTACTTTGCTCAGGCATGGTTTTTACCAGCGGATCCTCTTTGCCATCGAGTGCAAGTGGCACAGCCGAAGGCACATAACCTTTTATATAAGAAGCGTAATCGTTCAGTTTGGCCTTCATTGGGTAAGCCAAGCCGTTCTTAGTACCTCCGATCATGGTGATAGCCACCTTGTCTTCAGCGCTCATATTTTTATATTCGGTGGCCCCTTTTACGTTCTCCGAAGCCGTCACTAATTTGTCACGGAGGTCACGCAGGTAGCTTACCATCGTCTTCGTCTTTTCGCGGATCTCTTCGCTTTGGGCCAACACAGCCTTGTCACGGGCCTGGTTTTGATTTTTAGCCACGGCGGCTTCAATGCCTTTTACCGTGCCGTCAGCAGCTGCCGACGTCTTATCGTTCACACCAATTAAGCTGTCGTCGATGAATTTGAACTTCAGCAGAATCGCTGAATTCACTTGCAGCGCGAGCAGAGCAGTTAGCACGAGATACATCATGCCAATCATCTTCTGCCGCGGTGTTTCTTTTCCACCCGCCATCAGGAATATCCTTTAGAAATGAGTAATAAGGAATAATTAGGGTACGACACTTCCCTTAAGCCTGAGCCGGGGCGCGCATAGCGCTCAACATGTTGCCGTACACTCGGTTGAGCGAAGTCAGGTTGCCAGTTAAATCGGCTACTTGCTTCTGAAACTGCTCAGTGTCTTTGCCGGCTTGGGTCATGTTGTCCATAGCCTTGCCCAGCGTGCCATAAAACTGATTCATAGACTTGAGGTGCGTATTGGCATCCTGCAATTCCATTTCGTAAACTGCATTTAGGGCCCCCAAATTTTTGGTGACGTTTTGAACTTGCTGATGGTATTCCTTGGCATCACCAGTAGCGTCAGCCAGCGACGTAATAGCCGCTGCGGTATTCGAGTAAGCCACGTTGATTTTATCGAGCGAATCGGCGGCCGTACGCACTTTCTTCGTGTACTCGTCGGTCACGTTAGTAGCCTCACCTAGTTGACCCAACTGAGCCGTGGTACTGCTGAGGCGATTTAAACCTTGGCCTAAATTGGTGAGGGCTTCAGGAGTTACGTTAGCGTTCTTTAGCATATCGTCCAACTTAGCGGTCAAGCCGTTCGGCTGCGACTTAGGATCTCGGAAACGGTTATCGTTAGTGCTGGGATCGTAGCCTTCGCTCAGTTCGGGGTACACCAACGACCAATCATGGTCAGACTGATGGGGCTGGAAGGCGCTTAAGAAGAAGATAACAGCTTCCGTACCCAAACCCACCATTAGCATAATGTCAGCACCTTTCCAGTGCAGGATTTTAAATAGTGCACCAATAATAACTACTGCAGCACCGATGCCATACACCTTAGGCATCACATCGTCGTATAGGAAACTTTTTTTAACGGCCATCTTAGTAAAAATTAGAGAAGTGTGAGGAAATTAATTGTGGGTTGGTATAAATTAGTTGAGTTTGCTATTGGTACCCATCCCAATTTGGATCATCGAGCAGCGGAAACCGATGTAGGAACGGGCCGAATCCTGATATTCGAAATTGCGGGTGCCGGTTTCAAGGAAATAAGCAATATCCTTCCAGGAGCCCCCGCGCACCACTTTGCGGGGTTCATTATCATCCGGGTTGGTAGGGTTCAAGTCCCACACTACTGGCACCGAAGCTTCCATGTAAGCGTCGTCACACCACTCAGCTACGTTGCCTGACATGTCATACAGGCCAAAGTCGTTAGGGAAAAACGAACCTACTTCTGAAGTATAAGCGTAACCATCGCTAACATAATCGCCTCGGCCCGGCTTGAAGTTAGCCAGCATGCAGCCTTTAGTATTGCGTAGGTAAGGTCCGCCCCAAGGATAAGTAGCACCTTCGCGACCACCACGAGCAGCGTACTCCCATTCCGCCTCAGAGGGCAAGCGGAAGTTAGGATCGGCAGCGAATCCTCTCTCCTCACGCGAAGCATTCCGGAATTTGGTGCGCCAGTTGCAGAAGTATTTTGCTGCGAACCAGTCCACGCCTACCACCGGATAATCGTCGAATGCTGGATGAGTATAGTAGTATTCTAGCAGGGGATCACCCATGTGGTACGTGAAGTCGCGCACCCACACCGTCGTGTCAGGATACAATTCTGTCATCACGTATTCCTCGCCGAGCACATCCAGTGAATCCTGCTTAATAGCATCGATAAACTGCCTGTACTTGTTGTTGGTGATTTCTGTCTCATCCATGTAGAAGCCGGCGATAGTCACCTGCTTGTTCATGTTGACCATTGATGCGGAAATATCTTGATCAGTTTGGCCCATATGAAACGTGCCGCCCGGGCAGGGTACCATTCCGAAAGGTACTTCCTGGGGAACATAGTAAGGCCGGTCCTCAGAGCCGACTAATTCGCCTTCGAAGCCTTTGCTAAAGCTGCAACCCCCCAAAAGGGCCCCAGAAAGCGCGAACAGGGATAATGCTAATAACTTATTCATGGGAGTAAAGAGTCGTTTTGAATTGGCAGAGCTATCGGTCTATGTTGTTCGGCTGGCAAATATACAATTTCCAACACAATTGCACAATAATTTTTTATCGCGGGCATAAGCACCGCAAAAGCGTAGAAAAAATTCCCGCAGCAATTGGAAACTGCACTGGCGTAGTAAATGCACCAGCAAAAATAAGGGTACAAAGTGCCTCAGCAGGTGAAATACAGCGTTTTTAACAGTCGCTTAATAGGCTAAAAACTGTAGCGTGGCGTGCGGATAGCTGGCCGAAGAATCAATCCAGGCTTGGGTAAGCGGTACGAAAGCAAAATTTCGTGAGAACCAAGGGCTCGTGCGTCTTGATTAAATGCAATAAAATCAAAAGCGTAGCCTACGCGAAAAGCATTGTCTTTAGCAAAGCTTAATCCAATTAAGCCCGAAACGGATTCTTGCAACCGATAGTTTGCACCTATCCAATATTTATCATCAAGGGTAGCTCGTAATCCGCCTTCGAAAGAATAATTTTTTGTATTGCTGAACTTGTTATTGGAGTCAAAACTGCCGGGTAACACAGCTTTGGCAAGTATAGTGGGCGTTACAACAACGGAAGACGAGGCTTCAATATTGTATCCTGCCGTGAAATAAGCGTGATTTTCTCCTAAATAGGAAGGAACAACGTTTCCGTACTGGTTGGCAAAGTGGTAGGTGGAACGCAACAAGTTGTTAGCGCTTAAACCCGCGTAGAATTTTGGTGACTCATACCAAATGCCTGCCCCCGCATCAAACTTGTGATCGGAGCCATTGTAAGGAATGTAAGGGTCAGTGGGATCGATGGCCACAAATGTGCCCGCGCTGATGTAGGTGAACGTGCCCTGGATGCCGAAGCCCAGCTTGCCAGCCCCCAACTTAACGTGCTGCGAATAGGACAAGGCAGTATTAGTCACCCGTACTTCCCCAGCCTGGTCGTAGCTTACGGCTAGCCCTACGCCACCATTTAGTGCCAAAATAGGTAGTGAAGCTGTAATTAAACCTGTGCGGGGGGCCCCATTGGCATCACCGCGGGTGTTAGTGAGATTATAATATTGATAGCGGCCAATCAGATTAACCTCGCCCTGCCCCTTGATGCCAGCGTATGCCGGATTGAGGTACATGCCGTTGAAACCATAGTGCGTAAACTGGGGCTGCTGTTGGGCCAGGGCTGGGGCCGTGCCTCCGGCCAGCAATAGAAGAGCAAGTACACTTTTTTTCATGGGACGGAAACCAGGGAGAGGGAAACAGCCCACAGGGTGCGCACAGGCCATGGGATGTACGTTCAAATGTAAGGCTAAATCATGGGCCCGTAGCCCATTATAGGACCCAACGCAAAACGCCGAAAACAAAGTTTTCGGCGTTTGCAAAATTCTTATCGACGGTTGGGAAAACTGGCTCGATGAAAACCTGTTTTATTTTACCCAGTCGGTTGGTTGCGACGGATGTATGCCTCAATAGCCCCCGCCATGGAAGGTGCGTTAGGCATGGGGGCCTCGATGTCAAGTTCCAAATTGGCATCACGTACGGCTTTGGCCGTGGTGGGGCCGAAGGCTGCGATGCGAGTACCATCTTGCACAAAATCGGGGAAATTGACGAACAGCGAACTAATACCCGAGGGGCTAAAAAACGCCAATACGTCGTACTTCACGTCCGATAAATCCGACAAATCGCTGGCTACCGTGCGATAAATTACGGCCTCCGTAAACTTAAGACTGTTGGCGCGCATGAACACCGGCAGGTCGTCCTTGCGGATGTCAGAGCACGGGTAGAGGAAGTTCTCACCTTTATGCTTTTTGATGACGTCAAACAAGTCAGCTGCGGTACGCGTGCCCACAAAAAGCTTCCGCTTACGCAACACAATGTATTTCTGCAAGTAGTTAGCCGTTTGCTCCGAAATGCAGAAATATTTCATTTCGGCGGGCATCTCAAGCTTAGCTTCCTGGCAAATGCGAAAGAAGTGGTCAACAGCATTGCGGCTAGTAAAAATCACCGCCGTAAAGTCCGCAATGTTGATTTTATCGCGCCGGAAGTCTTTGTAGGAAACCGGTTGCACTTCAATAAATTCCCGGAAATCGACCCGGATGCCATATTTCTCAGCAAGGGCCGAATAGGGGGAAACTTCGGTGGTGGGCTTGGGCTGGGTTACCAAAATGCTTTGGATGCGCTTGGCGTGCCGGCCGATGCCCGGCGTGTCTGCACTCTCGGCCATACAAGAAGAAAAGGAGTACTGCTAGAACGATAGAGGAAAGGAAACCTAGGCAAAAGCTGGACGGGCGCTACCAGACAGCAATTAAGTAGTGAATACCAATAGCCTTAGCAAAATGAGCAGGGGCAGTATTTCGGTAGCACAAAGGTAAGCAAACAAATGAAGATTAAGCAGCGAAGCCCGTTGATGCACAGTGTGCAGCACTCGCAACACGGTGCCCACCAGCACCAGCGCGATAACGGCAGCGGCTATACCGGCCACTGCGGCGGGATGGCGGCCGTTTAGGCCTAGGTAAAGCAGAAGCACAAATGGAAGGAAGAGTCCAGCTAGCAGCGTAGTGCGCAAGAACTCACGGTACTGTACTGCTACCAACTCGCGTAAATCGAAGGTGTAGGCCAACAGCGATATGTATAAGTATTTGCCCAGCACAAACCCCGCGATGAGGGCTGCGTAGACCAGTACTCGCGCCACGATGGCCCGCTCGGGCACGGCCACAAACTGCCGCACCAAGGGCAGGTTTTCGAAGCTTGTGTGCAATGCCGTGAGCAGTAGCGCAAACGAGAGCCCGAATAATAACACTAACAGCACATTGAGCAACGAAAACGCCGGGCGCGCTAGGAATGTACCTTGTTCGGAACCATTACCAAACAGCTCGTCAAACCGAAATACGCGAGCCAAGCCGGGCTGATAGGTGGCGCGTACCCCACCGTAGAGCAGCCCCAGCACCAACAAAAAGCTTAGCAGCACGTTTTGGCCCAGTGGGTTGGGGGACCGGGTTTGGGCAATTTCTGCGGCGGTATCGGGGGTAGCATCGGGTTCAGCAGCGGCGGTTTCCGACGTGAAAGAAGCTAAGGCGGGGTTGCCGCCGGGTTGCCACACGCCCAGTAGATGAGTACCTAGGGCTAGGGCCTCCGGCAGCCGCTGGGCCAAATCGAAAGCATAGGGCCCCGTCCGATTGGCGGTAAAAATAAGCTGGTTATCAATGAATAAACTTAGGCCGCGCTGGGCTGCAAAGGCCACCGGAAACGGTTGACCACGGCGTAGGCGCACGTACTGATAGTAGGCGTGGGCCGGGGCGTGGTAGCCGGGCAGGTACAGGATGAGCCGGTTACGCCCCACATCGTGGATAAGCCAATCGGCGGTGAGGCCGGTGGGGGCAGCCGGGGGCAGCGGCCGGTATTCGGCGGACCAGCTAGGCAGGCCACCCAGCAGCAACAGCAGCCACAAAGCGCTGCCCCGCGCCCGTCCCAGGACCAACCGGCCAGCAACGAAGAGCAGCATTGTCATGGCGTGAAACCGGATTGATACTAGGATCGCGCGGTGACGACTTCACGGCGCAAGCGACTTTGGTACACACCGATAAATATGCTTAGCAATACCGAGAAGCCGAGAAGAATGCCGATAAGAGCCAGGTTACCGAGATCAGCAAATTGGATCACGAACAGAATTACTAATAAGTTGAGGGCCCCCAGCAGCAGCACCGTGCTGATTTGCGAGAATCCCATGCCCAGCAGGCGGTGGTGGATGTGGTTGCGGTCGGGCGCAAAGGGTGACTTGCCGGCCGCCATCCGCAATACAAACACTCGCAGCGTATCGAACAAAGGCACGAACAAAACTCCAAGCGCTACCGCTGGCGTGGCGCTGAACGGCAGCCGCGTGCCGGGCTGGCCACCCAATTCGATGAACTGGATGGCCAGCACCGACACAATGAAGCCGCACACCAGCGAACCGGTATCGCCCATAAAAATAGGGGCCCGGTGGAAGTTGTAGCGCAGAAAACCCACCATGCCTCCCATTAGGCACACCGCCACGAAAGCATAGTTGCTGTACGCTGCGCCGCCGTAATTGTAGAAATAAAAGCCGAACGTACCCATGATAATCAATACGATGGAGCCGGCCAAGCCATCAAGACCGTCGATGAGGTTGATGGCGTTGGTAATGCCCACGATGGCGGCCAGCGTAAAGGCATAGCTGATGCCCACCGGTAGGGTGTAGATGCCGAGAATGCCCTGGAAGCTGGTGATGCGCACGTCGGCCATGATCATGACGATGCCCGTGGCCAGTAGTTGGCCCACAAATTTCTTGAACACCGACATGCCCACCAAGTCGTCTTTTAGGCCCACGAAGAAAAGGATGATGCAACCCGCCAGCAACTCCTTTACGCCGTTTTGCAGGGGCCCAAAGATGGTGAGCGCCGACATGAACCCGGCGAACACTGCCACGCCGCCCAACCGAGGCGTGAGTGACGAGTGCACAGTGCGCCCATTGGGCGTATCGAGCATGTTCTTGAGGTGGGCGATTTGGATGATGGACGGCACTGCGAACAGCGCCACCAGAAAAGCCCATCCGGCCGATAGCACCAGTTGAATAGCCACAGGAGTCATAGTGTAAAAATAAGGAAGGAGAACTGCTGCGGGGCCCTACGGCCGCCACAGCTAGCTGTGGAGCACGCCCACCCGGTCGCCGAGTAGTGCGATGGGAATAAAGTTGTTGGCCACGATGGAGTCGGGCACAAAGATGTATTTCTTGTCGAAAATCTGCGCGCCGCGGTAATAGCTCACCCAGTACTGGTTGTTGAGGTGAAACAAGGCAGGGTCGAGGGGCTCGACGGGTACAGCCGTGCGGGGCGGCACCTCCTCAAATAAGTAGCGCAGCGTAGAGGTGCGCACCTTTTCGCCGTCGGGCTGCTGGCCGTAACCGTGGGCGTTCACGATGACGCTGCGCAACGGGTAGGCGTTGTGGTTGAGCAGGTACACCTGCCACACGGGCTGGCCGGTGGGGGTGAGGGCCCCGTCTTGCGCCGGCGCAATGGCTACCGATACGCCTTCCACGGGGTCAAAGGAAATATCTTGCTTCACAGGACCGCAGATTTAATGGATAATGATAGATTTCTAGGATTCCGCATTGGCGCGGCGCGGGGGCCCTACTCAAGCAGTTGGGACCCCAAAGAGCGCGCGCAAGTGGGGCAGTAGGCGTTCCTGCACTTCTTCCACGGCCACGGGGCGGCCCAGCTCCTGGGCCAGCGAGGTCACGGCTTTGTCGGGAATGCCGCAGGGCACGATGTGGCCGAAGTAAGCCAGGTCGGGGGCCACGTTCAGGGCAAAGCCGTGCATGGTCACCCAGCGGCTGCACTTCACGCCCATTGCGCAAATTTTGCGGGGGTTGGGGGCCCCCTCTTCCCAACCCAGCCACACGCCGGTGAGGCCCGCGATGCGGCCGGCGCGCAGGCCGTATTCGGCCAGCGTTTGGATGACGGCCTCTTCCAGCGTGCGCAGGTACCAATGGATGTCGGGCCGGAAGTTGTCGAGGTCCAGGATGGGGTAGCCCACCAGCTGGCCGGGGCCGTGGTACGTGATGTCGCCGCCCCGGTTGATGCGGTGGTAGGTGGCCCCGTGGGCAGCCAACGCCGCTTCGCTGAGCAGCAGGTGCTCGGGCTTGCCGCTTTTGCCCAGCGTGTAGGTGTGCGGGTGCTGGCAGAGCAGCAGGTGGTTAGGAGTGAGCTGCGACGGCAGACCGGCGGCCGCAGCTTCGCGGTTTTGGGTTTTGATGGCCACGGTGGCCGCTAGCAGTTCTTCTTGCAGGGCCCAGGTAGGCGCGTAGGGCACCAGGCCCAGCCGCTGCACGGCCAGCCCCCGATGAGGCGCGGCGGCAATAGGCAAAGCCGGGGCAACGGGGGTAGGAGCGGTGGTCATCTGGCGAATAAATCGGTAAGAATAGCTAATTGCAAGGACCGGCTACGCGGCCCTACCTTCGCCCGGCCCGCAAAGCCCGCCCGTGGCAAAGGTACAATCCGGCACAGGGTTCGGCCCGGGGCCCCACCTAGCGTAACTCAGCTTGCGCTTCCTACCTCCCATGCATACCCCCCACGCCCTGGGACAGGCCGGCGAAGCCGCCGCCGCCGAGTTCTACACCGCCCGCGGCTACGAGGTGCTGGCCCGGGGCTACCGCCACCGCCGTGCCGAGGTGGACCTGGTGCTGCGCCAAGGCACGGCCCTGCTGGTGTTTGTGGAAGTGAAAACGCGCTCCGGCGGCCAGTTCGGGGACCCAGAAACTTTCGTTTCGGCCCGCAAAAAAGAGTTGTTTCGCCTAGCCGCTACGCACTTGCAAGAAGAAATGGACTGGCGCGGTGACATCCGCTTCGACATTCTGGCCCTCACGCTGCGCCGTGGCGGTGGCTTCCTCGTCGAGGCATTCGAAGACGCGTTTTATTAGTCTGAAACCCAGGGACCCTAGCGGCAAGCTCGGGGGCCCTAGCGGCCTTGGGCCCGCTTGGGCAGCACGTGGCCCGGGCGGGCCCCGGCGGGAGCCACGGGTTCGGGCTCGCCGCGCTTGTCGAGGTTTTTCTCCTTATCGTACACCGCTACACCGTTGCTGGTAAACTGCTTAAGCAATTCGGGCTCTTCTATTTCGGGGTCGAAGCCGCTTTCTGGGTACTGGTATTCGAAGTGGCGGAAGTTGCGTTTTACGGGCCAGTAGTTCGTCCACACGCCCACGCGGCGGCCGTTCTCGAACTGCCCCGACCACTCGCGCTGGCCCGTGGCGGTGTAGCGGGCGTAATCGCCCTCCAGCTTGCCGTTCACGTAGGGCACCACCTCCTTCAGCATGGTGTGGCCCGCGTCGAAGTACGTGATGTTGGCGTCGCGCGGGAAACCCATCTCGTAGTGGATTTTGCTCAGCAGCACGCCGTTGCGGTCGTAGCGCTCCCAGCGCAAGTGCTTCACGCCCAAGGCGTAGAAGCCGGTTTCCATCACCTTGTTGTTTTGCAGCCGCTTGTAGGGCCCGTGCAGCACCTTGGCGCTGGGGTCGAGCTCGCCGGCCGCGGCTTTGAAGATTTTGTGTTTCTTCGGGTCGTAGTAGAAGCGCGCTGGAGCCTGCGGGTTGGGCTGCTGGAAGTACTTGAGGTAGTAGAATATCTCGATGGCCTGGTTGCGGCCCTTGCCGCCCGACTTGGCAAAGCCCCGCTTGATGCGTTCGCCCAGGAAAACCTTCTTTTTCTTGGACGGCTTGCGTTGGGCATCTTTTTCCTTGTCTTTGGCGGCGCGGTCTTCGGCCTTGCTCATAGCCACGCGGCGGGCGGTGCTGAGCGAGGGCCGGCCGGCCACCGAATCGGCAGCCCGTGTAAGCGTATCGGCGGCCACGGCCATCGTTGCCGGGGCCACCTCGGGCCGGGAATTGAAGGAAACGGGGTGGCGGGTACAGGCCCCGGCCAGCGCCAGCAGCAACGCCAGCACCGGAGCGCCCCAACGAGAATTAGGCATGAGCGGCACGGATTTTTTTCGCGGCATCAACGCAAAGGTAGCCGGTTTCGTGCCCAGCCGGGGCCCCTACCCCACCGCCTGCCGGGTGGCCAAATCGAGCCGCTGGCCCGCCACCAGCAGGTGCGTGGTGAGGCCGTGGCCGCTGACGGGTTGATGGGGCCCCGGGCCCACCAAGCTGATGTGCTGGGCCGTGGCCGCATCAAAGGCAAACACCACTTCGTCGCCGAATACTTCGGCGGGCTGGCCGGGGCGCAGCAGCAGGCCGGTTTCTTCGCTCAGGCCCAGGCCCAGGCAAGTGGGGTGGGCCAGCACGGCGTGCAGCAGGCGCGGGTAGCGGTGGCGTTCGGCAAAGTGCTGGTCAAGCACTACGCCGGGCAGCAGGCCCAGGCCAGGCACCACGCCCACGCCGCCAGGTAACAGGCTGCGCCAGCCGCGGCCTTCCACCAGCATGAACTCGGCCAGGGCAGCGGCCCCGGCGCTGGTGCCCGCCAGCACAAAGCCCGCGTCGGTGCGGCACCGCGCCTGGAGGATGGCCAGAAACTCGGTGCCCAGCAAAAACTGGGTGAGGCGCTCCTGGTTGCCGCCGCTGATGAACAACAGCGCCGCCCGGCGCAGGCGGGCCAGCGTGGCTGGCGCGTCGGCGGGGTGGGTTTCGTCTACTTCGAGGTGGCCCACGTGGGCGCAGCCGTGCGCTGCCCACGAGCGGGCATACGAGGCAGCGGTGCGGGCGGGGTTGGCCGTGCTGGCGGTGGTGACGACTTCGATGGGGGCCCCGGGGCAAGGCAGCAGGCCGGCCAGCAGCGCCACCAGGGCCTCGTCAGCCCCGCCACCGTAGAGGGCCAGGGTGGCGCGGGGGGCAGCGGAAAGGTCGGGCATGGGCAGCAGGTAAGCGTTGGGGGCAGCAAGATGGGCAGGTTCGGGCAGATACTTGGGGCCCCGCCGCGCTGTGCATACGGCCTGGGGCCAGTTTCGACGTAATTTCGTGGCGTAATCCTTTCATCAACCCTGCTTGCCTAGCGAAGCACCACCGCCCGTCCTGCCATGATGCCATTGTCGCCATCCGTGGAAACCATCACAGCTCTGATTCAGGAGGGTGAATTTTTTAAGCTCAAGCAGATCCTGCGGGCGTTCCAACCCGCCGAGCTGGTGACGCTCATCGAGAACGAAGACGACCGCGAGCAGCTCATCATCTTCCGGCTGCTGCCGCTCAAGCTGGCCACGGAGGTGTTCGAGTACCTCGATTTGGAGGTGCAGCGGCACTTCCTCGACAACCTGGCCCAGGATAAGATGGCCGACATCCTCAACGAGATGTCGCCCGACGACCGCACGGCCCTGCTCGAATTCCTGCCCGCCAACTTCGTGGCCGAGCTCATCCAGAGCCTCTCGGAGCCCGAGCGCAAGGTGACGCTGGAGCTGCTCGGCTACCCCGAGTACTCGGTGGGCCGGCTGATGACGCCCGATTACATCGCCATCCGCGAGAACTGGACCGTGGAGCAAGTACTTGACTACGTGCGCCAACACGGCGGGCAGTCCGAAACGCTGAACATGCTGTACGTGACCGACGCGCACGGCGTGCTGACGGACGACATCCGCATCCGCGAGATTTTGCTGGCGGCCCCCACCGTGCGGGTGCGCGACATCATGGACCGGCGCTTTGTGCACCTGGGCGTGGGCCAGGACCAGGAAGAAGCCATCGACACGTTTCGGCGCAACGACCGGGTGGCCCTGCCCGTGGTGAGCGACCAAGGCATTCTGCTCGGCATCGTGACGCTTGACGACATCCTCAGCATCCGGGAGCAGGAAGACACGGAAGACATTCAGAAGTTCGGCGGCTCAGAGGCCCTGGAGGAGCCCTACCTCACCATGCCCCTCATGCGGCTGGTGCAAAAGCGCGCCGGCTGGCTCGTGGTGCTGTTTTTGGGCGAACTGCTGACGGCCTCGGCCATGCAATTCTTCGAAGGCGAATTGCAAAAAGCCATCGTGCTGGTGCAGTTCATCCCCTTGATTATCAGCTCGGGCGGCAATTCGGGCTCGCAGGCCACGTCGCTCATCATCCGGGCCATGGCCCTGGGCGAATTCAACCTCAGCGATTGGTGGCAGGTGCTGCGCCGCGAGTTGGTGGGGGGCCTGCTGCTGGGGCTAATTTTGGGCTTGGTGGGCTTTGGGCGCATCGCCATTTGGCAGAGCATTACGCCCATCTACGGGCCCCACTGGCTGATGGTGGGCCTTACGGTGGGCCTCGCGCTGGTGGGCATTGTGCTGTGGGGCTCGCTGGCGGGCTCCATGCTGCCGCTCATCCTCAAGAAGTTGGGCCTCGACCCGGCCACGTCGTCCGCGCCCTTCGTGGCCACGCTCGTGGACGTGACGGGCCTGATCATCTACTTCTCGGTGGCGCTGCTGGTGCTGCGCGGCACGCTGCTTTAGCAATGACTGAATGGGCGGAGGCGTGGAGGCGTACTAGGCAACAATCCGCTTCGCTCATTCACGCCTCCGCCCATCCACTCAGTCCAACTTCCGACGGTTGTTCTTTTTTTCGCTCTGGATCTTTTTGCCTTCCAAGCGCTTGCGCACGGCGCCGCGGCTGGGCTTGGTGGCGCGGCGCGGCTTGGGGCGGTGCAAGCTTTTGAGCAGCAAGGCGTGGAAGCGGGCCAGCACGATTTCCTTATTGCGAAGCTGGCTGCGGTCGTCCTGGGCGGCGAGCAGCAGCAAGCCGTCGGCTGTGAGCTGGGGGCCCAGCTTTTCCAGAATAAGTTGCTTTTGCTCGTCGGTCAGCACCTGCGAGTCCAGTAAATGCCAGCGTAGCTCCACGCGGCTTTCTACCTTGTTCACGTTTTGGCCCCCCGGGCCGCTGGCGCGGCTGGTTTGAAAAATAATTTCGGGCAGAAACGCAGCGGCGGGCGGGAACATAACTTACTTCGTGAGCAGCATGGCCCCGTACGAGTAGCCGCCGCCGAACACGGTGATGATGATGTTGTTGCCGAGGCGTAGCGTGTTCCAGATTTCGGCCAAGCCGATGGCGGCACCGGCGCAGCCCGTGTTGCCTAGGCGCTGGATGTTGTTCACGGCCCGCTCGGGGTCGAGGCCCAACTGCTTCGTCACGTTCACCGAAATGCGCAGGTTGGCTTGGTGCGGGATGAGGTAGGTAAGGTCGTTGGCCGCCAAGTGGTGGCGGTCGAGCAGCACCTGCGTCACGCGTGTCATGTAGGTGCAGGCTTGCTGGAACACGTCGCGCCCAAACGGCATCACGATGCCTTTCTCCACCGGCTTCAGCGTCACGGCCTCGTCGGCCTTGCCCACGGGGGCCGCCCCGCCGGTGATGACTTCGGCAATGCGCAGCGGCTGGGGCCCCAACGGCTCCTTGGTGATGAGCAGGGCCGCCGCGCCGTCGCCCCACAAGTGGCCGGCCATCGTGTCTTCCTCGTTGTTGTAGGCCGTGTTGTGCTCGCTCACCACCACCAAGGCGCGGCGGGCCTTGCCCATGGCGAAGTAGCCTTCCACGATTTCAACGGCGTTCAGCAGCGACGAGCAGGCCGATGAGATGCTCACCGTTGGAATTTCGTTGATGTTCAGTGCGCGCTGCACGGCGTGGGCGGCGGTGTAAATGGTGTCGTGCGGGGTGTAGGTACCGGCCACGATGAGGTCAATGCTGGCCGCGTCGAACGCCGGAATTTCGGCCAGCAGCGCCTGGGTGGCGGCCACGGCCATGGTGTTGGCGTTTTCGCCGGGGCCCGCTTTGCGGCGTTCCCGAATGCCGGTGCGCTCGATGATCCAGTCAGAAGCCAGCCCATTGAGGCGGGTAAAGTGTTCGTTGGTGACGACGGCCGTCGGCAAGTAAGCGGCCACGTGGTGTAAGTACACGGAGAGTGGTAATTAGCGCGAGAAAAGACCGATATGGTCTCCCCATGGAGAAAAGCCGAAGCTAAACGGCCGCAAAAGTACGGGACCCGGGCCGCCCCGGGTACCCACCGCCGTGCCCCAAGCATATCAAAAAGGCCCTGTTGCGCGTTCAAACGCCCGCTGCTGGGCGAAGTTCGCCAGCACCCGGTACAAGATTATGGCCTTTTTTCGTCTCCTTTTGAAACCCAACGCCTTGCTGCTGATACTGCTGGGGGTGGGCTGGGCCGGGCCCGCCGCCGCCCAGAAGTACCGCACCGCCGCGGGCCTGCGCCTGGGCAGCCCCTACGGCCTTACGGTGCAGCAGGCCGTGGCCCCGCGCCTCACGCTGGAGGGCATCGCCGGCCTGGCCTCGCGCGAGGTGAGCGGCACGGTGCTGGCCGAGTACCACTTCGGCATTTTGGGGCGCAGCCTGAACTACTACCTGGGGGCTGGCGGCCACGTGGGCAACAACAAGGACACCAGCCGTTTCGGCGGCTTCGACGGCGTGGTGGGCATCGAGTACAAAATTGCCTTTCTGCCCTTGGTGCTCAGCTACGACTTCAAGCCGAGCGTGGAAATTAATAGCAACGACTGGGCGCGGTTCCCAACGGCGTTTTCGGTGCGGTACGTGTTCATCAGGCAGCGCAACAAAACCATCGGCGAGCGCACCCGGGGCCTGTTCGATAAAATACGGGGCCGCTAAGGAGCCCCGGGCGGGGCCCCTAACGGCCCCGGCCTCCTAGAAAAATGCGGCCCCCAGCATCGTCACGGCTATGAGGCAAAATGTAATGGTGAGGCTGTAAGCCACGCCCAGCAGCAGCGACTTGGCCACGGTTTTGCGCCAGCTTTGCTGGTAGAAATTGTGCAGGGCCGCGATGAAGTAGAGCACCGGCAATAACCCGAGCACGTTGCTGAGCCAATCGGGCAACCTGTGCAGCGCGTTCAAGCCGAGCATCACGCTAAAAAACAGGAACAAAAAGCACTGCACGTGAACCGTGAACACCAAATGGCTGAGGTAGTAGCGGTGCTGCCGAAAGTAGGCGCCCTTGAGTAGCAGCGCGGCCAGCGGCATCAAAAAAAAGAGCATGATGGAGCCGCCCCGCAGCGCCTGGTGCACCACTTCTTCGCGGGTCGAATCGCGCCAGCGCACGGCCCGGCGCGCCGCCAGCCGGTTGAAGAAGCCCGGCACCTCGTCGTTTTTGCGCAGTATAGAGTCAATTTGCGCGTCGCTGGGGTTGGCGGGCAGCTTCTTAATCAGTTCGATAAGCGAGCTGGACGAGCCACGGGTTTTTCGGCGCAGCCGTGCTTTTTGCAAGGCTTGGGCCATGCGGGGCGAGGCAGTGTCCAGGGCCGCGGCCACGATGGTATCCATCCGCAAGGCAAAGGAGCGGCCTTCGGCCTCGCGGCGCTGGGCCAGGGCCCCGGAGTCAGCCGTTAAGCCCAACTCTGGGCCGGCCAGCACGACGTACTTCGCGTTTTTGCCCGATTTTTTGGGCTCCGCTTCCTGCTTTTCGTGGCCCAGCCGGGTGCCCAGCAGCAGAAAGAAAACGAAGCTGATGAATACGTACAGCCGGATGGGCGGCACGTAGGGCACCCGGTGCCCGGCCAAAAAGCGCTTCGTTAGCTCGCCGGGCCGAAACAACAACAGCTTGGCCGTGCTGAACACCTTGCTGTCGAAGTGGAAGATGCCTTCCATGAACTCTTCCGCCACGTGGCCGAAACCGATTTCCACGGCGTGGTTTTGCTGGCCGCAACGGGGGCAAAATTCATCGGGCTCGCCGGGCACGAAGGCGTAATCGCAGTTGGCGCAAGCGGCCGGTTTAATAGCGTGGTGGGCCATGGGCGCAAACGGAGGAAAGGCCCCGCCAAGCAATAGGCGGGCAAGCCGTTGGCGCAAATATATCGTTTGGCGCCAGCCCGCTGAAACAGGCTGGCCCAAGCTAGGCCCCGCTGCTCCCTGTTAAAACTCGACGTGCAGCCGCAGCGCCACCACGTGCACGGGCCCCGGCAAGCGGCTGGTGTTGTAGCCGGGGTTGAAAACGATTTGGTAATCCGGGCTCAGCGCGGCGTGGTAGCGCGGGAAGTCGATGCTGTAGTACACTTCGCCGATGTACTCCAGGCCGTAGTCCAGCCGGCCGTCGCCGAGGATGAAGCCCGAGCCGCCGGCCGCCAGGTAGGCGCGGTGGTCACCGGAGAGGCCGTTGGCCACCAGGGCCGCGCCGAGGCGGTCGGTGGGGCGCTTCCAGCGGGCCCCGGTGCTGGTGACGCCCACGCTCAGGCTGCGGTCAATTTCGGTGAAGGCCCAGGTTTCGTTGTGGCCGTCGTTGTAGCTGAAGCGGCCGAACACGCCCACTTCCGGGCTAATTTCCTGTTCGGCGTTCACCACGAAGCCGTACTTGGTGCGGCCCTCGGCGCGAGCGGCCGTCACGTCGGGTACGGCCACACCCAAAGCGTTGCGCACCGCCAAGTTGTAGCTGCCCATGGCGGCCTGGTTGCGGAAGCCCAGCAGGCGCACCGCGCCGGGGTGGTTGCGCAGGCGGTATGCCTTGGTCAGCTCCACGGTCAGGGCCTGGGCCTTGCCGTAGTGGAAATCCAGGGTGGGCCCGTTGGCGTCGGTGGGCATCGAGGTGGCGCCGGCGCGCAGGGCCAGGCCGGGCTGCACGTACTCCAGCACCGCGCCCACGGTGTAGCCGCGCACGTTGGCCGGGTAGTCCCAGCCGCCAGCGCTCATCAGGCTCCAGTTGAAAAACTGGGTGCGCGGGTCGTGCGAGTAGCTGTTCTGATCGAAGTAATCGGCGATGCTAAACTTGCCCACGTTCAGGGCCAGGTAACGGGCTGGGCGGCTGCCCTTCAACTGGTTGAGGTCGTCTTCGTCCTGTTCCTGGTCGGGGCCCAGGGCCCACAGCTGGCGCAGATAAAGGCGGGCCAGGTACACCTGCGGCGAGGGGTCGCCGATGCGGAACGTTTCGCCGTTGGGGGCCCCGCCGATGCCGGTGGCGCCGCTCAGGCCGCTGCCGCCGGCCACCTCGGGGTTGAAAAACACGGCCGCGCCTTTCCACAGCCGCCGGCCCAAAAACAAGGTCGTCGTGAGCGAGAGCTTGGCGTTTTCGCGGGCTTGCAGGCTGTGGTCGCCGGCGTAGCGCGGGCTCAGGTCGTTGTGCCACTGCTGGATAACCGTTTGCTGGAAATGCACGCTCCAGTTGTCGGCCTCGTCGTGCTCGTGGTGCACGGGCGCTTGGGCCGAAGCGGCGGCCGGCGTATTGCCAGGCAAAGTGGAAGCGGGCGGCGTGACCTGGCCCTGGGCCCGGGCGTGGCCCGCCAGCAGCAGGGCAGCCCCAGCCAGCCCCAGCGGGCGTAAAAAGTAGCGTAGCATCAAATACAAAAGCAGAAATTGCCGCAAACGGTGCGAACAACAAAGGTACCCTCCAGCCGGGCCCTCAGCACATGTTCATAAAACGTTCATGTTGACAATTAGGAAGTCATCTGCAGCCCCTACCTATTCGGCCAGGCACAGCCACCGGCGAGCCGCTGAAAGCCGGCAGGGACCTTTAGCCTGCTAACGTGCTTGCCTTCAGCTTCCCCATCTCGCAACCCGCTCTAGCACAGCGGCATTCCCTATGTAAGAATCTACTTTCCAGGCCCCATTGTGGGCCGTTTTCTGGCAGCCTTGCTGGCGGCGGGCCTGGCCGGCTACTCGGTGGACCACTTGCCATGGCTCGACGCCAGGTACTACCCACTGGTGCAAACCAAAGACTCGACGCGGCGGCGGCAAGTGGCCACCGTGCCGCGCCACCGCTTCTACGTGGGGTAAGAAGTGGCTGATACGCTGCCGCTGTACTGACCAGTGACCAAGCCCGCCCCGCCCCTGCGCTACGAGCTACGCCGGCGCCAGCGCGCGGTGGTGCTGCGGCGCGAGTTCGACTTCGACATTTTCATTCTGTCTTTCAAAATCAGGCCCGGTCGCTAAAGCGTACCCGCGCAACTCAACACCAACTTCAACGCTGCGCTGTACTTCGGGCGCCGACTCGATTTTTTCCCACCCCATCCATCACTGGGCCCCGTCGGGGCGCACCGCTTTGCTCATCCATACTATGGAGCTGGGCTACGGGCTGCTCACCGGCCCGGGCTCGTCCGACGTCAGCATTGCCCTCACCCACGGCCACGCCACCGTTGATTGCGCGGGCTTTGTGGTGCAAGCGGGGCCGCCACCATCTACTAACGCGCGGGTGTTCAAAGTGGACGCGGCCGTAGGAGTAAACTAATTACTGGGAGAAGACGCCGACTACTGCCTTTATTAGCGAAAGCTGTGGTTTGGGCTACTGTTCGGCTTGCATTTGAATTACCTCCCACAGGGGCCCCAAATCGCCGGTGCAGCGGCCTGGGGCCCCTGTGGGAGGTAATTCAACCTACCAGATTTTCACCCGCGCCGAATCGGGCAAGTACAGCTTCTGGCCCGGCTTCACCCCAAAGGCTTCATAGAAGGCGGGCACGTCGGCCATGGGGCCGTTCACGCGGTACTGGGCCGGCGAATGCACGTCGGTGAGCAGCTGCGAAGCCAAGCTTTCGTCGCGCACGTGCATCTGCCAGCCGAGGGCGTAGCCCAAGAAGTAGCGCTGCACGGGCGTGAGGCCCCCCACCTTTTTGCCTGCCTTGTACTCCTTGGTTTTCTTGAACGCGTCGAGGCCAATGACGATGCCGCCGAGGTCGGCAATGTTTTCGCCGGCTGTGGCCTTGCCGTTGATGTGCATGCTATCGAGCAGTGTGTAGCTACTGAACTGCTTGACGATCACGGCCACGCGCTGGTTGAAGCGCTGACGGTCGGCCTTGCTCCACCACTCGTGCAGGTTGCCGTGGGCGTCGTACTGGCTGCCCTCGTCGTCGAAGCCGTGGGTCAGTTCGTGGCCAATGGTGCTAGCCCCGGCGTAGCCGTAAACCAGCGCGTCGTCGGCGTCGGCGTCGAGCAGCGTGGGCACAGCGAAGGCCGCGGCGGGCAGCACAATCTCGTTGTTCGAGCCGTTGTAGTAGGCGTTGTAAGTCTGGGGCGTCATGCCCCACTCGGTGCGGTCCACGGGCTTGCCCAGCTTGTTCAACTGGTAGTTGTATTGCCACTGGTTGGCCCGCATCACGTTGGCAGCCAGCGAGCTGCGGTCAACGGTTAGGGCCGAATAGTCTTTCCACTTGTTAGGGTAGCCCACCTTGGGCGTGATTTTGTGGAGCTTATCCAGGGCCACAACTTTGGTGGGGGCGCTCATCCAATCCACTTTCTGGATGTGCGCGGCGAAGGAGGCCACCACGTTTTTCACCAGCGTGTCGTAGCGGGCCTTGGCCTCGGGCTTGAAGTATTCCTTCACGAACAGCTGGCCCAGCGCATCGCCCAGTGCGTCCTCCTGCATGTCGAGCACGCGCTTCCAGCGGGGGCGTATGGCCTTGGCGCCGCGCAGCGCGGTGCCGTAAAACTTAAAATTCTCGTCCACAAACGGCTGGCTGAGCGTGGGCGCGTACTCGCGGACCACCTGCCAGGTGAGGTAGGCTTGCCAATCGGCCACCGGCTTGGCCTTCAGCAGTTGGCCCACCGTTTGGTAAAATTCGGGCTGGCCCACGATGACGGTATCAACGCGGGGGGCCCCCAGCTGGCCAAACCAGGTTTTCCAGTCGATGCCCGGCGTTAGCTGGTCGAGCTGCGCCAGGGTCATCTTGTGGTAGTTTTTGTAGGGGTCGCGCAGGGCTTCGAGCTTGCGCGACGACTTGGCCAAGCTCGTTTCCAGGGCCATCACCCGCGCCGCGTTGGCGTTGGCCGTGGTCGAGTCCTGGCCCAGCAGCTTGAAAGTGTTGGCCACGTGGCGCACGTAGGCGCGGCGGATGTTTTTGGTGCGGGTGTCGGTGTTGAAGTAATAGTCGCGGTTGGGCAAGCCCAGGCCGCTCTGGTGCAGGTACAGCGCCATCTTGTCGCTGTTCTTGTCGTCCTGGCTCACCCGGGGCCCTATCAGGGCCCGCACGCCCAGCTGAATTTCGTGGGCAATAACGCCCGGCACCTCGGCCACCGTTTTCATCGCCGCAATGCGGTCCAGCTCGGGCTTGATGGGCGCGGCGCCCAGCTGGTTGGCCTTCACCGAATCGATGCCCGCGGCCCAGAAGTCGCCAATTTTCTGCTGGTTGCTGCCAGCCGCGGCGCTGGCTTTCGCCGCCTCGATGCTGGTTTGGCGCAGGCGGGCGTAAATTTCCTTCTGCACTTCAATGCCGATGCCCGCGTTGCTTTCCGACGCCGGAATCGGGTGGTTCTTGATCCACGTCCCGTTGGCGTAGCTGAAGAAATCGTCGCCGGGGGCCACCGTCGTATCGAGGGCAGCGCGCAGCAAATCGGGCTTGCCGCCGGCGTCCGTCGCGGTAGGCGAAGAGCTACAGGCGGTGGCCAGGGCCGCGAGCAGCGGCAGGGCCAAGAGGTTTTTATGCATCATAAGGCAGCAGCGGAGGGCCCCGAGCGGAGGGTCCGGTTTTCGGTTCGGCAATGTTAAGCCGAAACGGTCCACCGAGGCCCCCTGCCAGCCCACCACTAGATGAAGCAGCGGTGTTTCGCGTACACGAAGCATCTTCCGCCGTTCTCATTGCTGCTATGCCGCTCCACCTGCTGCTGCTGCTCAACTTTGCCTTGGCTGCCTACCTCACCGGCCTCATCTGGACGGTGCAGGTGGTGCACTACCCCGGCCTGGCGCTGCTCGGGCCGGCCGAGTTTCCGCGCTACCACGCGGCCCACACCCGGCGCATGGGCTACGTGGTGGGGGCTCCCATGGCACTGGAACTGGCCTTGGCGGCGTGGCTGGCATGGGCCGGGCGTGGGGCCCTGTCCCACGGCGCCGGCTGGTGGTCGCTGGGATTGGCAGTAGCCGTGTGGCTGGCTACGTTCGCCATATCGGTTCCGTTCCACAACCAGCTGGAAGCCAGCGGCTACAACTACATCGCCCTCGATGGCCTCACGCGCACCAATTGGTTGCGCACCGTGGCTTGGACGGCCCGGTTGGCGCTACTCGGTTGGCTATTGGCGTAGGCTGCCCAGTAGTGCCGTTAACTGACTAAAAGTTGCTCTTGGGGCCCCGGCAACCCAACCACCTAGACCACCACTTCAAGCGTGGTGCGGAACGAGGCGTACTTGCCGGCGAAGCGCCGGTCCATGTCGGCGCGCAGGGCCGGGGCAAAGTGTTCCTGGTAGGCTTCGAGTTGCTCCAGGTTCAGGCTATAGTACTGCGAGGCGTAAGTGATGCCGTCGTCTTCCTCGTTGAGCAGGCGGCAGAGTTGGTTTTTGATGAAGCAGCCGGTGGCCATCACCTCCGGCATGTGGGTGTCGCGCATGTAAGCCACCCACTCGTCGGCCACGGCGGGCTCTAGGCTGGTCGTAACGTTGTAAAGAATCATAACAAACTAGGAATCGGTAATTACGGGCGTTCGCCAACGGGAAGCTGGCCTGCGCAGGGCGCAAAGCACGCCTTTGGGGGCCCGTCTTCCAAAAACGGCCTCACACCCGCATGGGGTCGAATTGAAAATCGTTGATGCGGGCCTGGATGTCGGCGGGCGAAAGCTGCTCTTTAACCGCGGCTTGGGCCAGGGCGGGCAGCTCGGCGTCGCCGGCCAAGCGCAGGCTCAAAATCTGCTTTAGCGAGAGGTCTTTTTCGAGCGGGGCAAACCGCTGGCCACTCATTTCAAAGTAGCGCTGGCGCACTTCGAGGCGGCAAATGCGGTCTTGCAGCGTGAGGGCATAGTGCTGGCGCAGCATCGTGAGCACGCCCAACCCCACCACTGCTAGGGCCGCCACCGTGAACCACAAGCGGGCAATCTGGTCGTCGTCGCCAGCCACGTGCACGTAGCGAATGATGCCGTAACCAGCCAAAATCAGGGCCGCGGGCACGAGCACAAAGTGGTGCCAAGGGTAAAGTTGAACGGGGTTTTTAGCAGCCATAATAAAAGCGAAAAATCAGCGGGGTGGGCAATAAAAAAGCCCCAGCGCGCGGCCGGGGCTTTTCCTACGGGCAAGCCAGGTGCTTAGTTCGTGGCTTTCTCCATCTTTTTGGAAGCCTTGGCCTGCATTTTGGCAGCTTTTTCCTGCTGCTTAACGGCTTTCTCGGCGGTACGCTGTTGTTTCAACTGCTCCTTGGCCATTTTAGCCTGGGAACGTTGGGCGCGCATCTGGCTTTTCTGGTCTTTCAGCACGCGCTGCTGCTCTTTGTAAGCATTTTTGCTCTCACGGGTGGCCTGGCTGGCGTCTTTGGCTTGGGCCTGCTGGGCTTTGTATGCGTCGCGCGCTTCGGCAGCGCTGGGTACGGGCGCGGCCACGGTCGTCGAAATTGGTGCGCTGGCGTCACCGGTAGTCGTCGTGGTCGTGGTAGTTGCGGGAACTGTGGTTTGGGCGTGGGCGGCGGTGCCGGCCATCACCAAGGCGGCCAATACAAAAATCTTTTTCATGGCAAATAACTAGGCAGCGGAATTGAACTGCGTGCTTATTACGCAGACCATCAAGCTGAAGTTTAGTTCATTGAATTATTGCATGATATTTTATCCCGTTGCACAGGTTATTCCGTTGCGCAGGCACAAATTTTTCGGTCGTCTCCCGGTCGGCCAGCGACTGGGCCCCGAGCCTACGGGCCCGGCAGGCCCAATTATAAGCTGCCTGAAATTATTCTAACTTTCGGCGCGGTTGCCCCAGGCGGCTTCGTAATCGATTTTATTGCCCGCCGCCAAGCCCACTGGCTCCACCTTCTCTGTTGACCATGAAAGTCAGTATTATCGTTCCAATTTATAAGGTAGAGCCCTACATCAAGGCATGCTTGCAGTCGGTTGTAGACCAAACTTACCGGAACGTAGAACTCATCTTGGTTGATGACCAATCGCCCGACGCGTCGCTGGCGTTGGCTAAGGAAGTGCTGGCGCAAAACAATTTCCACGACTACGTGACCATCGAGCGCCCCACCAACGGGGGCATTTCCGCAGCGCGCAACACGGGACTAATGGCCGCCACTGGCGATTATGTGCTGTTCGTGGACAGCGACGACACCCTGGAGCCCACCATGGTGGCGGAAATGGTGCAAGCACTGGTTACGCACGGCGTCGACATTGTGGTGTGCAATGTTTGGCGCATCAGCGCCCAGGCACCGAAGCAGCGCGAGGAGTGGCGCTGTGGGCTGACCGGTGTAGTGAGCGGCTACGTTGCCACGCGGGCCCTGCTCAACTTCCAAGAGAAGGCTTACATCTGGACCAACCTGTACCGGCGGTCACTCTTCGCCACCATCCGCTTCACCGAAAACGTGTACTACGAGGACGCCATCATTCAGCCGGTGCTGTGGAAGGAGGCACGACAGCTGTACTTCCTGCCGCGGCCGCTCTACAACTACTTCGAGCGCAGCGGCTCCATCACCACGGCCGTGGGCAATGTCAGCAAGTACCTCGGCATCCCGCAGGCTTACCAGAAGTTAGAGGAAACCTTTCGCAACGACCCCCGCACTGGACCGGACGTGCAGGCATTGGTGATGCTCTTCACCCACACCTGGATGCGCAACCTGACCTTGACCATTATTTCGGGCAATTTGCCCTACAGCCAGGTGCAGGGGGCCCTAAAAATTTTCGGCCAGCACATCAAAACCGCCAACGTGCTCAAGCTCTGCACCAACGGCAACCGCAAGCTCGGCGTGTTCTTGGGGCTCCTCAAGGCCAGTCCGCGCTTGTACTGGAAGCGCTTCTCTACCAATTTGCTGAAAAGTTAGCGTGGGGCCCCACAGGCGGCCACGCTAGGCGTGGGCGGTGGCCAGCGCGGGCTTGGCCGGGTCGGGGCAGCCGCTGTGGCAACCACCGGGCAGTTCGCTGTCCTCCACCTGCACGGTGCTGTGGTGGATGTGAAACTCGCGCAGCAAGCCAGCCGACAAGGCCGCCAGCCAGGCGGCATCGGCGCCACCGGGGCGCACAAGGTGGGCCATGAGGGCCGTGTCGTGGCCGTCGCTGCTCAGGCTCCAAATATGCAGGTCGTGCACGCTTTGCACCTGGGGCTGCCGCACGAGGAAGGCCTGCACGGCTTCCAGGTCGATGCCGTCGGGCACGGCTTGCAGGCCCAGGCGCACGGTGTCACGCAGCAGGCTCCACGAGCCCACGGCAATCACGCCGAGCAACACCAAGCTGATGATGGGGTCGAGCCAGGCCCAACCGGTGAAATAAGTAATGGCCCCGCCCACTACTACGCCCAGGCTCACCAGCGCGTCGGTGAGCATGTGCAGGTAGGCCCCGCGCACGTTCAAGTCATCTTTTTGCCCGTGCCGGAATAACCAGGCCGTGAAGCCGTTGACCACAATGCCCAGTCCGGCCAGCAGCATTACCGTGCGGCCGTTCACCGGGGCGGGGTGGCGCAGGTGGTCCACCGTTTCCCACAGAATGAAGCCCAGCGCCGCGTAGAGCAGCGCCGCATTCAGCAGGGCCGCCTGGATGGTGGCGCCCCGGTAGCCGAAGGTGTAGCGCGCCGTGGCCGGGCGGCCCGCCAGCCAAGCCGCGCCCCAAGCCAGGGCCAGGGCCAGCACGTCGCTCAGGTTGTGGCCGGCGTCGGAGAGCAGGGCCGCCGAATTAGCCGACAGGCCCCCAATGACTTCGGCCACGATGAAGGCCAGGTTGAGGGCAATGCCCCCAGCAAAAGCGCCGCTGAACGCGCCCCCGGCCGGCGGCGTGGCGTGCACGTGGCCGGCGTGGTCGTGGCCGGCGTGGCTATGGGAATGGCCCATGGATGGTAATGAAAAAACGAGGTGCGAAGAGAAGCAACGCCCCGCTAACGGCGGGGCCCGGCGGCGAAGTTCGGCGCGGGCGGGCAATAAATTTGCACGGCGCCCTCCCCGGTGGGGGCCCCGCCGCACTTTTGCAACCTTGTTGTTACGTCCTTACTTCCTTGTCGTTATGGTACTGCTTTCACCCTTCACCATCAGCACCGACCCGGCCCGCCTCGACGTGGCCGCCGTGCACCGCTACCTCAGCGAGGAGTCGTACTGGGCCCGCCACATTCCCTACAATACGGTGGTGCGGGCCCTGGCCAACTCCCTCTGTTTCGGGGCCTACGCCCCGGACGGCCGCCTGGCCGGCTTCGCCCGCGTCGTCACGGACCGGGCCACGTTTGCCTGGCTGTGCGACGTATTTGTGCTGCCCGAGTTCCGGGGCCAGAGCCTCTCCAAGCAGCTGGTGGGCACCGTGCTGGCCCACCCCGATTTACAGAATTTGCGCCGCCACCTGCTGGCCACGCTCGACGCCCACCCCCTCTACCAGCAACACGGCTACACGCGGCTAAAAAACACCGAGCGCTGGCTGGAAATTGCCCACCCCGACCCGTACCCGGCCCCGTAGCACCTGTAGCGCGGACTTTGCAGTCCGCAGCCCTCGCTTCGTCCTGCCGATGACCAGGCAGCGACGCGGATTACAAGGTCCGCACTACAGAACATCCTCCAGCTTTACTTGAAGTTCAGCGGCACCACTACTTTGAAGCTCACCGTGCGGCCCATGTTGAAGACGCCCATGCGGCCGGTAGTGTAGTTGAGGTCGGCGTACTTGAGGCGGCTGAGGTGGCTTTGGTAGGCCACGTCGAAGAGGTTGTTGGCCGTAACGAAAAGCGAGAACAGCGTGCGGCCCCGGGCGTCGGCCACGTCGGTGCCCGCGCCGGCGTTGAAGAGCGTGTAGCCGGGCGTGGCCGTTTCGGTGTCGAAGGCGGTAAAGTAGCGGTCCTGGGCAAAAGTGTGCTCCATTTGGAAGCGCACGTAGCTGTTGGTGAGGCGCTTGCCCTGGCGACGAAAGTTTCCGCGCAGCTCCGACTGCAAGCGGTCGGCGGGAATAAAGGGCAGGTAGCGTTCGGCGTCGCTCACGCCGAGCTGGTGGGCGCGCACCATCGAGAACGAGTTCTCGAAGTGCAGCCAGTCGAGCGGGTGCGGGTGCACGTCAAAGGTGGCCTCGCCGCCCACCAGGCGGGCGCGGCCCTGCGCGTACTCATACACGCCCACGCTGGGGTCTGCGAGCGTGGCCACGGTCACCGAGTCGGTGCCGGCCCGGTTGAGGATGCGGCGCGTAAAGATGTAGTTGTCAATGCTGTTTTCGAACGCGTCCACGGTCAGGCGCACGTGGTCGGTGGCGTAGCTGATGCCGCCGTCCACCTGCAAGCTGGTTTCGGCTTTTAGGTCGGACTGGCCAATTTCGTAGCGAATCGTGCCCTCGTGGCGGCCGTTCGAGCCCAGCTCGGCAATATTAGGGGCCCGGAAGCCGCGGGCCACGTTGGCCTTCACCGTCAGGCGGTCGCTCAAGTTGTAAGCCGCGCCCAGGCTGCCGCTGTAGTTTTTGAACGTGCTGCGGAAGCCGCCGAATTTGGTTTCGGCGTCCGGGGCCCCAGATGTGGTGGGATGGCCGTCGGCGTCCAGAAACAGCGCGTCGGCCCCGATGCGGCGCACGTCGTAGCGCAGGCCGCCGCTTAGGTCGAGGTTGCCGATGGTTTTTTTGGCCACGCCAAACACGCCGGCTTCGTTCATCACGTAGCCCGGAATCAGGAATTCCTGGCCCAGGTTGCGGTTTTGCTGGTGCAAGCCACTGGTGCCCACGGTCAGGTTCCAGCCGGCCATTTCGGGCAGGTAGTAGCGCAGCGCGTAGTCGAGGGTGCGGAGCTGGAAGTAGAGGTTGGTTTCGCTCGGGTCGAGGGCGTTGCCGAACTCGCGGCGCAGGTTCTGCTGGTAGTTCACTTGCAGCGCCAGCCGGGCCCCGCGGTCGCCGAGGATGAAGCTATTATCCGTACCGAAGCGCAAGTGGTTGATTTGCTGGCGCGGCACGGCCAGCCCGTAGCCGCTGAACCCGGTGTTGGCCACCGGCACCGACGCCAGGGCCCCGGCGATGGCATAGTCGCGCACGAAGCGCCCGCTGGCCGAGTCGCGGGCCCCCTCAATCAGGCCCAGCTGCTGGTTGAAGGTGCTGAAGGTGAGGTGCGAGTAGCCCCAGCTTTTGTTCAGGCCCACGTAGCCGTTGGCGTCCCACTCGCTGAAGCCCGAGTTGAAAACGCGGCCGTCGTAGCGGTTTTGGTAGTCGCCGGCCACCTTGCGGGTGCCGCGAGCCAGCCAGTTCAGGCCGTTGAGGTTGCCCGCGTTTTCGAACGAGTAGCCCTGCTGGCGGTTGTTGGTCTGGTAGTTGGCCGTGGCCGAGCCGGTGATGTGGCCCTCGGCGATGGGCTCGGGGGCCAGGAAATTGATGACGCCGGCCATGGCGTCGGAGCCGTACAGCAGCGAGCCGGGGCCCTTGATGATCTCGGCCCGGTCGATGCTGAACTCGTCGATTTCAATGCCGTGCTCGTCGCCCCACTGCTGGCCTTCCTGCTTGGCGCCGTTGTTCAGGGTCGTCACGCGGTTGTAGCCCAGCCCGCGCACCACCGGCTTGCTGATGGCGGCCCCGGTGGTGATCTGGCTCACGCCCGGCGTGTGGGCGATGGCGTCAATGACGTTGGTGCCCGAAGTTTGGTTGAGGCGGGTGCGGTCGATGACCGTGGTGGGCACCGGCGAGCGGCGCGCCTCGGTGGCCGCCGACACGCCCGTGACCACCACCTGGCCGATTTCCGTGGCCGCCGGGCTCAGCCGGACGGCCAGCGGCTGGCCCGTGCCCGTGTCCACGGTCAGGCTGACGGTGGTGTAGCCCAGCGAGCGGATTTGCACCCCAAACCGGCCCCGCGGCAGGTTGGCGAAGCTGAAATTGCCGGCCGCGTCGGTGGCCGTGCCCTGCTTTAAATCGGTGAAAAGCACGGTGGCGCCGGGTACGGCTTCGCCGGTGGCGGCGTCGGCCACGTGGCCAGTGAAGGCAGGGCCAGCTGCAACGGGGGCCCGCCGTGCGGGAGCCGTGGTTTGGGCAGTTGCGTTCAATGCCGCCCCACTCAGCAGCAAGGCATTAATTACCACCAAGCGAAGGCCATTGTGGGCCCACCGCGCGGGCAAAAAGGCTGTTCGCGGCCGCTCACCTTCCGCGCAAGAAAGCCCCAGCCAGCGGCTGGAGCCTTCCCGCGATTTCTCCAAAACCAAACGGGAGAAAGCAGAAGCCGCCAAACGCGGCAAGGCATACTTATCAAGTCGTGCGTGATTACCCATGCTAAGTTGTGTCATTTAAGTGGTCGGCCACCAGCAAAAAACGTTGCGCAGAGCAACGCTCGAAACGCCCCCACGGACGAGCAGGTAGGCGCAGCGGATGGCCCCAAAAAATTTAAGCAAGCGACGCAGGCCCGGGGCCCGTGCGGCGCAAAGCGGCGGCGCTACGCCACCGGGGGCCCCCGCAGGCAGCGCTGCGCCGCCACGGCCTCGGCCCACACCGACGCTGCAAAGGGCGTAAGCAGTCCCACCGTGGCGGTACGGGTGGGCACGGGCACCACCACTGGTACGGCTGGCTGGAAAGCCGCGTCGTAGAGCGAGTCTTCGTGGCAGTGCTGGTGCTGGCCACTCAGCAGGGCCTTGCCCTTGGCCGGAGCGAAGCTGGCGCGCCGCGCCGGTTCGGCGGTGGTGTGCGCGTGGGCGTGCAGCGCCAGCACCCACGCCTCCGGCAGCAACACCCGCACGAAGCAGAGCAGCAGAAAAGCAGCACAGAGTTGGCGACGCAACAGCACGGGCAACGCGGGTAAGGCAGCAATGCGGTGGCCGACGTGGCCCGCAGGCCGGCACGCACCGGGGCCTAAAGGTATGACACTGCAACATAATTGCGCCAAGTTTGAATAAGCCCTTTACTTTTTACCAAATTGCTCAGCTTATAATCACCTTGCTAACGATTGCCCGCGCTACTCAATCATTATACTAACGAGCAACGGCACCCATAAATGCAACTAAGTTGCATTTATGGGTGCCGTTGCTATCTTCACAAAGCGGCTGGGTCTCCAGGACCTTGTCCAACCAATCATCACCTCATCCAACCAAGCATTGCTAGCCGTATGCTGTACGAAGTCATTATTGTGGGCGGCAGCTACGCCGGGTTAAGCGCCGCGATGGCCCTGGGCCGGGCCCGTTGTCGCGTACTGGTCATCGATGCAGGCTTGCCGCGCAACCGCTTCGCGCCCCACGCCCTTAAGCTACTGCTGCACGACGGCGATGCGCCAGCCGACTTAGCGACCGGGGCCCGCCAGCAACTGGCCACTTACCCCACCGTGCAACTGCTCGTTGCCGCAGCCACGGTGGCGGAGCAACTGCCCAACGGCACATTTGCCGTGCACACGGCCCAGCACGGCAGCTTCCGGGGCGAAACGCTGGCCCTGGCCACCGGCCTGCGCGACGAGCTGCCGCCTGTGCCCGGCTTTGCCGAATGCTGGGGCAAAAGCATCGTCTATTGCCCATACTGCCACGGCTACGAGGTGGCCGACCAGCCCACCGGTCTCTCTGGTTCAACGGCGACCAAGTAGGCGAAGGGGCTTAGCTGCTACTCAACTGGACCCGCGACCTAACAGTGTTCACCAACGGGCCGGCCACGTTTGGCCCCCCCGTGCGGGCGCAGCTCGCCACCTGGCGCGTACCCGTGGTCGAAACGCCCGTTGCCGCCGTGGTGCAGGCCGGAGGCCGGCTCCGGGGCCTGCGCTTATCCGACGACCAACTGGCCGCCGTGTCGGTTTTGTACGCCCGGCTACCCTGGCAGCAGGCTAGCGCACTGCCCGCCCAATTGGGCTGTGCCTTCACGGAGAACAACTTGCTGCAAACTGATGCGCTAAACCAAACCACCGTGCCCGGCGTGTACGCCCTGGGCAACAACTGCTCGCCGTTGCACCAACTGGTGCAGGCCATGGCCGCCGGCAACGCCGTGGGTGCAGGGCTGAGCAAACTGTTCATCGCCAAAATGCGGCACTGGGCAGCATGAGGAAGTTCGGGCGCACATACGGGGCCCCACCAGCGCGGGCCGTGCAAGTGCGCCCGGGCCCCTGGCGCGTTTGGGTAGTGCGGACTTTATGGCCGCAACTTTGCCGCCCGCTTCGCCTTCACGCCCCATCCACCCAGGCTTCTTCCCGTTGTCGATTCGCTTGTGGCGCAAGCCGACGCGGAATTGCGCCTGCTGCGTTTCCAGTGGGCGGTGCCGTCGGCGGACCACACCCGGCCGGCGTTTATGCGGGGGCTGGCCCTGTTGGCCGAGCACCAGGCCACCCGGGTGCTGGTCGATTTCACGGGCATGCCGCCTAACTCCATCACCGAGGAAGTTTGGCTGGCCGAGCACTCGGTGCCGGGCATCCTTCAGCAGGCCTGCTTGCTGCAAGCCGCCATGGTGTTCGACAACGAGCACGACTTGCACAACTGGGCGAAGATGGAGGCGTTGCTGGACCCTGGCCACTTGCGCAGCTTTCATTTTCAATTTTTCGACGACGCGGTGGCCGCCTTGCGCTGGCTCACCGGCTCCGACGCGGCCGTGCGGCGCCTGCAAGCCGAGTGGGGGCCTAACGGTGGCTCGCCGGGGCCCCGCTACTTGAGTTGCGGCGCGGGCCCACGGAAACCCTTCGCGGCCGGCGGCGGTTTTCGCAGCAGCGGGGCGGCGCGCGTAGCCCCTTCTCCGTATTTTTGATTCATGCTTCCCGCCGCCCCTGCCCCCGACCGCCTTGCCCAAACCATCACCCGCCACGGGCTGCGCCAAACGCCCGTGCGCCGCGCCGTGCTGGCCGCCCTAGTAGGCAAAGGCTACGCCCTCACCGGGGCCGAGATTGAGCAGGAAACGGGCCCCGGCACCGACCGCATCACCCTGTACCGCACCCTCAAAAGCTTCGAGCAAAGCGGCCTCATCCACCGCGTCATCGACGATTCGGACGTGCTGCGCTACGCGGCGTGTTCCATCGAGTGCAGCGCGAGGGCCCACTTCGACAACCACGTGCATTTTAAGTGCGGTACCTGCGCCCACACCTACTGCCTAAGCCAAGTGGCCATTCCGGCCGTGACGCTGCCCGGTGGCTTTCGGGCCGAGCGGCGCGATTATTTACTTTCGGGCACGTGCCAGCTGTGCCAGCCCGCTGGCTGAATCCAATTGGCCGGGCCAATCACCTTACCGACCGGGTATTTTACCCAATTGGTCTAAAAAGCGAAATCCAAAGGAGGCCTTTTTCAGTAGTTGGGCCCCGAAGGCGGTGCACAATTTTATGCCAGCCATTGCGTACTATTGCATTCATCTGGCCGAGCACCGCGCCGTTAGGCGCTATTTCTATATGATTATCAACGAGGTTGGTGAGTTGCTGATGCAGTACAACGAGCCTTTGGGCTTGTTGCGCACCAGTTGGGCCGCGGGCCGCGACATGAGCCAATTCCGAGAGGCCCTCACCCAGGCCCAGGCAGTAGCCCAGCGTTTGGGTGTGCGCCGGTGCCTGGTTGAGTTGGACGCCTTGCCCGACATTTCGGTTTACGACCAGGCTTGGCTGTCTACCCATTGGATTCCGCAGTCGCTGCAACTGCCTTTGGAACAGGTGGTCATTATATTATCGCCCCGGCGCGTCTACAACCACCAAGCGGTGGAGGACTTGCTGCTGGTGGCCCGGCCGTTCATCAAATTCGATGTGCAGTTTTTTTCGCAGCCCGTGGCGGGCTTGCGCTGGCTAACCGAATACTCGCAGTTGGTGCCCGATTTGCTGCACGAATGGGAGTCGGCCTTTGGCCCCACGCCCCCACCGCCCGGCGGCGTGCAGGAGCCCCGTGCCTACTACGACCTCCCCTAAGGGCCCCGCGCTGTCAACCTGACAGCCTTTCTCGGCTTGGAACGCGCTTTGAAGCGGCCCCCGTGGCGGCTCGCCTTGGCGCGCCCGGCCAAAATTTCCTTTTCGCCCTCACCCAACTTATTCTGCCATGCAGGAAACCGGCTCCATCTCGATCCACACCGAGAACATTTTCCCGATCATCAAGAAGTTCTTGTACTCCGACCACGAAATCTTCCTGCGCGAGCTGGTAAGCAACGCCGTCGACGCCACCCAAAAGCTGCAGAGCCTGGCCCGCCAGGGCGAGTTCCAAGGCGAGCTGGGCGAGTTGAAAGTGCGTGTGACCGTGGACAAAGACACCCGCAAGATTACCGTCTCAGACCACGGCCTGGGCATGAGCGCCGAGGAAATCAAGAAATACATCAACCAGATTGCTTTCTCTGGGGCCACCGAGTTTGTGGAGAAGTACAAGGAAACCGACGCCACGGCCAAAGACCAGATCATCGGGCAGTTCGGTTTAGGTTTTTATTCAGCCTTCATGGTGGCCAAGGAGGTGGAGATTTGGTCACAGTCGTACAAAGAAGGGGCCCTGACGGCCCATTGGACCTGCGACGGCAGCACGTCGTACACCATCGACGAGCCCACCGGCGAGCACGCCAAGGCCGAGCGCGGCACCGACGTGGTGCTGCACGTGGCCGACGACTCGGACGAATTCCTGGAAGTGGAGCGGCTGCGCACGATCCTTACCAAGTACTGCAAATTTCTGCCGGTACCGATTGAGCTGGAAGGCCAGCTCATCAACGATACCACGCCCATCTGGACGAAACAGCCCAGCGAGCTGACCGACGAGGACTACCTGAAGTTTTACCAGGAGCTGTACCCGATGTCGATGGACGCGCCGCTGTTCTGGATTCACTTGAACGTGGACTACCCGTTCAACCTAACCGGCATCCTGTACTTCCCCAAGGTGAAGGACGAGTTGCAATTCTCGCGCAACAAGATTCAACTTTATTCGCGCCAAGTCTTCATCACCGATGAGGTGAAGGACGTGGTGCCCGAGTTTCTGATGCTGCTGCACGGCGTGATTGACTCGCCCGACATTCCGCTGAACGTGTCGCGCAGCTTCTTGCAAGCCGACGCGGCGGTGCGCAAAATCAACACCTACATCACCCGCAAGGTGGCCGACAAGCTCGGCGACCTGTTCAAGAAAGACCGCGCCGGCTACGAGGAAAAGTGGTCCGACATCGGGCTGTTCGTGAAGTACGGCATGCTGTCGGATGAGAAATTTTATGACCGCGCCAAGGATTTTGTGCTGCTGAAGAACGTGGCTGGCAAGCTGTTCACCATTAGCGAGTACACCGAGCACATCCAAGCCAACCAGCAGGACAAGGACGGCAACACCGTGGTGCTGTACACCAACGACGCCGAGGCCCAGCACGGCTTCGTGGCCGCCGCCCAGGAGCGCGGCTACGACGTGCTGAACCTTGACCAGGTGCTCGATTCGCACTTCATCGGCCAGTTGGAGCAGAAGCTGGAGAAAACCACCTTTAAGCGCGTGGACGCCGACACGGTGGGCAAGCTCATTGAGAAGGACGAAACCACCGAGAGCGTGCTCAGTGAGGACGACCAGACCAAGCTGGCCGAGGCTTTTAAAACAGCCATCCACAACGAGGCCATGCACGTGAAAGTGGCGGCCTTGAGCCCACAAGACGCCCCAGTGGTCATCACCCAGAACGAGTTCATGCGCCGCATGAAAGACATGCAGCGCACCGGCGGCGGGGGCGGCATGCAGATGTTCGGAGCCTTCCCCGAGAGCTTCGACGTGACCGTGAACGCCAACCACCCCGTGGCCCAGCGCGTGCTGGCCGAGGGCGAAACCGGCGAGAAGCTGGCCAAGCAGGCTTTCGACCTAGCCCTGCTGGCCCAGGGCATGCTGAAGGGCGAAGCCCTCACCGCCTTTGTGAAGCGCAGCACCGAACTGCTGTAAGCAGCCGATTGAATAGATGAAAAGCCCCATTGCCAGTTCGGCAACGGGGCTTTTTTGTGGCCAAGCGCTGGGCTTGGTGTAGCTTGCTGCATGAAAGTATTTCTTGCCATTGCCCTACTGGCGGGCACGTTGGCGGCCAAGGCCCAGCCTATGAAAACCTCGGCCACAGGCCTGCAGAGCAACCAGGTGAAAGTTGCCAGCGGCCCGCTAGTCGGCACAGTGGCCGCCAGCGGCATCCGCGAGTTCAAAGGCGTGCCGTACGCCGCGCCACCGGTGGGGCCCCGGCGCTGGCAGGCCCCGCAGCCCGTGCAACCCTGGACGGCCGTGCGCCCGGCCACGCAGTTTGGGCCCCGGGCCATGCAGCTGCCGCTGTTCGGCGACATGAACTTCCGCTCGGACGGCGTGAGCGAAGATTGCCTATACTTGAACGTGTGGACAGGGGCTAAATCGGGCCAGGAGCGCCGGCCGGTGCTGGTATACTTCTACGGTGGGGGCTTCGTGGCCGGCGACGGCTCGGAGCCGCGCTACGACGGCGAGGCCATGGCCAAGCGCGGCATTGTGGCCGTGACGGTGAACTACCGGCTCGGCGTGTTCGGCTTCATGGCCCACCCCGAACTGACTCAGGAATCGCCCCACCGCGCCTCGGGCAACTACGGTTTGCTAGACCAGCAGGCTGCGCTGGCCTGGGTGAAGGCCAACATCGCGGCCTTCGGCGGCGACCCGCAGCACGTCACCATCGCCGGCGAGTCGGCCGGCTCGTATTCGGTCAGCGCCCAAATGGCGTCGCCGTTGTCCAAGAATTTGATGGCGGGCGCCATCGGCGAGAGCGGCTCGTTGCTGGGCTTGCAGCCGCTGCCCACGCTGGCCCAGGCCGAGCAAACCGGTGCGGCCTTCGCCGCCAGCGTGGGGGCCCCCACGCTGGCGGCGCTGCGCGCCCTGCCGGCCGAGCAGTTGCTGGCAGCCACCGGCCAGCCGAACGCGCCCCGCTTTTCGGCCGTTGTGGACGGCTACTTCCTGCCCCGCGCACCGGTTGAGATTTTCACCGCCGGCCAGCAGGCGCACGTGCCACTGCTGGTGGGCTGGAACTCGCAGGAATCGGGTTACCAAGGGGTACTGGGCGCCAACCCGCCCACCGCCGAAAACTACCAGGCCGCCGTGCAGAAGCTGTACGGCGAGCGCGCCGCCGGGGCCCTAAAACTCTACCCCGCCGCCGACGCCGAGCAGTCGGCCACCGACCTAGCCAGCGACCGATTCATCGCCTACAGCACTTGGAAGTGGGCCGATTTACAAGTCCAGACCGGCGGCCAGCCCGTGTACCGCTACCTCTACGCCCGGCCCCGCCCGGCCCTGGTGCCCGAACTGGGCAACGCCACGCCCGGCCTGGCGGGTGGCGTCATCAAGGGTGGCGCGGGGGCCCCGGCGCCACCGGCCAAAGGCGCGGTGCACTCGGCTGAGATTGAGTACGCGCTGGGCAACCTGCCCACCAACAAAGTATTCGCTTGGACGCCTGACGATTACAAAGTATCGGAGCAGCTGCAGAGCTATTTCGCCAACTTCATCAAAACCGGCAACCCCAACGGCACCGGCCTACCCGCCTGGCCTGCCGCCAAGCCGGGCGCTGGCGGGCAACTGCTGCGCCTCGACGTGAACACCCGCGCCGAACCCGACCGAAACCGGGCCCGCTACCTCTTTTTAGAGCAGAAATAGCCGGCCCGCCGGGGGCCCCGGGCAGGTCTGCCCAGGGCCCTATTTCCGGTTTTTGGCCACCACGAACATCCGGTCGCCGAAGCGGCCGGTGAGCTTGTTGAGGTAGTAGGTAGGGTACTGGCCGGCCAGCTTGCTCACCTTTTCCACCAAGCTGCCGCCCAGGCGGATGTGCTTGGGCGGCTTCACCGGGTTCAGCAAATCGACTACTTCGAACCCGTTCTTTTCCAGCATTTTGCGGATGGTGTTGGGCGTGAACTCGAACAGGTGGTAGGGCGGAATGTCCATCTTGCGCTCCTTGCCCAGGGCCCCGTAGGTGGCAAAGCCCAAGCGTACCGACGGCAGATTCAGCACCGAGGGCAGGGCCAGCACCAGCAGCCCGCCGGGGCCCAAAATGCGGTGGAACTTGGCCAGCGTGGCGCTGGGCGAGCGCAAGTGCTCCAGCACGTCGCCCATGTAGGCCAGGTCGAACTGGTCGGCGTGGAAATCGTCGGTGGTTTCGATGTTGCCGGTCACCACGGGCAGGTGCAGCTCGCGGCGGGCAAAGTCGGCGGCGTGGGCCGAAATTTCGAGGCCGTGGGTGGTCCAGCCCAGGGCTTGCAGGCTCTTGAGGGTGTAACCGGGGCCGCAGCCCACCTCCAGGTACCGGAACTTCCGGCCCGGGTAGTGGGCCAGCACGTAGTCGGTAAACTTGTCGGGCCGCAGCTGGTTTAAGGCTTCGTTCTTCTGCCCGTCTTCGATGAACTTGACGTCCTGCTGGGTACGGTCGTAGTTGGGCCGGTCGGTGAAGTATTCTTTGCCGTAGAGCCGTTCCAACTGGGCCGGCGTGGGCTGCGGGTCGAGGAACATCAGCTCGCAGCGGCGGCAGCGGGTGCCTTGCAGCCTTTGGCCCTCAAATTCGTAGTAAAACGGCAGCTTTTTGAAATCGGAGCTGCCGCACAAGTCGCAGGTACGCATGGCAATAGCGCGAACTTTGTAGTTCGCGTGGCTGCGCGGTCAGTTTCGCACAACAACGCGGGAACGCGAACCGCAAAGGTCGCGCTACTTCGCGCAATTAATTTCTCCTCTCGTATGCTCGATGTTCTTGTAATTGGGGCCGGCCCCGTGGGCCTGGCCTGCGCCCTCGAAGCCCAGCGCCGCGGCCTGCAAGTGGCCGTGGTGGACAAAGGGGCCCTGGTGAATTCCATTGTGGGCTACCCCTACAACATGGAATTTTTCTCCACGCCCGAGCTGCTCGAAATCGGCGGCTATCCCTTCCCCACCTACCACTACAAGCCCCTGCGCGAAGACGCCCTGGACTACTACCAGCGCGTGGCCCGCTCCGAAAACCTGGCCCTGCGCCTGCACGAACGGGTGCTAGGCATGAGCGGCGAGCAAGGCAACTTCCTGGTAACGACCAACAAAGGCGAAATCCCGACCCGGAACGTCGTCGTGGCCACCGGCTTCTACGACTTGCCCAACCCGTTGGGCGTGCCAGGCGAAGGCCTGCCCCACGTGAGCCACTACTACCGCGAGCCGTACCTGCACGTGGCGCAACGCGTGGTAGTCATCGGGGCCAAAAACTCGTCGGCCAAAGCCGCCTTGCAGCTCACCCGCGCCGGGGCCCAGGTCACGCTGATTGTGCGGGGCCCCGAAGTAAGCGACTCGGTAAAGTATTGGATTCGGCCCGACTTGGTGAACCGCATCAAGGAAGGCAAGATCACGGCCCATTTCAACACCACCATCGCGGCCATCCGGCCCGATACCGTGGAAATTCTCACCCCCGAGGGCCCCCAGGAAGTACCCACCGATTTCGTGTATGCCCTCACCGGCTACCACCCCGACGAGGCCCTGCTCGGCCGCCTCGGCATCGAGCCCGACCCCGCCGACGAAGCCCGTGCCCCGCTCTTCGACCCCGCCACCCACGAAACCACCAACCCCGGCGTGTTCGTGGCCGGCACGGTGTGTGGCGGCCGCGCCACCAGCCGCTGGTTCATCGAAAACGGCCGCCACCACGCCCAGCTCATCGCCGCCCACCTGGCGGCCAGCGTGCCCGCTTAGGGCCCCTAGCAAAAGCCTCCTTTCCCCGGCTGGGGAAGGAGGCTTTTGCTAGGGGCCCCGGGGCCATGGCTTACTGCGGAAAAACTACGCCGCGGTACTCGTTGGGGTTTACACTTGGAATAGACGAGCTGTAATAGCTATTGATGTTGCGAATGAACTCGTTGGCCACCAAGGCATAGCCGCGGGGCGTGGGGTGCACGCCGTCGAGGCTAAACAAGTTACCGCTCACGAAAACTGCAGAGTTGGCCACTGCGTTAACCGCCACGCCTTGCTGGGCCACGGTTGTGAAAAAAGTGTTCATGTCAGCCAGTGCCACCTTATTCTGGCGGGCAGTTTTGGCGATGATGGCGTTGAGCTGGGTAGTGCGAGCTACCACCGTGGCTATCTCCGCTTCGTCGAGCACATACTTGCTGGGCAAAGGATTAGACTGCGTAGCCGAGTATCCCACGCCTACAGGTAAGGGATTGGCCGTGCCGCTGGCGGCACCAATAACTGCCTGGGCTGTGAGGGTCAATAGGTCTGCCGAGGTGGCCACGCGCACGGTACCAGTACCTGTAGTGATATACAGGCTGGCCGCGGCAGCGTTGGGCAATTGCGGGTTAGCCTTAATACTCGCAATAACGGTGGCTACCGGCACAGTAGTGAAGTACGGAATGCCGGTCACATTCGGAATATTGGCCACAACGCCGGCCACCGTGCCCCTTTTCGATATAGTGCCCAAAATGGCCCGGTAGCCGATGCCAAAGCGCGTGGTATCGGTGAGGTTGCTGAAAGGGTCGGCCGCATTGGCCACCCCGCCGTTGGAGGCGTAAGTCAGTACGTCGTTGTTGCCCATCCAGCAGGTAAAGAAAGTCGGCGTTTTCTGGCCGATGTACGTCACGTAATCCTTGCTGGGCTTTTCAGCCGCCGTGAGCAGGCGTTCATAAAACGGGTTGAGCAACCCGTAGGGCGCCAACCCGTTGGTGAGCGCCGATAAGCTGCTCAGCACCGAAATGCCGGGCACGCCCAAGTTGTCGGGCTGGGCGCCGCTATAAGCCGCCAGCTGGAACTGGCCACTAACCAACTGGGCGCCAGTAAGGGCCAGCTTCTCGCCCAGGAAGCTGTTGGCCGCCGAGGGCACTACCGGCGCCAGAGCCCCGTTCACCACTTGCAGCTTAATGTGGCCCGAGCCATCTTCTTGGGCGGGGGCAAACGCGGGCTGCACAAAGCTAGTGGGGCCCTTGCCAGTTTTGGCGAATTGCTGGGCCAGGATGGCAGGGTACGACGTAGCCTGCGCCTCGTTGTAGAGGCCCCCGTCGGAGTAGCCCGACGTGAGCGAGTTACCCACGGCCACGTAGCTGGTAAAGTCGGCCGAGCCGGCCGCCGCCGCGGGCGCGTCGATGTTGGGCTGGCAGCCGCCCAGCGCCAGGCCCAGCAGGCCCAGGGCCGGTGCAGAATGCTTAAATATCCGGTTCATAAGTGCTTATGCTTGTAGCGAATGAGGAAAGCGTTAGAACGAGTAGCGCACCCCAATTCCGGGAATGAAGATGTCGGTGCGGTAGGTACCGGCCACACGGTCGGTGGTGCCGTTGTTCAGCAGGTCGGCTTGCGACTGGCTGCGCTTGGCGAAGCGCTCAAACTGGAACGAGGCGTCAATACCCAGGTGCGGGTTGGGTTGGTAGGTGAGGCCAGCGGTGGCAACGTAGCGGTCGGCGTCGGGCGTTTCTGGCGTCACGTAGCCGTCTTTCACCGCTGCAAAATCATACGCCGAGCCCAGGCGCAGAATCAGTTGGTCGGTGGCTTTGTACTGGCCGCCCACGCGGAAAGCCAGCGCGTCCTGGTAGTAGCGCTTCGAGGTGCTGGTGCTGTTGCCGCCCACCAAGCCGGTGTTGGCAGCGGTGGCAGTACCGGCGTTGCCATTATTGCCCGAGAACGCAAAGTCGAGGGTGCGGTAGGCACTCCAAAATACGAGGGAAGCGTCGAGGCCGATGGTCAATTTATCGGTGGGCATGATGCCAATGCCCACCGACGCCATGGCCGGCAGTGGCAGCGTGGCGTCGAAGCTGGTGGCCGTGAAGCTGCGGTTGATGGCAGCGGCCGAGGCCCCGGTGGGCAGGCCGGCGTAGCTCACGCTGCCGCCCTGCACGTGGGCGTCTATTTTCGAGCGGTAGCTAATACCGAAGCTCAGCTTGTCGCTGGGCTTAAAGAACAGGCCGGCATTGACGCCCGCCCGAAACTTGGTGGTGCCGTCGAGGGTGAGGTGGCCGGGGCCCGTAGGCAAGGGTAAGTCACGCTGCAAGTTTACCGAGCCGTAGGCCAGCATGGTCACGCCCACGCCCACGCTGAACTGCGGCGAAAACGCGTAGGAGAACGTGGGCTGCACGTATACCGACTGCAAGTTGATCTCCGTCAGGCTATAGCGGCCTTCCCAGTTGTCAGCGTAGCGCAACTGGCTGCCGTAGGGCGTGTACACGCCCACGCCAAACTTGTACTTACCTTCCTTGCCAAACGCCGCGTAGAAGTTGAAAGGCGTCACCAGCAAGTGCTGCAAATCGCGCTGGGCGCCCCCATTCTCGCTCGTATAGGCACCCCGCGCCAAGGCAAAGTTGGCGCCTACTTGCACGCCGTTGGCGCGCACCATGGCCAGGGCCCCGGGGTTGTAAAACATGGCCGCCTGGTCGAGCGAGAGGCCCACGCCCACGCCGCCCATGCCAATGTTTTGCTGCCCGCCTAGGTTCACTTGGAAGCCACTAGCCGCGGCCGTAGCGGCACTGCCCAGTAGGGCCCCGCTTGCGAGAAGTAAAGTTTTTAGCATCGTAAAAAAGAGAAACAGGTAGTAGTTATTGATTCCAGGCCTTAAATGTAATGGCAAAACGCGCAATCGATTTCCAAAATTGTTCGGCGTGCCTACTACATTCCCCGCGTTTTGTAACTTAGTATCGCCAAAGGGCGACCTACCGCGTATTTTTGGGTTTTTTTATCCATTCATTTCCATACCAGGCCCCCGGCCGCTTACCCTATGCTACCCGACGTCACTTCCTCTATTTACCAACTCAGCGAAGAGCAATTGGCCGTGCGTGATGCGGCCCGGGACTTTGCCCAGTCCGAACTGTGGGCTGGCGTGATTGAGCGCGACGAGCACCAAAAATTCCCCGCCGCACAGGTCAAGAAGATGGGCGAGCTGGGCTTCATGGGCATGATGGTGAGCCCCGAATACGGCGGCAGTGGCCTCGACACCATCAGCTACGTGCTGGCAATGGAGGAAATCAGTAAGGTCGACGCCTCGTGCTCGGTCATCATGAGTGTCAACAACTCGCTTGTGTGCTGGGGCCTGGAGCAGTACGGCACCGAAGAACAGAAGCAGAAGTACCTGCCCCGCCTGTGCTCGGGCGAGATCGTCGGTGCCTTCGCCCTGAGCGAGCCCGAGGCCGGCTCCGACGCCACCAGCCAGCGCACCACCGCCGAAGACAAGGGCGACCATTACCTGCTGAACGGCACCAAGAACTGGATTACCAACGGCACCACTGCCTCGATGTACCTCGTCATCGCCCAAACCAATCCTGAACTGAAGTCGCGTGGCATCAACGTGTTGATCGTGGACAAGGATATGCCTGGCTTTATCCAGGGCCCCAAAGAAAATAAGCTCGGCATTCGGGGCTCCGATACTTGCTCGCTGATGTTTACCGACGTGAAAGTGCCCAAGGAAAACCGCATTGGGGCCGACGGTTTTGGTTTCAAGTTCGCCATGCAAGTGTTGGCCGGGGGCCGCATCGGCATCGCGGCGCAGGCCCTGGGCATCGCCTCGGGGGCCCTGGAACTGAGCCTGAAGTATGCTAAGGAGCGCAAAGCTTTTGGTGTAGCGATTGCTCAGCACCAAGCAATCCAATTTAAGCTGGCGGACATGGCCACCAATATCGACGCGGCGCGCCTATTGTGCCTGCAAGCCGCCGCCGATAAAGACCGCCACGCCGATTATGCTAAATCCGGGGCCATGGCGAAGCTCTTCGCGTCAAAAACGGCGATGGATGTAACCGTGGAAGCTGTGCAAATTCATGGTGGGTACGGCTTTGTGAAGGAATACCACGTCGAACGCTTCATGCGCGACGCCAAAATCACCCAGATTTACGAGGGAACTTCTGAGATTCAGAAAATTGTAATCTCGCGGGAAATCCTCAAATAGAGCGAATTGCCACATTTTCAGATTATTTGCACAAAACCCAGCTAAAAAAAGGCTGGGTTTTTAGTTTTTCTCGCTGTTTATCTGTTGTATTGTACTCGGATTGTATCATTTACTAGAATTTGCATTAGAACTACACTAACTAACCGCCCCACAAGGATATTTTAAAATGGAAGATTACAATAAAGTCATTGAATCATTAGGTGTCCGCTACATCAAATCCAAGAATCTGGTGTTGCAGCAGCCCTTTACCGTGCGCAATTCTTATGATGTCGGCAACACCCTTATCCTATTGCATAAAGGACGCGTTTCCTTCGGCGAAGACTCGCACGTGGTCGAAGAAGGCGAAATGTTGTTCGTGCCCGGCGGCCGGGCCACGCGCGTGGGCTACGGCAACGAGCCGGGCGGCCGCGTTATCACCAACGACGACCTGATTACTAACAAAGACAAGTTTTTCTCTTCCAACGACCACATCGACTTAATTGGCGACGCTGAGCAAAGCCACAGCTTTGTAAGCTTCGACGCCAAGGTGTTCGATTCGGTAAACTTCTTCGCGTCGCTCGACGTGCCGGCGTTTCTCATCAGCAAGAACGAAAAGATGGCCAACCTGATCAAGCAGGTGGTCGAAGAGAGCATCCAGGACCTACCCGGCCGCGAACGGCTCATCAGTATCTACACCGAAAACCTAGTAGTGGAGGTAGTGCGCTACGTGCTGCAAAACAACATGTTTGTGGAGCAACTGGCCACTAACAGCACCTACTTTAAGGACCCACGCCTGATTGACCTATTCAATTACATCAAAGAACACCTCGGCGGCGATTTGTCGAACAAGGTTCTCAGCGGCGTGGCCAACGTGAGCGAGGACTACGTGGGCCAGTATTTCAAGATGCTGACCAACATCAACCCACAGGACTACATTGAGTACCAGCGCATGGAGCGCGCGGTGTTCCTGCTGCGCACCACCAAAAAGAGCATCCGCGAAATCGGTAAAGACGTGGGCTACAAAGACACGGCTTATTTCTGTCGCCGTTTCAAGATGATGTTCGGCATCCCAGCTGGTAAGATGCGTCGCCGCGAGTCAGCCATGAACATTTAGTATCGCCGGGCAATCGGTTGCAGTAAAACACTGTATAGCAGGGACCCCATAGCCAGTAGCGCTGTGGGGTCCCTGCTGCTTTTTGAGCCAGCAGCCCGCGCAGTAGGGCCCCGAGGATTACTGGTAGTCGGTGTATAGCAGCGCAAGTCCAAAAAATGCGACAAGAATTTTTAAGCTACTACTGCAGCCCCGCGCACAGCGGCTACAGCGGCAATCAAGAATTCCGGTGCCTCAGCAATGCGGTTGCCTACCACCACCACGTCGGCCCCAGCAGTTAGGGCGGCCGTAATTTTCTCAGCAGTATTAAGGCCCCCGCCCACAATTAGGGGCGTAGTCACCGTGGCGCGCACAGCAGCAATCATGGCCCTGGACACGGGGTGTAGGGCCCCGCTGCCACCGTCAAGGTAGGTGAGGCGCAGGCCTAATTGCTCGCCAGCCAGGGCCGTGGTGGCGGCAATGCCGGGCTTGTCGCGCGGCAGTGGGGCGGTGCCACTCATGTACGAGGCCGTGGTGGGCTGGCCACTATCTACAAGTAAGTAACCGGTAGGCAACAACTCTAGCCCGCTGGCGCGCAGGCGCGGGGCCGCTATCACGTGCTGCCCAATGAGGAACTCGGGGTTTCGGCCCGAAATGAGCGAAAGCAACAGCAAGCCATCTGCGGGGCCCTCCAAGTGCAGGCTATGGCTGGGGAATAGCACCACTGGTACCGAGCTATGGGCCTTTAGCAATGCTAGAAGGGCAGCTTGGTGCTCACTCAACACCAAGCTGCCCCCCACAAAAAAGTAATCAACAGGATTCTTTGCTGCGCGAGCTAGAAGATCAAGCAGGCTGGTTTCGGTAAAATCATCCGGATCTAGTAGTACAGCTAGCGATTTACGGCCGTGCTGCCGGTGGGCAATAAACGAATCAAGCAGGGTGCTGGCGGGGCGCATCCGAAGTGCTGGGCTGAGCGGGGGAAAACGGCCCCGCGGCCCCCGCACCAGCGGCAGCCGCGTCGGCGCGGGCTGCAAGGTCGGGATTTTTGAGCGCTTGTGCATCCTCCACAGCCGATTTCACGGCCTTGTGGCCCACCAGCGCTGCTACGCCTGCTGCTGCGGCCTGCGAAATCAAGCCCCGAGCCACATCCGACTGCCACGCAGCCTTTGCTAATGAGCCCAGTGTGCCGGCTGCCTCCGATTTAAACCATGACTTCTTGGTTGCTGCCGGTTTTGCAGAAGCAGCTTTTTTAGGTGTGGGCTCCGGCCGAGGGAATGTATTTTTAGGGCCTAGCACAGCTGGCTGGGGTTCGAATGGGTCGGGCTCGTGAGCTGTGGGCCGCGCCACGGGGCCCTTCGGAGGCGCGTCGAAGCCCAGCACATCTTGGAACACTGCTGCCGAAGCTGCCGCCGATTTGGGTGCATTGGGGTCCGGGGCCCTCTTTTTGTCCTTTTTAGCTTTGGGCGGCGCTACAAAGTCGCTCTCATTGTCAAAGCTGCGGGGCTTGGGCTTACGGCTACTAAACAGACGGGTAATCAGCCACATACTACCAGCAAGGCCGGCGCCAGCTAGGGCCACCTTACCCACTTGCACTGTTTTTTCTTTTATCTGCTCGACGTCGCCGCGCAGAGCACGCTCGTACTCAAGCTTTTTTTGCTCCAAAAACTCTTTCTCGCTGTCAAAAAGCGGGTTGTGCAGGTCACTCATGGCGAAAGAATGGGGAAGAGGCGGGTGTTAGTGCTTGTCCGATTTGTAAATGGTGTCTTTCAGCGTTTTATCGGCCAAGCCTTGAAACGCTTTCTTGTCGACGCCCACCAGTACCAGCACCAGCAACAGCAAATAAAAACCAGCCACGGCCGCGAAGCCCAGCGAAGGGCTTTCAAACACGTCGTTTAGGGCCAGCGCGGCGTACAGGTTGATAAATAAGAAGAACATCAGCCCGAAGAAGGCTAAAAATACGCCATGCAATACGTTGACAAACAAACCATTGACACGATGCTGCAACTCCAAACGGATCAAGTCGATACGGGTGTCGAGGTAGCCAGTGAGGTTACTGATGAGAGTCTCGGGACGCGGGGCGGAGGAATGGTCGTCGTGGGCCATAGGTGCGGGAGGGAAAACAGGAAATAGCGAATACCCGGTGCCTGCGGGCGGCACCGGCCACTTCTACGCAAAACTGCCATCCAGGGCTGACTTTTGCGCTGAGCGGGGCCGCAACTCCGCCGGTTATTTTGCTGTTTAGCGGGCCGTGGGAGCCGTGGGCCCCGTTCCGCTTCTAGTTTTCTCGTGAGCCAAACCCATTACCAAGTGCTGGGCGTTGCCCCCACCGCGTCGGCCGCCGACGTAAAGCGCGCCTACCGGCAATTGGTGGTGCGTTACCACCCCGACAAGCACGGTGGCGACGTGCGCTACGAAGAGCAGTTCAAAGCCGTGGCCCTGGCTTACCGCGTACTGGGCGACGCCGGCCGACGCGCGACGTATGATTTCCAGTTGGCCCAAGCCACCCGCCGCGCCGACGACGAGCGCCGCCGCCAGCAGTACCGCCCCGCCGGCCAGCACGTGTACGGAGTGCCCATGCCACCGCCTGCTCCGTTGCGTACACGCCCGCCCGCCGGCAGCCGCGAGCGCCATTACCAAAGTATTCCGCGCCAGCGCGTGCGCTTCGTGCGGCGCGACTGGCTGCTGACGTTGGCCTTTTTGGCTGCAGCGGCGTTGTTTAGCTTGTCGGTGAAGGCTACGATGGACCGCGTAACAGCCAACGCCCACTACCGCGACGGCCTGGCTGCGTATGTGCGTGGGGACTTCACCGCGGCTTATTCGGAGTTCAGCCAAACGCTCGATTTTCGCCCCGACGCTGCAGGGGCCCTGCGCCGCCGCGGCGAACTACGCTTCCTGGTGATTCATGACCCCGCATCGGCCCGCGCCGATTTTCAAGCCGCGCTGCTGCAGAAGAATCCGCCCGCCGTGGCGGCCCAACTTTGCTACTACCTCGGCCGCTGCGAAACCGCGCTGGGCCACCCCCCGCGGGCCGACGCGGAATATTCTAGGGCCCTAGCCCTCGATTCTACCCTTAGCGCTGCTTGGTTGGCCCGGGGCCAAGACCGCCTGCTTGACTTGCGCCGTCCCGCCGCTGCCTTGGCCGATTTTGACCGCAGCCTGGCCCAAGCACAAGCCACTGGGCAGCCAGGGCCCTGGCGGGCCGCGCAACTGCGTGGCCTGGCCCTGGCCACCCTGGGCCGCTACCCCGAGGCCCGCTCCGCCTACGAAGCCGCCTTGCTGGCCCGCCCGCACGATGGCCAGACGCTTTTCTTGCTCGGCCGCTTAGCTCAGCACTTGGGCGACGCCCCAGCGGCGTGCGAATTTTTTCGGCGGTCGCTGGAGTTGGGCTACGCTTTCGCCGGGGCGGCTTACGAGCAAAATTGCCATTAGTGGGCCATAGCCCGCCATAAAAACCCCGCTGGCGTAAAGCCAACGGGGTTTTACTTTCAAGCAAATTCGCCCGAATTAAGGCATCAGCACGCTATCGATAACGTGGATCACGCCGTTGCTCTGGATCACGTCGCAGGTCGAAATACCCCCCTTCTCGTCCTTCAGCACGATGTTTTCTGGGCCATTCATCATAGCAGTCAGGGTGCCACCGCTTACGATTTTGAGGGTAGCCATGCCCTTGCCGGCTTTGATGGCCGACTTAATTTTAGCCGCCGTCATGTTGCCGGCTACCACGTGGTAAGTCAGGATTTTGGTTAGCGTGGCTTTGCTTTCGGGCTTCACCAAGGTTTCTACGATGCCAGCGGGCAGCTTGTTGAAGGCTTAGTTGGTGGAGGCGAACACAGTGAAGGGGCCTTTGCCGCTTAGGGTTTCCACGAGACCAGCAGCCTTCACAGCAGCTACCAGAGTGGTATGGTCCTTGGAATTTACGGCGTTCTCAACAATGTTTTTGTCGGGGTACATAGCCATCCCGCCCACCATCACGGTGCCGGGGGTCATCATGGCTTGAGCCGAGGCAGCAGTTGAAATACCGGCGCTTAAAAGCACAACTTTAGCCAGGTATAAAAGGCTATTTTTCAATATATTAGCTAGATAAAATGGGGTGCTGATATTGATAGCTCTCTTACGCCGAGGCCGCGCCCGCTGGATTGCGGCCCGGTGTTCTTTTCTGCTCTTCCCACCTCTATCGGCTTGATTCTGGGCCCCTAGCGGGCATAAAAAAAGCCCGCAGCAGAACGCTACGGGCTTTCGGAGAAGTGGCAACAGTTGGAATCGAACCAACGACACCAGCATTTTCAGTGCTGTGCTCTACCAACTGAGCTATGTTGCCATGTCCCGAAGCCAACTTCTTTGGCTTCGGGACCGCAAAGGTAAGCAGGCAGGACTAGGGCGCAAGAGTTTCAATAAAAAAAATGAACCAGGGCTTCAGCCAATTGTATTTTGTTCGGCATGCCTACTAAATTGTGAGCCCAACTGGTACCGGTTGGTTATATTTACTGCTATGTTGCAATCCATTCTTTTTGCGCTGCTACTAGTGGCCGCGTTCGGCCTGTTTGCCTGGCAGGTTCGGAAAATTCGGGCCAACGTCCTCGTCGGGCGCGACCGGGACATGGGTGGCCACCCGGCCGAGCGCCTACGCAAAACCCTGCTTGTGGCCTTTGGGCAGCAAAAAATGTTCAAGCGCCTCACCCCAGCGCTGCTCCACTTGGTGGTGTACGTGGGCTTCTTGGTCATCAACATCGAGGTGGTTGAAATCATCATCGACGGGCTATTTGGCAACATTTTCGGGTTTCACCGCTCACTCCAATTCCTGGGGCCCGTGTACAATGCGCTGATGGCCACCAACGAAGTGCTGGCGGCGCTGGTGATTGTGGCGGTGGCCGCTTTTTGGTGGCGGCGCAACCGCCACCCGCCGCTCAAGCGCTTCACGGGCCCCGAACTGCGGATGTGGCCCAAGCTCGACGCCAACATTATTCTCTACATCGAAGTGGTGCTGATGGTGGCCCTGTTTTTTATGAACACGGCCGACCTGAAGCTGCACCAGATGCGCGGCGAAGACCTGCCCGGCACCTTTCCCATCAGCAACTTGCTGGTGGGGCTGTTGCCTACCAATGTGGGCACGCTGCACGTGTTGGAGCGCTGGGGCTGGTGGCTGCACATCACAGGCATCTTGCTGTTTTTGAATTACTTGCCCAGCTCCAAGCATTTCCACATCATCCTGGCGTTCCCCAACGTGTGGTACTCACGCCTGGTGCCGCAGGGGCAGTTTTCGAACGTGGAGAGCATCACCCACGAGGTGAAGGCCATGATGGACCCAGGCTACGAGGTGCCCGCCGCGCCGGTGGGCCCCGACGGCTCATTCCTGGCCCCCACGCCCTTCGGCGCCAAGGACGTGGACGACCTGCCCTGGACCAGCCTGCTGAACGCCTACTCCTGTACCGAGTGCGGCCGCTGCACCTCGGTGTGCCCGGCCAACTTGACGGGCAAGCTGCTCTCGCCCCGCAAGATCATCATGGACACCCGCGACCGGGTGGAGGAGAAATACAATTCGCCGCTCATTTTTCGGCCCAATGTTTACGGCGCCGAGGCCAAGCACGAGCCCGTGACGGACCTGGCCAACGCCACGTTGCTGCGCGGCAAGGTGACGCCCGAAGAACTGTGGGCTTGTACCACCTGCAACGCCTGCGTGGAAAGCTGCCCTGTGAACATTAACCCGCTCGAAAGCATCATCGAAATGCGCCGCTTTTTAGTGCTCGAAGAGTCAGCGGCCCCAAACTCGCTCAACGTCATGTTTTCGAACATTGAAAACAACGGGGCCCCGTGGGCCTTTTCGCCGTCCGACCGCTTCAACTGGGCCGACGATTTGTACGTAAAAGGCCCTACTCCAGTGCCCGCTGCGGTGTAGCTGCGTGCGCGCGGCTGGCCTGGCAGTTAAAAATCCCACCTTTTTTCCGTTCTGCGCCATGCAAAAGCCCACCGATTCCTCGCAATCCGCCGCTTCGACTGATTCATCCGCGGGATTTACTACGCCTGCTGCCGTACGCCCCAGCCCACCGGTGGCCACGTTCCGGCAGTACCTTGAAGGGCCTGCCGAAGCGTTTGAAGTGGCCCGCCGCCAGGCCCGCGCCGCCCGCGCCCAGCCCGGTGGGGCCCCCGACACCAACACCCGGCGCCTCTACGCGCATTAATACTTACCTGCTCTGGGCCCCCTGGCCCGTCCGCCTTTTCTGCTTCTATGCTGCCCGAAACTGCCCCAGCCCCGCGCCAGATCACCGTTCCCGTAATGGCCGACCTAGCGGCCCGCAACGAGTCGCCCGAAATCCTGTTTTGGGTGGGTTGCGCCGGGGCTTTCGACGACCGCTACAAGCGCGTAACGCGGGCCTTTGCGCGCATCCTCGACCACGTGGGCACTAACTACGCGGTGTTGGGCTTGGAAGAATCGTGCACCGGCGACCCCGCCAAGCGGGCCGGCAACGAGTTCTTGTTCCAGATGCAGGCCATGCAAAATATCACGACGCTGAATGGCTACGGCATCAAGAAAATCGTCACGGCCTGCCCCCACTGCTTTAACACGATTAAAAACGAGTACCCGGCGCTGGGTGGAGAGTACGAGGTGATTCACCACAGCACGTTTTTGCAGCAGCTCATCAACGAAGGCAAAGTAGGCGTGAGCGGGGGCGAGAGTTTCAAGGGCCGCCGCATCACCTTTCACGACTCGTGCTACCTGGGCCGGGCCAACAACATTTACGAGGCACCGCGCGACGTGCTGGCTGCCCTCGACGCCGACTTGGTGGAGATGAAGCGCAGCCGCGCCAACGGCCTGTGCTGCGGCGCCGGCGGGGCCCAAATGTGGAAGGAAGCCGAGCCCGGCAAAAAGGAAATCAACATCGAGCGCACCGAAGAAGCCTTGGCTACGCTGAGCGGCGCCGCCGCCGCGCTGGCCAACCTGGGCGGCGTGGAAACCGAAACCGCCGCCCCAGGGCCCCACGATTTGCAGGGCAGCATCATCGCCGTGTCGTGCCCGTTTTGCATGACGATGATGAGCGACGGCGTGAAAAACAAGGAGCAGGAAAGCAAGGTGCAGGTGTTCGACCTGGCCGAGTTAGTGGCTTCGGCCGAAGGCATCAACGCGTAGCCGCCGGTTCGCCGATTGCAAGCGGTCGACTGGCGACTGAACGGCTGCACTTCGGTGCAGCGGCGGCAACTTCGGGCCGGTTTTTTTGGTTCGGAAGCATCCGCCGCCATTGGGTGAACCGTGCGACCTTTGCCGGCCGTGCCACCCGCAACCCCTGCGCTCCTATGAACGTGACTTTCGCCGCTTTGCCCCCCACCGCGCGGGTTTGGATTTACCAAGCCAACCGGCCCTTGACCGATGCTGAATTAGCTACTGCGGGGTCCCATTTGGCTCAGTTTGCCACCGCTTGGACCAGCCACGGCGGCGCCCTGCGCGCAGCAGTTGAGTTTCGGCACCGGCAATTCTTGGTTATTGGGCTCGACGAAGCAGTGGCGGGGGCCAGCGGCTGCTCCATTGACGCGTCGGTGCGCTTCGTGCACGAGTTGGAAACGGCTTTGGGCTTGAGCTTGTTGGACAAGGCACACTTGGCCTTTGCGGGCCCCGCCGGTTTGGATTTGCTGGAGCGCCGCGCTTTGAAGGCCGCCGTGGCCGCTGGCACGCTGGGCCCCGACACGCCTTATTTTGATAACACCGTGGCCACCAAAGCCGAACTGGAGGCCCGGTGGCCCGCCCCAGCTGGCCGCACATGGCTGGCGCGCTATTTTGCACCCACCCCTGCTGGGCCAATTGGGGCCCCCACACCAGCCTAAACCCTGCGGAAACGTAGTATTATTGCTAACCCAAAACGACGCCCAAACGGGCCGCCCGGGGCCGCCCCCTTCCTTTGCCCATGAGACACCTCTTATTCGTTTGCGCGGCGGCTGGCTCGGCCACGCTGTTGAGTGGCTGCGCTACGAGCAGCAAAGCCGACAAACGCTTCGCCCGCGGCGAGTACGAAACGGCCATTGGCCTTTATAAAGCGCAGGTAGCCAAGGGCAAAACGGCGCCGATGGCCAACTATCGCATCGCCGAAGCTTACCGCTTGTCCAACCGCGTCGAGCAAGCCGAGCCGTTTTATAAAGCGGCGCTCGACGGCAAGGTGCGCGCCCCCGACGCTGGCTTCCATTACGCCGAAGCATTGCGCGCCAACGGCAAGTTTGACGAGGCTGCGGCCCAGTTCAGCGCCTATGCCACCAGCGGCACCAACCGCACCCTGGCCGCCCGCGCCGAAACCGATGCCAAGAACGCGCTGGCCAGCAAGGCCTTGGTAGGCCAGGCCAGCGGCTACGACGTGCACCCGCTTGACTCGCTAAACACAGCGGCGTCGGAATTTGGGGCCACCGTGAAGCCCGACACCAAGGAGTTCGTGTTTGCCTCGGGGCGCAGTGGCAAGAAGTACCTCGGCAACGGCGAAAATTTCACCGATCTCTACGCCGTTCGTTTCGCCGACGCCACGGCCATGACCGGCGGCGCCGTGGCGCCGCTCGCGGGGCCCTTCAACTCGCCCGGCCGCCTCGAGGCCAGCGCCACCTACACACCCGACGGCAAAACGGTGGTTTTTGCCCGCTCGAACGACGGCAGCAAAAAAGGCTACCTGAGCGTCGATTTGTGGATTTCGTACTTCAAGGCCGGCGTTTGGACCGAGCCCATCCTGGCCAACATCAACGACCGCACGGCGGATGATTTCGCGCCGGTGTTTGCGCCCGACGGCGTGACACTGTACTTCGCCTCGGGCCGCCGCAGCGGGCTGGGCGGCAACGATTTATTCAAGGCCACGCTGGGCCCCAACGGACGCTTTTCGGCGGCCGAAAACCTGGGCGACGCCATCAACACGGCCGGCAACGACAACTTCCCCGGCGTGGCGCCCGACGGCACGCTGTATTTCTCGTCGGACGGGCGGCCAGGCTACGGCAAGCTCGACGTTTTCATGGTGCAGGCCGGCAAGCCTGTGAATTTGGGGCCCGATGTGAACAGCGCCGCCGACGACTTCGCTCCGTTCCCGATGACCGCTGAAACGGGCGTGTTCAGTTCGAACCGCGCCGGCGGCAAGGGCTCCGACGACTTGTACGCCTACAAGAAGAAAGCCCTGAAAACGGTCAACTTTTTCGTGGACGGCACCGTGCTGGAGCGCGACACCAAGTTAAACAGCGTCGCGCCAGTGCCCGGCGAAACGGTGACCATCACCGACAGCAAGGGCCGCAAAACCGACGTGCTGACGGGCCCCGATGGCAAGTTTACGGCCCCGCTCGACTCGGCGACTAGTTACGCTTTTATCAGCGATCGGGCCGGCGACTTTACGGCCCGTGCCACGCTAACCACCGTGGGCCGGAAGCCCGCTCAGTCCCAATTGACGCAGCAGCACACCGACATTCGGCTGCCGGTGACCCTTACGCTGAGTAAAATCATCGTGAACAAGGCCATCGAGGTGAAGGACATTTTCTACGACTACGATAAGTTTAACATCCGGCCTGACGCCGCCATCCGCCTCGACACGCTGGTGCAGACGCTGGCCGACAACCCGAAAATTAACATTGAACTGAGCTCGCACACCGACCAGCGCGGCAAGGATGCCTACAACCTCAAGCTCTCGCAGCGGCGGGCCGAAGCAGCCGTGGATTACATCGTGAGCAAAGGCATTGCGCGCACCCGCATCACGGCCCGCGGCTACGGCGAAACCCGCCCGATTATCGCCAACCCCAAATCGGAAGCCGACTACCAGCGCAACCGCCGCACCGAATTTAAGGTGACGCGGATTGACAAGTAAGCGGCTCACCGGAAGCGTTTTTTATGAAAGACCCAGCCTAACCAGCTGGGTCTTTTCGTTGGCGGGGCCTCCAGCAGGTGGTAAATTTTTCCCCTGGCACGGCGTTTGGATTTAGGCAATGCAGGCGGCTGAAACTCCTCGCTGCCTATTCATTCCCGCCTTTATGAAAACGCTTTTTGCCCTTGCCGCTGCAGGCTGGCTCGCTTTCGGGTTGGCCAGTGCCGGCCAGGCCCAGCCCGTTGGCCCGCCGCCCACGGCCGTCAACATCACGTCGGAGCGCGGGGTGCCGTTTGGCCTCGTGCTCGACGGGCAGGTGCTGGCAGCCCCGGTGGTGCGTTCATTGCACCTCGACTACCTGGCCCCGGGCCAGCACTGGGCCGAATTCAGCGTGCCCTCAGTGGCGGGCCTGCAACGTTCGCGGGTGAACATGTGGCTGGAGCCAGGCCTGGAAACCAGCTTTGTGCTGGTGCAGCGCCCGGGCCGACCGGCGCAATTGCGGCAGGTGAGCCGGGGCCCCGTGCTGCCCCACGATTATCCCATATGGGCCCCTGGCGCCGACGATTACGGCCCCGACCAAGGCCCTTACGGCGACAACAGCACCGCCAACGGTAGAAATTACGGCGGTGCTTACCCACCCACAGGGCCGGGTGGCTACCCCACGCCGGGCAACATGCCCAACTATCCAGCCCCGGGCAACACACCCAATTATTCGGGCCCCGGCAATGCGCCTAACTATCCTGCGCCCGGCAACGTACCCAATTACCCGGGCCCAACTGGACCAGGCTACGGCTCGACGGCCCCGGGCGGCAGCTACTTGACGCCCTTGAACCCCCGCGATGCCGCTGACCTCGTACAGGCCTTGAGCCGGTGCGCCTTTGACGAGCAACGGCTCGATATTGCGCACCAAGCCCTGGAGCGCAGCAGCCTACGCTCAGCTGATTTAGCGGCCCTGGTGCGGACGTTGAGCTATGACAAATCGCAGCAAGAGCTGGCCAAATTTGGTTACGCCCATGTGGTAGACACCCAGAATTTCTACCGCGTGTACGAGGCCTTCACCTTCCCAACGAGCGCGCGGGAAGTGCAGCAAGCGCTGGGGCTGCCGCGCAATTAGTCCTCTTTGAGCGCTTTGTAAAAACTCGGCCCGTTGCTCTGCGCAGAACAACGGGCCGAGTTTTTACAAAGCGAAACAGAATCCTAGCGCAGGCGGTCCATGCTGCGCACGAGGCGTTCGTCGCGGCGGATGTAGCGGCTGGCCAGCAGGTTTAGCACCAACGCCAGGGTGGGCAGGTAGAAACCGGCCAGGTAACGGCCCTCCATTTTCACGTTCAGCATGGCGTCGGCGCGGCTTGAATACAGGAAAGCGGCCCCCAGCGTGGCCACCACCAGCAGCAAATTAAGCGAGCACATAAGCAGCTGCACTTCGCGGCGGCGGTACTGAAAAATGGCGTAGATGGCCGTGGCTGCTGCCGTGAGCGCCAACGCCCCGATGGGCCAGGCCGAGGCCACTACAGCGCCCGCGTCGGGTGAGGCCCCGCGGTACAGCTGGAAGGCCGTGAGGGTGAGGCTGGCGTGGCTAATCGGGTCAGTTTTGGACCACAGGGGCAGTGCCAGCACGGCCAGCATGGACAGGGCCAGCAGCAGTAAAAACACGCTTTGGATTCTTTGTATCATCTTTGTCGTTGTGGTTGTGAGGCTGGCCCGCGCGGGGCCAGGCCGCAAATTTAGCCTGTACCGGGGGCTTCGCGCCCCACTATATCTTCTTAGCTGATGCCAAGTGCTTACATCGTGGACGCGGTGCGGACCCCGATTGGAAAATTCGGCGGCGCGCTGAGCAGCGTCCGCCCCGACGACCTGGCCGCGCTCGTACTGCGCGAGCTGCTGCGCCGCAACCCCACGCTCGACAAAAACGCCGTTGAGGACGTTATCATGGGCGCCGCCAACCAGGCCGGCGAAGACAACCGCAACGTGGCCCGCATGGCCGCGCTGCTGGCTGGGCTACCTATTACAGTGCCCGGCGTGACGGTAAACCGTTTGTGCGCCAGTGGCTTGCAGAGCATCATGGACGCCTCGCGGGCCATCAAGGCCGGTGAGGGCGACGTCTACCTGGCCGGTGGCTCGGAGAGCATGACCCGGGCCCCGTTCGTGATGGCCAAGTCGGAAACGGCCTACGCCCGCGACTTCATGGCCCACGACACCACACTGGGTTCGCGCTTCACCAACCCCAAGCTGAACCGGATGCACCACCCCTACAACATGGGGCAGACGGCCGAGAACGTGGCCAAGCAGTTCAACGTCAGCCGCGAAGAGCAGGACGCGTTTGCCTTCGAAAGCCAGCGCAAGTACCACCGCGCGGCCGAGAAAGGGCGCTTCCGCAAAGAAATTGTGCCCGTGTTCTTGCCCCAGCCCATCGGCGACACGGCTTTGTTCGACACCGACGAGCAGCCGCGCGTTTCGACCATGGAGAAGCTCGCTTCCCTCAAGCCCGTGTTTCAGCCCGATGGCGGCACCGTGACGGCCGGCAACTCGACCGGCATCAACGACGGCGCGGCGGCCGTGCTGATGGTGAGCGACGATGCTTTGAAACGCTACAACCTCAAGCCCATGGCTCGGGTGGTGACTTCGGCCGTGGTCGGCGTCGACCCCGCCGTGATGGGCCTGGGGCCCATTACGGCCATCCGCAAGGTGCTGGCGCGCGCCGGCCTCACGCTGGCCGACATGGACTTGATTGAGCTGAACGAAGCCTTTGCGGCCCAGACCATTGCCTGCATCCGCGAGCTGGGCATGGACACCGAAAAGATGAACGTGAACGGTGGTTCCATCGCCATCGGGCACCCACTGGGCTCGTCGGGCTCGCGCATCACGGCCACGCTGCTGCACGAGATGCAGCGGCGCGAGGGGGCCCGCTACGGCCTTGCCGCCATGTGCGTGGGCGTGGGCCAAGGCGCGGCAATAATTTACGAAAAAGCCTAATTTTTAGTAGCCGATTGGCGGT